>NZ_AZQP01000024.1 GCF_000601455.1 Fervidicella metallireducens AeB
GTCTGATTTTTTGTTTACTAATGTCTTAAGAAGATTGTTCTTATAGTAAGTAAATTCCTCCCTTGAGCCATCCTGATATTGAACTGCTTTCTTGTTTCCATTATCAAAATACTCATAGGTTGTCGTTCTTCCCTCTGCTGTAGCTTGTCACGCAAAACGCAAAATTTTGACACGCAAAATACAAAAAGAAAGGGCATTTAGAGAAAATTTAATCTCCAAATGCCCTTTCTTTTTAAAATCTTTATTCTTTTTAATATATGTTAAAAGCCTATTTAATGCTTATTAAAAACAGCTTTAATTTTCTTTTTTATTTTTTCTTTTTGGTTTTTTAACTAAATTCTTACCTGTTTTAGGTATCTTATTTGGTATGTATTCCATCAATTCTGTTAAATCGCAGCCTAAAACCTCACAAATTAAATCAAGATGCTCTAAATTAACTCTTTCAGCCATCTCATGATATATATCATTAATTGTTGTTGGTCTAATACCAGTCTTTCTCGCTAGGTCTGCCTGAGTCATTCTTCTTTCTCCTAATAGCCTGGACAAATATATCTTAATCATAAAAACACCCCACTTTTTGGGATATTCTAACATTATAGATATGTATTTTTCTTTGATTTGTTGATTTTATCACGTATTACGTTATTTTAATTTTAAAAAAATATATTTAGAAGTTTTTTATTATTAATTCTTTATAGTTTTTATCTTTATCAGCATATCTTTCTACCAAGGAATTTCTTCTATCTATCTCTGTTATATTAAATTCCTTGTACAGTTCTCTTATATATTCATCATCATTATATGATAGTATAAACCTGCCTTTAATGGCTTTTAAACACTCTTTTAAACGCTCATGGTCTTTTTCATTAAAACCTGTATTATAATATTTTTCAGTACCATGATAAGGTGGGTCAAGATAGAATAAAGCCTTTGGTCTATCATATACTTTTATTAAATTCTCAAAATCTTTGTTCTCTATTACCACATTATTTAAACGCTCTTTAATATCTTTTAAATACTCAATAGAATTCGTTAAATTCTTTTTAATGCATCCAAATGTCCTTTTATCAGCTCCATAAGAAGTCTTAATAAGCATAAAATATCGTGCTGCTCTTTGTATATCAGTAAGTCCTCTAGTGCCTAACTGCTGCTTATAATCCTCAAAGAACTCTCTTGCATTAAGTGTATTATCAAGCTCTTTCTGAACCTCTCCAGCATGGTATTTTACGCACCTAAATAGATTTACAAGCTCTCCCTCTGCATCATTATAAACTTCAAGGTCAGCGTGTTTATCCTTAGCAAATAACACCCATCCAGCTCCTCCAAACACCTCAATATACCTATCAAAGTCCTCTGGAAACATACTAACTATTGTCTTTCTTAATAATCTTTTACCGCCTATCCATGGAATAAAACTATTCATTTATAAATCCTCCTCATAAAATATATTTAAAGGGTAGTCCACATTTGAACCACCCTTATGTTTTATTAAATACTATTATTTAGCTTACCATCATCAATATAATCTTTGGCGAGCTTGTACAGTTTACGTACCAGTGGTCTTAAAGCCTCTTTAGTGACAAATGGTATTTTAAGCTTCTTTAATACAATATAGAGCTGATCCACTGTCCAATCCTCCTGCTCTTGTCCTGAATTAAGGACACCATCTTTTGCTTTGCTCTTTGCCAATAACATTAGGGAATAAGCCTTAGCATTAACCCACTGCTTCCCATGTGTTACAAGGAAAATAACAAAGGAGATAATATAAATAATTATATATCTCCACTCCCACAGAAAATTTATTAAGTTTTCCATCACTTTTACCTCCATTAAAATTTCATTAAATTACATTAAAATCAGGTCTTTTATATAAACCCAACTCATGATTTCCTTTAATAAAGCCTTATTATCACTGAGCTGCATTACTGTATAGGTATTATTCTTAACCCATCCTGGTATTGCTTGTCCAGTAGCGTAGTTGCTTCCTGTTACCTTCACCTTAGAACCTACTTCTATGGTTACTTTAGGTGCAGCTGAAGCAGATACCAAAGCAAGATCATTGATATATACCCAGCTAACTATTTCCTTTAATAATGCCTTATTTCCACTTACCTGTTGTACTGTATAGGTCTCATTTTTTACCCATCCTGGTACGTCCTGACCTGTAGCATATTTATTGCCTACAACCCTTACCTTTGCTCCCTCTCCTATGATATTATTGGATATTTGTTCAGGATAAACCTGTTGTCCATTCTTATCAAAAACTTTATACCCTGCATTATCATCAGCACATTTTTTAGCATTATTTAAATCACTAAATGCACCCTTCTGCGAGCCTGCATCACTCCATGATAACCTTACTCTGTAAAGATTACCTGCTGAAGTATTTACTGGATTGCTTGCACCATTAAGCTTGTTTAATTCCTCCTGAACCATAGTTTTAAACTTATCCATATCAGTTCTGTGAGGGCAATTTTTAGCACTAAAATCTCTGTGTGCCTTAACTCTTTCTACTCCCCAACCATATCCTTTTAATATTGCTGCTACCTCTCTTGCAGCTCTTTGCTCTGCTTGGACAAATCTTTCTCCTACAGATTTACTGTAGCAGATTTCAACAGCAATATATCTCCTATTGCCTGTACCTCTTCCCCCATCTCCAGCGTGCCATGCATTTCTATTGAAAGGAATAGCCTGAATAGCTTCCTTATCATCTACAGCAATATGAAAGGATACCTGGTTATCATTTGACTTCATATAGGCAATTTCATTCTTTGCTGAAGCATCATTTGCTGTATTATGAATACACACTCCTTCTGGTTCCATTTGATATGGGCATTTAATCCCATACCTTTCTGTTGATAATAATGATTGTACTAGAGACATATAATCTCCTCCTTTTAATAATTTTTTGTAATAAAATAAGACCTGCCTATGGCAAGTCTTGATTTTCTAAATTAGTATCATATTCTCTTTTTAATACAAGCCCCTCAAAAAGCTTGTTTTTCAAGCTATAACTATTACAATATTTCATCATGCCCATATAACTATTAACTGTTGCTTGGACATCACTTAATTCAACTTTCCCCTTAAAATATTGTTTTTTAAGGCTATTTAACCGCCTTCTCATTTTCAAAGCTGTACTCTTTCTTAACTTAATATGAGTTGCCCATAGCTTATATCCTACAAACTCAATACCAAGAGTTATAGGTCTAATAGCTGTTTTATTATTAAGGTTAAGTTTTAATTTTTCATTCAAGAAAGTATCTATTAAAGTCTTATATTCATGCAAAAGCTTTTTATCATCAGCCAATAAAATCATATCATCCATATATCTTATATAATGATGAACCTTTAATTCTCTTTTTATATACTGGTCTAGTTCATTTAGGTATATATTAGCAAACATCTGGCTTGTAAGATTTCCAATAGGCATACCACATTGAGCTACTCTTTTATCTTGCTCAGCAGGGTCTATTGTTCCAAGTTCCAAACCAAAGGAAGTTTCACTAAATATAATGTTCTCAAGTAATCTCATTAGCTGCTTATCTTTAATTTTCTTTTGAAGCATTTTAACTAGAACTTCATGATCAATTCTATAAAAATATTTAGATATATCAAGCTTTAAATAGTACCATTTGCCTGGCTTTCTATTGACTTTCTTAAGCCAATAATGAAGCCTCTGCACCGCCTGATGAGTGCCTCTTCCTTCAATACAAGCATAACTATCAGTTATATATCCCTTTGAAAACATAGGATTTATAACCTGGTATATAGCCCACTGAATTACTCTATCCTTAAATGGTAGTGCCATTATAAGCCTCTTCTTAGGCTCATAAATATAAAATTCTCTATATTGCCCTACTTTATAAGTATGGCTTACTAAGTCCTTTTGAATATCAAATAAATACTCTTCAAGGTTATTTGTAAAACCTAAAACTTCATCTCTAAATCTTTTATTTTTTCTTGCATTTAAATAAGCTTTGTATAGATTTTCAAAGGAACATATTTCATTATAAACATTTTTAATTTTCATTATTTCCTCCATAATGAAAAAGTTGTGCGTTGCGGATTTTATCTATAAAAAGATTACTTTCAGCATTCACAACAAATATATTTTTTGCCTTATGGCATGGAAATAAGCCCCTTTATCCTCTCTGTACTGGATACATACCCTTGAGTATATACCATCTGACCACGAGAGTAGAGCGGAGCGGAACCCCACATTAATGTCGCTGATACCACGAACATTGTTCAAATTGAGGGCGAAAACACCAGCACCAGAACCATGCCAATAGGCACCACCACGAAACGGCAGACGCTCGTGGCTTATTCCCAATATAAAATTATCATCCATATTAAGGTTATGTGTTGCAGATTTCACTAATAAATATTACTTTCAGCATCCATAACAAATATATTTTTTGCCTTATGGCATGGAAACAAGCCCCTTTATCCTCTCTGTACTGGATACATACCCTTGAGTATATACCATCTGACCACGAGAGTAGAGCGGAGCGGAACCCCACATTAATGTCGCTGATACCACGAACATTGTTCAAATTGAGGGCGAAAACACCAGCACCAGAACCATGCCAATAGGCACCACCACGAAACGGCAGACGCTTATGGCTTATTCCCAATATAAAATTATTACTCACATTAAGTTATGCGTTGCAGATTTTACCTTTGAAAGATTACTCTCGGCATTCATAACAAGTATATTTTTTGCATTATAGCATGGAAGTAAGCCCCTTTATCCTCTCTGTACTGGATATACACCCTTGAGTATATATCATCTGACCACGAGAGTAGAGCGGAGCGGAACCCCACATTACTGTTGCTGTTAGTACGATACTCATTCAAATTGAGGGCGAAAACACCAGCACCAGTAGTATTACCATAATTACCACCACGCAACGGCAGACGCTCATGCTTACTCCCAATATAAATTTATTTCTTTTTTGTTTCCTGAGTAGCATTAACTGCTTTAATCCATCCACCAAGCATTTTACCAATTTCAACTACCATTCCAGACCATACTTCATACTTCTTAAATGGTAAAAATCCAAGTTCCTGAGATATCCTTAAATAAGCTCTAAGCTTCATTAACTCAACATCTAATTCTTGAAGAGTAGTCTTTTTATAATACTTTTTGTTAGCTTCAATAACTCTTTCAAGTATTAAATGCATACAATGTTTCATGTCCACTGCAAGAGCAAATTTTTCTGACTTTGGGAACTGTGCAAGAGCTTGATATCCGTATTTGATCATGTCATATACTTTCTGTAAAATTTTTAAATCTTCTATAACCATCACTCCCATTTATAGCCTAAAAAATTATAGCATTTTACGTGATGATATTTGTTATTTTGTTATAAAATCACCTATTTAGTTCTTCCATGATTTAATCCTAACTCATACATACGTTTCTCTCTATAATCTACTACTGTACCGCAATTTGAGCATTGCCATTTTTCAGAAATTGTTTTTCCTTGCTTCAATGATATATCAAAATTATGAAGTTCACATTTGTCTCCAATTTCTCTATTTTGGACAATTGCTTCATATAATTCTAGTCCATTTAATTTTAAGTTTCCTCTTAAAACTTCTGCATATTTATTTATATTCACAATATCAACTCCCTGTAAAAGTTCAAGTTAGAGCCGATTATCATCGGCTTGAACAGAACACAGTGCACCAGATTACAGATTGACAAAAGCGGAGCGGAACCCCACATTGTCACTACTAGAACCACGAGTATTAGACAAAAAGAGGGCGAAAACACCAGCACCAGTAGTAGAACCATAAGCACCACCACGAAACGGCAGACGCTCACCTATATTTCTCATATAAAGTCCATCTCCTCCACATGATGCATCTATCGGATATATACCTAAAGATTTTAGTATCATAGGAACTGTTAATCCTGCTTTTGTGGTTAATGTTTCAAAGGTTTTATATCCATAAGGAGTTTCATCAGCTTGTGCATTTACAATAGTATCGCTTAGTTGAAAACTTCCAGTTCCACCTGTTAGAGTAGCAGTCGTATAATCAAATTTTAAAGTTCCAGCAGTACCAGGAGCCACTAAAGTTCCATCAGGCATAATAGCATTCCAAAGAGTACTTGTGTCAGATTGGCTAATATCCTTTGAAGCATTGTTATCAGCAATTATTTGAATTTCTCCATTCTTTAATCTTAAACCGCCTGTCCATTCCCACACATTACCGTTTAAATCAAATATCCCTGCATTAGTTCCATCATGTGCCCAACTTACTGCACCGCTGCCAGTAGCAACCCTCAATGTTTTCCCACTACCATCCTTATAAGTAGGCACACCTTTTTCTAAAGGTGCTGAAGCATCTTGTCCATAGTTGTTATTTCCTCTTGGCATAGTATTGTTTTTCTTACACCATAAAGCCAAGGCTGCCCATTCAGCATTGGTCATTAAGTGCCATCCCTTGCCCTTATTTTTGCAATATTGCACAGCTTGGTCAAAGTTTACATAGGTTCTAGGGTCTTTCATTGGCAAACTATAAGCTCTATCAAATTCTACTATGTTTTGATACTTGGATATATAAATAACATCCTTCTCTTGTCCATCAACTATGAAGGCAGGATGAGTTGTTTGTGGTGCTCCATCTATAACATCACTAAGCTTAAACTTAGGTATTGGAACTACTATGCTTGGATACCCTAAATCGTCAAATATTACTGTATTCTTCCCACCACTTGCAGCTTCTACTGCTAACTTAAATTCATCATAATTTTTCATTGATTATCCCTCCATGCTCCATAATGTTAATGTGACCTTGTTCATATCAAAGGGCACTGGTACTTTTTCTATCTTAGGATTTCCCTCTTCATCTGTACCATTTTCCTGATAGGTGTATTGCCTAGCTGGAATATCTATTTGTGCTACATATCTTTCACTTAATCCCATAGTAAGCATTCCAAACTGATTTAAGCAAATATCTATATGCATATCAAAGTCCCTCTCATATTTACTTAAATCAAGAGTCATTTCATCATTTAAAGTCAGCTTTGTTAACCTTGTGGAATAATCTATTTTTTGCCCTTCATTCTTTTCAAGAACTATCATTGATACATACCTCCTTGAACCATATATTTAATAGTTACTTCTTTTGCATTACCTGTAAATCGCAGTTTAAATCCATTAAGCTGCTTATCATATACTTCAACATCATCTACAGAGCCATTAGCACTAACAACTTCAGTATCCACCCTATAATTTAAGGTATCTCTTGATTTTGCAAGGGATATAGTCACTGCAGAGTCATTAAACGGATATTCCTTGCTATTAGTTATTAATTTTTGTCCAGTTTCACCTTGTAAATCTGCCATAACCCTTCTATGCTGCAACACCTCTTGGAGCAGCATAGAATTTAGTATATTATTTTCAAATATGCCGTCTTCCATATTGTTAAAATTGGTTGCAGACATTGGTGTACCTTGCTGAATGACTTGTCCCTCAACTGGAGTATGAGTAACTGTCCCATCAGCATTTTGCACTTCTCTGTAGGTATCAGGTTTTTCTACAACATGATCCAGCCATACTGTCTTTTTATACAATTTCCATCACCCCTATCTTTCTTCAAATTCAAATGTAAATCTATACAAAATACCTTCCTGTACAGCCTTCTTAGAAATATTCTCAGTCTTTGTTAACCAGAGCTTACTATCTATGTCATAAAGCTGTATTTCACTTATGGTAATATCACCAGGTATCTTGTCATCAATTAATACATAAACCGCTAGTCTACCATCAGAAAGCACTTCTTTTTTATGAATATCTACTTGATAATAGGTGCTGCCAACTTTAAATTTTGCAAAAGCAATATTATTTTGTGTGTATTTCTTAAAACCATCTATTGCATTTGATGTAAGCACTTTAACTCCCTCCTATCCCCTTGTATTACTTGTTCCACATTTTCTATATACAATTTTAAAGCTTTCAGCCTCAATCTCAGGAGCATAATCACCTTGAATTAAAGCTCCTTCTGTATTTTCATAAGGTTCAGTTCCAACATTGTCATATTTAAATGTGTACCCATAACCATTCGGCTCTAAATTAATATTTAACGGTTCTAAAACTCCTCCTACATTGGTATAAGGCTTAGTACCTGTCATTTCATACTTAAAAGAAAAAGCCTTCTCTTCAGTATTAAGATCAAGCTCTAAATCTTTATTTAAACCTATATAAGCAATATCAGGAAGTGTTCCAACCTTATCATTACCTGTTAATTTATATGGATATTTATATTTTTCTGTAGCAACTTTTACTGCTGCTTTAACCTGTGTTTCTACAATGACATCAAATAGCATATTTGCAGGCTTTAGTTTGTGAACCTGAGTAAATATTAAAGGGAAGTTAATGAAAACATCAGAGTTTATAATTATAATTTCAAACCTGAATTCATCATGCTTTACATTTATATCACATTTACACAAGGTTATATTTTCTATTATGGTTTGAAGCCTTTTGCCAGTAATAGGTGCTCTCATATTGAAATATGCAATTACCTGCTGCCTTCTTAGTTCCAAGCTTGCACTAGTACTTTGAATATTAAATAGTTTCTCCCATCTCATTATGGTACTTAAATCAGCCTCTTCTATGAAGCGATTTCTATATATTTGAACAACTCCATCCTGTACAAGGCTTATCTGTCCACCTGTAGTTTCACCTAGTGCAATATACTCTTTAAAATCCCTTAAATGCGGTGGTAAATAATCAAGATAATCAAACATTATGATACCTCCACTATTTCAACATTCCCAAGGGCAGGTACCTGATAGTTATCCCATTCATTCTTTAGAGTTATATTGCCTGATACTCCATTCAATAGAGTCTGAGTAACATCTGCAATTCCTTCTACATCAAGCATAATAGACTCTATCCTTGAAACCCTTACAACATTCTCCTTGAAAGATATAGATGACAAATAATTCTCCACAGCTTGTCTTATATTATTTCTTACCCCTTCTAAGGTGTAGCCTTGCTTAAGTGCTATATTGGTTGAAATATTTATAGTAAACTCTGTTACTGTTGAAATAGTAACGTCATGACCTATAGGAGCTAGTCCAACACCTTGACTTTTACCCTTTGGTTGAATTATCTCTTGAACATTGTTTACTAAAGTTTGACTGGCTGGTTTAAACTGTGGATCAACTATTACACACTGAACTTTTCCGCCTTGACCGTTAGGTGTAGGGAAAACTTTTACTCCTCCTATACCTGGTATCTTAAGGATTTCTATCTCATATTGAGCGATATTCCCTCCAAAAGGCTGACTATTTACTGTCTTATAAAATCTTACTCTAAGATCTTCATCACTTTCTTCGTCCTCACCTGCAATAAGCACATCCATCAGTGTAGCCGTTCCTAGTCCGCTTATATTATTTATAGGAAGTATAGCACCAAAATAAGTATTGCCAACCTTACCAGCCTCTTCACATTCTAATTCATATATGCCTGGTTCAATATATTTAACAACCTTATAAGTCAGATTTTCAGCTCCAAAGCGACTATCCAAAGGTATGTCCATATTATTCCCTTGGCTATCTGTAAACTTACCTTTTCTTACAGCCTTTGTTGCTGGGTATCTATTAACACCACTAGTTGCACATACACGAGTTAAATCATCACCTCTTGATGTATCTGGCATTGTGGTGTCCATGATATTATCTGCATAAAAATATAACTCTGCTATTTGGGCTGCTATAGGTGCAAGAGCACAGTATATAATCCCTCCTTCTCTTTTATCAAACTCATCAGGAACCATATCAAGCATTTCTTGCAGAATTTCATCAAAGTCCTTCATACTGTACCCACCCCCATAGTTAATTGCTCGCTTCCAAATATGGTATCTATAACAAAACTTATTACCCCATTCTCAAAGGCAAAATCTCTAACCTCTGTAATCCTGGTATCTACGCTTAAAGCTTCTTTGATCATTCTCTTGGCTTCAGAGAAGACATAAGCCTCATCCTTGCCTATAAGGGTATGAAGCTCGCTTCCGTATTGCCACGAAAAGATTATATGCTCATATCTCTGTGTTTGAATTGCACAATATGCAGCTTGCACCACTGCATTTTTGCCATCTATATGAGATATAATTCTTTTACTCTTATGATCTAAAAACCAAGTCTTAGAAGGAGGCTCCTGATATTCAAAATCTACAATATCATTTTGTGGTATCATAACCCATCTACCTCCCTTACTGATTTGTAAGGCTGTATCCTATCTAAAACAATATATTTAGTTCCATCAACAGTACGAGGTCTGCAAAGAAGCAAAACTCCATCTCCGACCTGCAGTGCTTCTCTTAATACAACGCCATCGTTAAGTGCCCCTTCAGAGTAGTTATGCTTATGCCTTAAATTTATGACTAAACCAATGCAGTTGTCTGTTATATAAAGATTTTCTTCAGGTATTTCAAGACGTGCTCCAGCTTTTATTTTAAGTGGAGAAATAGAGGATACAACACCTGTCATAAAGCCGCCACGTCCTGTATTATTCAAGAAGTTAGTTATTATTTTTTTAACCTGTTCTACTGTTGTAAACACTTATTAAATCCCCCTTTAAACCACTTTAAATTCAGCTTTAACGGTATGTCCTGCATTTTCAAAAATATGTTTTGCTGATATGCAAAGTAAAAACTTTTTTATACCTGTATCAGGAATATCAACATAAATTACATTGCCTGACCTTATGCTCTTCTCTCCAATAACATCAACGGATAGCTTTTGTTCAACCCTATTCTTTAGCTTCAGCATTCCATCCGCCTTTTGCTTTATCCGCTCAGGGTTCATATCGTCATCTACTTTTTCATAAAACTGTAATAAGCCCCACTTTTGAATAGTGGAGCTGTCCTTAGTGATATATACTTCTCTTTGACCAGTGGTTTTATTATCTCTTACAAGCTTTATTTGATTAAAGGTATCATTATCAATAGACCTTTCATAATTATATCCATAGAGTAAACTCTCTGTATCAATACAAAGGTCTGTAATTGTTGTAGCAATATTCTTTAACTCTATAAACCCATTATTATCTTTTATAAAAAATAACTGTTTGGTGTTAGTAAGAGTAAGATTTAAACAATCAGCAATAATATCTAGCAAATCTTTATTATCAAACACCTGACTTCCAAGTCTATAACTAGTATCTTGAATTTCTCCAACAGTTCTTTTGTAATCACTGCATATCCTTCGTACAACTTCACTGGCAGTCATATTGCTAAACACATAAGTTTCATTAGTCTTCAAATATCTCAGCTGATCATAGGCTGTTATTTTAACCTCAGCCTCATGAGTTTTTCCAACCTTGAAAACAAATCCTGAGAAGTAGGTTATGCCATCATATTTGATTCTAACGGCATCCCCTTCCATAGGGATAATATCAGTCTTTACGACAGCAAAGTTTACAACTCCAGATTTATTTATATTGTCATCAAATGAAACTGCAGTTACAACCTCTGTTATGTCATAAGCCTTATCATTTGCCTTTTGAAGCAAAACTTCTAAACTCAAACTATCGCCCCCTTATGGTATAACAAAGACTTGATTAGGATAAATCAAATTAGCATTTTTGATTTTATCTCTGTTCGCATCAAATATTTTTGTGTATTGGCTGCCGTTACCATAATACTTTTTAGCAATCCCCCATAATGTATCTCCTCTTACAACCGTATGAGTTCTTGGTTTTGGTGGGTCTGCTGGTCTTTGTGGTACTGGCTGAGCTACTGGCTTCGGTTGCTGCACCTTTGGCTTTTGAATTATTACCCTCTTAGTTTTATACTCTCTATATTCTTTTAATGACAAGGTGTAATAATACTCTCCCTCTTCCCCAAACTTTTGACTATGCTTAAAATTTGTAATACTGCAGAGCATATTAATATCAGTTTTATCCCCTGTAACTACAAACCTCACAGGCTTTTTTTCATTCAAAAGCTTGTACATCATATTCACATAATCAATAGCCAGCTTTGGTCTTTCTACTACCCTGAAGGAATACTCCTTGTCCGTAAATAAGCTTTTTATTTCAACCTCAATAAGCTTTCTATTGCCTATCTGGGTTACATCTCCAATTGCAACTATCTCATAATCTTTACTATTTACCGAGGCTGAAAAGGTCAAATCTTCAAAAGGATTTACAGGAAGCTGCTCACCATTAATAAAAGTCTTTATCATGCTATAACAACCTCCTCAATTCCTGAAAGACCAACTTCAATATCTGTTTCAGTTTCCTCATACAGATTACGCTTAATGGTCTCCCAATCTTCACCCTTCTTAATATCATTTTTAATATTAACTCCGCCCTGGTAGTTAAGATAATAAATATTAGTGTCCTTGTTAGATGCAGCCATTAAAAGTTCTTTATCTTGCTTTGAAAGCTTAGCTTCAGTATCTTCATATACCACAGTAGCATAGGCATCAATTGCCTCAAACTGCTTTAATGCCTCAACCTCTGCTATATCTCTAAGATACTGAAGGCTTTGATTAGAGAGGTCAACCTCTTGTCCAATCTTACCAGTATTATCTTTTATCTTATCTGCATCATTTGCAATTCCTGATATGTCCTTTGGATCATAAGGTTTCATCCTTAAAGCTTCATCCTTGGCTTTGTTTCCAAGCAAATCATCAATATTAGGTATGCTGAATTTATCATCTATTTTATCACCAAAGTTATATCCAGCTTTGTAAGCGTCACCGTATTCAATACGCTTTAATCCAAGGCTTTCAACACTCAAGTCAAGCTCATCCATTACATTTTGGTAGTTCTCATTCGGTGCATACTCTTTTACAGCTGAGTCTGCTAAATCCTTTAAGCCTGATCGCCACCCTGCAACGGTATCAGCCATATTTGAACCAAATATAAAGTCCATTGCTGAAGCTATCTTTTGAAGCGTAGCAAGCACACCATCAGCCATACCTTGGAATAAATAAATGATTGAGGATACTGGATTTGTAAACACATTCCCAATAAAATTTGCTATTTTTATAAAAGGATTAACAAAACCATTAATTACTCCTAGCACTAGCTCAAATACTCCAAGGAATAAATCCCAAAGGAAAGCTCCAAGAGTAGCAAAAACTCCTGTTATAATTCCAGTAGCTGATATGCTCGACCCTGTAACCTTATTAATTGCTGCCACCACTAAATAAAACACAGTAATTAAAGCTATTACTGCAATTATGATCCATGTAATAGGTGATGCTAACATAGCACTATTTAATGCCCATTGTGCCACCGTTAAACCATTAGTTGCAGCTGTTTCCGCTATAGTTGACCCTGTTTTCACAGCCATTGCAATAGCTTGTGCTGTCTGTATTCCTGTATTTATACCCTGAATAATACTATTTGTTATTATGGCAGCATTATAAGCAAGGACAGCTGCTACAATACCCCAAAAGATAGGAGCTATAAGTGACCAGTTATTTGAGAAAAAATTATATATATCTGTTGCCACTCCAAGAAGAAAAATCAAACCATCTATAACAAAGCCTATTCCTATTCCTAAGCCGTTTACAAAGGCTTGACCATCTACGGTATTAAGCCAAGCTATAAGCTCCTGTACCTTTAAAATAACAGTATTTAAAGCTGCACCTGGCTGAGATAAGTCATCCATAAGCTCACTTGCTTGGTTTCCTATGATTGTCATACCTTGTGCAAAGGTCATAGGCATTTTATTAAATTCAGTATCTATGGCTTTACTTTGGTTCATGATTGCTGTGACAACAGCATCTGCAGTAAGCTTTCCCTCTTCAGCCATAGCCCTTAGTTCTCCCTTGGAAACTCCAAACTCTTTAGCCATCATTTCAGCGAGTACAGAGGCATTTTCCATTACAGAGTTAAATTCATCTCCTCTTAATACTCCTGAAGCAAGACCTTGAGATAACTGCCTTATTGAGAACTTTGCTTCATCTGCACTTGCACCTGAAACTACAAAACCTTTATTTAAAGTTTCAGCAAATTGTAAAGCTAAATCATTGTTGCCTTTAAAGAAGTCCTGTCTTCCCATTGTAGCAATTAAAGTGGCTGTATCTGCATAACTTGAGCGAGTATCATTTGCAACCTTTAGCACCTGAGCTTCCAGCTGCTCTTGAGTCCTAAGTCCATCATTTATTAAATTAAGTCTGGCATCTGCATTGGTTCTTTCATCTGCTTTGCTCATCAGGCTTTCAATAGTGTTCCATGTTCTTTGCATTAATTCAAGCCCTTGATTAGCAACGATTATGGCTTTGCTTAAACCGCCAAAACCACCTGACATTCTTTTAGGCTTGTCTTCATCAATATCATCAAGTCTTTTTTTAGTTTTCTTTAGTGCATCATTTGAAGAATTAACACTATCCTCTAGCTTTTCAAAATCATCACCAAGGTTTTGAGGCTCGTCTCCATCAATTTTATCAAGCTCCCTGTTCATTTTATCCAAGGCATCATTTGAAGAATTTATACTGCCCTCAAGCTCTTCAATACCACTTGTAAGGTTATGAGGTTCATTATCCTCAATCCTATTTAAATCAAGGCTCATCTCCTCTAAAGCTTGGCTTGAATCAGCAACACTATCTTTTAATTCTTCAAAGTTATTTGCGAGATTTTGAGGTTCACTGCCTCCCATTCTATCAAGAATTCTATTAAGGACTTGGTTTATTTTATCCAGTGACATATTTGAGGTATTAATACTAGACCTTAACACCTCAAAGCCATTGGAAAGGTTCTGAGGTGCTTCAACTCCTATGCCTTGAAGGTCACGAGTGATTTCACTTAATGCTGCATCTGCACTGTTGATACTGCTTCTTGCTAAATCAAAGGCACTGCTCAAATCAGAGTTCATACCTTCGCTATTAGCCATTTCTAAAGCATCAATCATCCTATCAATAGCATCAATACTTTTTTCAATAGGGCTTGTAAACCTATCTATAAGCTTCAGTGTACTTGATATAGCTGACACACCTCTTCACCTCCTCTTTCTTCTATTTCTTGCCCTAGCCTGTTGTATCTTTTCCTGCCTTATCTTTTCATCAATATAGGCAAAAATAACCGCTTTTTCTTTCAGCGGTAGATCAATCCATTCATGAGGAAAGCGACCCTTATCGTCAAAGATATAAAATCCATAGACGGTTTCGGCATCACCTTCCTTTAGGAGTTTTTTGCTTCTTCCTTGTACTCCTCAAAACGGTCTGCATCATATCCGTTCATCTCTTGGACAACTTCAAGCAGATAACCAAACTCTCCTGGTAGGAGCATTTCTGCTAAAAGCTCTGCATCTCCTACAACCCCATAACTTTTCTGAAGCTCTGCATCCTTTAAATCAGGATAAACTACAGCTGCAGCACATAGCCTCTGCAGATAAAGATTTCTGTTGAAATTAGTGGTTTGTCTACCCTTAAAGGTAGAAGTAGTAGTACATGAATTTCTTATTTTGCTGTTGATATCTTCTGAAACAGCCTTTATTTCCCACTCTATAGGCTTTCCGTTCTCAACGAACCTCTTACTTATAGCAACCTTCTTATTTTCTGGTGTAACTGAATTTTGCTTTAAAAATGCACTTAATGACATTTGTTATTCCTCCTATTATTTAAATTTTTCAAGTATTTCTACACCCTCAAAGGTGAATGGTAGTTCCTGCTCTAATATTCCATCATCACTATCAAGGCTTGCAATTAAGATTTCATCAAAATTACAATGAGTCAAGACCTTTGTTTCTCTTCCATAAGTTGTAGATGGATCTTCATTAGTTACCTGAAGATTAAAATAAACATCAATGCCCTCATTTATATATTTCAGGAATGTCTCTTTAAACATACTTGTAATTTCAGCAATGGTAAGAGTTCCTTCTCCTTGTATAGAAGTAGTTTTATGTCCAACCATTCGGCTTCCTAAAGTTCTTACTTCCTCTTTATTCTTGGTAAGAGTAGCCTCTATTTTCTTTGCATAAAATAACTCATGGTTTTGTCCATTCATTGTAATAAATGCTTTACCAGTTTTACTGGATATTGAGTCTGAACCATAAAATTCAGCCATTTAAATCCCTCCTATCCTTCAACTACAATAGTGTTATAGATTACGTCCATTGTATCTACTGGACGAACCACATAATCAACCACTATTGAGTCAATTAATGTTCCTTGATTTACGGTTATATCTTCTGGAACAACATCTCTTATTACCCCTTGAGCCTGTAAGGTTCTAAAATATGTCAATATCTCAGCTTTGAATAAATCTCTACCTTCCTTGTTATTTTGAGTTTTACCTATAAAGCTCAATGTACCTCTTGTGAAGATTTCAGTTCCAATGCTGTCCAAAATTCTTATAATCTTGTTTTTACTGAAAGAGTAAGGTTTCTTATCAGTAAAGGTAACAAGAGAATTTATGTCCTTCTGAATTACTACTTTATTACTTCCTACTGATGTAGGTATAAATACCATTTGACCAGTCTTTGCTAATTGCTCCTGTTGCGATAGTGTATATCTCTCATCAACATCAACAGCACCTTTATATGGTGCATTTGTTAAGCTTTCAGTAAGCGGTGTTGCAGCTGTAGCTCCTGCTATATATGCAGTAGCTTTGACCTTGTCTACATGAACTCCACCTTCTAGATAAACTCCATTCTTTACAGATATTACTCCTTCAAAGTCACCTGCCGAGGTATCAGGCACAACAACTTGTATATATCTGCCTTCATCATTTCTTAACCTGTTAGCAAAAGCTATAAATAAATTCTTAATATCAACGGCATCTGTAGTACAAGCAACTGCATTAAATTCTTGGGTTTCCATAGCACTTAAAAAGCTTACATAGTTGCTGTTTGTAACAATACCATCAGCTCCATTAATGAGTGCTACACCCGCATTGATAACCAATGATCCATCTCCTGAACTTGTAAAGTCAATCCAATCATTGCCCTTAAGTTCACTCGAATTGCTTACCTTTTGTCTTTCTAGTTCTTCAGTATCAAGCCATGTAACCACATAAAACTTGCCTGTTTCTCCTAGTACATTTTCAATAGAAACCTTTAATCTATTACCAAAGGTTCCAGTATATTTTGCAGTACATTTTAAATTACCAAGCTGAGCAGTTGCCTTTGTACCACTATTAAGCCTGTACAAAAGCACTTTTGAAGCATTCTTCATTGTTTCCTGTAGTGTTAGTGCATAATCACCATAATCAGCTATATATGAAGCTGCATCCTCTGGGTATACTTCTATAAGTTCACCTGCAGGCAGCCATGGAAGAGTTATTGGTAGTCCAACAATTCCTCTTGTGCCTCCTGAAGATGGCTTTGCTCCTTTTCCTTTAAAGTTTGTATAAACTCCAGGCAGTATTTTGTTTTGTGCTGTCCAATTTCCACCAGCCATACTACTTCACCTCCATCTTTGTAAAGTCCTTTACAAGCTTTTGTACTTCCTTCTCTGTATAAAGCTTGTCAGGTTCTAATAAAACTGTAAGTATGTCCTTATCCGTACCCTTTGAAGCACGAATTAATTCTTTCCCTTTGAATTTAGGCTCATCCATTATTCAACGCCCTCCTTATTAACTGAAATATTGTTAATCATAGGTGAATTATCAACCTTAACTACAAAGCTTTCAAAGCTGCATATATCGTGAAGCACCTCATCAACTACTTGTCTTTCATGACTAAATAGCCTTATCCTTATGCCTTCATACTCAACATTCTGCAGTTCAAAAGCTAGGTTGCAAAATACCTTATTAAACTCTTCATTTAGCTCCTTAGCCTTTTTAGGCACAAAATAAGCAATATCAATTTTACCTGTGATTTTGTACCTTTCTCCTAAATGCTTGTTTATTATCGGCTCTCCTGCAAACCCAATTAAAAAGCAACGATCAGGAAGCTCTTCAGGTACAAACTCTGAAAATATATCAAGCTCAGGATAAAGCTTGTATAAACCATTAGAAACCCCTGCAAGAATTGAATTTAATATATCCATTTACTTTAAAGCCTCCTGTATCTTCTTTGAAATTCTCTTAGCTGCTGCTTCAAGCTCCTTATTAGCTTTTGCTTCACTGTCTGTAAGTACAAACCTTCCCTTAACAAAAGGACTTTTAAGCTTTATAAATATTCCCCATTTACCAGCGTGTTTGCCCTTTGTTATTTCTCTTGCTCTTTGTCCATACTTCTCTGCACCAGGAGTCAATTCTATAAATACAAATCTGCCTGGCTTTTGTCTGTGTCCAAATTCAAAGTAGCTTGCATAATCTGTAGGATTAAAGACCTCCGCTGATACTCCATCTGCAGTAGTTATTACTCCACTCCTATCCCATGTATTTTTCAATGTAGGAGAGTCAGGGCTATCCCCTGCAGGAGTATTTTTTACTACCCTTGCAAGGTGCCTGTCTGTAATTCTATTGACTTCTTCCTTAGCAAGTTCCTCTGCATAGGCTTTGGCTTCCTCAAGATTATTTTTAAGCTGTTTTAAACCCTTGGTATCAATCTTTATCATGTTCTCTCATCCTCAGACATTGGTATTTCTGCATGAGAAATATATTTAAAAGGCTTACCTGCCCAAAGTGTAAAGGATTGTCCTACAGAAGTAATAACTTCTATCTTGTCCCCTGGTATGATATCTATCTCAGGAGCACAAAACAAAGTATAACTGCCCTTAACTTCTCCATGAGATGAGCCGAAGCTTGTTTCTCTGCCACTGTTTCGTGACAAAGCACATTTAACATCTTCAGCTATGACAATCTCAGACTGCTTGGTCTGTTTGGTCTTTGGGTCTTTAAAACTATTATCTTTCCTGAAGATTTTACATTTATCAAAATAAGTGCTTTCAATAGCCTGTCTTTCATTCATCTTGAAACCACCACCATAAACCTTTTTATTTGTTCATCAAAATAACTTAATCCTGTTTTAGCGGATGCTTCATAGGAAATAGTGGTATCCCCTCTTTTTATTGAGGATACCACTGCTTCACCTTCATTTAATGAGCTCTTATGAATTGCTAAGGATAAGTCAACCCAAAGCCAAAAGGCTTTCTCAGGCACTTCCCTTCGCTTTGTTTTGGAAGTAAAATATTCCTCTGCTCTTGATACAAGATCACCTATATCATTTGCAGACAGTTCAGGGAGTTTTGTACTAACTTTTTCAATTACCCTGTTTCTTAGTACATCCATATTACTCACCAGTTTCTTGATTAATGCCCTTTAATATTAGTGCAATTACTTCATCCTTCTTTGCACCTTCAGGAATAACAATTCCCTTTTCTTCGCAAATTTCCTTAAGCTTCTCTACTGACTTTTTCTTTAACTCAGCCTCTGTAAGCGGCTCATCAGGAGAAGGCTGCTCTTCTATAACCTCATAACCCTTTTCTCTGAACCACTCTATAGCCCTTTCATTGTCAGTTTGTGCAGTTCCTTCTCTGAACTGCACCCCTGCACTTATGCCGTTATATTTACTGTTAGGTGCTTTAATAACCGCCATCTAAATCAGCTCCTATCCTACTTTTATTTTTCTAAGTGCAGCAATACCTCTTGTAGCTTTAACTGCAATGGCTGCTACCATTTCAACTTCTCCAGTTTTAACTGCTCCTGGTTGATTAAAGTCTGGGAGATATGTTTTTATTACATCACTTCCCTGTGGTGTAACCGCATGAACATTATCAAGTGCAAATCTAACCCCATAAATGCTTGTGGTCTTGTCTGTAGGGTCTATTCCTATTATAGGATTAGAAGTACCAGGCTTATCCCCTAAAGCAAGTAAAGGAATACCTGCATATTTTGTAACTGGTCTTCCAAATGCATCTACATCACTGGTTGAAAAGTATCCGCTTCTTCTTGCAATACCATTCATAATGGCAAGTAGCTTTCTATTCATAAAAAGAGCATCTGGTGTTCCGTTCATATCTGCAAGCATATCATCAAGTGCGTCCATGAAGGCATTTGCATTTGCAGTTATATTGGCAGAACTAGAAAGATCTATCGGATTAACTGTATTCTTCTCTGTAGAGCTTCCTGTTACTGCCTTGTCAATTCCATCAAAAGCATTGGCATTTGTACCACTATCACCATTTATAAAGGCATCTGCAAATAGAGCCTTTGTTGCTTCTATTTTCTGTTGTAATTGAAAGGACACTTGGTTAGTAATCCCTTTAACATCATTCTGAATAACTCTGTCAATCTTGAAAGACCCACCAAATACCTTAAGGTTTACTGTAAACTGTTCAGTATCTGACTCTTGTGCAACATACTCACTATTAATTGCTCTAAAATCAGCTGTTGGCAATGTCTTTAACCTGTTATAAACATAAGATAAAGTTGAGCCACCATTTAATGCTACACAATCATCAAAGATCATCATTTCAAAAAGTCCATCTTTTCTAAACTCATTAATGATTTGAGCTGTGAGCTTATTCTGTGTTAGTTTTTGTGCTTGTGCTAATGTAACTGGCATATACCATCATCCTCCTATTATTTAAATAATCCTAATGCAGATGCCACAGCATCCTCAAAAGTTCCAGTTTGTACTGTTTGGTTTCCGTTTCCACCTTGTGGAGTGTAACCATTATCCTTAAATCTCTTATCAACGCCTTCCTGAACTAGCTTTGAAAGCAATTCCTTAAATTCCTTTGCGTTTTTAGTAATAGCCTCTTCATCTTCACCTGTTATAAACTTTGAAGCAGCTTCAGGCACTTCAAGCTCAGCAAGCTTTGTTCTGGTGAAATTCGCAAGCTCCTGCTGTTTGATTTTCTGTTCCAGTTCAGCTGCTCTTGCATTAGCCTCTTCTAAAAGCTTTTGCTTTTTCTCATCCTCTGAAAGCTTTGCAAGTTCTTCAGCTTTCTTAGCTGCTTCATCAGCCTGCTTCTTAGCTTCCTTTGCCCATTCCTTTTTCATTTTCTCAATATCAGCTACAGTAAAAGTCTTTGTTGTTTCTGTAGTTGTTTCAGCAGGCTTTGTTTCTACCTCTGGTTTTTGAGTTGTATCAGTTTTCGTTTCAGTTCCTGTAGTTACAGTTGTTTCTTTACCATCCATCTTCGTATCCTCCTTAAATTTTGGTAATATAAAAAACACCCTTTTAAAGGTGTTTTAAACAAATTTTAATGCAATATAAAAAGCCCCTAAATGGAGCTTTAATCTAATCTGTATATGGACAGCTTTCACAAGCTTTTTCTATTTGTTCCTGAGTGTACCCATCTATTTCTTTTACTGCTTCCCTCTTTATGAGCTTACAGGAAACACTAAAAATATCTTGGCATAAACCTGCAGCTATTTCCTTTTTTAATAGCTTGCACTTAATTAAATTATTTTCTGACATATTTATTTACCACCTCCATGATTAAATCTGATCCTTCATCAAAATCAGCTTTGCTCCATCCAGTAATCATATTTTTATTGGAATTTAATATAGTTGCAACGCCCTTATTTGAATAAAATGTAGTCCTGGTTCCCTTAAATTGAGAGAAGGCTACAATAGAATTTTTTATATAATCCGCTGAATCTTCAGTACCAAAATTACGCTCAATCATTCTATCAAGTGCGTGTTTATCATATCCCTCTATTTTAACTGGCTTAGGCTTTATTGCAATTCCTATTCTTTTATCAACAAGTCCCTTTTCTCTTAATACTTGAATTTCCTTGTTTATATCATAATATGCCCTGTCGCTTTCAGGATATTTTCTTTTATACTTCGCAAACTCCTTTAAGTCTTTCCATCCATCACTATCAGTATATTTCAATTTTTGGAAATCTTCAAGAGACTTAGGCATTTCTTTTCCTAACAAGTCCTTGTACTTCTTAAATTGAGCATTATCTCCATAAATATGCTTAAGCATTGTTTCCTGAAGTTCTGCTTCTGGATTACCCTTGACATACTTCTTATACCAGTCCTCATATTTCATATTAGCAGGTACTTTATAAACCTCTCCATCATGTCCCCTTGCAACTCTTGTTTCATCTTCGTCAAATTCCTCATCAGGAATATAAGGAACTGTGGTGGAACGGCAATGTGGATGCATAGGGTTCATGTTTACTCCAACCTTAGCTTTGTCCACATCAAATACTTTTAAATCAAGGCTCCTGCATATTTCAGAGGTTCTAAGGTCAAGCACTGCCAAAAATTGATACTGCTTTGTCCCATTCTCATTATATGCCCTAAGTCTTGCTTGTCCAGTAACATAGTTGCACTCTGTACGGATAAGCCTTCTAGCATTATAGGTACTTGTATTCATTTCCTTTTCAAGGTCTTGTCTCATTTCTTTAGCTGAACGACCTGTAATCATTCCAGTGGTAATAATTCTATTAACTCGCCTAGCAAGTGAAGCTCTTTGATTATCCCATATCCTCTCGGAGTAATTTTTTCCGCTCCAATTGGTACTGACTGCTGCAAGTATTTGATGAGTGCTTATTCTTTGAAAACTTGAACCAACACCTGTAAACTGCTGATAATCAAATATTTCTTTGTAGTATGTTTCTTCAAAAGCCTTTGTTAAAGTATCTGTTGTTATTTCATCATACTTAAAATAAAGCTCTGATAAAATAGTATTCAGCTGTAGCTTTAAAAATTCTTCTCTGCTTATACTTCTTGCATAGTTTAATTTATCAAGCAAGGCTTTAGTTTCAGGATCGTCCATATACTTTTCTACAAGGGCATAATAGTCTTCTATGGTTCTATCTAATAGCTTTGGATCGTTAAGAGCTGCCTTTGCCTCTTTAATGGTTATAACATTATCTTCAGCATACTTTTGATAAAACTCATTTATTTTATCAGTCATCTTCTTGGTAGCCCTCTTAAACCACCTAGTTATTAAGTCAGCCTGTCTTAATGCATATCTATCAGCCTTTTTAATGTTTTGGACACCCCTGTCCAACCAATACTCACTATTGCTCTTAGCCATTCATTAATACACCACCTCTGGCGGTGTACCGTTATTTTCTGATTTAGCTCTTTCCTCATTGAACCTGTCCAATTCTTCCTGGGCATCTTCAACCTCTGGAAATAGCTCAATTATGGTCTTTTGAGATAGTATGTCCCTTAGATTATTCATCATTTGAGAAATCTCAAATAAGTTAGCAATTTGTGACCTGTCAAATGTTACCTTAACACTTTTCCAATCATACTTTGTCCCCTTTAAAGTATTGATGTACTCTGTCATTAGCTTAAGCTTCTTGCGTTCAGCTGATTTCCAGTATTTCTCCTTCTCAGCTGACAGTTCCTCAATACCAAAGAGTTTGTACTTTATGGCAACCCCTGAAAGATTACCACTAAAGGTTTCATCAGTAAGGTTTGGAACTTGGGACAAAAAGAATATGTCCTTGTATATTCTATTTTTAAAGTTTTCGGTGGCTGTATCATTAATGTCCTTAATTAAAAACTTGGCATCTCCGCCTTCAGGAAAATATAATGTCCTTCTCTGCTTCATGCCTTTAGTCTGCTTTTGCCTCACAGTACCATCATTAGACTCTTCCTCTTCTACAATATCATCTACACCAAAAACAGTAAGGTATGCATCAGTAAAATAATCCAAGTCATTCATTGTATCAGACTGAGCACGATCATAGGCATCAATAAGGCTCTTAACATCTTCAAAGTCACCTTTTCTTTCTTCATTGTTTCTGCGGATAATTATTGGAACATCACTCATCAGGTGAGATCTTCTTGCTATCTCTTCCCACACTTCATTGCTGCCTTTTTTAGCAAGCCTGAAGGTAATAATTTCTTTATTTGTGTAAACTTCGGCATATTTATTAACAGTACCATCTATACGGTTTTCACTGTATAACCTTATAGCCATAATTAAAAATTTACCTATACTGCTTGCATAGATAGGGATTATTTCATCTGCCTTAAAGTATTGAGTTTTGAACTTTCCTTCTTCATTGATATATAAAAGTTCATAGGAAACACCATTGATACTCATCTCTTTAGCTTCCTCAAAGTTTCTTGAGTCACTATAGTTATCGGAGAGTATTTCGTCAATAGTATCCTTGTACTCCTTATCCTCGGTTTCATATTTTACACCACGTCCCATAAAATAAGCTGTAGCAATATTTGAAATGTACTTAGCAAAGGAATGTACCAGCTTATTATTGGGTAAACTGTCATCTGCAAGCACCCTGTTTCTAATATCGTTACCGCTTAAGTAATATCTGCTTAAGGTCTCAAACCTTTTAAACTCCTTTTCATAGGCATTAATACAATATTCTATGAGTAGAGAATTTACTGGTGTATCGTCTGGAAGTTCTATCGTAATTGGTTTAATATCTTCTAACCTCATATTCCAAGCCCCCTGCGTTTTTTAATAATCATACGTTTCTTAGGTGAAGCTGCAAGTGACCTACAGCCTTCCAACGCATCTGGTGCGTCATCATGATCTGCCATAGGGAAATATTTTAATTGTTCTAAAAGCCTCTTATGCTGCTTATTAAATTTGATATATTTATTTTTTATGTCAGGCTGTAATGTTTGAATTCTCATAACCTTATCAGAGGTTTGTCTTACTTCCTCAATGGGTAAATACACTCTCCTTCTAGCACTTTCCTTTGCCAGCTGCTCTTTTAAAAACCACTGAAACTGGTTAGTTTCAGCACCAAACTTATAATAGTTTTTCTCAAAGGTTTTGCTGAGCCATATAGCCTTTTGAATAATGTCATTGATTATAGTATCAGGATGCCTTCTCTCAACATCTGCATCAACTACATACATATAACCAGTATCCGTATCCAGAGCCATTGTAATAATAGCTGAAAAGTCCGAGTTCTTGGACTTTCCAAGTGATGGGTCAACAAATCCATAAAACTTAAAATTCTTTGCTGAAAAGTCCATCTCATGAGGATTAAAATAATCAAACCATTCCTCATTAAATAAACAGTCATCAGGATTTATTGGTTCATTCTGCTCTTCAGAGTTGAATGAGGCTTCTCCTTCAGAAACTCTCATTTTCATAAGATCATAGTAAGAAAGCTTGTCTTCCCATAAAACCTGAGTACCTTGCAGCATTTCCTCTTTATGGTCATTAAAAAATTTTAATGCATCCACATCCCTCTGCTCATTATCAAGGTCTGTAAATATTTCCTCCCACCTTTGCCATAATGGAGAGGATGAAAAGCTTAATACTGCCTTATATTTAATGCTCTTATAATCAGGGTTTTTCATTACTTTTGCTAGAAGTCCATCATAGTGCAGCATTGTTCCGATATAAACAAAATCAGTGTAGCCATCTCCACACTTTGAAACTGCTTTATAATACCAGTTTTCAAGTTTCTGACGTTGCTCCACCGTTCTAACAAGCTCATCATTTTCTATATCATCAAGGACAATTAAATCAGGTCTCCACTGCTTGTGCTTAAGACCTCTCATCTTTTGCCCTGAACCTTTAGCTTGTACTTTTATCTTTGTTTTAGTAAGTATAACATCTTCACGCCATAGTCTTCCTACCAGGCTTCCAAAATCCTCAATGATAGCCTCATTCTCCTCAAGCTCTTCTTTTATAGCCTGAAGAAAACCCGCTGCCTGGTCAAAGGTATCTGAGATAATAACAATATAGTGTTTGTACTCATACAGTACAGCATGAAGGTTATCTTTGAATGTAAGATTAGTGGACTTTGCGTGTCCACGGGGTGCAGCTACAGCCCTTTTACACCCCTGTTTTCTGTTTATGATCTTTGCGTTTTTAGCACTATCAGGTATTATTCCCTTTAGTACACCTTCCTCCCATATCTTATCAAGCTCTTTATGGAACTCTGGTGAAGGCTTATTAAAATAATGTGAAAGATAAGCTCTGCCAAAATAAGCTAAGTCAAAAGCTCCAAGTTTTCTTCTTATTCCATCTGCACCTGTAAGCTTTGCTCCTTTTCTGTATTCATTCAGGAGCTTAACTCTATAGGGATTATTGTCTATAGTTAAATGCTTTTCTGTAAGGTATCTAAGCTCATCCAAGTCAGTATTAGAAACTTCTTCAGCTTTTTCCTTGGCTGCATTTAAAGCCTCATTTAACATTGCTATACTTTGCTTTTTTATTTTGTTCAATTTCCTCACCTCCACCCCTAAAAATAAAACGCTCTAAAATCGCCTTATTTTGATTTTAAAGCTAAGATATACAAACATATTACTTTGATATTTTAAACGTTCTTTAATGCCTTTAAAACGAATTTAAACACATATAAAAATATAATGTAGATATATCTTTTGATTAACTATATTAATGTCACATCTTCGATAAATATTTCATCTGGAATACTGCCTCTGTCATATTCAACATAGGCAATTGTTTTACCAACAAACATTTTAGTTTTACAGTCGATTATTTTGGCTAATGCAATTACTTTACCTTTTCTTATCTGCATAGACGGTGTATGTTTATAGCTTACCATCACACCTACCTTTATTTCTTTATCCATGATTTTTTTATTCCTCCCAATCTTCTGCAAAAATATCCCCAATAAAAAACACCCTCAAAAGGGCATGCTACGCCACTCAGATAATTAAAAACTATCCGATTGGTTTATTCTTTATGTGGCATATCAGTTAAGATGGGGGACGTATCAACCCCATCTCTTCCGATACACTTTGAGGGGGAACTAAAAATGTATTAAATATATGTTAAAGCCAATGGCTTAACATAACAGTTTATAGCTTTTTTATTACATTTACTGAAAGGACTATTTCTTTCCACTGCCCCATAAGTTCAAAACCAATAGTAGCCCTTTTCTGTCTTTTATCTACTGAAATAATTCTTCCTTCATGACCTTTTAATGCTCCTGATATTACTACAACCTTATTATCTTCCTGTATCTGAATATCAGAAGGTAAAAGTGCCTTTCCATCATTTGAAAGCCATCTGATGTATGTTTCTTCATTTTCCTTTAAAGCTTCAGGTTCTTCTGCACCTAAAAATCTAATAATACCTGGTATGGCTTTTACTGAGTAATAATTTTCTGCTGTAAGCTCTACCTCAATAAAAACATAACCAGTAATTATAATTCTCTCTACTTGATGCCATGTACCGCCTCGCCTTTCAAGTCTTATTTCCTTTGGTACATATGCTCTAAAACCTCTATTTAACAAGCATTTTAATACATCCTCTTCCTTCATACTTTGGACGTGTAATACATATAATTTCACCTATTACACTCCTTCCGTACGCTTGGAATCTAGGAACTTACTAACCTCACGATAAAGTTCTGGACGTTCCTTTGCCATAGATTCAAATACAAGAACCTTAACTGACTCAAGACCTGTATCAAAGATTTCCTTATTCTTAATATCTGTATGACTTTTATATGAAGCTGCTCTTACTAAGCTGCTTGCCTCTCTAATAAGTTTTAGAGGGTCTATGTCCTTCCATTGCTCTTCCTTTGTGTTTTGTATTGCTTCAATTACATGGTGAGATAAAAGCCTTATAATACCCTCTGTAGTATCCAGCTGTGGATATCTGCTTATTTCTTCCATTATGACTCTAAAGTTTTCTTGAGCCATTCTTAATGTTTCTACTGTTGCATTTAAATTTGTGGCGTGCCTCCATACTGAAGTTACTGAAATATCAAAGCCATGGCTTTTAATATAATCAGCTATTTCAGCATAGGTAAAATTGGTCTGCATCATTTGTTCAACTGTATCTTTAAGATTAGTGGGTAGTTTATCAATTTTTGAATGCTTGCGGTTTCTTTTGTTTTTACCCATACTTACACCTTCACCGCTGGATCATTAATGTAGTATAAAGCTAAATCAATTCCCTTCTTAGTAAGAGTTACTTCGCAGGCATCATAATCAGCACTATCCACTTCGACACATCTCTTTGTAGCAATATTCCTTACTTTGATGTATTCAGCTCTTTCTAAGTAAATAAGCGATTGCTCAAACTCACCTTCATCTATTTCAGATAACGCACTCTGAGCTATGCTTAATTTAATCCATTTACCTTTTAATACATTTATGGTTCTTATAATCCTACCGTTGTTATCAGCAAACTCTCCAGCTTCAATTCGCCTTTTAATCTCTGTCTTATTATCCACCTGTTATTTCCCCCTCTCTATAATCAGGTCTAAAATTCTCTCAATCTTGTTATCAATTTTAGCCATTTCTTTGAAAAAGTCATTTTTATGAATGTAATTAATTTGAACATCTTTAAGGTCTGATGAAACATCATCAAGCTTTTCTCTAATTTCATTTTGAAACTTCGTTGATTCCTCTTTAATATTTTTTTCTAGTCTTTCAACAGAAGCTTGTGTTGCATAATTTTCTTTTATATATTCAATCTGCTTTTCACATTCATCTGCTTTAGCTATTGTTCGCTTTAAAAAGTATCCTATAATCCCCACTACAGTTGGAACTATAAGAGATAATCCTTCTTTTAATAATCCCTCCATGACCCACTCTCCCCATAATATAAATAAAAAGGTATAGTTTTCCTGTTTTCTATAGGATAACTATACCTTTTTATTTAAATATTGAAAAATGAAGCACTTCAAAAAATTTTTTCAATAACTTGTCACTCTATTTCAAATAGAGTTATCTGTTCTCCTTCCTTTACAGCTAATTCTTCTGTAATTATTGTTCTTATAGCTCTTTCCGTAAGATTAAATTTCTTTGATAATTCCAAGTAATTATTGCCATTAAACATCTCAACTATTTTTTTGTTTCTTACATTTTTTGTTAAAGTATCTTCCTTTTGTATATACACATTATTGCCACCAAAATTACATACTAATTTTTTGTAATTTTCAAATCCTATAAGTTCTGCAATGTCTTTTTGATTAGGTGGTAAATCGTTTATTTCTATACCATCTAGCAATTATCCCTCACCTTCTTAACTTTACACTCAGCGGATGCTACATATCTTTTAAGCTGCTCTATAAGGAAACTTCCCTGTTCAAAGCTAATCCATACAAACGGCTTTTTAACATCTGCTTGAATGTTAAGTATTTTTTTAATTGCTCCTACCATTCTTTCTCCTGCTGTGGCACTGCTTCCTCTTGAGTCAAGTTCTATAAGCTCATATATAAGCTTCCATGCCTTTGTTTGTTGTGCTTTTGTCATCATACCTGCAACAGTTTCATCTTTTACCTTTTCTTTAGGTTTAGGAGCTTTGTTGTCTCGGTATATCTTCATCTTTTCCATAAGTGCCTTCTCAACCTTCCTAAACTCAGCTTCAGTTAAAGATTTGATGGAGTCTTTTTTAGTTATTGAATATACCAAACAGTGAAGCTCATCATCCTTATCACCTGATTTTAATATTCCAATAGCACTTCCAAGTGCATAAATTCTTTTAATCTGCTCTTTTGATATAGCCTTTGACATCAAAGTCCCTCCCCTACCTTATTTTTTAAAAATTAGTAGATATCATTCTTCACCTACTTCTATCGTTATTTTAGGTGTTTCTTCAACTACTACTGCACCATTTATAAGCTCTAAAGCTTCAGCAATATCTTTATCAGTAGCCTTTTTATTGGCTTGCATAAGCCTCATAAAGTTTTCCCATATAGCTGCCTCTGATATAAAATAAGCATATTCTTCCGCTGTCTTTTCATCAAACCCTGCAATTGCTATAAGGTTCTTTTTATCCGTATCATACTTAATTCCTCTAACCTTTTTAGCAATTGCCTTTTTTGTAATATCATCAACAGGTAACTGAGCAATAACTTCTGCTACTGTAAGCCTTGTATAATTATTGAGCCATAATCCTGTAAGCATTCTTGTAGCTGGAGCTGATAGCTTGTACTTTATTTCCTCTGTTACTACATCCTTATAAGCTTCACCAAATATAGCTTTTAAGTATGTAGGATACACCATCTTTAAAGATTCTGCCATCGTAGCAATAACTTTATTTGAACCTGTCCCCCTATAAGTTACAGACTTAAACTTTGTATTTCTCAAATCTTCATCACTTAACTTTAAGAAAAATCCTTCAATTTCACTTTTCTCAGCATTAAGCTTTTCTATGCTTTTCTTTATTTCTGCGAGCCTATCCGCTTTTTCAACAATTTCTTTAAGCACCATACTTCTCCTCCACCGCCTTTAAAAGTTTTCCAGCACACTCTGGACATATTTCAATTCCCATAATATTTTTTACTCCTTGTATACTTTTACAGAACTTACATATTGGAGTGTGCTTCTTAATTACTATTTCTCCATTTCTACTTTCAATATCAACCGCCATACCGGCATCAAGACCAACATCTTCTCTTAAGTCCTTTGGTATGGTTATTCCATTTTTACTTGTTAATTTCTTGTGCTTTAACACAATACCATCTCCTCTCTTTTATCTCACTCTGCATTTACAAGGGCTTGTGACCTTCCATGGCTGCATTAAGGTATGTGGTAATTGGCTTACCACTATCTAATCTCTATAAGTTCAATGCTTTCATTCTCTTTTATAAGATGTCTTTTTAATGAACTAAATGAAGTCCACCAAGGTTCATACCAAGAATACTTGCCACCATAGTCTTCTTCAAATTCTTTCCTTTCTTTTTTAGGCAACTTATTTAGAGCTTTTCTATCTTTAGCTGAAATAAGAGATTTTTCCCTTTTTCTAAAAAATCTTCTACGTTCTTCACACTCTTCCAATAACCACTTACCTTTGAACTCTCCATTTACGTAAACTGAGATAACATTTTTAAAAGTATTCATTCTTTCTAAATGTAAATTTATTTTGTATCCATCAACATTCAGCACTACTTGCGTATATAAACTTTGTAGAGCATTTTCAACCTGTAACCATTCTTCTTTGTTCATGATATAACCACCTTCCTTATTTACCTCACTCTGCATTTACCAGGGCTTGTGACCTGCTTATGGCTGCATTAAGGCAAAAGGAGCTGCTGCTCCTATGCTGTTATTGTTTTATATACTTTAAAGCTTCAGTTAAATCCCTAACTCCCATCAAGTAACCTTTATCTTTACCTATCCTCAAGCCTTCCTGCTTCCCCATCTGATATCTATTAACTTGTGTTTCCTGTGCTATCCAGTATCCAATGGCTATAAGCATTATGAAGAGAGGCAGTATTAAAATTTCTCCTCCAAAAGAGCCATCTCTCTGCATAAATACATTGACTCCCATAAATAAAAACATTCCTGAAAATATACCCACTATAAAAGCAACCAGTATTTTAAAACCTTTAACCATCTTTCCTTCCTCCTATAATCTCATCTTCATATGCTTAGCCATTGCCACCAAACCTTCGTAAGTTATATTCTCGTTATCGTAGGCATTGCTGAAGAGGTTTGTTGCTCCCCTTATAGCTTGTCTGCTCTGAGCTATTCCAAGAAGGAAATCTATTTCCTTTTCCATATTATTTTCAGCTAGTGTTGGGAATAACAACTTTATATCTTCCCTTGAAATATCGCTAGTCTTGTATATTGGCTTCTGTATGGTTCTATTGTCTATTTGTTCAAAGACTGCATCCTCTTTTCCACCAAACTTGTTTATTGTGGTGCTGTTTCCTATAAACACAATTCCAAGGGTCATGCCATTATCTGCAAAATAATCTGAGAAACCTCTTAAGGTTTCAATTACCTTTATTGAAAGGTGCTGAGCCTCATCAAATATAATTACCATTCCATCTCTCAGCTTTGAAAGGATGCCTTCGTACATATCATCATTGGTTCTTGCAATAACATTCAACTTCTTTGAAAGTACCTTTAATATTGGTTTAACGGTATTTAAACAAGGGTTTGCAGTAATCCATATTGCATCATTTGGGTTATCCCTTACAAACTTTCTTATAGCTCTTGTTTTTCCTATCCCTGCATCTCCACTGATTGCCATAAGACCGCCTTTAATTTGGCAATTTCTAATATACTCATATACACTTTCAGATATTGAGGTCGGTACATAATCTGTTTCTTGGTAGGTAGTTGATACTTCTTCCTTAACCTTGAAATAACTTATAAGCTTCTGAAACTGCTTGTCTATGTCTCCTGCATAAGTTCCCTTCTTAAGACTTGTCATAATTGGTGCTGAAACACCTACTAAGCTACAAGCTTTGTTTTGACTTCCTGCCTTTACAACAAGTTCCTCGAACCTGTCTAAAGCCCACTGTTGTTCTGCGTTATACATTTTTTCTTCCCCCTAAAATATTATTTTTTTCTTGCTGAATTTTTGTTAATCCTATTAATATCAATGACAACTCCAACTGTGTCATCACCTACCGCCTTTTGTAATGGTTCTGCACATTCTTCATTAACCGTTATTGGCATTACAGTCTTAGGTTCTGTTACAATTACCCCCTCCTTAGCTGCATGAGCCTTTCTAACCATCAAATCTAATGCATCAATTTTACGTTCAGCTGATAAACCTGAAGTTAAGCCCTTAGCATAATCCTTAACCGCCTTCTTTGTCCTATTAAGCCTTGATTGAGCTGTCTTAATTTCTTCTTGGTCTGTTTCCATAAAGTTAAGCATAAGCTCTTTATCAACTGGCAGTGTAAATTTAAATCTATCTTCCTTGTCATAAACCCTTACTGAACTTATATCTTCTGGGTTATACCTTACATAAACCTCCTCATTAAGATGCTGCCATATATTCTCATCTGCATACCAAATCTTCTCACCTGACATTTCAACATACACACCTTTCTTTTTAATTTTCTGATAACCTGTGGTACGCATAAGAAGTAAATTCAAATCTTCTTCATTTACAACTTTTCTAAGAACTCTATTTTGAATGCTTTCATTCCAAACTTCAATTCTTGTCATGCCCTTGAACTTTTTTTCGCTGCCTCCATATTGACCAACATTGTAAGTCCCATCAATAAGATCTGCCACAAGGGTTCTAATTTCACTATCAAGTGGTACAATTCCCTTTTTAAGCTTAGCCTTCAAGCTCTCAGGCTTTTCCATTATGTTCCCGCCAGTAAATGTTTCAAATAGTCTTGAAATACTGTTTTTGAAGGTTAGAAAAAACCTTTCTATAGGCTTAGCTCTCGCATTTCTAACCAATGCATTTTTCATTTCAATGCCTAGCCTTTGAAGTATTGCTGGAGGTCTCTCTATAATGCTGGTACTCTTTCTAGTCCTGTGTCCTCTACCTGCGATATCATAGGTTAAGAACTCAGTACCGTTATCAAAGTACACCATCTTAGGAACTCCAAACCTCATAATTCCATGCCTTATTGCAAATATGGTTGATTGTGAACAAGGATTATCTGTAATATTCCAACCTACCAAAACACCACTCTTTGCATCTAGGAAACCTGTAATATGAAGCCTATGTTTTGTTTCTTTTCCATCATATTTTGATATAATATCTAAAGTATGATTATCTGCAATCCATACATCATTAGCTTCAAGGTCATCATATAACCTTTCAATATATGGCATACATTCATCAAAGCAAGCTTCTCACCTTCACGCATAAGTTTTAAAACTGCCTTTGGTATGGTTTCTATCTTCCTTCTGAAGGTTCTCTCTGAAGCCATATCTGCCAGCATTTCAGGGTAAAACTCTTTCATCCATTCCTGGGTTATTTGATAACATTGGCTTACTGGAAGCTTTCGATCATCAAGGTAGTAATATAAAAACCCTTCCCAAATCTCCTGCGGTATTGAACTTTTACCTCTATTCCAACCGCCTCGCTTATCAAGCAGTCCTTCTAAATCTCCCTCCTTGTAAGCTGCATATTTTCTATATAGGATATCCTCGCTTATGCTCAAATCAGGATATTTAAGCTTCATTGATGCCACAAACAAAGGATCAGCCTCTGTTTTGCTTTTATATCTATTTCTTACTTCCTGCCATTCCTTAAGGATTTCACTCCAAAGTGTGATTTCCTCACGTTCACTGGCTGAAAAAGCATCAAAAGCCTTTTTCTCTATTAATTTTTTCTTAGTTTTCTTTGGTTCTTTCAGCTCTGGTACTATTGGTACTGCATCAGACTTAATCTTTGCATAGTATTTCTTCTGCAGCTCCTCTGGCAATGCTGAAACTGGTACTAAATACTGCTTTATATTATTTTTAGGGTCGCTGTCCTCTTGGGCTTCAAGCTTACCATCTTTAATAATCTTTCTGATATACCTTTCTGTACATCCTTTAAGTTCAGCGACTTCTTTTACCGTAAGTAAATCCACTCTTTTCTCACCTGCCTTTAGGCTATATAATCTGCCTCATCAGTGCCAGTAGATCATCTCTGGCAGACAGGGAACTTGTCCCTGTTTCGGCTGTAATATGTTATAATTCTCTTGGAAGGAGGTGTTAATAATGCCAACACTATCATCTAAAGATGTTGCTTCAAGGCTTAACGATACTTTTATGAAAAACTTTGCGTGTATGCACTACAAAGTTAATTGCAAACATGGGGATAACTACATTAAAAAGAATAATATTTCTGCAGAGGAGTTAGCTTTTTCATACATTGAACAACTAAAAGTATTTATAGACTTGTTTGCAATTTCTGTAAAAGACAACTTCTATATTGCAGATTTAATTCTTATATCAGACCCATTTGTAATATTTTCCTTTGATTATGTATTTAAAAAATCTATGGAACTTTTAACAAATCAAAAATCTGATGTTTATTATGATACCCATGATAATGATGTTGAATTATTTAAGAAGTACTCTTTAATTTACTTAGAGTCTAAATAGGTCTTTTTTCTCTCGTTGTATGGAGTAATACTCTCCCTAGCTCTATCAATTACTACTTCTTTAGGTACTCCATATTTTTCAATCGCTTTTCTAAGCTGACTTTGGACTTGTACTCCTTGGTCAGCTTTTTCCGTTTTGTTCATATCAAAGCTTACCTTTACTGGTATAGTTATTATTACATCAACGCTTGCCATCTCCTCGCCTCCTCTATCCCTTAAATTCTTTTTCTAGCTCGTCATCTGCTCTACTAGCTGCTACTAGGCAAGGATATATAATGATTACCACTACCGCTGCAGCTAGACCAATTACCCACATACTTAAGCCCCCTTGATATCTGGAAATACTACCTTTCCTTTTACAGTATGGATAACAATGTTATCATCTATGTCTACAACCCTAAGCTCTGGAAAGCTATCCTTCTTGTTTATTACAAAATTCCAAGCTTCCAATGCATTATTAAACTCTTCTGGAGGTAAATATCTTCCGTTTACATTTTTAAAACAATAACCCTTGAACACTTATTATTCCCCTCTCTTTTCTTTCAGGTCTTCTCCCTCATAAACTATAAGCTGCTTGTATATAGAGCCTTTTGGTGGTAGCTGCACATTCCAGCTACCCATCTTATTAAAGCCTTTCATGAGCCTGTCTACCAATTTCTTATCCTCTGGATCATTCTCATTCCATAAGAGCATTATTTGTACTATATTCTTCACTCCTTTCAACCTACCTCATCAGTGCTGAGAGGTTATCCTCAGCAGACAGGGAACTTGTCCCTGTTTCGGTTGTAATGTGTTATAATTTTCTTGGAAGGAGGTGTTATCATGTTTACTAAAATTCAATGTAAAGAATGTTCTTCTACATCTACAGTTGATACTTCTGAATTTTTAAAATTAAAAAAATTTACTTGTCCTTCTTGTAATTCATCTATTTCAAAAACTGAATTATTAAAGCTTCAAGATGCCATATTAAAGCTGAATTCAAATCCAAAATTTGAAGTAACTGTTTCTTCATCACCAGAAATCAATTTAAATGCTATCTCATTTGGAATGAGAAACTTTCTAAAAAGCAACCCTAAATATGAAAATCTATCTAGTGTTGAAGATTTTAATGAAGCCATTTTGAATGACCCATTAATAGTTATTTCTCAGCTTACTGTAGGTGCTTTTATTGCTTATCATGAACAGTTAAAAGATGTATTATCTTTATCTGGTATTGATATTCCCTCTACAAAACTCACGTATCCTGAGCTTTAATTTATTTAACCTTTCATTAGCTTCTCTGAGCTGCTTTTTATCTTCTGCCATATGAACCGTATTAGGTACACCAAATTTAGAAATTCCATCCTTTAGCTGACTTTGAACTTCCTCTTCATAGTCAGCTTCTTTAGTTTTGTTTTTGTCAAAACATACCTCCACAACAATATTTACCACTGTATAAACGCTTGCCATTTATTTTCACTCCTTTCTTTAACCTACCTCATCAGTGCTGAGAGGTTATCCTCAGCAGACAAGGGACATACCCTTGTTTCGGTTTTCCTTATGTTGCCTGTTGAATTTTTAGTCCTCATCTGCTAAACTATTATTGGAGTCTAGCTGGTTAATTTCATTAAGATACATCTCTACCTCTTGGTAGATTGAAAGAATGGTTACGGCATTCTTTCTTGCCTGCTCAGGCTCCATTTCATTAAAATGTTCTGCGTTAATCCTTGCAAGGACTTCCGCCTGCTCAACTAAAAGGTTGAGCATTTTTAATTTCAGCTCTTTTAATGTTTCCATATTTTTTTCCTTTCTGACCTGCCATCTTCAGTACCAAGAGGTCATCCTTGGTAGACAGAGGATCTTCTCCCCTGTTTCGGCTACAAAGCTTCCTTAAGTTTCCTAAGAGCTTCCTTGTGTATTTTCCTATCCTTTGGATTTGTATCCGCTTTAATCTGATACTCTAAAGCCTTTATCTGAGCCTTTAGCTTCTTTTTATCAGTTGGAATAACTACTTCAACCATCTCTTAATGCTCCTTTAACTGTGGTATAATCTCCTTGATGGGAGGTGTTTAATTTGAAAAAAGCAGATATTTCAAGTGTATTTGATGAACTCTATAAAATATATTCACATAAGCTTTTAAAAGAGTTAATTACCATAATTGATACAAATAAAGATAATCCTGAATTTTCTACAACTGAATTTATTTCAAAATCTCTACTAAAAACATACAAGTATTCTGTGAAAACTTGTGAACAAGCTCTGATTAAACTTCTTTCAGAAGATTAACCTAGCTTAATATCTTCTATATCGCTGAGACCTACATTCACTGCTTTCTCGGTCTCTTCTGTCAGAACTTTTTTTATTTTTTCCCAATATTCTTCTTTATTCTGCTGCTGGCTTTGGACTTGCCCTCCATGGTCAGCTGCTCTTTTTTCTTTCATTTTTTAACGCTCCTTTCTTTGTGGTATAATCTCCTTGGGGGGAGGTGATTTTTATGCCACGTGAAAAATGTAATAACTATGAAATTTGTGACAAATACGACTGCATATTTGGCATTTGTGAGGAAAGCCAAGAGTCTGATATATTACTAGCAACATCAAACCTTAAACAATGTAGTCCTGCTGAAAAAGTTAAAATTACTATTCTTGCAAGTATTGACGAAAAGTTGTCAAAACTTCTTGATAAGTAGAAGTTTCTTTCTGATTTTGTTTACTAGTAGAGCTATTATTAATATTGATTACGGTCTTAGCTTTTTGAATATCAATATATTCATTTATCTTCTTAAGCTCTACTAGTACCTCTTTTAGCAACTCCTCCATGTCCTACCACCTCCTTCAGGAAGCCTTCAATTTTTTTCTTTCTTCTTCACCATCCGCAAGCACATCTACTATTAAATCCTTATATCTGTTCCCTGGTATAACCCCTCTTGTAATCTCGCTTATTCTATGCTTTGTAGTTCCAACCTTCTCAGCAAGTTCTGTTACCGTCATGTTTTTCTCTATAAGCTTTATCTTCACCCACTTTCCAAATGGAGTAAGCTCCTTATATGGTTTTGCCATGTTCAAAACCTCCTTTGCAATTTTTTACAATTATTGTTTTAGTACTACTATTGGTATGATATAATTTATTTGTTGTAATAGGTTACTTTTATTATAATGGCATATTTGCCATTAGTCAATAGTATAAATGTTAAATATACCATTTTTTTAGGGAGGGATTATATTGTCATTGGTAGAACGTATAAATAATGCTGCTAAAAACAAAAATATGACACTAGCTTCAATAGAGCGTGAACTTGGTTTTGGACAAGGAACTATAAGGAAGTGGGACAAGAATTCACCATCTTGCGATAAGGTTTTGAAAGTGGCAAATTTGCTACAAATAAATATTAATTATCTTCTAACTGGAGAATCACAAGAACAAATTTCTTACGAACCAAAATTTACAGATGAAGAAATAGAAATGATAAATATTTTTAGACGTTTAAATTTTAAACAGCAAGCTATTATTAAAGGGAAATTATATGAGTATGAAGATGATCTTGCGAAGGAAAAAACTCCTTCATCATCAATAAAACAGGCAACCTAATATATGTAAATTTTACATATAAGTAATTAAGTGCAGTAAAAGGCTGCTTTATTTTATGTTTTTAATAGTAACAAATTACTTTTAAAATTTAATAAGCCAATTAAAATGATGTTTAAAAACTTATTTAATATCTTTAAAACTTATATAGCTTATATAAAAATCTTTAACGAGGAACTAGTTCCCCGACACTATAAAAATAGTTCCTTGAGTTCCTCGATAAAAAAGCATTAAAATTTAAAATGTAGTAGATGTTTTTTAATACTATCATTAAAAATATTTACGTAATAAAAAAAGCCTTTAAACTCACTGTTTATCGGCTTTTTAACATTCTTAACATTATTCTATTTTAATATTTTAACGGTTTTTTAATGCTTTTTAACGGTTTCTTTTATTAATATATAATCCACAGGTTATCCACAACCTTTTAAGTGGTTTTATCCGTTTTCCCTCTGACAATGACAATCCCACTTAGACAACCTTTTTCACACCTCTATTACGCTTAAACCTCGCCTATATCAAGGGTTCTCCCCTTTCTTTCCTTCTTTTCACGCCCTTTTACGGATGTACCTCTCTTTTTGTATTTTCCTTGTCATATTACATCTGCTGTTACCTTCTTTAATCTTCCTACTTTGTCATATATATTTAGTGATATATTCCCCTTCGGGTCTGTTACCTTTTCTGCTATTTCTCCAATGTCTACACCTGATATTATATCATATTGATATACACTTTTTCCAATATCAGGAACATATTTTTCTATCACCCTGTTTAATTCATCATATCTTCTTGTTGTTACTCCCGTAATATCCGTCGTTGTTAGTATATTACTGTTATTATCATAGGTGTATGAAACTGATATTGTTCCTGCTGTTTTTGTTTTTAGTCTTCCATGGATGTCATAGGTGAAGCTTGTTATTACACCATTTCTATCCTTAATTGTTTTTACTTTTCCGTCCTCAAAATATGTGTAGCTTTCTACCTTAGAGTCTACATAGGTGAATGCAGCTCCATTTGGTATTTTTCCACCATGGTCTATTCTTCTCTTTAGCTGGTTTCTTACTCCGTGAAATATGGGACATATGAAATATGGGACATATACTTACTGTAATTACATAGTGAAATATATTTTTTTAAATATTTTCATATTTCTCATTAAATAGAGCTTTGTAATTTCCTTATCTAATATAACTTTATTCACTTTTTTTGCTAAATTACACTATGCTTGTCCAATCTTTATGCTTTATGAAAGCATTTATCTCTTTAACTTTTTAAAATAAAATTATTTAATTGGCTTTTTAAAAATTAAGCATACTGTTCCATAAACTCATATGTAATATTTTTATATTTCTCATCATCTAAAAGTTTCACCCCAAGGCTGCTGAGCTTTGAAACCCTGCTTTGGGTTATGTTTCCAAGGATACGGCAAATTTCACTGCATTTTAAGTTGCAAAGACTTCTCATTAAAAGTACAGCCAGTGCCTTTGCTTCAACTATTTCTCTGCAGTGTTTTGTATGTAGCTTTATTTTTTCAATTCCAAGTTTTGTTGCGATAAATTCCAGTATTTCTTTGGTTTTAATGTTTCTTATTAAAATCTTTCTTTCACTTCTGTATTCTGTTTCTTCATTTAAAAATTCAACTTCCTCTTTAAAAACCTTATCAGAACATTTATATACTAATTTCATATAGCTTTCTCTGGCTTTTTTAGTTTTTTTGCTGAACATGCCCATAATAAAGCCATCATCAACAAGTTCATAGGGGTCATGTCTTAAGCCTAGGTATATTGAAAGGCTTGAAAACTCATATTTCTCTGGACAGTTTTCATATCCCTTTATATCACATGGGTTGTTGTGAACATATGCCGATAAGGCATCGAGATACATTTCACTTTTTACCATTTTACTTTTAAATCTGTCCTGAAAAAGATGTCCATGTCTTTTGTGCCTGTGGTTAAAATATTGTGCATAGGAGAAATTTATGCTGTGCATAATCCTTGAAATATCAGCTCCGTTGGCATCTATTATCAGATGTAGATGGTTATCCATAAGGCAGTAGCCATATACTCTGAATTCATAGATCTTTTGATATTTTTTAACTAAGGCTAACTAGTTAAGCTTATCCTCATTATCTTTAAATAAATCAACTTCACTTATACTCCTTGCCATTACATGAAAAATGGCATCTTCTTTTTTCTGCCTTGCAATCCTTGTCGTAATAAAACATCTCCCTTCAAAGTTTAATTCCTAACTAGTATTTCCTTTGAAGGGAGATATTATTCATTAGTTCTGAACAATACTTATGTGTCCCACATTGTTCTTATGTGTCCCACATTGTTTTGCCAAGAAGGAGATACTTAAACCACTTTACACAAAATTATTTACATACTCGTTATTCGCTGGTCTATTCATTTATTCATATTATTTCTCCTAAATATTCTTATTCCTGATAAAATAAAAAGAAAACTTGCACTTCCTAAAAGTATTGTTATTATTAATACGTCTGATATATCATAATACTTTAAATATATAATTAATGGAATTAATAGTAATAGCCCCAATATTATATCCATTAATACCTCTACTTTTTTATACCCTGCAACCCTATTAATTTTTTTTTATTTAATCCATTAACTTTATCCTTTCTCACAATAATTTTTTCACCTCACACCTTTATTTATTAACTTTTATTTTTTATCAAAAGCAAAACAAAAAATTATTCTTATTTTGCTTCTAATATACTATATACTAGTAATTTTCTTTATATTTTATTTACTTTATAATAAACTTTCTCTTGTCTAGTTCTCTCAAAATTTTGCTATTTAAATGACTTATTAAGGTAGACGATTGCTGCAAAACATTTCTCATATCGATATCTACTACCCAATCCATATTTGTTTTAAATATAACATCTTCCTTATAATGTCCTATTTCCATTTTATCTCCAGTATACAATATTGGAGTTGCCACAAGTGCTCCATTATTAAATGACAAATAATGAGTGTATGGATTTTCTTCATGTTTTGAATCAAATGTATATTTTATATCATAATCAATAAACCTATTTAAGTTATATGTTTGAATTAAATCCTTTCTTAACAATTCTCCATATACTAATTGCATATTATCAATTACATCTATAGATTTTCCTGCATATTTAGTTAGTGTATCTGATACTCCAGCTTGAATAATAGCTCTATATTCATTACCCTTTTTCTGTATAACTATTTTTACTGGTATTCTTTCTGCTGAATTTGAGATAACTTTTACCAACTGTGCAAAAACCATACTCTTATGAAACCTCATTGTCCTATTTAAATCCTTAAACCATTCATTTCTTGTTTCTGGTGCCTCTTCAAATTCTAAGCCTGATAACCCTTTGGCTACATCAGCATTCTGTATAGAAAACTCCTTTGATAACTTTTCTTCAGTTTTCCATCCATCATTCTCCAGTTCAGCGTTAGACCCATTTTTATAGTTTGGCACATATATTGAATAAGTTTTTCCATCTACTGTTATTTTTCCTGTTTCTGTTGGTGCACTTGAAGGTAATTTGCTAAAGGACAATCCACTATTAACAACTCCTGTTGATTTTTTTGTAGCAGTTGCTTTTACTTCACTAGAATTAACATTATTTGTACTTTTCTTTTTACTTACATCCTTTTGCTTTGATTTCGTACTCTTACTTATTGATGTTATATCTATCTTCTGTCCTACCTTTAGTTTTCTTGGATCACCCTTATACCCTAACTGTTTCCACTTATTTGAGTCACCAAGTTGCTTTTTCGCTAATCCTCCAAGTGTATCTCCCTTTTCAGCAACTGCATATGTTTTTCCATTTTGAACAACTGTTTTCCAATGACCTGTTGGATCAAAATACATAATCGGCTCATTATGACAGTAAGTATATAGATTCAAACTAAGTGGGTCTTTCCTAT
>NZ_AZQP01000025.1 GCF_000601455.1 Fervidicella metallireducens AeB
AATAAAATAAGGATGGTTAATAACCTTTATGATGCCCCAATCAAAGTCTATAGCGCAACACACTTGTGTTATTAATCACCCTTTAAAGTTTTTTAATCAAAATTTTAACTTATAACAATAAATTTTATATTTGACTTTAAAATTTCATCCTTATAATTCTGAGTGAGTTTAATACTGCTATCAACGCAACACCCACATCAGCAAAAACACCTTCCCAGATAGTTGCTATACCAAAAACCGCCCCTAATAAAACTAAAAGCTTTATCCCAATTGAAAATACAATGTTTTGAATTACAATTTTTCTTGTATTTTTTCCTAATTTTATAGCTGTAGATATTTTTGAAAGCTCATCTGCCATTAAAACAACATCTGCAGCCTCAATTGCAGCGTCTGAACCTAGAGCACCCATAGCAAACCCGATATCTGATGCAGCTAAAACCGGTGCATCATTAATACCATCCCCAACAAAAGCAACCTTACCATTTTGCATTTTATTTTTTATTTTCTCCAGAATTTCAACCTTATTCTCTGGAAGTAGCTCTGCATATACTTCGTCAATGTTAAGCTCCTTTCCTACAGCTTCAGCGTTATGTTTATTATCTCCAGTCAACATAACAACCTTGCTTATACCTGAACTTTTTAAGGAGCTTATTGCTTCTTTTGCATCTTCTTTTATTTCATCAGAAACAACAATATACCCAGCAAAAATATTATCTACTGATACATATACAACTGTCCCCATACCACTATATTTTTCATAGATTATCTTTTCATTATCCATAAGCTTTGAGTTTCCTATTAGTAAATCATTTAGCTCTACCTTAACCTTAACTCCAAGCCCTGGCAATTCCTGATAATTTTTTATTAATTCTTTATCTATTTCACCTTTATATTCTTTTATAATTGACTGGGCGATAGGATGATTTGAGAATATTTCTCCATAAGCTCCACATTTAAGAAGGGTTTCTTCATCAAAACCATTGTATGCTTTTATTTTTGTTACCTTAAAAACTCCTTTAGTCAGTGTACCTGTCTTATCAAATACAAAAGTATTTACCTCGTTAAGACCTTCTAAATAGTTACCACCCTTAACTAATATACCCCTTCTTGAAGCAGCTCCTATACCTCCAAAAAAACTTAATGGTATTGAAATTACAAGGGCACAAGGACAAGAAACTACTAAAAATATCAATGCCTTATATATCCAATCATTAAAATTCTGGTTCTGTAATAAAATTGGAGGGAAAAAAGCTATTAATAATGCTGAAATAACTACAACAGGTGTGTAGATTTTTGCAAATTTAGTTATAAACTGCTCACTCTTTGCCTTTTTACTGCTTGCGTTTTCCACCATATCAAGTATTTTAGAAACCGATGAGTCTTTAAAACCTTTTGTTACCCTTATATTTAAAACACCGCCTGTATTTATAAAACCAGCTAATATCTCTTCACCCTCATATATATTCTTGGGAACAGATTCACCTGTAAGGGCTGAGGTATCTATTAATGACTGCCCCTTAATTACAACTCCATCCAGTGGAACCCTTTCACCTGCTTTAACCACTATTTCATCTCCAATATTAACATCATAAGGAGATACCTTTATTATTTTATTATCTTTTTTAAGATTTGCATAGTCAGGTTTGATGTTAAGTAAATCCGTTATTGATTTTCTTGATTTATCAACTGCTAAATCCTGAAGTAGCTCACCAATCTCATAAAAAAGCATTACAGAAACCGCCTCTGGAAACTCCCTGATTCCAAATGCCCCTAATGTTGCTAAAGTCATTAAAAAATTTTCATCAAATAATTGTCCATTTAATATGTTTTTAGAGGCTTTTAATAAGACATCTTTACCAATAATCAGATAGCTGATAAAGTAAAGAATTATATCCCAATTGCTTTTCCAAAACAGTGCAGCTACAAAAAATAACAGACCTACAGTTAATTTAAGGATTTCTTCTTTAAATTTAAATTCTTCTTTTTCTGTCTCGGTATTCTTTTCATCTATTCTGATTGTGTTTTCACTTTTAATTTCTTTTTCTCTAACTATTACATGGGGTTCTATTTTTTTTATTATTCCCCTTGTCTGTACCATAATATTTTCTGACTCTTTTAAATCAGATATTTCTATTGTAAGTGTTTTATTAAAAAAGTTAATTGAAGCGTCTTTAACTCCATCTAATTGATTTATTTTACTTTCAATTTTTGAAGCACAGTTTGCACAGCAAAGTCCCTCAAGAATTAATTCTTTTTTATTTATCATCTCCATGCCCCCTTTTATATGAATGATTGTTCATATGTTCATTTTTATTATATTACTTTTATTCATAACATTCAATATCAAATCAAAGAAAATTATAGCTTTGAGACAAAGTGGCATATAATAAAAAAGCTGTGACACAAGCAACTGAAAATTGCTTATGCCACAACTCTTAAGTAAAAACTACTTATATAAATGACAAGCTACATAATGTTCATTTCCTAAATTTTTAAATTCAGGTCTTACATCTTTACAAGCATCCATACAATAAGGACATCTTGTTGAGAATACACATCCCTTTGGTGTGTTAACAGGTGATGGTACATCTCCCTGAAGTCTTATTCTTTCCTTTTTATGTCTTGGATTTGGAATTGGCACAGCTGATAGCAACGCTTTGTATATGGATGTAAAGGATTGTTAAACAATTCCTCTGAAGTTGTCATTTCAACAATATTTCCTAGATACATAACGGTAATTCTGTCAGATATATGCCTAACAACACTTAAATCATGGGAGATAAACATATATGTCAGGTCCAGTTTTTCCTTTAATTCTTCAAAAAGATTTATAACCTGTGCCTGAATTGAAACGTCAAGGGCAGAAACAGCTTCGTCACATACAACAAATTTAGGATTACAAGCAAGAGCTCTTGCTATACCTATTCTTTGTCTTTGTCCACCACTGAATTCATGTGGATATCTTCTTATATGATATGGGCTTAAGCAACCATGTTAAGGAGCTCCTTAACCCTTTCACTTCTTTCACTGGTACTTATTTTTTCATGAATTAAAATAGGTTCTCCAACTATATCTCCAACAGTTTTTCTAGGATTTAATGAAGAGAATGGATCCTGGAAAATAAGCTGCATATCCCTTCTTTTTCTTCTTAGTGATTCTGCATCAAGTTTGCATATATCTGTTCCTTCAAAAATAACCTCTCCAGCATCTGGTTCATGAAGCCTTAATATAGCTCTTCCTGTTGTTGACTTTCCACAACCAGACTCCCCAACAACTCCTAGAACTTCACCTTTATTTATATAAAAATTTACATTATCAACTGCCTTTAAATGTGCCACAGTTTTATTAAAAAATCCGCCCTTTATAGGGAAATATTTTTTTAAACCATTAACTTCAATTAACTTCTCCATTACTTAACACCATCCTCCCTATTATATAAGAAGCAGCGGACAGTTCTTTCTTCTCCTAAAACAGTTAGTCCTGGCTGTTTTTCCCTACAAATGTCCATTGCTTTATTGCATCGTGGAGCAAAACGGCATCCCTTTGGTAAATTTAATGGGTTAGGAACTACCCCTGGAATAGAATCTAATTTATCTTGTCCACCAACTGCTGATGGCATTGATTTAAGTAATCCAACTGTGTAAGGATGCTTTGGATCTTCGAAAATAGAGTAAACGTCACCTTCTTCAACGACCTTACCTGCATACATAACAACTACTCTGTCACAGCTTTCTGCAACAACTCCTAAGTTATGTGTAATAAGCATTACTGCTGCATTAACTTTTTTCTTTAAATCATTCATTAAGTCAAGTATCTGAGCCTGTACAGTAACGTCAAGCGCTGTTGTTGGCTCATCTGCAATCAATAATCTTGGATTACATGCAAGTGCCATAGCAATCATTACTCTCTGCCTCATACCACCACTTAATGAATGTGGATAGTCATCTACAACCTTTTCTGGCCTTGGAATTCCAACTAACTTTAGCATCTCAATAGCCTTTTCTCTTGCTTCAGCTTTATTTAATCCCTGATGAAGCAATAATACTTCAGCAATCTGATCACCTATTCTAAAAACAGGATTCAAAGAAGTCATTGGTTCTTGGAATATCATTGATATTTTATTTCCCCTGATTTTTCTCATTTCAGCTTCTGAGAGCTTAAGTAAGTCTGTACCCTCAAATATAATTTCGCTGCCTTCCATTATTTTACCAGGAGGATTTGGTACCAATCTTAAAGTAGAAATTGACGTAACACTTTTTCCACAACCTGATTCTCCAACAACACCAAGAGTTTCACCAGGCTTAATATAAAAGCTTACTCCATCAACAGCAGGCACCACACCATCCTCAGTATAGAAATATGTTCTTAAATTTCTTATATCAAGTAATTTTTCCATATTAACACCTCGAATCTAATTATTGTTTTAACCTTGGGTCTAGTGCGTCTCTAAGTGCGTCACCTACAAAGTTGAAGGATAAAACTGTAATGAATATTAACATACCTGGATAGAATGCCTTCCATGGTGCTTCAACCATTGTACTTAGTTCCTGTGCATTCATAAGCATATTACCCCAGCTTGCTGTTGGTGGTTGAACTCCAAGTCCAAAGAAACTTAGACCTGATTCTGAAAGAATAGCACTAGCCATACCCATTGTTGCAGCAACTATAATTGGAGCAACTGCATTGGGAAGAACATGACTGAAAATTATTCTCCTATCCCTGGCACCAATACATCTTGCAGCCTCTACATAGTCTCTCTTCATCAATGAAAGAAATTCTGCTCTTACGAATCTGGCAATGCCTGTCCAACCTGTAAGTCCAAGAACAATCATAACGTTGTAAATGCTCGGTTTAAATAGAGCCATAACCGTTATCAAAAGGGGCATAGTAGGAATAGACATTATGGCATCAACAATTCTCATCATTATATTATCGACTATACCGCCATAGTATCCTGCAATACATCCCCAAACTGTACCTATTGTAATGAATATTGCAACAGATACAAAACCAACTGTAAGAGATATTCTACCCGCATATACACATCTTGAGAAAACGTCTCTACCTAATTCGTCTCTACCAAAATAATTTGGTGCATATGTTTTCATCTCCCCAGTTACATCTGATTGATAGCTGTGGAATGAAGGAGCCATATCAGCCATCATAACATCATCTGCAGTTCCATCTGGATCATATGGAGCAATTAATGGTGCAAAAATAGCCACCATATATAAGAATATGAGCATAAATAAACTAATTACAGCTAGCTTATTTTTTCTAAATCTTCTCCAGAAAATCTTTAATTTTTTACCAATAGTATCACTATATTCAGCGCTCTCAGCTAATTCAATCTGAGCATCGTTATTATTTAATTTTAACTCAGCCATGTTTTTCCCCCCTCCAACAATTATTCATACTTAATTCTCGGATCAACAACTGCATAAAGCAAATCTGCAACAAGACTTCCTACAACTGTCATTACAGCGATAATCATGAAATTTCCCATAACTAGAGGATAGTCATTTGAGAAAACAGCTTCAATTGCAATTCTTCCAACCCCTGGCCATGCAAATATTGTCTCAGTAATTGCCGCTCCTGAGAAAAGTGCTGGAATTGAGAAACCAAACATTGTTACAATAGGAATAAGTGCATTTCTTAATGCATGTTTAACAATAACAACCTTTTCTGATAATCCTTTACTTCTGGCTGTTCTTATGTAATCCTGTCTGATAACTTCTAGCATAGCTCCTCTCATATATCTCATATTAGCAGCCATTCCACCCATACCAAGTACAATAGCTGGCAGTATTATATGTCTTAATCTGTCTGTAAACACAAATGCGTCAAAATTATCTCTCATACCAGCTGTTGGAAGCCAGCCTAATTTTAAACTGAAAACAAGTATAAGCATTAGTCCAAACCAGAAAGTTGGCAGAGACATTCCTATAAATGAAATTGTTGAGAATATATAGTCCCAGATGCTGTTTCTTTTTAATGCACATATAATTCCTGCTGGAATAGCAACTATTAATGCAATGAGTTCTGCAACTAAAGAAAGTATAATTGTGTTTGGAAGAGCTTCCCATAATATTGACATAACTGATCTTTGCTCAAAGAAGGATTCTCCAAAATCTCCTCTTAAGACGTTTCCAAGCCATTTAAAATATCTTATGTGTAAAGGCTGATCAAGTCCTAAGTGATGTTTAATGTTTGCAACATAATCTGGACCAAGCCTTGAAGCCTTCTCAGGGTTTATAAAAAAGGCTGTTGGATCCCCAGGAGCCAGGTTAATTATTAGATAAGTCAATATAGATATTATTATCAATAAAGGAATCGCTTGTAGTATTCTCTTTAAAGTATATTTAAGCATGATTTAACTCCTTTCATAACAGAGGTATGCAAAACCTTGCATACCTCCATAGAGATTTATAATACTAACCTATTTTGTTACAACCCATTTGTCCATGTTCATGAATCCAAGTAGGTTGTAAACCTCTGTACCAGTAACCTCTTTATTGAATGTCCAGTTTCTTCCTCTGTAAACTATGAATGTCATTGGCTGATCTTCAGCAATTATTTGTTGAGCTTCAAAGAAATATTTCTTTTGCTGGTTCTTATCAAATGTCTTCTTTGCTAATGTATATAACTCATCAATTCTTGGATTTACGTATCTTCCTCTGTTGAAGGAACCTATTGTCTTGTCGCTGTGGAACATTACTGTCTGATCTCCAGTGATTCCTGTTATGAATCCACTGTAATATAAATCAAACTTACCTATATCTATATAGTTTGACCACATTGTGTTCCAGTCTAGTATTCTTGGTTCAACCTTAATTCCAAGTGGTTTTAATTGGTTCTGAACAAGAACAACTGCTTTTTCTCTCATCTTATTACCTTGGTTAGTAAGAATCTTAACTTCAAACTTCTTACCATTCTTTACTCTTATACCATCTGGTCCAACCTTCCAGCCTGCTTCATCTAATAAAGCTTTAGCCTTTGCTAAATCATATGGATATTTCTTTACATTTGGATTATAGCACCATAATGCAGGAACATATGATCCTTCTGCAACCTGACCAATACCCTTATAGATACCCTTTAATATAGCTTCTTTGTTTATAGCATAAGTAAATGCCTGTCTTACTCTCTTATCGCTGAAGAATGGTGATTTAATATTATAAACGATATAGTCAAATGTAGTTGAAGTATAAGGCTTAACTGTTAAGAATGGCTTAGTCTTCATTCTTGCAACATCAGATTCTGGAACCTGAGTCATGTTATCCTCTTGAGTTTCCATCTTAACTAAAGCTGTTGCAGTTGATGGAGTAATGTCATAAATAACACCTGAGTTCTTTGGTGCTCCGTCATAGTAATCTTTAAATGGAACAACTTCTATTCTTTCTGATTTCTTCCATTCTTTGAACATATATGGTCCATTACCTATTGGCTTTCTTGCTGCTTCAAATTCCTTTAATTTAGTTTTGTCAGCCTTTTCCCAAATATGTTTTGGAATTATATAAGGGTTAGTTAAGTTGTCAAGGAAAGCTGAGTCAACTTCCTTTAGATTTATAATTACTGTATACTTATCTGGAGTTTCAATGTTCTTTATACTCATAAAATCAGCATATCTTGGTGAAAGTACCTGTGGGTCTCTTATTAAATCATACGAGAACTTAATGTCTGCTGAAGTAAGTTCTACACCATCATGCCATTTAATTCCTGGCTTAATCTTAAATTTAATAGTTAAATTATCCTTTGAAATTTCTGGCATAGCAGTAGCCATGTCTGGAACCATGTTTGTCTTCTTGTCATACTTATATGGACCAGTAAATAGCATTCCTATAACGTCTGATGAACCTGAGTCATCTGACATAATTGGACATAAAGTTTTTGGATCTGAGAATGTAGCCCATCTTATGTAGCCATTTGATTTTGTTTTGCAAAAACAAGACCACATGTTGATAGTACCAGTGAAAGTGTTACTACGACTGTAATAAGTCTTTTCAAGTTTTTCATGTTCGTCCCCCTCTTTTTTATTTTTTATATTTTAGTTAAGGCTATTTAACTATTTTTTCGATTAAGTTTACTTTGTAGCCATCAGCTGCTTCAACTGTAACCTTAATCATATCTCCAGCCTTAACATTTTCTAAACTGATTGGTGTACCATTTGTATCCTGAACTGTAAGACCTGTTGAAAGTGTTAATGTATCTGTCCATTTAACCTGACTTTCAGGATCAGCATCGTTAACTAATTTTGCTATTGTTATAGCATTTCCCTTAATTGAAACAACCTTACATGTCAATGCTCTATAGAATGCATCTACATATATGATTTCTCCATCAAGGTTTGTAGTAAAGTTACTGTAGTTTGATCTATTTAATGCCTTTGCAAGTGACACTGGTTTTCCATTTAATTCACAAACAACATCTTCACTGAATGGGAAGTCTGTAATTTCATATGTAGTTATCTTGTACATTTTCTTTTTGAAACTAACTTGTAATCTCTTTTCAAGATCCTCTATTGAATAACTCTTTTCATCTTCGTAAAGTTTAACTTCAAACTTAATCTGAGCTATTCCATCTTTGTTAACGAAGAATTTAGCCTCATCACCAACAACTTTGTTGTCAAACTCAGCCTTAGCATCTGTTAAAACCTTTATTTCTTTTCCATCAAGTGTTATCTTGATTGATTCAGGAATTACGTCAATAAGACCAAGGTCAACTATATCAAGACCGCTACCTATTCCTGAGTCTGGGTCCATACTGTATACATATGAATCAGATTCTTCTTCACCAGCAGCTTCTCTAACCTGGCTTCTTGAGTTACTGAAGAATGAAGGAGTAACCTTTGGAGCTGAAACTGGTATTGTACTATCAGTTAAAGCAACGTTTATATCAACTGATTTTAATTTTAAATCTCCCTGATTTTCACTACCAAATCCCGGAATTTCTATTGCGGTCAATGCATTATTATTGCTCATGTATTTAAATGAAACCTTTAATCCTTTTCTTGCAACATCTGAGAATAAAACTGAATCGCCATATTGTGTTACTTTTGTTGAAGCTGTTAATTGGAAAGTAATATCCTTTCCAGCAACATTGATAACTACTGACTTTGAGTTATAGTTCTTAAGAACACCTGTTGCCTTTAATTCAACTGGTTTAACAACTGGTTTTTTTGTAGTAGTCTTTGTTGCTGCAAGAGCATTACCATTAAGACTTACTAAAAAACAAACTGATAATAATAATGATGCTAGCTTTTTCACACATTTTCCCCCTTTACATAATTATGGTGATAATTTAAATTGACATAAATCAATTTAACTGTATTACTTCACCTTCCTTTCATATATATGTAAGTTAAACACAAATAGTTTTTGAAATAAGCTTTAAAGGCTGCTGACTAAAAACTATTTGTGTAAAAAACAATTTTAGCTAGAAAATTTATAGGAAATGCTGCTTTGAAACTACGTAAACTATTTTAAATACATAAAAATTAAGACAAGTACTGTTACGATTAATGCTGTAAATATGTTTTTAACCTTCTTAAATCTTTTATTGTATATCATCTTTCTGTAATCTGGTGTATCTAGATGTCTTTTATACAACCTTTTGTATTTCTTTATATATTTTATATACTCTTCAATGTCCCCTCTCTCTTTATATATGCAAGCCATATTATAATATGCAAGATAATAATCAACATCAACTTTTATTGATTCTTCGTAATATCTTTTTGCAAGCTCTACATCTCCTACTTCTTTATATATATTACCAAGATTCACTAACGATGGCCCATAATCCGGATTAATGTCCAGAGCCATTTCAAAATATTCTTTTGCATTTCCAAGATCATTCTGTCTTGCGTAAAGTACACCTATTTTATTTAAAGCCTTATAATATTCTGAATTTTGCTCCAAAATACTATTAAAGGTTTCAAGGGCTTGTTCATATTTTCCTAAATCCAATTCTCCACAACCCTTGTCATACAGCTCATCTAATGTCATAAACTCATCACCCACTTAAATATTATATGCTGTATCTATTATTTAATATTTTTACTTTAACAAAAATTTGGATATAAGTTAAACATTATCAATATTTGTGGTATTTTTTTCTTATAATACCATTTTAAAAATTGTATTTCAATAGAATTTTATTTTACCGAAAAATTTATTTGTCGAAATTTTTCGACCTATTTTTTAATATTATGACCAACTTTTACCTGGTATTTAATTATTTGTGAAAAAAAAGATGGAGTTGAATTATATTCAACTCCTTTTTTAAATTATTCCTAAACATCTATTTTTATTTTCTAAATAAATATTCTTTTAAAGTTTTATACTTTATGTCTTTTTTATACCTTTCAACCCTGATGGCTTTAAGAAAAATTTTTGATGTATCAAGTGACGTAAATATAGGAATTTTATACTCTAAAGCTTTTTTTCTAAGTTTAAAACCTGATGTTTCAATACTATTTGCCCTTGTTGGGGTATTGATAATCAAATCTATATTGCCCCTTGAAATATTGCCTAATGCGTCTTTCAATGTTACTTTTATGCAATCAATATTATTTTTTATTAAATAATCTGCTGTTCCACATGAAGCTTGTATTTTAAAGCCTGCATCTATATAATCCTTAATTAAATTTAAACCTTCCTCATAATCAGCTTCTTTTAATGCTACATATACATTTCCCTTTTCTGGTATTTTAAATCCAGCTGCAACAAAACCCTTATACACTGCTTTATCAAAGTCACCATCAAGGCCTAACACCTCACCTGTAGACTTCATTTCAGGTCCTAAATAAATATCTGCATCAGTCAACTTTTCGCCTGAAAACACTGGTACTTTAACAGCGTAAAGATTTTTATTTTTAACAAGTCCAGTTCCATAGAAAGTGTCTTTCAGTTTTTTACCAACCATAGCGTTGACTGCAAGCTTTACCATTGGAACTCCTGTAACCTTACTCAATATTGGAACAGTTCTTGATGCCCTTGGATTAACCTCAATTACATAAATTTCCTTGCCATTATACACATACTGTATATTTATTAATCCAATTGTCTTTAATTTTACCGCTATTTCCTTTGTATATTTAATTAATTTTTCTATTACTTCGTCACTTAAAGTTATTGGAGGATATACTGTTATACTATCACCTGAATGAACACCAGTTCTTTCAACGTGTTCCATTATTCCCGGAATCAATATATCCTCTCCATCAGACACCGCATCAACTTCTATTTCCGTCCCTCTTATATATTTATCAACAAGTATAGGTCTATTTTCTGATATATTTACCGCTTCATTAATATATTTTGTAAGTGTTTCAACATCATAAACTACTTCCATTGCGCGACCACCTATTACGTAAGAAGGTCTTACTAATACCGGGTATCCTAATCTTTCTGCTGCAGATAACGCTTCCTGCAGATTGGTAACCGATTCTCCCTTTGGTGCAGCTATTCCTATTTCTTTGAGCATTTTGGAAAATTTTTTCCTATCCTCAGCAATATCTATTGAATCAAACTGAGTTCCTAAGATTTTGACTCCCATTTGATGAAGTTTCTGAGCTAAGTTTACTGCTGTCTGCCCCCCAAACTGAACTATTACTCCTTCAGGTTTTTCCTCTCTTATTACATTAATAACATTATCTATATATAAGGATTCAAAATACAACTTATCGGCAGTGTCAAAATCTGTACTTACTGTTTCTGGATTATTATTTATGATTATTGATTGATAGCCTTCTTCCTTAATTGCCCATACACCATGTACCGTACAGTAATCAAATTCTATTCCCTGACCTATCCTTATTGGTCCAGAGCCTATAACTAATATTTTTTTATCATCAGAAATTATGTTTTCATTTTCATCCTCATAACAAGAGTAATAATATGGTGTTTTGGCAGCAAATTCACCACTACAGGTATCAACCATTTTATAAACAGGATAAATTTTATTTTCTTCTCTCATTTTCTTTAATTCTTCATAGTTAATCATGGACAGCTCACATATATCCTTATCAATAAAACCCATGGATTCTGCTTTTCTTAGCAGTTCTATCGTAAGTTTTTCATTTTTCAATTTATTTTCAAAGTCAACTATATTCTTTATCTTATTTAAGAACCATTTATCTATTTTTGTTATTTCGTGGAGTTTACCAATTGTAACACCTCGCCTTAATCCTTCGGCTACTGCAAAAATCCTTTCGTCATCACTGGATTTTATTTTATCCTCTAACTCCTTATCTGACATTTCCATTATACTGTTAAGCCAAAGCCCAGTTGCCTTAACCTCAAGAGATGTAACTGCCTTAAGCAAAGCACTTTCAAAACTTCTATCGATTGCCATAACTTCTCCAGTTGCCTTCATCTGAGTTCCAAGGGTTCTATCTGCCTATTAAACTTATCAAAGGGCCATTTAGGTATTTTTACCACAACATAGTCAAGGCTTGGTTCAAAACATGCACTTGAGTTTTGAGTGACATAATTTTTTAGCTCATCCAGGCTGTAACCTATTGCTATCTTTGCTGCTATCTTTGCAATTGGATAGCCCGCTGCCTTTGAAGCTAAAGCACTGGAACGACTTACCCTTGGATTTACTTCTATAACTACATAATTATTGCTGCTAGGATCCAGTGCAAACTGTACATTACAACCACCTTCAACTTCTAAACTTCTTATGATTTTTATAGCAGCTTTACGCAGCATTTGATACTCACTGTCTCTTAGTGTCTGGGATGGGGCTACAACTATACTGTCTCCTGTATGAATTCCAACGGGATCAATATTTTCCATGTTGCATATAACAATACAGTTATCTTTTTTATCCCTGATAACTTCGTATTCAATTTCTTTCCAACCAGCCACACTTTGTTCCAAAAGTATTTGACCTATTGGACTGTTAATGAGTCCTCTCTGACAGATTTCTTTAAGCTCTTCTTCATTATTAGCTATTCCTCCACCTGTTCCTCCCAATGTATAAGCAGGTCTTATTATCACAGGATATCCATTTTCTTCAACAAACTCATAACATTCTTTTAAACTTGTTGCAATAATACTTGCTGGAACTGGTTCCCCAATTTCTAGCATAAGCCTTTTAAATTCTTCCCTGTCCTCTGCTTTTTTAATTGTTTCGCTGCCAGTACCTAACAGTTTTACGTTATATTTATCCAAAATACCATTTTCCTTTAACCTCATAGCTAAATTTAATGCCGTTTGCCCTCCAAAACCAGCTAAAATTCCATCAGGTTTCTCACTTTTTATTATATATTCTAAAGTTTCTATGTTCAGAGGTTCTATATAAACCTTATCAGCTATATTTTCATCTGTCATTATTGTAGCAGGATTACTGTTGACTAATATTGTTTCAATTCCTTCTTCCTTTATGGCTTTACATGCCTGGGTTCCTGAATAGTCGAATTCTGCAGCCTGTCCTATAACTATTGGCCCTGAGCCTATTATTATAACCTTTTTTAAATCCTGGTTTTTACCCATCTTTATTCCCCCTTCATACTGTTGATAAATTTATCAAATAGATAAGCAGAATCCTGTGGTCCAGGTGCTCCCTCTGGATGGAACTGAACAGAAAAGACCGGTAATGTTTTATGTCTCATACCCTCAACAGTATTATCATTAAGGTTTATATGGGTTACTATCATATCTTTATCCTTTATGCTTTCTTCATCTACTGCAAAACCATGGTTCTGTGATGTTATAAATACTCTATCCAAATCTAAATCCTTAACTCCGTGATTTCCACCTCTATGCCCATATTTTAACTTATATGTGTCGCCTCCAACAGCAAGTCCTAATATCTGGTGTCCTAAACATATTCCGAATATAGGATATTTAAGCATTGTCTTTTTCACCATTTCTATAGCTTCAGTTGCTTCCTTTGGATCTCCAGGTCCATTGCTTAAAAGTATCCCATCAGGATTTATTCTTTCAATTTCCTCAAAGGTTATGTTATATGGAACTATAGTTATATCACAATTTCTTGCCATTAGATTTCTAACTATGTTTCTCTTTACTCCAAAATCAACAAGTACAACTCTATGTCCTTCTCCTGGTATATGGATAATCTCCCGGGTTCCAACTTCCTTCATCCAATCTTCCCTTTGCTGAAGATTTTTTAAATGCAGCTTTAACTCTTCTTCCGATAATTCTTCATTGGTAATTACGCACTTTAATGCTCCACAGTTTCTTATTTTCTTAGTTATACTTCTTGTATCTACCCCTGAAATACCTACTATGCCCATTTCCTTTAACATTTCATCTATCGTTTTCTCGGACATATAGTTTGATGGATTTTCACAAATATTTTTTACCACAAAACCTCTGGCATATACATAATTGGATTCTTTTTCAAAACTGTTTACTCCATAATTTCCTATTAACGGATATGTCATTGTTATTATCTGACCAGCATAAGAAGGATCTGTTAGTATCTCCTGATATCCAGTCATAGACGTGTTAAAGACTAATTCGCCAACAGAAGTTCCTTTTTTGCCTATCCCTATACCGGTATAAAGTGTACCATCTTCAAGATATAATATTCCTTTCATAACTGCACCTCTTACTGTTTTTTCTTTTGAAAGTTGCCTGCTGAAAATAAACCTTGAGTTTACACCCTCCTCCTTTTAATTTTTGATTTGGATATAGACACACTTTTACCCCAAGTTTGAGTTAATTAGTATAATTATTTTGATTTTTGTTATTATTATTCATATAAAATTCATTTCAAAATTTGAATTTATTATTTTTTTAGCATATTAATTCCATAAAAAAGCCTTCTACCAGCAGGTAGAAGGCGTGTTTTTACATACTAATTAAAGATAGACAGAATTTTCTCTGCACTATCAGACTCAAACATCCTTTCCAGCCTCTCTGGACTGACTTAAAGTAATGTCTACTATATTTTGTATCATCTTATCATAATTCATGTATTTTGTCAAATTTTCAGTTTTAATGTCAAAGATTTCAGTTTCCTATTGATAACATGATATATTAAGTGTCCTTCTGTTTATACCATCCATTTACTCCTCGCTATAGTATAAATTAATGAGATGTCCTTAATTATTACCTCGAAATTGTTACTGACCATCCCTTTTACATTTCATATTTCTTTAATTTTTCATAAAAAGATGTCTTTTTAACTCCTAATGCCTCCATGGCTTTTTGTTTATCTCCTCCAAACCTCTGTAATGTTTCTTTTATTACCCTTTTTTCAGTTTCCTCCACAATCTCTTTCAAAGTATAATTTCCTTCATATTGAGTTTTTCTGTAATTTAAAATTATATCCTCATCATTTATGTATTTTCCCTCTGAAAAATACAAAGAACGTTCCAATATATTTTCCAGTTCACGTATATTTCCTGGAAAATTATATTGATACAACTTTTCTATTCCTTTATCCGTTATTTGTTTAAGGGGTATAATATTTTTTGAACAAATCCTTGATATTATTGATTGACAAAGCAAAGGCAGATCCTCCTTTCTATCCCTAAGAGGAGGCAGTTCCAATGACATAACATTTATTCTATAATATAAATCTTCTCTGAATTTCCCAGCTTTAACAAGCTCCAATATATCCTTGTTTGTTGCGCAAATAAACCTTACATCTATATCCTTTGGTTTTGTACCACCTACAGGAGTAATTTGTCTATTTTGCAATACATGTAAAAGTTTGACCTGTAAATTTAGTGGCATTTCACATATCTCATCCAAAAATAACGTCCCACCGTTGGCATATTCAACTAGACCTATCTTTCCTTCCCTATTGGCTCCAGTGAAAGCACCAGGGACATATCCAAAAAGCTCACTCTCAAGAAGAGTTTCAGAAAGGGCTCCACAATTAATCTCAACAAATTTTTCTGTTTTTCTATTGCTATATACGTGAATAGCCCTAGCCAGAAGACTTTTTCCTGTACCACTTTCACCAAGTATTAAGACATTGGAGTTGGATAATGCTATCCTCTTGGCATTATCTTTTATTTTCTTAATTGTATAACTTTCTCCAACAAGTAACTCAAAGGGATTATATGCAATGTCCTGAATCTGCAAAATTCTGCCTAAAAACTCATCCCGTTCCTTTAGAAGCCTGTTAATCTCTGACATATCTTCAATAAGGATATAAGCTCCAACAACTAATTTTTTAGATAAAATTGGATATACACTGCATCTTACTGGTCTCCCATTTATTTCATCAAATTCACTTAATACCTTTTGTTCTTTCCCCTTTGCACAACTAATCAATGCTTTGATACTCTTGGATTTTCCAAGAACATCCTTTACATCCTTGCTTATAACATCATACTCCGTATCTTCACCTGGAAGCTTTTCCATGTAGTTTTTTCCATTTAATATGTTTTTTAAATCTTCTTTTCTTACTGTATATCCTTTACTTTGATAAAATTTCACTTCAAGTGTATCCTTATCCAGAATCACAATATGACCTATTCCTTTAACATAACTATATGGGAATGATATATCGCCTGACTTTATGTTAATAACCTTACCCAACCTGTCAATTTCAACCTCTAATTTTTTGTCATCAATAATCTTACTCAATCTGAGTGGTTTTTCCATTTTATCCACAAAGATATATTCCCCGCCCTCATTATATCTTCCGATATATGCGAAGGCTGAGTTTTCAGGTATTTTTTCATTTATTCCTAATAACATAAAATCTTCATATTTCATTCCACCGTCATCAAGTCCTACTGAACTATTTCCTATTATTACAACATCTCCTTTTTCTATTTTTCCTTTTTTATGACCAATTCCCTGCTTTATTTTTATACCAAAAATCTCCTTAGCCCTTTCGTTAATTACCTTTATAATTCCATTTTTATCAATTGCAATTATTCCTTCTGAAATATTATCCATTATTTGACTTAAAATAGTATCTTCAATCATAACTATCACCTCAGATTATTTTCTGCTGATTCTATTTAAAATAGTATTAACCAAAAAGGAAATTGTCAGCAGCACTAATCCTATTGCTATGGCTCCTTGATAATTGCCTATATTAGTCTGCAAAACCAGATAGGTTGTCATCACCCTTGTCTTATGCTGTATATTACCTCCAACTAACATTACAGCCCCAACCTCAGATATTGCCCTACCAAAGCCTGCAACTACTGAAGATGTTATCTCTTTTTTAAGTTCAATTACTATATATTTAGCCATGTCAAATCTGTTTGCTCCAAGGGCGTAGAGAGTTTCATATACCCTGACTCCTTTTGTTTCAACATAATTTATTATCATGCCGCAGATTATTGGAAAGACTAAAAGTGTCTGAGCTATAATCATTGCAGCAGGAGTGAAAAGGATACCTAAACTTCCTAAAGGCCCCCTTCTGGATACAGTAATGTATACTAAAAGACCTGCTAATACTGGTGGAAACCCCATTAATGTATTTATAATTTTTATTAATATATTTCTACCTTTAAATGTTTTTAAACCTATAAGTATTCCTGATGGAATTGATAAAATAAATGCAAATATCGTAGATAAAGAGGATACAAATAAAGACAACCATATTATTTCCTGTATCTCCCTATCAAAACTAAACAGTAGTTTTAGTGCCCCGATAAAGCCAGATAATAAATAATCCAATAAAATCCCCCCGCAATAAACAAACCAAAATAAGAAATCTATTTTTGTGCATCAGGTATAAACAAAGACTCTCCATACTTATCTTTTCCATATATCCCTATCATCATTTGACCTTTTTGTGAAATTAGCCAATTAATCAAATTCTGTGCTCCTTGTATATTTGCATCAGAATGTATCTTTGGATTTACTGCAATTACGCCATACTCATTTTTTAAATCACTGCTTTTTTGAAATAAAATTTCCAGATTAAGTTTCTCTTTTAAAGACAAATATGTTGCCCTGTCAGTGATTGTATATCCGCCAAGTTCCTCTGCCATAGCTAAAACTTCAGCCATCCCTTTACCTGCTGAAATATACCACCTTCCTGATGGTTTAATGTTTATTTTATTCCATATCTTTTTCTCAAATTTATGAGTACCTGACTCATCGCCCCTTGAAATAAAATTAATTTTATTCTCTGCTATCAGCTTTAATGCTTCTCCTGCATCTGAAACAAATCTTATTCCACCGGGATCTCTCTTAGGGCCAACAATTACAAAATCATTATACATTACTTCGTACCTTTTAAGTCCAAAACCCTCTGAAACAAATTTCTCCTCTTCCTCCTTAGCATGTACTAACACAACATCTGCATTTCCATCCCTCGCAAGCTTCAACGCCTGTCCTGTTCCAACTGCTACAACTTCAACTGCATAGCCTGTATCCTTTGTGAATTCAGGAAATAAGAAGTCTAAAAGTCCTGAATCCCTGGTACTTGTAGTTGTAGCTAAAATAATTGATTTTTTCTTATCTAAAGCCTTTCCACAGGATGAAAAAAATAAAGCCATAGACATAAAAATTACCAGATGGAAAGTAAATTTTTTTGACCCTTTCATAATCTCACCACTCTATAATTAATAATGTTATATAGATAATAAATAGATATTTTATAATTACTAACAAAATAAACTTTACAAAATGCTAATTTTTCATTTTGTAAAGTTCATTTTATTACCAACTCTATTATAATTATACATTACCACTTTTTGCTATACAAATAATTATAAACAATTTTTTATATTTCTATTTGTTTATTCTATAAAATACTTCTGTTGTTCTTTTAAGTATTCCATTAATATGTGCTATGGCTGTACCATAGTTAGTTATAGGTACATTTTGTTCATTTGCCCTTATTAGTCTTGTTAGCAATTGCCTTCGGTTAAACATACATGCCCCACAATGAATTATCAAATTAAACTGGGTTAAATCCTCTGGAAAATCAACTCCAGCATTAACTCTTATGTCTAGTTTTCCACCCGCTTTATCCTCAAGCCACATTGGTAATTTTTCACGTCCAATATCTCCCTTTAAAGGATGGTGTGTACATGCCTCTGCTATTAAAACCTTATCCCCCGGCTTTAATTTATCAATGGCCTCAGCCCCCTTTATAAATATGTCTAATTCTCCTTTATACCTTGCCATTAATATTGAAAAGGAGGTAAGTGGAACATCCTTTGGAATTATCTCATTGACTTTTTTAAACACCTGAGAATCAGTTATAACTAAATCTGGTTTTCTATTAAGGGCTTTTAATGAATCCTCAAGCTCCGTGTCCTTTACTGTTAAAACCATGGCATCATTATCAAGTAAATCTCTTATTACCTGAACCTGTGGTAAAATCAAACGTCCTTTTGGAGCCTGTATGTCCTGTGGTGCTACCAATAATACAAGTTCTTTAGGTTTAATAATATCTCCAACTATGGTTTCTTTTTCAAAATCCATAGGTGCATAATTTTGAATTGCTTCCTTTACTAATCCTATTCCTGTTTTATTTTTTGCACTTACTTTAACAAAGGGAATATTGAACTTTGACTTTAGTTTATCTTCATCAACATTAATCTCATCTATTTTGTTAATAACCCCTATTATAGGAATATTTCTGTCCTTTAAACTTTTATACCATTCTAGTTCTAACTCTAAATTGCTACTTTCTCCTGTAAATACTAATAGGGCAATATCAGTTTTATCTAGGACGTCTTTGGTTTTTTTAACCCTGAGTTCACCTATTGTTCCTTCATCATCAATACCTGCCGTATCTATAAATACCACAGGTCCAATAGGAAGAAGCTCCATAGCCTTATAGACAGGATCAGTTGTTGTCCCGGCAAAATCAGAAACAAGGGCAATATCCTGACCTGTAATTGCATTAATTAAACTTGATTTTCCTGCATTTCGTCTTCCGAAAATCCCTATATGAAGTCTATTAGCATTAGGTGTATTTATCATATTTTTCTCCCCTTTAAAGCCTTAAATCTCTTTCTCCCTTTTCAATTCTTTCTAAACGTTCAAGTGTTGCAATTCTAGCTGAATCCTTTGGAATTTCATCCAGAGATTTTTTAATTACCTCTTCTCCTATATTTTTAGCCTCATCATCTCCATAATCCAGTAAAAACTCCTTAAAGGTTAAAATAGCATTGGGCTGGCATACATTATGAATTTGACCAGATTTTGCAAGTCTCATAAATCTGTCACCAGTTCTTCCTTCTCTATAACAAGCTGTACAATAACTTGGAATATATCCACCTCTGCATAAACTCTTTATTATTTCCAGTGGTGATCGGTGATCTCCAACCTCAAACTGTGGTTTCTCGTCGTGATGATGTTTCTTATACTCATCGACATAACCACCAACCCCAGTACAAGAGCCGGCACTTATCTGTGAAATCCCTAAAGCTATAATCTCATCTCTAAGGACAGCTTCCTCCCTTGTTGATAAAATCATACCAGTGTAAGGTAAAGACAATCTTAATACAGCAACTACTTTTTTAAACTCTTCGTCAGAAACTAAATAAGGATATTTTTTTATATCAACGCCTTCAGCTGCCCTTAATCTTGGAACAGAAACTGTATGTGGTCCAACTCCAAACCTGTCTTCAAGGTGCTCTGCATGCATCAGCATTGCCACGGTATCATACTTGTGATCATAAAGACCGTATAAAACACCAATACCTACATCATCAATTCCACCCATCATAGCTCTATCCATTGCTGTTGTATGATAGTCATAATCATGCTTAGGTCCTGTTTTATGCATACTTTCATAGGTAGGCTTATGATATGTTTCCTGGAATAAAATATATGTTCCTATCTCTGCCTCCTTTAATTTCTTATAATTTTCAACTGTGGTTGCTGCTATGTTTACATTTATTCTTCTGATACTTCCATTCTCAAATTTTATTGAATATATTTTCTTGATGCACTCTAAAATATAATCAATTGGACAATTTACAGGATCTTCCCCAGCCTCAAGTGCTAATCTCTTATGTCCCAGTGATTCTAATATCTTAACTTCTTCTCCAAGCTCCTCCATATTAAGTTTTCTTCTTTTGAAGCTGTCATTACAATGCTTATATCCACAATATTCACAATTATTTACACAATAGTTGCTTACATACAAAGGTGCAAAAAGAACTATTCTTTTTCCATAAATTTTTTCCTTTATTTCCTTTGCCATACTGAACATTTCTTCCAATATGTCCTTATCTTTAATGTTAAGTAATACTGCTGCCTCCCTATGACTAAGACCAACACAAGTCTTTGCCTTATTTAAAATTTTTCTTACATATTCCTTATCCTCTGCCAGTTTTTCCGCTTCCTCCAATGTTGATACAATCTCTCTGTCTATTATAAAATCCTGCTTAACTTCATTATTCATAATTATCCCTCCATTAAAATAATATTTTTCAAAAGGCATCTCCTCTGTCTGTTGCAATTTCAAGTCCAAGGGATTTTAAATAAGCTTCCAGTCTTAGCCTTTCTTCCTTTATAGTGGATTCATCTCCTATTTTTTTTGGATAAATCTCGTAAAGCCTTCTGAATTTATAAGGTTCAACCTTTTGCATTATTACATTGGCTCCAACTTTAAAGGCAATATCCTTATGCTCTGAACTTAAAACTCCAAGGGAAGTAGTTACTGGAAGATGCATTTTTTTATATAACAACCTGGATAATGCCACTGCTTTCAGTGTCATAAATCCATCACCAACTGGATGCTCTTTAAGAGGTGTTCTCTTATGTGGAATAAATGGCCCTATACCTGCCATTCCAGCTTTTATTTCACCCAAAAGCATAATGTCCTTAGCTATGGTTTCAGTTGTCTGCCCAGGCAGCCCTATCATAAAGCCGCTACCTACCTGATAACCAAGTCTACTAAGCTCTTTTAAACAAGCAATTCTATTTTTAAAATTTGAATGGGGATGAAGGCTGTTATATAAGTTTTCATCTGCCGTTTCCTGCTTTATTAAAAATCTATCTGCACCATCTTCCTTCCATTGTCTATAGTCATCAAAGTCTCTTTCTCCTACACTCAGGGTTATTGCAATATCCCCAATTTTTTTTATGTTTCTTATAATATAGGAAATTTTTTCTCTTGTATACCACATATCCTCACCTGATTGAAGAACAATTGTCTTGTACCCTGCTTCAAATGCTTCCCTTGTATTCTCAACAATCTCATCAGGTGTCATCCTGTATCTTATAAGTTCGTTATTATCGGCCTGAAGTCCGCAGTACTTGCATAAACACCTGCAGTAATTTGAAAACTCTATGATTCCTCTTATGTGTATATAATTGCCATGATATATCTTTTTAACTTCATCTGCCACACGAAATAGATATTGACTTTTCTCTTCATCAAGTTCTAAAATAGCAGCCATCTCTTTTATAGTTGGAATATAGTTATCTGCAATTTTATTTATTAAATTCTTAAAATCCATTTTATTTCACCTATTTCTTAGTTAATGCTGATTTAACGCTTATCCCACTTATTTTACCAAGCTTACCTGTAAGGGCACTGACTTCATCAGATGTACCGTCTACAATAAGAGAAATAACGGATATTTGTTTCTCCTTATAGGGAATACCCATTCTACCAACAATAATTTCAGCAAACTCATGCAAAACGCTGTTTACCCTTGGGGCAGCCTCTAAATCTTCAACAACAATTCCAACAACACCAATTCTTTTTTCCATATAAATCTCCTCCAACAAAAAATCCCCTAGCAAAGGCTAGAGGATGAAAAAAATTTCTTTTATTCCCTTCTCCCCTTTTGCTTAGAACTACCTTGCAATCAGGATAATTAGTTTTGTCCATCAAATCAGAAATTTCCAATTTAACAGATGCATTACAGTATATTTTATGTATTAACTCATGTCTTTAACACAGAATTTTAATACATCATCTAATAAAAATAGATTATATAAATCTGTCCTTTGATTAAGAACAGATTAGCACTGTATAATCCATTTCTGGTCATAAAATGTTATTTCCATGAACTAATAAAGTAATTTCACCTTCACTAGTATTGTAACAAAGGTAAGTAAATGTCCCTGCTACTTTTTAACATTCTAAGGGGGCACAACCCCCTTAGAATGAATCAAAAATTAAATGTCCCTATTAGAATCTGTTTCTCTTTTGGTAGTGTGTATGAAGTAACTCATGGCTTAAGTGACCATTTGGTTCACCAAGGAATTCTTCGTAAATCTGCTTAATATATGGATTTTTATGTGATTTTCTGATTGGAAGAGATTTATCTTCATCATAGATAGCCTTTGCTCTTTCAATCTTCACATCCATAACTTCCCTTGTCTTTGCATCTATTATTGGTTGTCCTCCACCAGTTACACATCCTCCTGGACATGCCATGACTTCAATGAAATCAATTTTCTTCTCTCCACTCTTAACCATATCAAGAAGTTTTCTTGCATTAGCAAGACCATGAGCAATCGCTGCATTTATTGATTTACCATTTGGAAGTTCTATTGTAGCTTCCTTTATTCCCTCAGTTCCTCTAACAACTTCATAGTCAATTGCCTCAAGCTCCTTTCCTGCTGTTATTTCAAAAACAGTTCTAAGAGCAGCTTCAGCAACTCCCCCTGTTGCTCCAAATATTACAGCAGCACCTGTTGACTCACCTAATGGGTTATCAAATTCTTCATCACTTAGATTTGCAAAGTCAATTCCAGCCTCCTTTATCATTTGTGCAAGTTCTCTAGTTGTTAGAACTATATCCACATCCTGAAGGTTTTCGCTTGAAAGTTCTTCTCTTTGGTTCTCAAACTTTTTGGCAACACATGGCATAATTGATACAACAGTAATCTTCGCTGGATCAATGTCCATTTTCTTTGCAAAATATGACTTAATTAAAGCACCTTCCATCTGGTGTGGTGACTTACATGTTGAAAGGTTATCAAGCATATCTGGATAGAAATGCTCAACAAATTTTACCCATCCTGGACAGCATGATGTCATAAGTGGAAGATTCTCTCCGCTTTCAAGTCTCTTCAATAGTTCAGTTCCTTCTTCCATTATAGTAAGGTCAGCTGCAAAATCAGTATCGAATACCTTATCGAAACCTAGTTTTCTTAAAGCTGATACCATTTTACCTGTAACCCTTGAACCAACTGGCATTCCAAATTCTTCTCCAAGAGCAACTCTGACAGCTGGTGCAGTTTGAACAACTACATATTTATCTGGATCAGCAATAGCATTCCAAACATCCTTAATGTTTTCCTTTTCATGTAATGCACCAACAGGGCATGCCATTATACACTGTCCACAGTTAATACAAACTGTATCTGAAAGTGGCTTGTGGTAGGCTGGAGCAACAACTGTTGAGAATCCTCTGTTTGCAAAACCTATTGCATGAACACTTTGTACATTTCCACATGTGCTTATACATCTGCCGCAAAGTACACACTTTTCTTGATCCCTTACAACGGAAGTTGAAGAATCATCTATTGGGCAAGTTGTTTTTTCTCCCTCAAATCTTATATCCCTGATGTTTAAATCCTTTGCTAAAGCCTGTAGTTCGCAATTCTCACTTCTTACACAGGTTGTACATTCTCTTTTATGATTTGATAATAAAAGTTCAACAACTGTTCTTCTTGCTTCCCTGACCTTAGCTGTATTTGTCTTTATATCCATACCATTTTCAGCTGCCAGTGTACATGAAGCAATAAGTCTTGGTCCTACTTCAACAACACAAACTCTGCAGCTTGATGATTTGTTGACATCCTTTAAGTAACAAAGACTAGGAATTTTTATGCCAACAGATCTTGCAGCTTCTAAAACCGTAGTTCCCTTTGGAACTTCTAGTTCAATGCCATCTATCTTAAATTTAATCATTTCCATCATATTCACTCCTTACATGCTGATATTATTTCTTCTCAATAGCTTTGAATGGGCACTTAGTCATACAAACACCACATTTTACACACTTATCCTGATCTATTACAAATGGTTCCTTAACCTTTCCACTGATTGCATTAACAGGACATTGTTTAGCACAAATACTGCATCCCTTACATTTTTCAGGTATTATTGTGTATTTCATAAGAGCCGTACAAACACCAGCTGGACATTTCTTATCAACAACGTGTGCTATATATTCATCTCTGAAGTATTTAAGTGTTGATAAAACTGGGTTTGGTGCTGTTTGTCCAAGACCACAAAGTGATGAAGCCTTAATCTGCTTAGCAAGTTCTTCCATTTTGTCAAGGTCTTCTAATGTTCCTTTGCCTTCAGTAATCTTTTCAAGCATTTCAAGTAATCTCTTTGTACCTACCTGCAAGGAGTACACTTACCACAGGATTCATCCTTAGTAAAATCAAGGTAAAATCTTGCAACGTCAACCATACAGTTATCTTCGTCCATTACAATCATTCCACCTGAACCCATCATGGAGCCTAATGCTGTTAATGTATCGTAATCTATTGGGGTATCAAGGTGTTCTGCTGTAATACATCCACCTGATGGTCCACCGGTTTGAACTGCCTTAAATTTCTTTCCGTTTGGTATTCCTCCACCGATTTCATAAATAACTTCCCTTAACGTAATACCCATTGGAACTTCCACAAGTCCTGTGTTTGTAATCTTTCCACCTAAAGCAAAAACCTTAGTTCCCTTGCTCTTTTCCGTTCCTATATTTGCAAACCACTCAGCACCATTTCTTATTATTACAGGAATATTTGCATATGTTTCAACGTTATTAATAACAGTTGGTTTTTCCCATAATCCACTTACTGCTGGGAATGGAGGTTTTGGATTTGGCATACCTCTCTTACCTTCAATTGAGTTCATAAGTGCAGTTTCTTCTCCACAAACGAAGGCACCTGCTCCTAACCTTATCTCAACATCAAACTTAAATCCTGTTCCTAGAATATTTTCCCCTAATAGTCCATATTCCCTTGCCTGCTTTATTGCAACCTTTAATCTTTCAACAGCAATTGGGTATTCTGCTCTGACATATATATAACCCTGGTTTGCACCTATTGCATAACCGCCTATTGCCATTGCTTCAAGTACTGCATGTGGGTCTCCTTCAAGTATAGAACGATCCATAAATGCACCTGGGTCTCCTTCGTCAGCATTACAGATAATATATTTCTGTTCATTTACCTGTTTTGCAGCAAATTCCCATTTTAAACCAGTTGGGAAGCCACCGCCTCCTCTTCCCCTAAGACCTGATTTTTTCATTTCTTCGATAACATCCTGAGGAGTCATTGAAGTTAAAACCTTTTCAAGTGCCTTATAGCCATCAACTGCTAAATATTCATCTATTTCCTCTGGATCAATAACACCACAATTTCCTAGTGCAATTCTTTGTTGTTTTTTATAAAAATCTACGTTATTTAATGATTTTACTCTATCATTTTCGATAGCCTCATGATAAACAAGTCTCTTTAAAATTCTTCCCTTAACCAGATGTTCTTCAACAAGCTCTGGTATATCCTTAACTTCAACCCTGCTATAAAATGCCCCTTCTGGATAAACTATAATGATCGGTCCTAATTCACATAAACCAAAGCAACCTGTTCTGATTACTTCTATTTCATTTTCTATTCCGTGCTTTTTTATTTCTGATTTAATAGCGCTCATCAAATCCATTGAACCTGATGATGTGCATCCCGTACCACCGCAAATTAATACCTGTGAACGATAGAATGACATTTCAACCCCTCCTTATTAGTCGTTTTGAACTGTGTAATCGTTTAAAATTTTTCCATCTACAATATGCATAGTGAATTCATCAACTACTTTTCCATCCTTAATGTGTTCCCTTACCATTCTCTTTGCCTTTTCAGCTGTCATTTTTACATATGTAACCTTCTCACTGCCTGGTGTTATAACCTCAACTATTGGTTCTAACTTACACATTCCAATACAACCTGTTTGTGCAACAACAACATCGTTAATTCCAAGCTCCTTTAATTCATCCATTATTGCCATCAAAACAGGTCTAGCTCCTGCAGCTATACCACAAGTTGCCATTCCAACAACTATTCTTGTTGTATCCCTATCTTGTCTTTGATTTATACGACTTGCAGTTTTCTTTCTTATTTCTTCTAGTTCTTGAATTGTCTTCATATATATCCCCCTTACTTTCTATATTCATCAAGTATTCTTGGAACATCATCAACAGTTAATCTTCCATAAACCTTTTCGCCTATTGTCAATACTGGTGCTAATCCGCAGGCTCCTAGGCATCTTGTAGCTTCAAGTGTAAACTTTCCATCTTCAGTTGTTTTACCAACCTCAACGTTTAACTCTCTAGCAAACTTGTCCAATATACCTTGAGCACCTTTTACATAACAAGCTGTACCCATACATACTCTGATAATATGTTCTCCCTTTGGTTCAAGTGAAAAGAAATGATAGAATGAAGCAACACCAAAAATCTCTGTCATTGGTATATTTAATCCATCTGAAACATGTTCTAAAACATCCTCAGGTAAATATCCATATGTTTCCTGAATGAAATGTAAAACAGGAATTAATCCTCCCTTTACATCCTTGTGGTCATTAATAAACTTTTTAACTTTTTCAAGCCTTTCATCTGGCTGTCCACAATTGCAGCAGCAGCACTTGTTTTCCATATTTGACACCACACATCTCTCCCTTTCTTGTTAAATACTTAACTTGTTTTTGCAATTAAAAATTCAACAATTGATATCTTGCATATATTTTGCAGGACATTATTTATTAGATTGAATTTATAGAATTATTAGAATATTATATATGCAAGAATTCTTTCACATATAGACATAATAAAATACATATAAAATTACCAATTACGACATATTTTCGTCTTCATCGATATCTTCTTATATGCATTTACTCTCTATGCTAATGCTATTATATCAAAATATCAACTGTAATAGAACACAAAAAATCTATTATATTCGTAATAAAATTGTTAATTTTAATTAATAGTTAAAATATTCTCAAATTGCTGAATTTTTTATTTTTATTTAATCGATTAAGTTAATGGATTTATTTTTATATTTATTACGTTATTTAGACACATAACTGCATATTTTATTGTGAATTTCAACATATTTTCCTTCACTTTTTTAACATTATGAACTGAATTGTTTGTGATGTATTTAACATGATTAATTTCATATTTTTATGCTCCATAAAAAAAGACTGCATGATTTTTTTTACTCTACTTTACATGCAGCCGCTATTATTAATTTATCTTATATATTTCCCTTTAAGCTTAGCCTTTTATTTATTAGCTCCTCATAGTACATCTTTATTATCGCCATAACCGGCACTGCAAAGAACATTCCAATAACCCCAAAACTTTCTCCTCCAACTACAATAGCTACTATTATCCAAAATGGTTTAAGACCGACTTTATCTCCTAAAATCTTTGGTGCTATCCACCATGCATGAAATTGTTCTAAAATCAATATAAAGATTAACACCCAGATTGCCTTAATAGGACTGTAAAATAATGTTATTGCAACTGCTATTGCCATGCCTATAATTGGTCCAAAATAAGGTATTAAATTTGCTAATCCAAAAAGTAAACCAATTAAGAAACTGTATGGTGCTTTTATTAAAATTAATCCTATAAAACAAATAATTCCCATAATTACTGAATCTAGAATCTTACCTGTAAGATAACCTGAAAAAATTGTATCGATGCTTTTAATAAAGGTAATTATTTTATTTGCCTTTGAAATGCTAAAGAAGGCATTTATACTTCTTTTTACTCCCTTTAAAATGCTTTCTTTTTCTATTAACATATAAACTGAAATTATAAGGCCAATAATAAATTTCAAAAGCTCTGATGTAAATCCTATCAGTTTTGCTAAAATAATATTTAAAGACTCATCTAAAAAATTCTTTGAACTTTCAATAAAATAGTCAACATTATCTAATGCATATTGGGTTACTCCATATTTTTCCAAAAGATTTGCATCTGATATTTTTTTTATTAAAAATTCCTTTGTATTATTTATATAGTCAGGAAGATTTTCTAAAATCTCTGCACTATTTGAAACAACCTTTGGAGTTATAATAGTTATTGAAAGTATTGTTATTCCAATTACTACAAAGTATACAACAAGTATTGAAATTGCCCGGTTAAATTTAAATTTACTCTGTAGATATTTCATAAAAGGATTTAGTAAATATGCTATTAAAAAGGCCCACAATAGAGGACTTATTAAGGATAACACTACATTCATCAATTCCACAACAACTTTTATGTTATCAATTATTTTATAAAAGATAATTGATATTAGAATGATTGATAATATCTTTAAATACTGCATCCTGTCATTCATAATTCATTCTCCTTTGTTTATTCACTATACTTCAATATACTTAATTATAACATCAATCATATACTTTGTAATTATTATGTAAACAAAATAACCGCTGTTTTAACAGCGGCTATAATATTGCAGATACAATATCTCCCAAAGTTTTAATATAGTTATATTCTGATGATTTATATTCCTTTAATTTTGAAGGTACAGTCAAATACAATATTCCCTTAAGCTCATTTGATTTAATCAAAGGTAAAACCACAACCGAATTAAAATTTGGTAACCCGCTGATTGAATCATAATCAATAACCTTGTCCCAATCAATACCATGTATTCCTTGTTTACTGCTGATTATTGACTGAAGTAATTCCTCGTTATAGCACCTTCCTTCAAGCCAATCATTCTCATAAATTTTCCTGCAATATGATTTAGCTACTTCATTATCCTTGACTAAAAATAACATGCCATACTGAGACTCAGTAATTTCTACTATTCTTCCTAACAGATTATATATTTTTTCTTCAAAGTCATCTCCATTTTTTATCATTTCTATTAATTCAACCATAACAAGAACATTTCTTGAATCCTGTACAGGATTGCCTGTAATTATTCCTGTTAACTTGTCAGTTCCACTGGTTCTGCCTGAGTATTCTTCATCCCACAAGATACAGCGATTTCTCCCAGATTCCTTCGCTACATAAAGGGCTTTATCGACTTTCTCTATCAGCTCTTCTCTCCACCTGCCATGGGTTGGATATGTTGCAATACCCATACTTGCTGTTACAGAAAATTTGCTTCCTAATATTTTTTCATCTTCAATTTTACTCCTTAAACGCTCTGCTATATCAAAGGCTTCATTTGAATCTGTACATGGAAGAACAACAATAAATTCCTCTCCCCCGTATCTATAACACATATCCCCTCTTCTTATGTTATTCATTATAATTTTACACACATTAGCAAGTACTTCATCCCCTGTTTGATGTCCATAAGTATCATTTACTTTTTTAAAATGGTCTATATCAAACATAATCAAAGAAAAGGTAGTATGCATCTTTTCTGCATTTTGTATAAGAAGCTCTAGTGTATCCTCTAAATACTTTCTAGTATACACCCCTGTAAGTTTATCTATATTTGATGTTAAAATCAGGTTGTATTTATCTACCATGCAAGCTACTAACCCTGTTAATTCTTTACACTTTTTAAGACTCTTTTGATTAAAATTATTTATCACCCTATCCGACTCTAGATAGATGTGTCCCATCACACTGCTAATCCTGTTTGTATAAGCCATATCTCTATCAAATTTAAGCAAAATGGGAATACACATTACAGACTTTAATGTATCATCTGAATTTAAATATCTGTTATTGTAATCCCTTAATTGGCTTTCCGTTAGTACTATGCTCTCCTTCAGTTCGCTTACTTTCTTGAATATACTGTTGTCCCTTGGCAAAGATAAGTTTTCGTTGCTTGATGCTATTATATTTATGTTATCCCCTATATTCTGTTGGACAATTAAACATCTTGTAGCTAAAGTTATTTTAGCAAGGTACTTAGAAATCCACTCAAGGTTTTTCAAGGGGTCCTGATGCATATTAGCCACAATGTCCCTTACACTGTTAGCTTTAAAGGGCATAGTAGTATCGTACATTTCCATTGCCGACCTAATAAAATATCTGTTGGATAAAATATCTATAATATCTTCAAAACCTAAAATCTTATCTATATCTTCCTTTGTCACATCAAAGGAACAAGCTGCTTCATTCAACTCATCAAGGATAATTGAATTTCCCCTTTGTTTTATCAGCCTGATTTTATTAAATGGAACAAACAGTTTATGAAATTTGATATAATCAACCCTCTTACTATTTGGAACTAAATTTAATAACTCTCTTACATTTTCACAGGATTCAAAATAGTAGTTTATTGAATTAAAATAATTGTTATTATCTAAATAATAATTTCCTATTTCAAAGTTAATCTTCCATAAAAACTGCTTTATGTTCTTTTGTTTTGCTGTTTCAAGAGCATTTATCAAATATTTTAATTTATAGGTTTTATCGCTAAGGATTCCCTTTAAAAACAGATATTTAACCTTCAGATATTCTATCTGCTGAAATTTGCTTATATTCTCATACTCTTTTAAAATACTTCCTGCCATTTCAACTAAATTCTTATCATATAGCAATAAACAAAGATCAAGTATTATATTAAATTGGTCCAGATATGAAACATATTTTTTACTTAAACTTAAGATTATTGTTACAGAGTTCTTTATTTCACTTAATTTATTAGTTTTTACAATGTTAGCTCTTTCTCTAATGATTTCCGTATTCCACTTTGTTTTAAAATCAAATTTATCAGCTTTTTCAATTGCCAAGTCTGCATTTTTAAAAGTCTTGTCTATATCCCCTAATTGATAAAATAGCTCTGCACCTATAGCATAATAATCTATTATTTCACTTGGATAAACATGATTTTTACTTACTAACTCCTTAGCTAGTTTATAATAATGATTTGCCTCCTTTAAATTACCTGTCTTTATGCAAACTTCACATATATGTATATAACAATAAAATAAATTATCAATAAACTCCATATTAATTGATTTATCTATGCTCTCTTTGAAGAAGAAATATGAACGATCATATTTCATCATGCTGCAATAAGTTGAAGCAATGTTAGTTAAAGCTAAAATCTCAGACTTAAGTATATGGTTTGCTTCGCTGATTTCTTTAACCTGCAGGAAATATCTTAGTGCTTCCTCATCGTTCATGTAATAATCAGCATAAATTCCACCTATATTGTTAAGCACCATTACCTTATAATTATAATCTCCAGCCATTTCAAAATACATCAGGCTTTTATCAAAATGAATAACGGCTTTGTCAATCTCATGCATATAAACATAAGCATCCCCTAGGGATTTATGAAATTTTCCTCTGAAGGTTACAAGATTTTCAGGACATATTTCAAGGCACTCTTTACATATTTCAATCGTTCGTGTATAGTCCCCTTTTCTCATTGCAACTACACACTTTATATGCATACTATCTAAATAACCATTTAAATCAAATGAAATTTTTAAAATCTCATCAATTTCATTCAAGGTTTCAATAACCTTTAATATATCATTTTTATCCAGATAAATTCTTGATTTTAAAATCAATGCGTCAATTTTATAGCTATGCTTTGACGTCTCAGTTGAAAGTTTATTCGCCAAATCACATGCATTAGAAGCTTCTTTAACATCACCTATATCGTAGTAAATCTTTCCTGTTTTTAATAGCAATTCGATCTTATAGTCATCCTTACTATCATCAGAAAATAAGCTGATTGCCTTACTATAGTTTTTTATAGCATCATATCTGTTTCGAAGCTTTTCCATTTTTTCTGCATTCTTCACACAATATTTAATTGCACCTTCATAATTTCCAGCCATCTCTAAGTGGGTAATAAGCTCATTGTTTGTTTCGTAGTCATCGATATAGTTTTGTTCTAATATATCTGCAGCTCTTTGATGTTTAGTTTTCTTTTCGTCATCCTTTACCCTGCTATAAATAAGATTTTTAAGTACCTTATTGTTAAAATCAAAGGCAAATCCTTTATCTTCAATTTTCTTACATATTATACCTCTGGATATCAAGTATTGCAGAGAATTCTTTATCTCTTCACTGCTGCCTTCAACCAACTTTTCTAAAACTTCAAAAAGAACTGCTTCTGTAAAAATTGAAATACTTGTAAGTATGTCTAAACTCAATCCATCCAATTCTTTTATTTGATTTTGCAATATCTGTTCCAATGTTGAAGGAATAAGGATTTCCCTATAATCATCATATGAAGTAGTCCAGTTTCCAGTGAAGTCATCTATATAAACATAGCCTTTGTTAAAACAATATTTAACAGCTTCCTCTAAAAACAATGGGTTTCCAAAGACAACAGAATTTAAAGTAGAAGAAAAATTTTTAGGTACATATGATATTCCAAGTATATTTTTTACCATCATACCAGCTTCATCATCGTTTAATGAATGTATTGGCATATCCAGTGTATGAACTTTATCAGTTTTCTTTAAAAAGCCACTGAATTTAGGGCTGAAATAATATTCCCCATCATTATAAGCTGCTACAACAATTACATTTTTGTTTTTATAATTTCTTGTATAAATATAATCCAAAATTTCAATTGATAAATCATCAATTAAATGTATATCATCTATCAGAACAACTAAAGTTTTCCCCTTTACAAATTCCGAAATAAATCCATAGATATTATTCAAAAGCTTTATTTTTTCTTTTTCATTGGATAAATATTCTGCTTCAATCATGTGTTGCTGCTCATCTAACTCAGGAATCAATTTACATAGATACTGCTTGTATTTTTCTATCAATTCCTTATCACATTCTAAAATACAATTCTTTAATATTTCAGCAAAAACCATTTGATTATTACCTTTATTGTTATCGATGTAATAGTATATCTTTGTATTTCTAAATCTTAAAATATGCTTTATTTCCTTTAGTAATCTTGTTTTACCTATTCCTGTTTCACCATGTACAAAAACCCATTTGCCATGTGCTTTGTGTTGTTCAACGGATTCAAATACATTTAGTATCTGTTCTAACTCATATTTTCTTCCTGACATCTTCGTCTTAAAGGAAAGTTTCTCTAATAGAGGCTTGTTAAAAGATTTAAATTCCTTATAAAAAACAGAATTTATTTCTCCTATGCACTCACATATGTTTTTAAATCTTTTATCTTTATCAGGATCTATCATCTTCTCAACAATAGGAATTATTTTGTCTATAAACCTTTTGCTTTCTTCATTCATTTGCTGTTTCTGTATATTTAATTTAATGTCTTCTATCTTGATTTTATTATCATCAGCAGCAAAAACGTTTATTTTGCATAAAACCAAAAGCAAGACACCAAGTGAATAAATATCCGATGATATTGAAGCATCGTAATTAAGTAATAGTTCCGGTGCTTTAAAAACTGTTTGACCGGTCTTATCTAGCCAAGGGTTAGTAGTTTCCAGCTTAACTGTTGCCAAATCCTTAAAGGTAATTCTCCAACCACCATTATTATAATTTAGCATTATATTATTTAAATTTATTTCGCCATAAATAAAGCCTTTTTTGTGCAAATAGTTAACCGTTTCACTTATTTGGGAAAAAATAACTAATATCTCATTCTGGTTGATATTTTTAATTTTTTCAAAAATATCACAACTCCAAGAATTATTTTGGCGTGTAAAATAGTACAAATTATTTTTTACAAGTTTATTATCAATAAATCTAACAGTACCAAATTTATGCAACTTAATTATGTTGGGATGATCTATATTTGTTAGATTTATAAATTCATCTATGTAAAAGTTCTTTAAATTCTCCGTTAAATGCTCTGGATTTATAAGTGTTAATTCCATCTGCTCCATATCTTTTTTTATATCGTTAACATAATAAGTTGCATATATTGGATTCTGATTTATTTGGTTTATTACTCTGTATCTGTTATTGATAATCTGCACTTTTCTTCACCACCAAAAAGTTATTAATAAAATTTTATGTAAATATTTCTACATAATGATAAATTTTCCTTTTTTTCTTGCAAAAAATGACCTTCAAGAGGTCATTTTTGTTGCTACTTACCACAGCATTTTTTATATTTCTTTCCACTTCCACATGGACATGGCTCATTTCTTCCTGTCTTGTCTTCCTTTACAATGGTCTTTGTTGCATTGTACTGCTTTTTTATTTCCTTTCTTTTCTCAACAGTTAAAATATCATCCCATTCTTTTAACGTGTATAACCAGTCTGCCTGAGCATCAAGCATATTAAAATATAGTTTTTCAAAATCTATTTCTAGTTTAATTTCACTTTCTTCAGTTATACTATCTAAATCTATTTCCTGTTTTAAACTAGTATTTATACCTGAAAGGAAACCAGCAAAAGTTACCAAATCCATTTTAAAGCCCTCTGCAAGTTCTGAAACCTTACCAGAAACTACTTCAAGCTTGTCCCCTAATATTTTCTGGTAAACCTTTTCCTCTGCAACAAAATAGCCTTCCCAAAATTCATCATATTCTTCCTGATCTCTTTCAATATTTACTAAATCCAACCACTTATCGTATAAACTCATTTTCACTGCTCCTTTTGTAAAATTCATTTGTAAATTTCATAAATATTATATCATATTATAATTAATTTTCATCAAAAATTCAATTTTAAATTTAAAAAACTAAGGCTATGTATGCCTTAGTTCTTTAATTAATTTTTACTTATTTCCTGCAGCCTGCCTTTGATTGCAATTTCTTTTTTTTCCCAATATAATATCCTACGAAGCCTGCTCCAATTGCAGCTTGAAGCGCAAACAACATACTCTCTATTTCACCGGATGGTGGTGCCCAGACACTTTCAAACCATGGCTGATAGTCTTTATTAACCTCTGAAATAACGCCTTCTATTTGACTATCTGCACCTGAAAATTCCCCAGCCCTTCCGCCTAATACTAATGATACTATAATAAGGGCTATACAGGCAGAAATAAGCATAATATTTTTTTTCTTCATTATTTTACACCTCCCTGCTTAATATCTCTATTTCATCCTTTGAATATCTTTCGATAAAATTAAAAATCATTACAGTTACAATACCTTCAACTATTGCTAAGGGAACTTGAGTTAAGCCAAATATTGCAATAAATTTACCAAAGGAAGCTAAGATACCTCCATCTTTTGTTGGAAAAGCAAGTGCTAATTGCATAGAAGTTATGGTATATGTAGCTAAATCCCCCAATGCTGCTGCAAGGAAAACAGCCAAGGATTTATTTTTGTTTTTTAGTAATTTATAAATAAAGAAGGATATTATTGGCCCTGCAATTGCCATGGAAAAAGCATTTGCACCAAGGGTAGTAAGTCCACCATGTGCAAGGAATATTGCCTGGAATAAAAGAACTAAAGAACCTATTACAGCCATAGTGAATGGCCCAAAAATTATGGCTCCAAAGCCTGTACCTGTTGGATGTGAGCAGCTTCCAGTTACTGAAGGCAGTTTTAACGCAGAAAGAACAAAACAATATGCAGAAACAAGACCTAACAGCATTTTTAAATCTTTGTTAGACTGGGTTTGACTTTTAATTGACTTTATTCCCATTATTACAAATGGAGCACATAGTATAAAATAAAAAGCAGACCACTTAACAGGTAAAAATCCTTCTGCTATATGCATAGCACTGGCAGCAGTTGGAACTGCCATTAAGAGCAGTAATGAGTATAAAAGTTTTTTCTTCATAATAAAACCTCCCTTAATAAATAAAAAAACTTCGTATAGAACTACGAAGGACAAAAACAAATATTTTTCATAATCATAGCTATAAAAAATCCCGCCAAAAAGGCAGGATTCCACATAACTATCTCATCATGGTTTCCCTTCCCTCCGAAGTTCCATTTTCTGCTTTAGGCAGGTCTCCTGGCTGACGGGTCATCCTCCACCATCCTTCCCGGTTTCCCAGTGGATCTGGCTTTGTCTCCGTATACAGTAGCGGGGGCTGCAGTGGATTTTCACCACTTTCCCTATTAAACCTAATCAGGTGCCTAAAACATATTATTCAGTTTTCTCTTAAATATAATTATAAACTTTTGCACTACAATATACAATATTTTTTGAATATTTTCTGCAAAAATCATCTGTTTACATTATTTGACATTTTAATTTTTAATAATTCCTTATTATTTCATGATATAATTACCATTAATTAAATAAATTCTATTTATTTTTCATATAAAAAACATATTTCTTAATAATTCATCACAGAAAACACACAAATATATATTAAAATATTATCAAGTTAAACAACTAAGCAAACCATTATTATACTTCAAAGGAGGCAGTTATGAAGAACTTCACCAAAAGACTAATCAAAAATAGAATTTATATACAAGCAACCTTTTTAATAATAGCTGTAATTGTGACAATTAATCATGTTTTAATACAAAGTGGAAAAGGGCTACAATGGCTTTCTAATTCATATCTGCATTACGTGTGTCCTATTTGTGGTATTACTACAATTCAACAGCTGATATTCTCTGGAACTTTAATAAAGGACAAGCTGTTGAATCCAGTTACGCTAATAGTAACTATCTCCTTGGTAATAGCAGTAATTGGGGGCCCTGTTTTCTGCGGGTGGATGTGTCCTTTTGGTGCATATCAAGATTTATTAGCTAAGTTGGGAAAACGACTTTTTAAGGAAAACTATAATACATCAGTAAAGGGTAAAACTCATAACACTTTAAAATGGTTGAGATATGTGGTTTTAATTGTAGTTATATATATGACGTCAAGGTCATATATCAGTCTTCTTGAAAAAATAAATCCCTATCATAGTTTATTAAATTTTTTCCAAAATAAATTTACACTCTCGGGGTTTATCGTATTATCTGCTATTTCATTGATATCTTTAATTATTCAAAGACCTTGGTGTAAATACCTCTGCCCATATGGAGCTTTACTGGGATTAAGTAATAAAATTAAGCTGTTAACTATAAAAAATGAGAAAAAAACATGTGTTAACTGTAGAAAATGTGATAATAAATGTCCAATGAATATTAAAATTTCAGACCTGGATGAAATTAGAGACATTCAATGTATATCATGTATGGAATGTTCATTAGGAAGATTTTGTACTAATGATGGATTTAATTTATCTGAAATAGATAAAGGTAAAATAAAACACGACAAAAAAGTGGTACAATTAATAATCCTGACATGTATAACCATTATACTAGGTATATGGACATTCTTTTCTATAAAAGATTTGAAAAAAGAAAGTACTTTCTCCCCTGAAAACAATAGACCTGATGGATTTCATCATAAAAGAAAGAGGTATCAGCATGAACAACAGGTAATAATGAACAATATAGATATGAAAAACAAAAAATATAAAGATGGGGTATTCACTGGCGAAGCTGTAGGATATTCTCCAAATCTTACAGTATCAGTTACAGTTAAAAACAACGAAATTAAATCAATTGAAATTATATCTCACAACGAAACACCTGGTTTCTATGAAAAAGCCTTTGAAACTATACCCACAAAAATCATCGAAAATCAATCAACAAATATCGATACAGTATCGGGAGCAACTATGAGCTCAATTGGAATAATAAATGCTGTCAATGATGCCCTGGCAAAGGCTGAAATTAATTAACACAATTTCTTTTAATATGCCAATATACTAAAAAGGCTACCCCGCTTACTTGGTACTCAGATTGTTTACTAACATTATTTACAAAAAAGTCACAAGAACGTCATTGAAATAATTGCAAAAGTGCATACGGTGAATGATGATAAGTCTTATAAAAATTTTGACTTACTTGATGAAGTGACCTGCAACTTATGCAATCATTTATGACGTTCTAAAATATAATTAAATCTAACTCAATTATCAATGCCCTTTCTTGAAAGTACACCTTGTTCATAATAATGCTTTACTTCCTTAATTTCCGTAACCAAGTCAGCTATTTCAATAAGCTCCTTTGGGGCATATCTTCCTGTCAATACAACCTCAACATTATTTTTTCTTTCTTCTAAAGCCTCTATTACGTCTTCTACATTCAGCAGTTTAAAATACAGGGCTATATTTATTTCATCAAGAATAACAACATCATATTTACCGTCCTTTAATATTTCTGCGCATCTGTCAAGGGCTTCCTTTGCTAAAAGTTTATCCTTTTCATCTGGAAGCTTATCTATAAAACATCCCTTTCCCAGCTGTTCAATCTTAATATTAGGTAAAACCTTTTCAACACCAACTTCGTGGTATTTCATATCCTTGACAAACTGACCTATATAGACCTTAAGGCCTGCACAGGCGGCCCTTACAGCCAGCCCAAAGGCAGCAGTGGTTTTTCCTTTTCCATTTCCAGTGTAAATATGTATATAACCTTTATCCATAGCATCACTTCCTGATAATTATTTACTGTCCCCATTTTGAGCTTTCTTTTTGTTATGCTCAACTATTTTACCTATAATATGGTCATATCCTTTTTCTGAGTGTGGTATCATACAATCAGTGCAGTTTTTAATTCCATTTATATATGTATGATTTCCACCGCAGTCCTCTAGAAAATATAGTGGACAATAGCAGAATAAACAATTAAATTTCTCAGTATTCTTTACATTATGACATGGAAAAAACTCACACTCTTTGTGTTGAAAAAACTTATACTTTTCACTCATTATTAACACTCTCCATTCCTTTTAATTTGAAAACATCCTCAATCTCCTTAAGGTTATCCCTCCAAGCCTTTACTTCATTATAATTTTGAACTTCTATTCTACCGCCCTGAAATTCTCCCTTTGAGTTTTCAAGAAGCTCTTCCATATCTCCTTCTATTTTAACATAATTTCTTTTGAGTTGACCCAAAAATTCCTAATTTTATATATAATAAAAGCCTTCGTTATTCAACGAAGGCAAGTTTGAAAATATTTTTATTATTTACTCCCTGCCACACCACTTATTGCAAATACCACTTTTTCTACTACATAACACTTCCTTAGAGCCACACTCGGGACATGTATACCTATCCTGCTGGTAATTTATATTATATTCATTACCACAGGTTAAACATTTCATCTTGCAATACTTGGATGTGAAATGACCACCGCTTATATTAATTGCCTTACCCTCAGTTAATGCAATGGCTACTTTTTTTCTGGCACTATCTATTATGTTTTGAAAAGTCTGTCTGGATACATGCATTTTTTCTGCACATTCCTCCTGACTTAACCCTTCAATATCCTTTAATCTCATAGCTTCCAGTTCTTCCAATTTTAATACAACTTCTTCAACCTGACATTTTGGCATTCCAAATGGTATAAAATAGGTTTTCTCTGGAAAGTATTCTACCCTTCTGAATTTTGTCGGTCTTGGCATCTTTCTTCCTCCCTGCATCTATCACACAGTCCGATAAGCATAATATCGGAATCATATACTTGTATATTATATTTTTCTTCAACAACTTTGTTAAGCTTTACATACTCATAAGTTATATTATAGTCATCTATATCTATTATACTATTACAATTAGCACATTTAAAATGTATATGCAGGGGCTTTCTACTAAATATTTTTATTTCATAATAACTCTGTCCTTTAATAACAATCTCTTTTACTATTCCTAGCATACTAAATAGCCTTATATTTCTATAGACAGTGGCCAATCCAATATTTTTATCTTTAACTCTCTCATATATTTCCTTTGCATTTATATGTGTCTTAGACTTAACTAATTCCTCAAGTATAACTCTTTTCTGCTGTGTAAATTTATATCCTTTCTTCTCAATAATTTTTTTTATAATCTGAAAATTATCTTCCATCAAACTTACACCCTAATTAACCCTATTCGTGGCAATGGCTTCATGCTGATGTTCTTTGCAAACACTTCCTGTTGATTTTAACGTACCGCCTATATATTCCTTAACAACCTCATCACAATTTCCTTTTGCCCCAACTACTACCTGAATGCCATTTTCGGCAAAAAAGTTGTTGTGCTGTTTCTCCCATGCCACCAGCGATTATTACATTTACATTCTGTTCCTTTAAAAATACAGGCAGAAAACCTGGTCTGTGTCCTGGATTTGCAACAAACTCCTTCTTACCTACTTTATTCTCATCTACCTCATAAATTTCAAATCCTTCGCAATGTCCAAAATGTCCACTGACAACCTTTCCTTCACAAGCAACTGCTATTTTCATTTCTATTCCTCCTCAAATTTATTGG
>NZ_AZQP01000026.1 GCF_000601455.1 Fervidicella metallireducens AeB
TTTTTAAGGAGGTATAAAAATGAATACAGGAGAATTATTTGAGGCTTTAGGGGATATAGTAAAGCAAAAGGGCATAGATAGAGAACTTGTATTTAGCGCATTAGAATCTGCATTGGTTTCTGCATATAAAAAAAATTATGGAACTGCTCAAAATGTGAAAGTTACTGTAAATAGAGAAACAGGCGAAATACATGTGTATGCTCAGAAAGTTGTAACAGAAGATGTCTACGATAATCTATTGGAGATTAGTCTTGAAGATGCAAAGAAAATTGATATTCGATATCAATTAAACGATATTGTAGATATTGAAGTTACACCGAAGGATTTTGGTAGAGTTGCAGCACAAACTGCAAAGCAAAGAGTGGTTCAAGAAATAAGGGAGGCAGAAAGAGAAATAATATATCAAGAGTATATAACAAAGGAAAATGATATTATAACTGGAATAGTACAAAAGAAGGAGAAACAAAACGTATTAATTGACTTAGGCCGATTAGAAACGATTCTTGCTCCATCAGAGCAAATGCCAAATGAAACATATAATCATGGAGATATTCTTAAATTTTATGTTGTTGAGGTTAAAAAGACATCTAAGGGACCTCAGATAGTTATTTCAAGAACACATCCAGGTTTGGTAAAAAGATTATTTGAAATGGAAGTCCCAGAGATATTTGACGGTATAGTGGAAATAAAGAGCATATCAAGGGAAGCTGGTTCTAGATCAAAAATAGCAGTTAATTCAAGGGATGAAAATGTTGATGCTACAGGTGCATGTGTTGGCCCAAAGGGAGTAAGAGTTCAAAATGTAGTTAATGAACTAAAGGGCGAAAAAATTGATATAGTTAAATGGAGTAAGGATCCTGCAGAATTTATTGCTAACGCATTAAGCCCATCAAAGGTAATCAGTGTTGAAATCAATGAGGAAGAAAGAAGTGCAAAGGTTGTAGTTCCTGACCATCAATTATCTTTAGCTATTGGAAAAGAAGGTCAAAATGCAAGACTTGCAGCAAAATTAACAGGTTGGAAGATTGATATCAAAAGTGAATCTCAAGTGGAAGAAAATTAACTGCGAGGAGTGAAACTTAATGAAGGTGAAAAAGATTCCTCAAAGAATGTGTGTTGGATGTCAAGAAATGAAGCCTAAAAAAGAACTAATCAGGGTTGTTAAAAACTCTGAAGGTGAAGTAAGTATTGATTTAACAGGAAAGAAACCAGGACGTGGTGCTTACATATGCAAGAACATTGATTGTTTAGAAAAAGCAATTAAAACAAAAAGAATAGAGCGTTCTTTTGAGATGAAGATTTCGGATGAAATTTATAGCAGGCTTAAAGAGGAATTAAGTAATGAAGAATAATTTATCTTCCTTTATGGGTCTAATGCAAAAGGCAGGAGCACTGTCATCTGGTGAAGTAGCAGTTGAAATTGATATTAAAAAGAAAAAATCAAAACTCGTTATAATAGCAGAAGATGCAAGTGAAAATACAAAGAAGAAATTTATAGATATGGCTAAATATAGAAATATTAAGTATGTTTTTTTTCAAACAAAGGAAGTACTTGGAATGTGTCTTGGAAAATCTGAAAGGTCTGTTCTAAGTATAAACGATGAAGGATTTGCAAAAAGTTTTTTGAGTAAATTGGAGGCAAAATAAAATGGGGGTGTAGATATTGTCAAAAATTAGAATATATGAGTTGGCAAAACAGACAAATATGTCAAGTAAGGAGTTAATAGATTTATTAAATAAGGAATTTGGTTTAGAAGTAAAAAATCATATGAGTGTAATTGAAGGTGAAGAAGCAAATATCATCTTGGAATATTTTGGAGAATTACACCAAAATGATTTAACAGAAGGTAAAATGGAAGAAATTAATTCTCCAATCTCCGAGATAGATGAATATGAACTTCTACAGGAAACTGAATTCTATGATGAGAAAAAAGGAAGAAAAAAAGTAAAATCAGATAAATCAAAAAATAATGGAAGTAGCAGGTTGAATAAAAACGAAATGAATAAAGATACAGCAATTGAACAAGAAATAGGAATGGTTACAATACCAGAAAGTATTAAAGTTGGTGAATTCGCAAGGTTAATAAATAAACCATCATCAGAGATAATAAAGAAACTTTTATTTATGGGTGTAATGGCTACAATAAATCATGAAATTACATTCGAAACTGCTGAAAAAATAGCAGAAGAATACAATATTATCGTAGATAAAGAAATTAAAAAAGAAAAAGAAGAAATTTTAATTAACGATTTTGAAGACGATGAAGAATCATTACAAGTTAGACCACCAGTTGTAACAGTTATGGGACACGTCGACCATGGAAAAACTTCCTTACTAGACGCTATAAGACATTCCAAAGTTACAGAAACTGAAGCAGGTGGTATAACACAACATATAGGTGCTTATACAGTTGATATTAATGGCAGTAAGGTAACATTTTTAGATACACCTGGACATGAGGCATTTACAGCAATGAGGGCTAGAGGAGCTCAAGCAACAGATATTGCAATTCTTGTAGTTGCAGCTGATGATGGAGTAATGCCACAAACTGTAGAAGCTATAAACCATGCTAAAGCAGCAAATGTACCAATAATTGTTGCAATTAATAAGATGGATAAGCCAAATGCTAATCCAGATAGGGTTAAACAAGAATTAACTGAATATGGTCTTATTGCAGAAGATTGGGGAGGAGATACGGTATGTGTTCCTGTTTCTGCTAAATCAAAAATTGGTATAGATAATCTACTAGAAATGATACTTCTTGTAGCTGAAATTCAACAGCTGACAGCAAATCCAAACAGACCTGCAAAAGGAATTATTATCGAGGCAAAATTAGATAAAGGAAGAGGTCCAGTTGCCACTGTATTAGTGCAAAAAGGAACTCTTAGGATTGGAGATGCAATAGTAGCTGGAGTAGCATATGGTAAAGTTAGAGCCATGGTTGATGATAAAGGTAGAAAAGTAAAAGAAGCTGGTCCTTCTATACCTGTGGAAGTACTAGGATTATCTGAAGTTCCAAATGCCGGTGACATACTTTATTGTGTTTCTGATGATAAGACTGCAAGACAAATTGGTGAAATTAGAAAAAATAAAGAAAGACAAGAACATTATGCTAATACAGCTAAAGTATCTCTTGAAGATTTATTCAGTCAGATACAATCTGGAAAAGTTAAGGATCTAAACATTATAGTGAAAGCTGACGTTCAAGGTTCGGTAGAAGCTGTGAAACAATCATTGGAGAAAATTTCCAATGAAGAAGTAAGGGTGAATGTTATTCATGGTGCAGTAGGAGCAATTACGGAAACAGATGTAGCCTTAGCAGCGGCATCAAATGCAATAATAATTGGATTTAACGTTAGACCTGATAACATGGCCAGACAGGCAGCTGACAGAGAAAATGTTGATGTTAAAACCTATAGAATTATTTACGAAGCAATTGATGATATTACAGCTGCAATGAAAGGAATGTTGGATCCTGAGTATAAAGAAGTCGTTACTGCTAGGTTAAGTGTAAGAACAACCTTTAAAGTTTCCAGTGTTGGTACTATTGCAGGTTGTTATGTAGAAGACGGTAAAATAAATAGAAATAACGATATCAGAGTTATAAGAAATGGTGTTGTTGTCTTTGAAGGTAAGATTAGTTCCTTAAAGCGATTTAAAGATGATGTGAAGGAAGTTGCATCCGGATTTGAATGTGGATTGACAATAGAAAGATTTAATGACATCAAAGAAGGGGATACTATTGAAGCATATACTATGGAAGAAGTAGAAAGAAAGTAAAGGGGTGTAGATTATAGATGAGCATAAGTAGGACATCAAGACTTTCTGAAGAAATTAAAAGAGTTGTCAGTAGTGTTATTCAAAACGAATTAAAAGACCCCAGGGTGCCAACTTTAACATCGGTAACTCATGTTGATGTTACCAGGGATTTAAGTTATGCCAAAATATTTATTAGTGTCTTCGGAACAGACAATGAAAAAATACAATGCTTACAAGGTCTCAAAAATGCTGCTGGTTACATTAGAAAAGAAGTTGGTAATCGAATAAAGGTTAGACATATTCCTGAAATAATATTTGAATTAGATAATTCCATTGAATACGGTCTGCATATTGAAAAACTTCTTCAGGATATTGGAAAAAACAATGATTCAAACACAGATAGGTAAAATAATCTTAGATAAAAATAGTTTTGCAATTGTATCCCATACTTCACCTGATGGTGATAGTATGGGATCAATGCTAGCTGTATACAATCAATTACTAAGTATGGGTAAGAATGCAGATGTATTCGTCGAGGAAGATTTGCCAATGAAATATTCTTTTCTAAGTGGATTCGGCAGCATAAAAAAATATTCTATAAGCAATAAATCTTATGAGTGTGTATTTGTTTTAGATTGTGGCGATATCGATAGATTAGGATTGTGTAAAGACGTTTTAAATAGGGCAGATGTAGTTATAAATATAGATCATCATATTTCAAATACACTTTTTGGACATTTAAACTTAGTTGATTCAAATGCCTCAAGTGTTGGTGAAATTATTTATCAACTCTTTAAAGTAAATGGATATCATATATCTAAAGAAATAGCAGGTTGTTTATATACTTCTATTGTAAGTGATACCGGTGGATTTAAGTATTCGAATACTACATCCATAACGTTATCTATTGTTGGGGATTTAATAAACACAAATATTGATTTCTCAGATATTTATAACAAAATTTTTAATGTTAAGACTTTATCACAGATAAAACTAATGTCAAAGGTTACATCGACATTAGAATTACATTTTGATAATCGTGTATCAATATTAATTTTAACAGAAAATATGCTAAAAGAATGCAATGCAAACGAAGATGATGCAAGTGAATTTATAAACATTGGCAGAGATATAGAGGAAGTAGAGGTTGCAATACTAATTAAAGAGAAAAATATTAATTCCTGTAGAGTTAGCCTGCGTTCAAAAAAATATGTGGATGTGGCAAAAATAGCTTCTATGTTTGGAGGAGGAGGTCACATAAGAGCTGCCGGATGTACTATTGAAGGTAATATAGATGATGTCAAAGAAAGTTTACTGACAATTTTAAAAAATTATTTTAATGCGGTGATTTAGATGAATGGAGTTTTAAATATATTAAAACCACCAGGAATGACATCCCATGATGTAGTGGCCTTTGTTAGGAGAACTTTAGGCATAAAGAAAGTTGGACATACAGGAACGCTAGATCCTGGTGCTGCTGGTGTCTTACCTATTTGTATTGGTAAGTCAACGAAAATCGTAGAGTATTTAATGGATGATAAAAAAATATACATTTGTGAAGTAACCTTTGGTAATAAAACAGATACTTATGATAAATATGGAAATCTTTTATATGAAAATGACAAAGACTGTTCAAAATTAAACTATAATAGCTTACAAAAGGTTATAACAGAATTTAAGGGAAAAATAAATCAAAAGCCACCAATCTATTCTGCTGTTAAAATTAACGGTGTTAGAGCATATGATCTAGCAAGAAGAGGGGAAACCGTAGATATAAAGGAGCGAACAGTAGAAATTTTTAACATTGAAATTATTAAAGTGGATTCTCCTAAAGCTATGCTTAAAATAGAATGCTCAAAAGGAACTTATATAAGAAGTTTATGTAATGATATTGGCGAAAAGCTTGGCTGTGGAGCATATATGAGTTTTCTAATTAGAACAGCAACAGGAAAGTTTTCATTAGCTAATAGCCATACACTCGAAGAAATTTCACAACAGATGTCAGATACTTTTATAGTTGAACCGGATTTTGCATTAGAAATGCAAAGTGTTTACATTGATGACGTCTATACATCAAAACTGCTGAATGGAAACAGTATAGTTTACAAAGATAACGGTGTATTAAAAAACACTTTAGTGAAAATTTATATAAAACCTGATAGGTTTATTGGAATAGGAAGAATAAATAATGGTATTTTATCCGTTGAAAAATTATTGGTTTAAAGGTGTATCACATGAAAATAATAAGAGATGATCTACATAACATTAAAATTAGCGAGAAGCTAAGTATTGCATTAGGAACTTTTGATGGAATTCATATTGGACATAAAAAAATAATTGAGACTGCAGTTGAAGATGCAAAGAAATTTAGAATAAAAAGTGCAGTAGTTACATTTGATAAACATCCTTTAGAGCTTCTATCTTCAAATAAACAGATATCAATTATTACAAACAACAAGATAAAAGCAAAAATCTTAGAGAACTATGGCATAGATTATTTGTTTTTCCTTACATTTAGTAGAGAATTCGCTTCTATTGAGCCAGAAAAATTTCTATACTTACTGATAAATAATCTAAATTCAAATATTATAACATGTGGATATAACTATTCATTTGGTAAAAATGGTAGGGGAAATGTGGAGCTATTAGATATTTTTCAAAAAGAGTATCATTATAAATTAAACATTGTTGATAAAATTATGTGTTTTGAAAAGGATGTATCCAGTACTGAGATTAGAAAGGAATTTATCAAAGGGGATATTGAGGAAGTAAATAAGTTACTTGGATACAACTATTTCTTAATTGGAACTGTTGAATATGGAAAAGGTTTAGCAAAACAATTTGGTTTTCCAACAGCAAATATTATTATTGAAGAAAACAATCCTTTAAAAAATGGTGTATACATAAGTAAAACTTATGTAAATAATAAGGGTTATGATTCAATAAGTAATATTGGTTATACTCCTACATTAAGGAGTACATCTAGGGTTTTAGAGACACACATCTTTAACTTTGATGGAAATTTGTATGGAAAAGAGATTAAAATAGAATTTTTAAAATTTTTACGTGAAGAAAAAAAATTCGATTCTGTAGAAAACTTAAAACAAGCTATTGAAATTGACAGATCAAATGCAATACACTACTTTAAAAATAGTATTTACAAATAAATATAATACTGATATAATATTACCGTTAACCTATGCTGCGTTTTGCGATTCTCCGACGTACAACTCGGCATAAGGCGTTTATTTAAAGAGGAGGTACTTAAAAATGGATAAGGCTAGAAAGCAAGAGATAATTGCTAAATATCAAAGACACGAAGGTGACACAGGTTCACCTGAAGTTCAAATTGCACTTTTAACTGAAAGAATAAATTACCTTACAGAGCATTTAAAAGTGCATAAGAAGGACCATCACTCAAGAAGAGGTCTTTTAATGATGGTTGGTCAAAGAAGAGGTCTTTTAAACTATTTAACAAAAATTGATATCGAAAGATATCGTGCTATAATCAAAGAACTTGGTATAAGAAAGTAATAATGGGGCGGTTTGTACCGCTCTATTTTTATAATTCAAAAACATATACCATATATAACCATTTTAAAATCTTGAAAAATCAATATTTCAGCATAGTATAAAATTTAAATTAAAATTTTACATCCAACAATTATACATATATGGTATAATTAACTTTATAAACTTTTTGTTTGTTTAAAATGTATAAAATATGTAATAATAATATTACAGGTGTTATATTTGAAAGGAGGTCAATTAATGCAACAAATTTTCGAGACTACAATAGCTAATCGTAAATTAAAAGCTGATATAGGAAAGTATGCTTTATTATCAAATGGTTCTGCATGGTAAGCTATGGAGACACAGTGATTCTTGTTAATGCAAATGCATCAGAACAACCTAGAGAAGGAATTGATTTTTTTCCATTAAGTGTGGAGTATGAAGAAAGACTATATGCCGTAGGGAAAATACCTGGTGGTTTTATTAAAAGAGAAGGAAGACCAACTGAAAAGGCAATTCTTTCTGCAAGAGCAATAGACAGACCACTGAGACCTTTGTTTCCAGATGGGTATAGAAATGATGTGCAAATAATTTGTACAGTAATGTCTGTAGATCCAGATAATCCACCAGAAATTTTAGCTATAAATGCAGCTTCACTAGCTTTATGTATATCAGATATACCATTTAACAAACCTGTTGGAGCAGTAGCTGTAGGCAAAGTAGGTAATGAATTGATAATCAATCCTACCTCTGAGCAAAGAGAAAAAAGCGAAATGCATCTATTAGTATGTGCAACAAAAGATAGGGTAATGATGATTGAAGCAGGTGGGGATGAAATACCTGAAGATATTATGTATGAAGCTATAATGCTTGGTTTTGAGGCTTGTCAGCCTATTATAAAATTCCAAGAAGAGGTTACGGCACAAATTGGAAAGGAAAAAAAGATTCCTGAATTATATAAAGTTCCTGAAGAAATCGAACTTGCCGTAAGAGAATATGCCAAGGATAAAATATTTGAGGCAATGGATACTACTGATAGACAAGAAAGGCAGCAAAAAACAGATTTAGTAAAAGAGGAAGTTTTTCAACATTTTGCCGAGATATTTCCAGATAGTGAAAAGGATATAGATGATGTAATTTACAGACTAATGAAAGAAAAAGTCAGAGAAATGATTTTAATAGAAAAAAAACGTCCTGATGGAAGAAATTTTGAAGAAATAAGACCTCTTGCAAGTAATGTTTCAATTCTACCAAGAACCCACGGCTCAGGAATGTTCCAAAGGGGTCAGACTCAGGTTTTAACTGTAGCAACTTTAGGGGCTTTAGGGGATGTACAAGTACTTGATGGCCTAGGTGATGAAGAATCAAAAAGATACATACACCATTATAATTTTCCACCATACAGTACTGGGGAAGTAAGAATTTTAAGAGGTCCAGGTAGAAGGGAGATTGGACATGGAGCATTAGCTGAGAAAGCTCTTGAGCCAGTTATTCCATCAGAGGAAGAATTTCCATACACAATCAGATTAGTTTCTGAAGTTATTAGTTCCAATGGTTCTACATCACAGGCAAGTGTTTGTGCAAGTACACTTGCACTTATGGATGCCGGAGTGCCGATAAAGAGGCCTGTTGCTGGAATCGCAATGGGACTTGTTACAGATGATGATGTATCTAGCTATGAAATTTTAACAGATATACAAGGCATTGAAGACTTCTTTGGAGATATGGATTTTAAGGTTGCTGGAACTGAAAAAGGTATTACTGCAATACAGGTTGATACGAAAATTGAAGGATTACCTAACGACGTAATTAAGAAGGCTATAGAACAAGCTAGAAAAGCAAGATTACAGATTCTAGAATCTATGTTATCAACAATTCCAGAACCAAGAAAAGAGATCTCTCAGTTTGCACCAAAGATAATTTCAATGACTATCGATCCTGAAAAAATAAGAGACGTAATTGGCTCTGGTGGAAAAACAATAAACAAAATAATTCAAGAAACTGGTGTAAAAATAGACATAGAAGATGATGGAAGGTTGTTTATTTGTGCTCCTGACAGTGAAAGTGGAAAGAAAGCACAGAAAATTATTGAAGGTATTACAAGAGAAGTAGAAGTTGGAGAAATATATCTAGGTAAAGTAACAAGAGTAACAACATTTGGCGCATTTGTTGAAGTTTTACCTGGTAAAGAGGGTTTGGTACATATCTCGAAATTAGCTCCTGAAAGAGTTAACAAAGTTGAAGATATTGTTAACGTTGGAGATGAAATTCTCGTTAAGGTTACTGATATAGATGCTCAAGGAAGAATAAATCTATCTAGAAAAGATGCTTTAAAGAGTGAAGAAAGCGAAAATTCTGATGTTGATAAAAATAACGAATAAAAGATTAAAAGGGCTTATATAAGCCTTTTTTTGTTATTTAAAAGCTAATAAAAGAATAAATATTAATATAATTTTAAATAGGGGGGAAACTATTTTGAAGGAAAAAGATTTGTTTAAAATATCATTAGTTGTCATAACAATTTTTATGTTAATTCAACTTAGTATTAGTTATATGAAAGATGTACAATTAACTTTTTTAGACAAATTAATTCCAATAACAAAGATTAATACAGATAAAAAAGTAGTTGCATTTGCATGTAATGTATATGAAGGAAATGAAGAAATTGAAAAAATGTTAGAAGTTATGAAAAAAAAGGGTGTAAAAATTTCTTTCTTCCTTGGAGGAATTTGGGTAAAAAATAATACAGAATGTACAAAGAAAATAATGGCATATGGTCATGAAATTCAAAATCATGGATATATGCATAAAAAAAGTTCAGTTTTAAGTAGACAGTCAAATATGGATGAAATAACAAAAACAGAAAATATAATATTTGAAGTTACCGGGAAAAGAACAAATTTATTTGAGCCACCATATGGTGATTACGATGACCGAACAATTGAAATTGCAAATAAATTAGGTTATAGGGTGGTTACTTGGAGTATAGACACTATTGATTGGAGAGAAGATGCAACAAAAGAATTGATTTTAGAAAGAATAAGAAAAAAACTTCATCCTGGTGGTATCATATTAATACATCCAAAAAAAATTACTTCCGAGAGTATTGAAAATATTATTGACTATATTCATAATGAAGGTTACGAAATAATAACAGTTGGTGAAATTTTAAAAGAACAATAAGTTGAATGTTATTAATTAATTAATTATAATTAATATGCTAAATTATTTACATAGGAGGAAAATATGTATAAAAAATTTACTTTATCAAATGGTATAAAGGTAGTAATGGAGCATATTCCATATATCAATTCTATCAGTATGGGTGTTTGGATACTAAGCGGCTCAAGATATGAAAATGAAGTTGTAAACGGTGTTTCACACTTTATTGAACATTTGATGTTTAAAGGTACAACTAATAGGACAGCTAAACAGATAGCGGAACAAATAGAGGAGCTAGGAGGGCAAATTAACGCTTTTACAGGTAAAGAAGCCACTTGTTATTATGTAAAATTGCTGGATGAACATTACAAAGTCGGAATAGATGTTTTAAGCGATATGATATTAAATCCAAAGTTTTCTGATGAAGATATACATAAAGAAAAAGGAGTTATTATAGAAGAAATTAAGATGTATGACGATTCCCCTGAAGATTTAGTTATGGATATATTATCAAAATCTACGTGGGGAAAGGATTCTTTGGCTTATCCTATATTAGGTTATGAAAATAATATTAAAGATTTAAAGAGTAAACAAATAAAAGAATATTTTAATAAAACTTATGCACCTGAAAATATTGTTATTTCTATTGCTGGGAATTTCAATAGTTTAGTAATAGAAGAAGAACTGGAGAGAAAGTTTTCACATCTTAAATCTGGCGGGATTAACAAGGCTGAATTTACTTCTCCAAATATTAATAGGAATGTTATGGTGAAAAATAAAGACATAGAGCAAACACATGTAGCATTTTCATTAAAAGGCATAGAGCTAGGAAATGACAAGTTGTATACCCTATTAGCAATAAATAATTATTTTGGTGGTGGAACTAGTTCTAAACTATTCCAAAAGATTAGGGAGGAAAAGGGATATGTATATACAATCTATTCTTTTCCAACAGTATACAAAAATGTAGGCACATTTAATATCTACTTTGCCTTAAATGAAATGTTCTTAGATTCTGCTATGGAGCTAATACTTGAAGAATTTAACAATATTATAAAATTTAAAATGACAGATGAAGAAATAAAAAAGGCTAAAGAACAATTAAAGGGAAATTATATTCTAGGTCTAGAAAGTACATCCAGCAGGATGTTTGGGCTAGGAAAAGCAGAACTTATGTTAGGTGAAGTTCACGAACCTAAAGAAATATTAGATAAAATCGACCAGATTAAAAGGGACGATATTGAAGAAGTAATAGATTTGGTTTTTAGAGATGGCATTTTATCTGCTGCATCTGTAGGAAGAAATATTAATGAAGATAAGTTACAATCTTTGATATGGAGGAAATCATGATAATTTATATAAAAAGACTTGAAAATGCTAAAGACTTGCCATTACCTAAATATATGACAGATGGTTCTGCTGGATTAGATTTATATGCAAATGTTACTAGCCCAGTTACAATAATACCAAATACCATAATGCTAATTCCAACAGGAATTTCTGTAGAAATTCCCCATGGATATGAAGCCCAAATTAGACCAAGAAGTGGATTAGCATTAAAATACGGAATATCCTTAGTTAACACACCAGGTACCATAGATAGCGATTATAGAGGGGAAATCAATCTTATTATGATAAACTTTGGAAGTAAGCCCTATGAAATTAAAAGAGGGGATAGAATCGCTCAAATGGTTATAAATAAAATAGAGATTCCTAAGATTGTTGAAGTTGAAGAATTAAATAATACAACAAGAGCTAACGGTGGTTTTGGATCAACAGGTCTATAACCCCTTTTCTTTTAATATAAATAAATATACCATTTAATTTTTTTGGGGGGATAAAAATTGGGTAAAAAAAGGCTTTCTGATTTAATGAATTTAGAAATAATAAATGTCTGTAACGGAGAAAAGTATGGTTTTATTAGCGAATGTGACATGAGATTTGATATAAAAACAGGTAAAATAAAGAGTATTATAGTTAGCGAAGAACGAGGTTCATTTTTTGCATTTAAAGATGAAAATAATATTGAAATTCCCTGGGATAAAAAAATTAAACAAAGTGATAAAACAATAATTTTTGATTACAATATTTAATATTTTTTTTCACAACTGCCTTATATAGTTGTATAATATAGTATTAGTTAGAATTTTAAAAGCAACTATAAGGGGGCAATTATAAATGAAAATTATAGTTCAAAAATTTGGAGGAACATCAGTAGCTACACAGCAAAGAAGAGATATGGTTGTAAATAAGGTTATTAATGCAATAGAAAACGGGTATAAACCTGTGGTTGTAGTTTCTGCTATTGGTAGAAAAGGAGATGCTTATGCAACTGATACCCTTTTGTCTTTAATTAATAGCAAAGATGCTAAAATCAATAGACGTGAAATAGATCTTTTAATGTGCTGTGGTGAAATAATATCTGCAGTGGTTATGTCTGAAACATTTGCAGTAAGAGGATATAAAACTAAAGTTTTTACAGGTGGTAATGCAGGTATTTTAACTGACAATAACTTCGGAAATGCAAATATAATAAGAGTGGATCCTAAAACTATATTAGAAACACTAGAAGAAAATATAATTCCCATTGTCACTGGGTTTCAAGGCATGACAGAAGAAGGTGATTTTACAACCTTAGGTAGGGGTGGAAGTGATGTAACTGGAGCGGTACTTGGAGAGGCTTTGAAAGCTGAATGCATTGAAATATATACAGACGTAGATGGAATAATGACTGCCGATCCTAGAATTGTTCCAGAAGCCAGGGTCATAAACAAAATTAGTTATAACGAAGTGTTTCAACTGGCTGATCAAGGTGCCAAAGTCATTCACCCAAGAGCTGTCGAATATGCAATGAAGGGGAATGTACCTCTTATAATAAAAAATACAATGTCAGATGCACCAGGAACGATTATTGCCTCTTCAAAGGAAAGTAAAAATAATATAATTACTGGTATTACTCATATGTCAGATAGAACACAAATAACTGTTGAATTTAATAACGAAGAGGTAAACAGATTAAATAATGATAATAATGATTTGTTTGAATTATTGGCTATTAACAACATAAGTATTGATTTAATTAATGTCTTTCCTGATAAAAAAGTCTTTACTGTTGATGGAAAGGATGAAATTAAAGTAATAGATATTCTAAAAGAACAAGGATTACAATATAAAATAATTAGTAACTGTAGTAAGATAGCGGTTATAGGAAATGGTATGAGAGGAATTCCTGGAGTCATGGCTAAAATCTTAAAGGCATTAGGACAAAATAATATTAGTGTCCTCCAAACAGCTGATTCACATACTACAATTTGGTGCCTGGTTAAAGAAGAAGATACCGTAAAAGCTATTAATGCTTTGCATAACGCTTTTTGTCTATAAATTATTAGATTTTAATGTTTTTATACGGAACAAAACTCCTTATTAGTAAATAAGGAGTTTTTATTTTGACTAATACTCTTTAAGAATGGATAAAATATTTTTAATTAAATAGAAAAATAGAGGTGATTTAATGCAACGTAAAGATGAAATTATCTTAAGCAAAAATGTAAAATCAGAAAGAAAAGATGAGTCTCAGGGTATTGATGTAAATACAAATGAAAAACTTCAGAATCTAAAGGAAATTGGCAATATAAATATACCTGAAGGAAGCACAGATATTTACTGTATTAATATAATAGGACAAATTGAAGGTCATGTGATACTTCCTCCTCAATCGAAAGCAACAAAATATGAACACTTAATACCTCAACTTATATCTATTGAGGAAAATCCAAATATAAAGGGTTTGCTTATTGTACTTAATACAGTTGGAGGCGATGTTGAGGCAGGTCTTGCAATTGCTGAAATGATAAATAGTTTATCAAAACCTACTGTATCATTGGTTGTTGGTGGAGGGCACAGTATTGGAGTTCCACTTGCAGTTTCCACAGATTATTCCTATATCTCGCCTACAGCTACTATGATAATTCATCCTATAAGAATGAATGGATTAGTTATAGGTGTTCCACAAACCTTTGAATATTTTAGTAAAATGCAGGAACGAATAATAAGTTTTATTATAAGAAATTCAAAAATTAAGAGAGAAAAATTAAATGAGTTAATGCTTCAGACTGATAACCTATTAAATGATATGGGAACAATTTTAATAGGTCAACAGGCAGTGGACGTAGGGTTAATAGATTCAATAGGTGGAGTAAGTGAAGCTTTAGGTAAGCTTCGGGAGATGATAAATCAAAAGCAAATGCAATAATGCATTTGCTTTTGATTTTTAATGTTTTTATATGATATAATGCAATTGGTTTGAAGGGAATTCATCAAACGCAGAGAATAAAATATATATTAAACATAGGTGGTGAACATATGGCAAAAAAGATTAAAAAAATACATCAAGTAAATCATTAAATAATACAGTAAAAAATGAAATTATCGGAATTATATTAATTGCAATTGCCTTGCTTTCTGGTTTAAGTATATATATTAAACCAACTGGATTTGCAGGGAATCTTTTAAATAAATTTTTTTTAGGGCTTATGGGTATTGGAGCATATGTTATGCCCTTATTAGTCATATTAGTGGGTTTGGCTAATGTAATTAATAAAGGCAGGTTAAAGATAAGGCAAAGATTTATTGCACTATGTGTTCTTTTCTATAATATTTTGCTTATAATTCATATAAGTTTTTCTTATAAATTTAAAAATCTAGAAATTATTGATAGATTAAAACAATCATTTGAATATGGTTTACATTCAGAAGGTGGCGGGGTAATCAGTGAAATAGTTATGATTCCTTTGATAAAAGTATTTGATAAGGCAGGTACATATATAATTTTAGTTTGTTCCTCATTAATAATGATGATATTAATTACAGAAATATCCCTTGGTGAATTATTAAACAAATTTATAACAGACATAAAACAAAAAATTAAGAAAGATAAGGTTAATAGAAAAAGTAATGCTCAAGAGTCAGTCCCTCAAATAATATTACAAGAAAGTGAGTTAAAGAAAAATTATGAGAACAATATAGAAACTATAGATAAGAAAATTAAAATTTTAGATTTTATAAAACCTGAACATATAGAAGTAAATGATGAAAGTGATAAAATTCAAACAAAAAATGTGGCGCATGATAAGAATATAAACCATCTTGATGAAATAAGTATTGAAATAACTCAGAAGACGTCAACTGAAAAAGAAAACAGGTATATTTTCCCTTCTTTAGAACTGTTGAATCAAAACAATTTTCAGAGTAATTCTCATGATAAGAAAGAATTACTGAGTAATGCTAAAATACTTGAAGAAACACTACAGAGTTTTGGGGTTGATGCTAAAGTTGTACAGGTTAGCAGGGGACCAGCAGTAACTAGATACGAACTTCAGCCAAGCCCCGGTGTAAAGGTTAGTAAAATAGTCAATTTATCCGATGATATTGCCTTGAATTTGGCAGCACCTTCTGTTAGAATTGAAGCTCCAATTCCAGGAAAAGCTGCAGTAGGTATCGAGGTTCCAAATAAGGAAGTGGTACCTGTAACGTTAAGAGAGGTTATAGAATCACCAGAATTTATTGAATTTAATTCCAAAGTAGCTTTTGCTTTAGGAAAAGATATAGGAGGAAAATGTGTTGTAGCAGACATTGCAAAAATGCCTCATCTTTTAATCGCTGGTGCCACTGGTTCTGGAAAAAGTGTTTGTATAAACACTTTAATTGCCAGTTTAATATATAAATCCTCTCCTAAAGAGGTAAAAATGCTTATGATTGACCCTAAAGTAGTTGAATTATCAGTTTATAATGGAATACCTCACCTATTAATACCTGTTGTAACCGAACCAAAAAAAGCAGCATCAGCTTTATATTGGGCTGTAAATGAAATGACACAAAGATATAAGCTTTTTGCCGAAAACAATGTAAGAAATATAGAAAGCTATAACAAGTTATTGGAGAACCAAGGCAATGATAATAAATTACCTCAGATAGTAATAATAATAGATGAGTTAGCTGATTTAATGATGGTTGCTCCAAATGATGTTGAGGATGCAATATGTAGATTGGCTCAGATGGCAAGAGCTGCAGGAATGCATTTAGTAATAGCAACACAAAGGCCATCTGTAGACGTAATTACGGGAGTTATAAAAGCCAATATTCCATCAAGAATCTCATTCGCTGTTTCTAGCCAGATTGATTCTAGGACCATTTTGGATATGGCAGGCGCCGAAAAATTATTAGGTAAGGGAGATATGTTATTCTTTCCAATAGGTGAAAATAAACCAATACGTATTCAGGGGGCATTCATATCAGAAAAGGAAGTTGAAAAAATAGTAGAATCTTTGAAGCAAACTGACAATACTCATTATGATACCGAAATAATAAATGAAATTGAAAACAAAAATGAGATTTTAAATGAAGGCAATACAGTAGATGAACTACTTTCAGAAGCAATAAAAATAGCAGTAGATTTAGGCCAGGTGTCTGCATCAATGTTACAAAGAAGATTGAGAATAGGTTTTAATAGAGCTGCCAGACTTGTAGAAGAAATGGAATTAAGAGGAATAGTAAGTCAGCAAGAAGGCAGTAAACCCCGCCAGGTATTAATTTCAAAAGAAGATCTGGAAAATAATTAGTGGGCAAAAGTTTCTTTTGCTCTTTTTTCTTGTCGATTCATATCAAATTTGTTATTATATGATATGTATATTTTTATTATTAATTGTCATTATTTTAAACATGTTGTAAATTGAAGTAAAACAAAGCTATAATGAATAATAACAAGATATATAAGAAATAATTAGATTTATATGAGAATTTCCCAGGAAATGTAATTAAGGAGGATTTGACATGAGCTATAATATTGGAATGGTTTCTTTGGGCTGTGATAAAAATAGAGTTGATGCCGAAGTTATGCTATCAATTTTATCTAAAAATGGATTTAATGTTGTTAGTGAAGAAGAAAAAGCTGATGTGATAATAATAAACACATGTGGCTTTATTGAATCTGCAAAACAAGAATCAATTGAAACAATACTTGAAATGGCAACTAATAAAGAAAAGGGTAGATGTAAATCTATAGTTGTAACTGGTTGCATGGCTCAAAGATATAGGGATGAATTAATAAAGGAAATGCCTGAAATTGATGCTATTGTTGGTACAGGTAGCTATAAAGACATCTGTGAAATAGTCAATAAAACATTAAAAGGAGAACATGGAATAATAAAAACTGATAACATTAACTACAGTCTTGATTTTCAAGAAAGAATACTTACAACACCATCTCATTATGCCTATGTAAAGATAGCTGAGGGATGTGATAATAACTGTAGTTACTGTATTATACCACAATTAAGAGGTAAATTCCGAAGCAGAGATATGGAAAGTATTTTGAATGAAGTTGAAAATCTTTCAAAACAGGGTGTTAAAGAAGTAATTTTAGTTGCACAGGATACCACTATGTATGGCAAAGATCTATATGGAGAAAAAAAATTACCTGAGCTTTTGAAAAAATTAGAAAAAATAGAAGGTATAGAATGGATTAGAATTATGTATAGCTATCCTGAGGAAATAACAGATGAACTAATTTATACAATAAAAAACAGTAAAAAGATATGTAATTATTTTGATATTCCTCTTCAACATGTAAGCAATAATATATTAAAATCAATGAAAAGAAGGACGACTAAAGAAAAAATAGAAAGTTTATTAGAAAAAATTAAAAATATTATTCCTGATGCAGTAATAAGAACATCATTAATTGTTGGTTTTCCAGGGGAGACCGAAGATGATTTTAAAGAACTAGAAATTTTCTTAAGAAAATATAGACTTGACAGAGTTGGAATTTTTATGTATTCTGCTGAAGAGGGAACTATTGCTGCCAAAATGGAACAGCAAATAGATGATGATGAAAAAGAACGAAGAAAAGATATTTTAATGAAGGTACAAGGCACAATTTCACTAGAAAAAAACAAAAGTCTTATTGGTGAAAATTTGGATGTGATAATTGATGGCTCAGCAAAAAATGGACAATATTTTGGAAGAACTTATGGAGATGCACCAGAAATAGATCAGCAAATTTTTATTAATTCCAATAATCTTATTTTTGAAAAGGGCTCTATTGTTAAAGTTAGGGTTACAAAAGCCTATACTTATGATTTAATGGGAGATGTTAAAAATGAATCTTGCTAACAAATTAACTCTTACAAGAATTATTTTAGTGCCAGTGTTTCTGTTTTTTGTAGCTGTAAAAGTTAAATATGGAACATACATTGCTACTGGTATTTTTATAATAGCTGCTTTAACTGATACTTTAGATGGTTATATAGCAAGAAGCAGGAATCAAATAACCAAATTTGGTAAGTTTATGGACCCATTAGCTGATAAGTTAATTGTTACATCGGCTCTGATTTCTTTAGTCGAAAAAGGTGTTTTATCAACCTGGGTTGTCATGATAATAATTGCCAGAGAGTTTGCCATAACGGGCTTAAGATCACTAGCAGCATCAGAAGGTATTGTTATTGCTGCAAGTAATTGGGGTAAAGCAAAAACAGTAACACAAATAATTGCTATTGTGGCTGCACTAATAGGAATGCCATACAGTGAATTTCTAATTGGAGCTGCAGTAATTATAACCTTAATTTCAGGTTTAGATTACTTAATTAAAAATAAAAATGCCATAAACCCACAGGATTAAATTAAAGGCTTCTAGTAAATCTAGAAGCTTTATTATTATAAAATATTTCTTTATGCAGTTTAACGATATAATTTTAAGGAAATAATTAAGAGAGTATATTTACAATTGTTACGTGGATTAAAGTAAATATATAGTTGACCACGCTTAATAATTATATTATAATATCAAGTAGAACAAATGTTCGGAAACCTAAGGAAGGGATGATAAAATGGTTAATGAAAAACAAAAAGCATTAGAATTAGCTATTGGTCAAATAGAGAAACAATTTGGAAAAGGTTCTATAATGAAACTTGGAGCTGACTCTAAATTGAATATTGAAGCTATTCCAACCGGTGCACTTGATTTAGATATTGCACTAGGTATTGGTGGCGTTCCAAGAGGAAGAATAATTGAAGTATATGGACCAGAATCTTCAGGTAAAACAACTGTTGCTCTTCACATCGTATCTGAAGCACAAAAAACAGGAGGAACAGCAGCATTTATAGATGCTGAACATGCACTTGATCCAGTATATGCTAAAAATTTAGGTGTTGATATAGAGAATCTTGTTGTATCTCAACCTGATACTGGAGAGCAGGCCCTTGAAATAGCAGAAGCCCTTGTTCGTTCAGGTGCAATAGATGTTATAGTTATAGACTCTGTTGCAGCTCTCGTACCTAAGGCGGAAATTGAAGGAGAAATGGGCGATGCACATGTTGGTTTACAAGCTAGATTGATGTCTCAAGCATTAAGAAAGCTTGCAGGCGCTATAAATAAATCAAAATGCGTTGCAATATTCATTAATCAACTTCGTGAAAAGGTAGGAGTAATGTTTGGAAGTCCGGAAACTACCCCTGGCGGAAGAGCATTAAAATTCTATGCTTCTATAAGACTTGATGTTAGAAAAGTTGATACTATTAAACAAGGTGAAGATGTTTTAGGTAACAGAACAAAAGTAAAGGTTGTTAAAAACAAAGTTGCACCTCCTTTTAAAACAGCTGAATTTGATATAATGTATGGTGAAGGTATATCAAAGGTAGGAAATGTTTTAGATGTTGGGGTTAGTAACGATATAATACAAAAAAGCGGTGCATGGTTTTCTTATAATGAAATAAAATTAGGACAAGGAAGAGAAAATGCAAAAAATTATCTTAAAGAAAACCCAAACGTAGCTTTAGAAATTGAAAATAAAATTAGGGCAAAATATAATCTACCATTAACCATTGCAAATCCACCAGAAATAAATGAGCAAAAAAGTGAAGTTATATAATGTAACCTGATTCATAATTAATTTAATTTATATTAAAGCAAAAACCAAACCTAGCGTGGCTGATATTACAAGTAAGCTCGTCATATAACCATTAAAGTATAACGAGCTATACCGAAGATATCAGCCATTTCTGCATTAAAATCTTGATTATCAATAACCATGTTTTATTTTTTTACAATAGTTATAATTTCTAAAAATATTGATGGAGGGAAAATCTTGAGAATTACAGACATTATTAAACAGAAATCAGATAATGAAATGTATAATATTTTTATAAACAATGAATTTGCCTTTTCATCTTCTATTGAAGATATTTTAAAACATTCAATAAAGCTGGGAAGAGAAGTGGATGATGAAGAAGTCCAACATTTAAGAGAAATATGTGAAGAAACAAAAGCTTATAAATATGTATTAAATTTATTAAAAAATAGGGATTATACAGAAGAACAAATAAAAAAGAAAATGATAGCAAGAGGTTTTTCTCAAAGTACAATAGTAAAAATTATAAATAAATTACTAGAGTATAATTTTATAAATGATTTTAATTATGCACAAAGATATACAAATGATTGCATTAACTTCAAAAAAATAGGCTCTAATAAAATATTCTATAGTTTAAAAAGTAAAGGAATCAATCAAGATATACTAGAAAAGATTAACTTTGATGATGAGAAGGAGTATTCAAATTGTTACTATTTAGCACAAAAAAAACTACACTCCATGTCTCAAGATACTAATGGAAAAAGAAAGATATTTAGATTTTTAATGACAAGAGGCTTTGATTCGCAATTAATAATGAGGGTATTGAGAGACATTGACCAAGAAATTGAATTTAATGAAGAAATATAAAATTACATGATAAGCAAAGCCAGTTAACATTAGTAGCAATTTGCTAAACTTGACATAAAATTAAAACTATAATAAAATATAGTCAAATAATGGTTAGATTTATGGCTTCCCATTATTAAATATGCTTCAGTAAGTTAAAGGTTTCTCTTAACCAGATACAAAAGCAATAATAAAGGAGGTGTTTTTTATTAATTCAATGAATCCAATGGTATGGATAATTCTTTTTGCATTTATTGGTGTTATTATAGGGTTTGCCATTGGCTATTATGTTCGAAAAAATATAGCTGAAGGCAAAATTCAAATAGCTGAAGAACAAGCAAGTAGGATTATTTCAGAAGCAGAAAAGGAAGCAGAGTCAAAGAAAAAAGAGGCTGTAATCGAAGCAAAGGAAGAAGTTCATAAGCTTAGAACTGAATTTGAAAGAGAAGTCAGAGAAAGAAGAAATGAACTACAAAGAATGGAAAGACGACTTATATTGAGAGAAGAAACTTTAGATAAAAAAGTTGAATCTCTTGAAGCAAGGGAAGAAAATTTAAACAAAAAACAACAAGACATTCAGGCTCTTCAAAACGAGGTTACTGAACTTTATAAAAAAGAACTAGAAGAACTTGAAAGACTTGCTGGCTTAACTTCTGAGGAAGCAAAAGAATTATTATTAAACGATATCAGGAAAGAAATTAAACATGATGCAGCAATTATGATTAAGGATATCGAAACAAAAGCAAGAGAAGAAGCCGATAAACGAGCAAGAGAAATAATTTCTTGTGCAATCCAAAGATGTGCAGCTGATCATGTAGCTGAAACGACAGTTTCTGTTGTAGCTTTACCAAATGATGAGATGAAGGGTAGAATAATTGGTAGAGAAGGTAGAAACATAAGAACTTTAGAAACACTAACTGGTATAGATTTAATAATTGATGATACACCAGAGGCTGTTATTTTATCTGGTTTCGATCCAATTAGAAGAGAGGTTGCCAGACTAGCCCTTGAAAAATTAATAGCAGATGGTAGAATACATCCTGCCAGAATAGAGGAAATGGTAGAAAAAGCAAAACGGGAAGTTGAAAACGATATAAGAGAACGTGGAGAACAAGCAACATTTGAAACTGGCGTTCATGGACTTCATTCTGAACTTGTAAAACTTTTAGGAAGATTAAAATATAGAACAAGTTATGGACAAAATGTTTTAAATCATTCAATTGAAGTATCATATCTAGCAGGATTGATGGCTGCAGAATTAGGTGCAGATGTTGCCTTAGCAAAACGTGCTGGTTTGTTACATGATATTGGTAAGGCAGTTGATCATGAAGTTGAGGGACCACATGCATTAATTGGAAGTGATATAGTAAAACGTTTTAACGAGTCACCTTCAGTAGTGCATGCAATATCAGCGCATCACGGTGATATTGAACCTCAATCAATCGAAGCTATTCTAGTTCAAGCTGCTGATGCTATATCTGCAGCAAGACCAGGTGCTAGAAGAGAAACTCTAGAAGCATATATAAAGAGGTTACAAAAGTTAGAAGAAATTGCTGATTCTTTTGAAGGTGTAGAGAAATCATTTGCAATACAAGCAGGTAGAGAAATCCGAATAATGGTAAAACCAGAACAAATAACTGATGCTGAAGCAATTCAAATTGCAAGAGACATTGTTAAGAAAATAGAAAATGAACTGGAATATCCAGGTCAAATAAAAGTTAATGTAATTAGAGAAGTTAGAGCTGTGGAATATGCGAAATAAAATAAGGTTACTGCTAAGCAGTAACCTTATTTTAGTATATTTGTAAAGTACATGAATTCTTATAAAATATTGAGAATATTTGAAGGAATTTTTTAAAAAATGTAGAATTATTATAATAGACAATAAATTATAAGCAATTAAGGAGGTTATATTAATGGAAGTATTAAAGGTTTCAGCAAAATCCAATCCAAATTCAGTAGCAGGAGCTTTAGCTGGGGTTATTAGAGAAAAAGGGACTGCGGAAATACAGGCAATTGGAGCTGGTGCAATCAATCAGGCAGTTAAAGCAGTTGCAATAGCAAGAGGATTTATAGCACCAAGTGGAAAGGATCTTATATGTGTTCCAGCATTCAGTGACATCAATATCGAGGGTGAAGAGAGAACTGCAATTAAATTTATTGTTGAACCAAGATAATTAAAGAATTTAAGCAAATAAATGGGTCTGTGAAATCACAGACCCATTTATTTGCTTAAATTTATATAACATAATATGTTTTATGTAATACATAATTGCAAGATTTTATTCATATTAGTATGGACATATGAATAAAATAGTGCTATATTTAAATAAAATAATAAATTTACATATGGTGAGTAAAATGGTTGATTATGATTTGCATATTCACAGTAATTTTTCAGATGGGAAGTTAAATCCAAGACAGATATTTGAAGTAGCACAGAATATAGGATTGACAGGTTTTTCAATTACCGACCATGATACAGTTGGAGCTATTGATGAGTGTTTATTTTTAGTAAATGAATATAAGATAGATTTTATACCTGGATTAGAATTAAGTACCGATTTTAATGGACTAGAAGTACATTTATTAGGATATTTTATTGATCACAAAAACAAATTTCTTTGTGAGTTTTTAGAAAAATTTAAAAATGCAAGATTTACAAGGGCTCAAGAGATAATCAATATATTGAAAAACATGAATTATGATATAAGTTTAGAAGAAGTTATAGTAGAAGCAGGTAATAATTACGATTCAATAGGTAGACCCCACATAGCAAGATTACTTGTGAAAAAAGGTTATTACAAAGAATTACAAGATGTATTTAAAATTCTTTTAAACAAGAATAGACCAGCTTATGTAGAGAGATATAAAATCAATTTACTTGAGGCAATAGAACTAATTAACTTGGCAAAAGGAGTCCCGGTCTTAGCTCATCCATTAGGCTTGGAAGGCATGTGCCGTAATAGCGAATTTGAACAATTTATAAAAACTTTAACCTTCAAGGGTTTAAAGGGTGTTGAAATCTTTCATCCAATGCATTCTTTAGAAGATGAAAAATATTTAAAAGTTTTAGCTAAGAAATATGGACTTATGGTAACTGGTGGTAGTGATTGCCATGGAAACATAAAAGATAATAAATATCAAATAGGTGAAAAAGGAATAGGGTTAAAAGAAATAAACAGATTAAGAAGCTTAGTGAGGTGAATATATGACTAAAGGTGAAAATAGGAATAGACAATTTCCTAATAAGCTAAATACAACAGCAATAGTTAAAATGTTTATTTTATGCTTCCTAAGTCAAAGAAGTCACTATGGAAACGAATTAATAGATAAAATCGAAATTAGCTTAAACTATAAATGGAGACCTAGCCCAGGGATGATATATCCCCTATTAAGAACAATGGAAGAAAGCCAATTAATTGTGGGTTGGTGGGATGAACCTGATAAAAAAACAAAACGAAACTACAAAATAACGGACATTGGAATTAAACACTTTGAAAAATTAAAGTTACTATATAAACCATTATTAGATGAATCCTTAACTATAATAACGAATACATTAAATACAATTTTTAAATAGAAAAATTATTTATGGAGGGGAATTTATGGAATTATCAAGAAAAGGACAGCAAATATCATCATCAATTACCTTGGCTATTACAGCAAAAGCAAAAAAATTAAAGGAAGAAGGTGTTGATGTAATAAGTTTTGGTGCAGGAGAACCAGATTTTAATACACCCAAAAATATTCAGGATGTAGCTGTTGATGCAATAAGAAATGGTTTAACAAGGTATACACCAGCTTCTGGTATACTTGAATTAAAAAATGCAATATGTACAAAACTAAGGGAAGAAAATTCAATAGATTATATTCCCTCTCAAATTGTTGTATCCAATGGTGCAAAACAATCCATAGCCAATGCTTTAATGGCAATATGCAATCCAGGAGACGAGGTTATTGTGCCTGTACCATATTGGGTAAGCTATCCAGAGTTAGTAAAGTTAGCTGATGCAACTCCTGTTTATGTAGAAACAAGTGAGAAAAATAATTTTAAATATACTAAAGATGACATTTTAAAGGCATTAACTAATAAAACAAAAGCTATAATTTTAAATAGTCCAAATAATCCTACTGGTACTGTATATTCAAAGGAAGATCTGGAAATGATAGCTGACATAGCAATTAAAAACGATATAATAGTTATTTCAGATGAAATTTATGAAAAATTAGTATATGGAAGTGTAAAGCACATTAGTATAGCATCTTTAAATGAAGAAATTAAAAAAAGGACAATAGTAATTAATGGTGTATCTAAGGCTTATGCAATGACTGGTTGGAGAATCGGATATACTGCTTCAAATGAAGAGATAGCAAAGATTATGTCTAACATTCAGAGCCATGTTACATCTAATCCAAACACAATAGCACAATATGCAAGTGTTGAAGCTATAAATGGACCACAGGAAGATGTTGAAAAGATGAGAATAGAATTCGAAAAAAGAAGAGATTACATGGTTGAAAGAATTAACTCTATTCCAGGAATATCATGTAATATGCCAGATGGTGCTTTTTATGTTATGATTAATATAACAAATATAAAGGGAAAAGTAGTTAAAGGTTATCAAATTAATAGTTCATTTGATTTTTGTAATGCATTACTGGAAATTGAAAAGGTAGCTGCTATTCCAGGAGCTGCTTTTGGAGCAGATGACTTTGTCAGACTTTCTTATGCTACTTCAATGGAAATCATACAAAAAGGTTTAGATAGAATAGAAAATTTTTTAAAGTAAAAAATATTAATAGCTGAATTAATAGGGGTATGGATATTAAAATACCCCTGTTTTATTTTTCAATAATATGTTATAATCGCTATATCTCGTAATATATAATTGCAATTTATTTTAATATTCGTAAAGGAGATGATTTAATGCATAATACATACGAAAGTCCACTTACAAAAAGATATGCAAGTAAGGAAATGTCATTCCTTTTTTCCGATGATAACAAATTCACATTATGGAGAAAACTATGGATTGCTTTGGCTGAAGCTGAAAAGGAACTAGGTTTAAATATTACTCAAGAACAAATTGATGAATTAAAAAATAATGTCTCTAATATCAATTATGATGTAGCAAAAGAAAGAGAAAAGCAAACAAGACATGATGTTATGTCACACGTATATGCTTATGGTGTTCAATGCCCGAAGGCTAAAGGCATCATACATTTAGGAGCTACTAGTTGTTATGTAGGTGATAATACAGATGCAATTATAATGAAAGACGCCTTATTGTTAATAAGAATAAAATTATTACATTGTATAAACAATTTAAAAGAATTCTCATTGAAGTATAAGGCTTTACCTACACTGGCATTTACACATTTACAACCTGCACAACTGACAACTGTAGGGAAAAGAGCAACACTATGGCTTCAGGACTTAATCAGTGATTTGGAATTACTGAATTTTTGTATAGATAATATAAAACTTTTAGGTGTAAAAGGTACAACTGGTACACAAGCTAGTTTTTTAGAATTATTCGATGGAGATCATGAAAAAGTAAAGAGGTTAGATGAAATTGTTTGTGAAAAAATGGGATTTAAAGAAAAATATTTTTATGTTACAGGCCAAACATATCCTAGGAAACAAGATATGTTTGTATTAAATTGTCTAAGCAGTATCGCTCAGAGTGCCTATAAATTCAGTAACGATATAAGAATTTTACAAAGTTTAAAAGAAATAGAAGAGCCATTTGAGAAAAACCAAATTGGATCTTCTGCTATGGCATATAAGAGAAATCCAATGAGATCTGAACGTATATCTGCTTTAGCACGTTATGTGGTAATCAATTCATTAAATCCAGCTATAACAGCATCAACCCAATGGTTTGAAAGAACTCTCGATGATTCAGCTAATAAAAGACTCTCAATACCCGAATCTTTTCTGGCTATTGATGGTATTTTAAACTTATATATCAATATAACATCTGGTTTAGTGGTATATCCTAAAATTATTGAAAAACATATTTATGAAGAAATTCCTTTTATGGCTACAGAGAATATATTAATGGAGGCAGTAAAGAGAGGGGGGGACAGGCAGGAACTTCATGAAAAAATAAGAATACACTCTATGGAAGCTGCAAGAATGGTTAAAGAATTCGGTGCAAAAAATGATTTAATTGATAGAATATGCAACGATAAGGATTTTGGACTTGCAAAGGATGAAATCCTACAAGTATTAAAACCAGAAAACTTTATAGGAAGATGTAAAGAACAGGTAGAAGATTTTATTAATAAGATTGTAGATCCTATATTAAAGAACATTGAAATAGAAAGAATTGATGTTGAAATTAATGTTTAGAATTAAATATTGTAAATAGATATACAAAAGCAATAATAAGTGCTTTGGTGTTATTTACAAAATAATGTATTCAAGAACGTCCTAAATAATTGCAGTAGCTTTTCTCTGTAATTATTTTATGACGTTCTTGTTAATTTTGCTTAGAAATAATGCATGTCAATATCAATAATTTGACAATAAAATACTCGTAGTTATTAATAGTCGAATTTTAAAGGATTAATGCAAAACAATCGACTATTTTTTTAAAAAAGCAGATGATAAAAATTATCACTTGACATTGTAGAAAATTGGATAAAAAAATGAATTTTTATTATTCTAAATTTTCAAAATTATAAACAACCTTTATCCACCGGTGTTAATAAAGAGAGAATCGACAATTCTATCTAATTTTTAATCTATTAAACACTAACCTTTTGTTATTTGGGAAATAATCCAGCGTTTAATTTTTTAAATATTGAAAGCTCTTTCAAGAAATGCAAGATAGGGTTGATATTTGATAATATAATTTCAACGATATATGCATCCTAAATAACCCTGAAAACTTACTTAAATATATATAGTATGATTATTATTAAAGCAATTTTTTAAATTATTAAATAGAAAATACGCTATTTTATCAAAATTACATTTCGCTAAATTGTTATTTAACGAAATGTATGGTATAATTGTCATATAGTATTAAAAAGGATGTGATAAACTTGGATTTTTTTGAAATTTACGATGATCAATTGCCAGATATTTTAAATGAATTTCTAGGTTACCTTTTTACTGTTAAGGCTAAATCTCCAAATACAATCTATGGATACAAAACAGATTTAAAACTATTTTTAAAATATATGAAAAAATTTAAATGTAAACTAAGCGAAGATTTAGAAGGCATAGATATAAGAGATATAGATGAATCATTTATCAAAAACATTCGCCTTGGAGACCTCTACTCCTTTATAAACTACATAACACTAAAGAGAGATAACAGTAGCTATGCAAGAGCAAGAAAAACTGCTTCTATAAAGTCGTTTTTTAATTATTTAGAAACCAAAGTTAAAATAATAAAAGAAAATCCAGCTAGAGAACTGGAATCACCAAAAATCAGCAAAAGACATCCCATCTACTTAACCCTAGATCAAAGCAGAAAATTACTTAATATAGTTGATGGACGCAATAAAGAAAGAGATTATGCAATAATAGTTTTATTTTTAAACTGTGGATTGAGATTATCTGAGCTAGTAAGTATAGATATAAATAAGATAAAGGGAGATACTTTAACAGTAATAGGTAAAGGCAACAAGGAGAGGACAGTTTATTTAAACAATGCTTGTATAAATGCAATAAATGAGTATATAAGGGTTAGACCAAAGGATGGGGCACAGGATGCTCTCTTTCTAAGCGAAAGAAAAACAAGAATAAATAAGCGAACAGTAGAAATTTTAGTAAATAAATATATTAAGATGGCAGGTTTATATGAAGAAAAGTATACTCCCCATAAGCTCAGGCACACAGCTGCTACGTTAATGTACAAGTATGGCAATGTTGACATCAGGGCCTTACAGCAGATACTAGGTCATGAAAGTGTCTCCACAACACAAATATACACACACTTAGACGATGAAAAGTTAAGGATGGCTGTAAAATCTAATCCACTTGCTGATGAATAATTACATAATAAATATTATGTAAACTATATAATAATAAAAAAGAGCCTTTATTGTAAATCAATCCATCCAATAGATGCTCTTTTTTATATATCTAAAATAATTAATTCTTTTTTAAAAAAATTTCCTGCATTTTCCTTTCATATTCTTCCCTCAATTTAGGAATATCCTCTATGTACTCAATTTCTTCTAGCTCTTCACTATATTCCATATCAAAATCATTTTGTTCAACGTCATTTAAATCTGTTTCATACAAATACTCGTCGACTTCAAGACTATCATCAAGAAATCCTTCTATTGGAATCTCTTTATAATCTACATTCTGAAGATTTATGCACTTTCCACAACTATCGCATATTTTTTTATCATCCAAATCACAAATATTGCAGCGATTACAATTTGTACACTCTTTGTTTTCTTCTAAAATGCATAGTTTTATTTTATTACACATTTACATCATCCCTTTTTAAGTATTTTACTAATTGATTATAGCAAAATTTAAATAAAAGTAAAATCACTTTTGTGGAATAAGTAAAGTTTGTCCTGGTACAATTACAGCAGAATCTAATTTATTTATTTTTCTGATTTCATATATTAACTTTCGAACATCTTCATTTTCTCTTTTATGTTCTTTAGCTATTTTCCATAAAGTATCTCCTTGATTTACAGTTACTTTTATACAATTATTATTTGCATTGCCACTAGCTTTTAAAGAAAATGGAAGAACTAACACAAAGATTAAAGATATAATTATAAAGATTTTTTTAAATTTTGACTCTCTCATATTACTACCTCCCGAACATTTGTTCTATTATTAGTATAACGAACATACGTTTGGATGTCAACACTTTGTCGAACATAAGTTTGCTTTGCATCATAATTTATGATATAATCTGATAAAGACTTTATTATAAGGGGTGTAATTTATGCCAAACACTGAAATATCAGATAAACAACAAGAAATTTTAGATTTTTTAAAAGAAGAAATATCAAAAAAAGGATATCCACCATCAGTTAGAGAGATTTGCAGTGCTGTTGGCTTAAAATCCACGTCTACTGTTCATGGTCATTTAGAAAGATTAGAAAAAAGAGGCCTTATAAGAAGAGATGCGACAAAACCTCGTGCCATTGAAATATTAAGTGAAAATATATACCAAAAAGAAATTATAAATGTTCCAATAGTAGGTTCTGTTGCTGCAGGCCAGCCTATTTTAGCTGTTGAAAATATCGAAGATAGGTTTCCTATTCCAGCTGATTTTTTTAACTCTAATAAAAACATGTTCATGTTAGAAGTAAAAGGTGAAAGTATGATAGGTAAAGGCATCTTACATGGCGATTATCTCATAGTTGAACAGCAACAGACTGCCAATAATGGTGAAATAGTAGTTGCATTAATTGATGATAGTGCTACTGTCAAGACTTTTTACAAAGAACAAGACTATATTCGACTTCAGCCTGAGAACCCTGATATGGAACCAATAATAGTAGATAGTTGTCAAATCCTTGGTAAAGTGATTGGAGTCTTTAGACGTTTATAGCTGATAATAAAACAAAGGAACTTAGAATGATAATCTAAGCTCCTTTTTTATTATTTATAACGTTTGATAATCCGATTAAAATTCCTATTTTGGCATGTTCAAATGTTAAACCACCCTGCAAATACGCAATATATGGGGGTCTAATTGGAGCATCAGCACTTAATTCTATTGAAGAGCCTTGTACAAATGCACCTGCTGCCATTATAACCTGATCAGTATACCCTGGCATATCCCAAGGTTCACATTCAACAAAGGAATCAACAGGGGAACCCTTTTGAATACCTTTGCAAAAATTAATTAAATCCCTTTCATTGTTAAATTTTATGGCTTGAATAATATCACTTCTTTTTTCATAGAATTTTGGTGAAACTTCATATCCTGACAACTCCATAATTCTTGAGCAGAAAATGGCTGATTTTAAAGCCTCTGCTGTAATATGTGGTGCAAGAAACAAGCCCTGCATCATTAATCTGATTACACCTAATGTTGAACCACACTCTTTGCCTAATCCAGGAGCAGTTAATCTATATCCCGCCTGTTCCACATACTCTCTTTTTCCAACTACATAACCTCCGGTTGGAGCTATTCCTCCGCCAATATTTTTAATTAGAGAACCTGCCACTATATCAGCACCTACTTCAGTTGGTTCTTTGATATCTAGAAATTCTCCGTAACAATTATCTACAAAACATATTACATTTTCTCTGATTTCCTTAACAGCTTTTATGGCCGACTCTATATCCTCTATGGAAAGCGATGGACGCCAGCCATAACCTGTTGAGCGTTGTATGGCTACTAATTTAATAGAACTATCATTTAATAATTCTTCTTTAATTTTTTTTGTATCTATTTTATAGTCCTGTGTTAAATCAATTTGTTTATATTTTATTCCAAACTCTTTTAAAGACCCAACATTATCTCCTTCTATACCTATAACTTGTAATAAAGTATCATAAGGTCTACCGGTTATAGCCAGCAAAGTATCTCCAGGTCTTAAATTTCCTGCAAGTGCTAACGTTATTGCATGTGTACCTGAAACTATCTGAGGTCTAACAAGTGCATCCTCAGCACCAAAAACTCTGGCATAAACCCTCTCCAATGCATCTCTTCCTACATCCCCATATCCATAACCAGTTGTGTTTGTAAAATGGGAATCGCTGATTCTTTCATCCTGCATTGCCTTAAGAACCTTCAATTGATTAAATTCTTTTACAAGATCAATATTTGAAAATGTAATGCTCACATCATCCTTTGCCTTTTCAGCTAATTCTAGAACATTGCTATTAATATTATAATTATTAATTAAATAATCCCTTGTTAATTCAAGCATTTTAATTCCTCCTCCTAGAACACTGAATTATTTTATCACATAAAAATACCCCTGGAAAGGGGTATTTTAAGTATTTATTCTTCTTTATTATCTGATTGCATATTTTGGTTGTAGAGCAAAGGTTTTGTAGGAGTTATTGTTGATACTGCATGTTTGTATATCATAATTTGTTTATCATCACTATCTAAAATGATAATAAAATTGTCAAATCCTTTAACACTTCCTTTGATTTGATAACCGTTCACAAGGTGAAGGATTACAGGAATTCTATTTTTTCTCGCTTGATTCAAAAATACATCCTGAAGATTATTTTGATTTTTATTCATTTGTAATTCCTCCCATAAATTCATACTCTTCAATAATATTCTATAACAAAGCAAATTTTCCTTCTATATAGTTTACAATATTTTTTACTGCTTTATCCATAGTATCATTTATATCTAAATCTACCCAATATATCCTATCCTCTCTTCTGAACCATGTCAATTGCCTTTTTGCATATCTTCTTGAACTCTGTTTTATTATATCTTTTACTTCTTCTAAAGTATATAGATTATCTAGATAATCAAATACCTCTTTGTATCCAATTCCCTGCATGGAGGTCATTTCCTTTGTATAACCCATTTCCTTTAATTTCTTAACTTCATCTACTAAACCCATCTGAAACATTTTGTCAACTCTTTTATTTATTCTTTCATACAGTTTTTCTCTATTCATAGTTAAACCAATATACGCAATTTCATATTCTGTTTCCTTTTCCTTTGATTTTAATTGTATTTCAGAAATTGTTTTACCTGTGTATTTATAAACCTCTAGAGCCCTTATTATTCTTTTTATATCATTTGGATGAAGTCTATTATATGATTCTTCATCAATTTCTTTAAGCATGTTATGAAGATAACTGCTACCATGTATTTTGGCGATTTCCCCCAGATATTCTCTGTAAGCAGTATCAACTGATGCCTCCGAAAAATCAAGATTATATGTCAGAGAGTTTATGTAAAGCCCAGTACCACCAACAATTATTGGAATATTACCTCTCTCTGTGATTTCATCTATATATTGTCCAGCTAATTTTCTAAATAGAGCTACACTAAATTCTTCTTCTGGGTTTACAACATCTATCATATAATGTGGTATCCCTTGCATTTCTTCCTTTGTTGGCTTTGCAGAACCAATATCCATATATTTATATATTTGCATAGAATCAGCCGAGATCACTTCACCTTTTAAAAGCTTCGCAACTTCAACACCAATTGCCGTTTTCCCAGAAGCCGTTGGACCGGCTATTATAACTATTCTTTTTTTCATGCTATCACCTACTGAATTCTTTTGAACTTTTTTTCTAATTCTAAATATGTCATTTTAATTATTGTTGGGCGACCATGTGGACATGTATAAGGATTTTCACAGTATCGCAATTGCTCGATAAGTGAATTCATTTCTTTAAAACTTAGTTTATCACCTGCTTTTACTGCTCCTTTACATGCCATTGTATAAAGTATTTTTTCCACAGTAGATGGGCTATCCCTTCTGTTTTCATTTAACTGATTTAAAATATCAAAAAATAAGTCCTTAGAACTTGGGTTACCTAATATAACTGGAACAGCTCTTATAGATATCGTATTCCCACCAAATTCTTCAATGTCATAGCCTAGTTTTATAAACACATTTTTATTATCTAGAACAATTTGATTTTCACTTAGGGATAAATCTAGTACCATAGGTACTAATAGATTTTGTGTCTGCATTGAGTTAACACTATATTGTTTTACATATTGCTCGTATAATATCCTTTCATGAGCTGCATGTTGGTCAATTAAATACATTTCTTCCTGACCTTCTGCAACTATATAAGTAAAATGTATTTGTCCAACTATTGAGAGAGGTCCAAATTTTGATATTCGATCAATGTTATTTAGATAATTATCATTATTATTAACACATTCATTTTCTTTGATATCATTCTTCCTACAACCTGAATCTAATTCTATAATTTCATTGTTTTCATGTACAAACTCTTCAATATCATTAGTATATTTCGGTTTTATCATGGGTTCAGTTACATATTTATCAAAATTTTGATTATCTAAGTTGTCCTTAAATAAATTTAAACTATTATCACTTTTTTCTAATTTGTGTTCATATCCATCACTAATTTTAATTTGCACACTTTCTGTATTTGCTTTAGGTACATTACTAACAAATCGTTGTTTATCTTCTATTTTGGGAATAGAAGATACTGACAGAATACTATCTCTAACACTATGATAAACAGCTTTAAAAATTAGCTGTTCATCTTGAAACTTTATTTCTGCCTTAGAGGGATGAACATTAACATCAATAAACTCAGGGTTAACGTACATATGAAGTATATAAAACGGGAACTTGTTTATAGTTATTAGAGACTTAAAAGCAGCTTCAACTGCAGCTGTAATAGTTTTGTTTTTAACATATCTTCCATTAACAAAAAGTGATTGAGAATTTCTGTTACTTTTAGCAATATTGCTATTTCCAACATATCCTTTTATAGTGATAAACTCTTTAGAGGAATTAATCTCAATTAAATTATTAACTACTTGATTGCCATAAATACAAAATACTACAGCTTTTATATCTCCATCACCCTTTGTACTAAATACCAATTTATCATTTAATTTATATTTAAATGATATATTTGGATTTGATAAAGCAAGATTTTGCATTATTTCAGTAATATATATACCTTCTCGTGTCTCAGACTTTAAAAACTTTAATCGTGCAGGAGTGTTAAAAAATACATCTTTAATTGTAATGATTGTACCATCCGGACAACCACACTGTTCTTTAACCTTTGTCACTCCACCTTCTATATATATTCTGTTTCCAATTTCATTTTCAGCTGTTTTTGACATTAATTCAATTTTCGATATGGCAGCAATACTTGCAAGTGCTTCTCCCCTGAATCCTAGAGTGTTAATATAGTTTAAATCTACTTCAGAACAAATTTTACTTGTGGCATGCCGTAAAAAAGCTTTATCCATATCTTCATACTGAATTCCCTTACCATTATCAACAACACGTATATAGGATATTCCTCCATTTTTTGCTTCAACGGAAATTTCTGTTGCTCCAGCATCAATAGAATTTTCAACTAACTCTTTGATTATAGATGCAGGTTTTTCAATTACTTCCCCAGCAGCAATTTTGTTTATTGTGTTGTCATCTAGAATTCTTATTATCCCCATAAAACCAACTCCTATACTTTCTTAGCCCTTTGAACTAAATTATATAATAAATTAATCGCTTCAATTGGGGTTATATTAAGCATATCTATATTTTGTAACTCTTTAATAATATCATTTCCTCTGTAATCTTTGTAATTAAACATATCCAGCTGAAGCATAGTTTCATCTGATTTTAGTGAAGCAGTTATTGCTACCTCTTCTTTTTCTTTTCTTTTAACTTTATTGTTAATATCACTTTCCTCTAAATTTTTTAAAATCTTTCTTGCATTATTAATAACCTCTTCAGGTAAGCCAGCTATTTTTGCAACTTGGATACCATAACTTTTATCAGCTCCACCACGAACAATTTTTCTTAGAAAAAATTATGTCCTCACCATGCTCTTTAACTGAAATACAGTAATTTTTTATTCCAACAACCCTCTCTTCCAATTCAGTAAGTTCATGATAATGGGTTGCAAAGAGTGTTTTAGCTCCAATATTTTTAGTGATATAATCTACAACAGCCCAGGCTATACTAAGCCCATCAAAGGTGCTTGTACCTCTGCCTACTTCATCTAATATTATTAAACTATTTTTTGTTGCATTTTTCAGTATATTTGATACCTCAGACATTTCTACCATAAAAGTACTTTGCCCTAATGATAAATCGTCAGAAGCACCAATTCTGGTAAAAATCCTATCAACAATCGGTACCTTTGCAGATTTCGCAGGAACAAAGCATCCAATCTGTGCTAAAAGTGTTATTAATGCCACCTGACGCATATAAGTTGATTTTCCTGCCATATTAGGCCCTGTAATTATAGCTATATTGTCAGTTGTCAGGTTTAAATAAGTATCATTAGGTACAAATATATTTGTAATCACTTTTTCAACAACAGGATGTCTACCATCTTTAATATCAATTAAGCCATCCTTTGTTATTTCAGGTCTGACATAATTATTTTCATATGCTACTCTTGAGAATGAAAGTAAAACATCTATTGTTGAAATATATGCTGCCGTCTTTTGTATTCTTGCAATATTTGAAGCTACCTGGTTTCTAATTTCAACAAACAGTTCATATTCAAGATCAATGACCTTCTGTTCTGCACCAAGAATCTGTTCTTCCTTTTCTTTTAATTCCTGTGTAATAAATCTTTCACAATTAGAAAGTGTTTGTTTACGTATATATCTATCATCAGGTACTGCTGATAAATTGCTTTTTGTTACCTCAATAAAATAACCAAAAACTTTATTAAAACCTATTTTTAGAGATTTAATCCCCAGCAATTCCTTTTCCTTTTGCTCAATTTCTGCAATCCAACGTTTACCATTATGCATTGCTTCATGATACATATCGACATCCTTATTATAGCCCTGCTTAATGATACCACCTTCTTTTAGTTGAAGGGGCGGATTATCATTAATAGAAGAATCTAATAAAATAAAAATATCATTTAATGTGTCTAAATTACTATATATTTCCTTTAATAAACTGCTTTTACAGCTTGATAATGCAGCTTTAAAATCTGGAAGATATCTTAATGATTCCTTAAGAGATATTAAATCCCTTGCATTAGCTGCTCCACAGCTTACCTTACTTATAAGTCGTTCCATATCATATATGTTTTTTAAATATTCCCTTAAATCACTTGATACATATAAATTATCAACAAACTCTTCTACTGTTTCCAGTCTGTTGTTTATAGATTCAATTGAAAGAAGAGGTTCTTCAATCCATTTTCTTAGCATTCTGCCACCCATGGCAGTTAATGTTTTGTCTAAAACCCAAAGTAAAGAACCTTTTTTTGATTTACTACGTATAGTTTCCGTAAGTTCTAAATTCTTTCGTGTAAATGAATCAAGAACCATATAATTATTTAAATCATACTTTTTTATTTCCGTAATTTGCCCTATACTGCCTTTTTGGGTTTCAATTAAATATTCAAAAAGACATGCTGTAGTTAGCAATTCTTTTTCTTTTAATTCTATCCCTTGCAAGTTAAATTTTTTTATTAAATCTAAATTATTTATTTTTTCATAATTTTTAATATTAATTAGTATATTAAATCTGTTTGAAATATCCTTTACAACTTTTTCGTTCTCTTTAATATAATCATTTTCAATAATAATCAACTCGGAAGGGTTATATTTAGACAATTCATCCATTGACTTTGTGAAAGAACTTTCTTCACTTGTCACTAAAAATTCACCTGTAGAAATATCACAGACTGACAGTGAAAAATGGCTATGGTCTACAAGTAAACACCCTATAAAATTATTAGACTTTTCATCTAATAAATTGCTATCAATTAATGTTCCTGGAGTTACTATCCTGACTATTTCTCTTCTGACAATACCTTTGCTAACTGACGGATCTTCAACCTGTTCACATATTGCCACTTTATAGCCTTTTTCTATTAATCTAGCTATATATCCTTCTGCAGCATGATATGGTACTCCACACATAGGAGCTCTTTGTTCAAGACCACAGTCCCTTCCTGTTAATGTTATTTCCAGTTCTCTTGAAACTTTCTCCGCATCTTCAAAAAACATTTCATAGAAGTCTCCAAGTCTGAAAAATAAGATACAATCCTTACAATTTTCTTTTATTTCAAGATACTGCTGCATCATTGGTGTTAAAGCCAAAATTCATTCCTCCTTTTATTAGGGTCAATAAATATTATATAACATAAATAAACTAATTAAAATAAATTAAAAGGGAGCTTTTGCCCCCTATCTTATAATTTCAACGAATTCCCCAATTAGCGTCCAAGTTTGTGGTTCAGTGATTTTCACATTTACCAGTTTACCAATAATAGATGAATCTCCACCGTAAAAATTAACAAGCTTTCCTGTACGTGTCCTACCCATTAGCTTATTTTCATCTGTCTTGCTTGGTCCTTCAACTAAAATTTCAACGATTTTATCTTTATATTCCTTATTTTTTCTTTCACTTATTGAGTTAATCAAATCCACTAATCTGTTGAAACGATCATGTTTAACTGTCTCTGATATTTGTTCTGGGAATTCAGCAGCTGGTGTACCCCTTCTTACAGAATAAATAAATGTAAAGGCTGAGTCATATTCAACCTTTGAAACTAAATCTAAAGTATCTTCAAAATCCTCTTCTGTCTCACCAGGAAAGCCAACAATTATATCTGTGGTTAATACCAGACCATCTATATTTTTCTTAAGTTTTTCAACTAATTCAAGATACTGTTCTTTAGTATATTTTCTATTCATTTTATTTAGAATCCTAGTACTGCCAGATTGAACTGGTAAATGAACATGTTCACATAACTTATCACACTCTTTAATAGCTAAAATTACATCATCAGTTAAATCCTTTGGATGAGATGTCATAAACCTTATTCTCTCAATTCCATCTATTTCATTAACTAGTCTTAACAACTTTGCAAAACTCATATTTTCAAGATCTTTACCATATGAATTTACATTTTGACCTAATAGAGTTATTTCCTTATATCCCTTTGATGCCAGATCTCTTATTTCTTCTAGTATTGCTTCTGGTTGTCTGCTTCTTTCTCTTCCCCTAGTATAAGGTACTATACAATATGTACAAAAATTATTGCAACCATACATTATAGTAACAAATGCTTTTAAATTACTTTCCCTTTCAATATCTAACCCTTCTACAATTTCCTCTTCTTTTTCCCATACTTCAATAAGTGTTGATTTACTTTGAGATAAATTATTAAGCAGTTCTGGAAATCTATGAATATTGTGAGTTCCAAAAATAATATCTACAAAGGGATATTTCTTTTTTATTTCTTCTGGTACTCCTTTTTGTTGCATCATACATCCCGAAACAGCAATAATCAAATCAGGACGTTTAGCCTTCATGTTTTTTAATGCTCCAAGATTCCCATATACCTTAAGTTCTGCATTCTCCCTTACACAACAAGTATTAAATAATATTAAATCAGCATTTATCTTTTCATTAGTCCTTGTATAGCCCATATTTGAAAGCATAGCAGACAATTTTTCTGAATCCTCTTCATTCATCTGACAACCCCAGGTCTCTATATAATATTTCTTTGATTCTGTTTTAAATTCCATAATTATCACCCTTCTGTAATAAAATATACTCTAACAACATTACTATTATATATTTAAAATTTTGTATTTGTAAATGGAAATAAGATAATTAGCAGTTCAAAAATAGATTGATTTGATTTTATTTTATCCTTACAACATTATTTATAAACTATAATCAGTTTATTATACCTAAAAATAGGAATACTAATGTATAAAGTAAATGTTTTAGGAGGCAAAAAATGTTTAATTTAAAAAATAATGAAGATAAAACAATTAAAGGTAGTGTTTCACACACTTTAGGAGATAGAAAATATTTTGGTACAAATATAGGAAATATCTTTGAAAAAAATAATGGCTATTATGGAAATGTTCATCAAAATATTTTCGGAAAATTCAAATAACATCTACCTAAAATAAAGTAATTATGGTAATATATGAATATGATTATACTTAATTCTATGGGGGGTTATTTTTATGGCTAATTTATC
>NZ_AZQP01000027.1 GCF_000601455.1 Fervidicella metallireducens AeB
CCGTAAATAATGAGGGAGATGAAATATGACTACTTTATTACTTGTAATTTTTGCTTATCTAATTGGTTCTTTTCCAACTGGAGTAATTATTGGTAAAGTATTTTTCAATACGGATATAAGGAATCATGGCTCAAAGAATATCGGAGCAACAAATGCCGAAAGAATTCTAGGTAAAAAAGCTGGTTTTGCTGTTTCTATCATTGATATATTAAAAGTATTTTTACCAGTTTTTATTTATAGAAAACTTACAAATGACATGAATACATCTGCTCTGATAGGAATAGCAGGCTTATTAGGACACTGCTACCCAATTTACCTGAAATTTAAAGGTGGCAAAGGAGTCTCTTCTTTTTTAGGAATTGTCTTCGGACTTAATTTTTATGTTGGCATCATAACATTAGCAACCTGGAAAGTTCTAAAGCATATTACTAATTATGTATCCGTTTCATCAATGATATCCTGTTTTATTTCTTCATTTATATTTCTTTATTTAAATGGGCCTTCAGTTGTATTTTTTACACTCTTTATAGGATCAATATTCATTGTATATCTACATAGAACTAACATAAAAAGATTATTAAACGGAACGGAAAACAGGGTAAAAAAATAAAGTTGATACTATTGCATGTATACAAAAAATGTATTATAATTTAAAGAAATTTTTATATTAAAATCGATGAAGAGGAAAAGTAACAAAAGTAATCCCCTTAAGCGAGCAGGGAATGGTGGAAGCCTGTAGGGTTAGCTTTTGAGAAAAGAGCCTTGGAGATGCTGTCGGAAACTGCTTTGCACAAGTACGATATGCCCCTTTTGGGTTAACATAATGAGTGGCTATATTGCCAATTAGAGTGGTACCGCGGAATATTCCGTCTCTTTTATATAATATAAAGAGACGGTTTTTTGTTGTCTAAAAATATATGGAGGTGTTTATATGGATTATAAAAAAGTAATTGCAGAACGAATAAAAGAAATGACAAATTTAGAAACTGAAACAATAGAAAAACTGATTGAACAACCACCACAGCCCGATATGGGAGATTATGCTTTTCCTTGTTTTCAATTAGCTAAAACAATGAGAAAAGCACCTAACATTATTGCACAAGAATTGAAAACTACGATTAACTCAAATGGATTTGAAAAAATCGAAAATGTTGGAGGTTACTTAAATTTCTTTGTAGGCAAAGCTACATTAAATGAAGTAACAATAAAAAAAGCACTGGAGGAAAAGGATAAATTCGGTTATTCAGATATAGGTAATGGAAAAAATGTTATTGTTGAATTTTCATCACCTAATATTGCAAAACCTTTTCATGTTGGTCACCTTTGCTCAACAGCTATTGGGAATTCCCTTTATAAAATATTATCTTCGCAGGGATACAACTGTATTGGTATAAATCATCTTGGCGATTGGGGCACTCAGTTTGGAAAACTTATTGTGGCTATTGAAAAATGGGTAGATGAAGAAGCCCTTGAAAGGGATGCTATAAAAGAATTATTAAGAATATACGTTAAATTTCACGATGAAGCCGAAAAAGACCCTACCTTAGAAGAATGTGCAAGACAACGTTTTAAAATGCTCGAAGATGGTTGCGAAAAAGAAAGAATTCTTTGGCAAAAAATCAAAGATTTGAGCTTAAAAGAATTTAATAAACTCTATGAAAGATTAAATGTCAAATTTGATTCTTATGCTGGAGAAAGTTTTTATAATGATAAAATCGATTCTTTAGTTGAAGAGCTAAAGCAAAAAAACCTTTTAACTGAAAGTAAAGGAGCTTTAGTTGTTGACCTTAGCGACTTCAACATGCCTCCTTGCATAGTTATGAAATCAGATGGTGCAACGATATATGCTACCCGTGACCTTGCAGCAGCTATTTATAGACATAATACTTACAATTTTCATAAAAACATCTATGTAGTTGGAACTCCACAAGCTCTGCATTTCAAACAAGTGTTTAAAACGTTAGAGTTAATGGGTTATCAATGGGCTGATGATTGTGTTCATGTTGGATTTGGTCTTGTAAAATTTGAAGATAAAAAGCTTTCTACCAGAAAAGGTGATGTTGTTTTTCTTGATGAGCTTTTAGATGAAGCTGTTTCACGTTCTTTAAAACTAATAGAAGAAAAGAATCCAAACCTTGAAAATAAAGAATTAGTTGCTGAAAAAATAGGTATAGGTGCTGTTTTATTCACCTATTTAAAAAATAATCGTGAAAGGGATATCATATTCAGTTGGGATGATATAATTAATTTTGATGGTGAAACAGGTCCATATGTACAATATTCATATGCAAGAGGCAGGAGCATTTTAAGAAAAGCTGAAGGATTTAACTCTAAAGCTGACTATAGTAAGTTAAAATCAAAAGATGAATTTGAATTAGTTAAACTTATTTCTCAATTCAACGAAAACATTCTTTTTGCAATTGAAAAATATGAACCATCAATTGTTACTAGATATATTGTAGATGTTGCAAAAGCCTTTAATAAGTTTTATAACCAGTATCCAATTATGTCATGTGATGATGATACCCTAAAGGCAGCAAGATTAAATCTTGTGGAAGCTACTACAGTAACAATAAAAAATGCCCTCTCTCTCCTAGGTATAGAGGTTGTTGAAAAAATGTAATTTTAAAGCATGCAGAAAGACTTCTGCATGCTTTATTTTTTAAAAATCAATAATTGTTTTTTGACTGAACTAATGGTATATTTTATATGGCAATAACTTTATATGCTTTTAAAAAATTGGCAGAAAGGAGCGTGGGGGAGATGCTAATCAAAGATTGGAAAGAATTTTTAATCCCTTACGAACAAGCTGTTGAGGAATTAAAAGTCAAATTCAAAAGCATAAGAAAACAATTTCGAAGTAAAAACGAATATTCCCCAATAGAGTTTGTTACCGGTCGTGTAAAAGAAGTTTCTAGCATTCTTGAAAAATCAAAAAAATTAGACATTCCACTAAATAGAATATACGATGAAATGGAAGATATTGCTGGTATTCGTATTATGTGCCAGTTTGTTGAGGACATTTATAAAGTAGTACAAATAATTCATCAAAGGAATGGTAAAGACCTAAATATAATATATGAAAAAGATTATGTAAAGAATAAAAAAGAAAGTGGATATAGAAGCTACCATATAATAATTAAATATCCAGTTCAGACAGCTGAAGGCGAAAAAGAAATTTTAGCTGAAATACAAATTCGAACACTAGGTATGAATTTTTGGGCGACTATTGAACATTCATTGAATTATAAATATAAACAAAGTATACCTGAAAATATCAAAGAAAGACTTAAAAAAGCTGGAGAACTTGCATTTCTTTTAGATCAGGAAATGTCACAAATAAAAGAAGAAATAGTAGAGGCACAAACTTTGTTTGAAATTAAATCAAATATTATTTCAGATATATTGGATAACATAATTACTCTCTATTCACTTGGTAGAATTTCTGATTCAACTGAAATTCAGAACAAATTCAATGAACTTTTAGAACATGGAAATATCTCTGAATTAAGTGCCTTGTTGGAAGAATCAAATAATAAAATAAGCAAGTATAGACTAGAAATGTTGCAATTAAATGAATAAGAAATTAGACCAGTTAACATCTGGTCTTTTTTTAATTAAATCAAAATAAAAGAATATAAATATTAGTAAAAAGATTTTTAAGATTTATACTTCACTAATAAACTGGTATAATATAACTGGGAGTGAATAGCATGCAAAGATATACAGGTAAACTTTATTATATATTCATTATTGTTTTCATGGTTATCATAATACTTATAGCAAACCTTGGCGAGAACTTCAAAAACGATGTTTTTTCTAGTAAAGGTGTATTAAATTATCAGAACAAATTATCCCAAACCTGGAATGAAAGCCCTGATTATCAATCATATATTGAAAATACGTCGCAAAATATTTTGAAAATCTTAGAAAAAATCAACTATAATCCTGATAACACAGCAATATCATATGATGATTGGGAAATTACTGCTCCATCTATTAAATTTCAGTCTCAACTAGAGATTCTATCACGATATGGAAGAACTATCAGAAAATATGAATACGGTACTGATTTTTTGATGATTTCAGGGGTGAAATTTCTACTGGTGTCGTTAAAAGCAAAGCCACATATTTAACTAATTTAGAAAACTACTATTCTAAGTTTAATAAAATATTGTTATTCGATGGATACAATTTTAAATCCAATAATGAAATTTCTGTAATTGATACAAAACTAATGTCTCAGGGTGTCTCAGGGGTAATATCACCCTCCTCCACATCAGATCTCAAAACTAACTCTGGACTCTATGAAATTTTTAGTATAAACAAACAAGTAAATAAATTAGGCTTATCTAAACTTATTGTGTCTCAAAAAGTTTTTAATGAGCTTCGAGATTTTTCCAATAAAAACTATATAATTAAAGTTAAAACTGGTGGAAGTATTCAAATTTCTAAACTCAGAAACGTATATATTACAATTAAGGGAAGAAATGCCTCTTATAAACCTTTGATTATTGCTTGTTTTTTTGATCCAGTTTATAAAAGTCCTGACAATGCATCAATTGATATAAAAGAACATAATGTTACATTGTCTATTCTATTGGAAACAATAAAGATAATACAAGAGCAAAAATCTGTTCAACCTGATCGTACAATTACATTTTCTTTTCTATCCGGCTACATGCAAAATAAAAACGGTCTGGAAAAGTTGCTTAACAAATACAAGGATGCAGATGTTATTGTTTTAGATAGCTTAGGCAAAAACGATAGGTACTATATGGACTATAATAAAAACCTAAGGAATTTAAGTAAGACTATTCAATATTTTATGACTAGAAACAATCTCCAAATTAACTCTAAAAATATTTATACCGATAGTTCAAATAACTTTATTTCAATATCATCAAATAATCAAACAAACAGATACAATCCTAACGATTCTATTAAAAATTCTGGGAAATTTTTATTATCTTTTATAGGTGATGAATGTTACAATTTAGACTTCCTTTCTGGAAACATACGAACACTAAGAACTGTAAAAAGATATATTAGAAATTACACAATACCACTATCGCTTACTACCTTTGCTATGTTAATATTTGTTATATTCAAAAATGAAAAAACTAAAAACAATTGACTTAATTAAAAGATAGTAATAAACTAATGATAAATAAGATTGTATAGGTGATATAGATGAAAGACTTGAATTTATTATTTAAAGAAAAAAATTTAAAATTAACTCCGCAAAGATATGCTATATATAAATATTTAAAATCTACTAAAAATCACCCTTCTGCAGAAAGCATTTATGAAGAATTAAAAGAAGACTATCCTACAATGAGTCTTGCTACTGTATATAAAACACTAAAAACTTTAATTGAACTTAATTTGGTTCAAGAACTTAACGTTGGTGAGGATAATTTCAGATTTGATGCTAATGTTGACTCTCATCCACATATTTTCTGCTTATCCTGTGGTAGAGTAGATGATGTTGAAGGGGTTAATTTCACGTTTTTAAACAAAGAGATTGAAAATTACACAGATTACTCTGTAGATACTCATCAACTGTATTTTTATGGCTTATGTCCAAAATGCAAAGAAAGAGGAAGAAAATAACTTCCTCTTTTATTTTTTAAATGTAGCCTTTAATATTCTTTCCCATGCCTCAGATGATTTTACCCTTCCTTCTAAGATTTCTTGTAATACCCTTGTAGTGTGTTCAGTCATCTTTTCATCCATATTATCCATAATCATAATTGAATTATCATCGCATATCTCTAAATGAGTTTTGATTTTACTTTTAAGCTTATTTTCACCAACATTAGCAGACATTAAAGGTGCAAAATATCCCTTTTGAGTAATAATTTTTTGTGCATCCTCTGAAAACAAAAATTGAAGAAATTTCTCTGCTTTATCTTTATTTTTGGAATTTGAAGGTATACTTAATATTTGTCCTCCAGTTCCACTTACCATAGATACAGGATTATCAATAAATTTAATTGGCATTTCAAATACATCATATCTGAAACCAGCAGGTTTTGATTTCTCAATTAAATTTACTGTCCAGGAACCCGCAGGAAGCATCGCCGCTTTTCCCTTTATGAAATCGTCTACACTTTGTTTATAATTTATATCAATACTATCTTTTGATATACCTTGAGAAACTATTTTTCCATATAAATCAAAAGCCTGATTTATACCTTTAACCTTCTCAAAGGATTTAATGTCAGAGTCGTATATGGAAGTTAGCTCTGTAATCCCAGATGTCTGTGCAGTAATCATACCGAATAGTGTCGTCAAAGTCCAACCATCCATTGCTCCAATGGTTATTGGATTTATTTTTTTGCTATTGAATTTCTTACATAAATTCATAAGTTCGTTAAAATCACTAGGTTCATTAAAGCCATATTTTTTAAACATATCAACGTTATAGAATAATTCAATTGTATTTGGCATATCTCCTATACCATAAACCTTACCATTATATTTTCCATAAGCTAAACATATTTTGTATAATCTATTAGTTAAATCACCACTCTCAACAATCTTGGACAGATCATGCAAATAACCTGATTTAGAAAATTCAATCAACTGAGTCCTTTTTAATCCAATAATATCTATATCGCCCTTTTGTGATAGAGTTTCATTTATTTTTGTTTCTTCACTAAAATCAGTGATTAATTCTACCTTTACATCTGGATTTTGTTTTTCATATTCCTTAACTATTTCTTTATATATACTTCCCTGATCTTTTTCTGAGTAAAAAGTTGCCATTTTAATAGTAGTCTTATTTTTATCTTTTTCCTCCTTCTTATTACATCCATTTAAAGAAAAAGTCATAAAGAATACTAAAAAAATCGAAACCAATCTTTTCATAATAATTCCCTCCTCAAAGGTATTATAATATATAATGCAGGTTAAAACACTAACAATTTTCATATCTACTGCTTATCTTTAATTTGTTCACATTTTAATAAATTAAACACAATTTATTTGTTTATTTTCTATTTTTACAAATATTTTTTTTTTGAAATTCATATAATTTAGTGGAGGTGAAATCATGAAATTAAAAGTGTATATAGTCAAAAAACAACAGCTTATATGGGCTGCAATCGTACTTTTAATAATTATTGTTTCGGCAATACTTATAATTAGTATTAAAGCACAACAGACAATCAGCAATGTAACACCAGCAAAAACCTATCATGTTGATCTTGATAATGACGGTAAATCTGATTCTATTATATTGAATACCGACAGTGATACTGGAAAATATTCAGTTACCATAATGTCACCTGACGGCATCGCCCATTCTCTTGAAGCTGATCCTGCAATAAAGACTTTAGGATATTTTTCTAAGGATTGGCCTATAAAAATTACCCTTGAAGATATTAATAATGATGGTACTTCTGAGGTAATCTTACAATCATCAGATCAACAAGGACCTATACTTCATATATTTAAATATGCAAATGGAGAAACAGAACGAATTGCCTCTGGCAGATATTCATTCTATGGAACATTTAAATCTCCTGTTGATAAATCCAATATACTTATGCTGGGTTCCAAAAATAACAGCGAAATAAAATATACTTATCTATCAACTAAATTTGGCAAGTTATATCCATATATGGCACCATCCTCTTTAAATCTTGGAAAAACTGTAATATCAAACATCGTATCCTACATTGAAAAAATGGACGTTGAAACATCTTCTATGGATGCTGAAAATAAACATGTTTCAAAACTTTCAAAGGGTAGTTTTTTGGACTGTTTATTGACTAGTGCTAAATATTATGGTCATGAAATTCCATCTGAATGTTCCTATATAATGAGAACAAAAAGTATCTCAAACAATAACGAAAACCTTGTAACTTATAAAATTACACTAAAATTATCAAAATATGATACAAAAAAACCAGAATATAAAATAACAAGTATTAACATTATTAAATAATTTATATATTTCTGCTAATACTATTCATAGGAGGTTGTGCTATGAAGAAAGTGTTAGCAGTTATATTTTTATCGATATTTACTTTTTTAAGTTGCAAATATATATTCTTACAAGAAAAAATAACATTTAATAATATATCTAAACATCGTATACTGTTTTCCTCCCCTGGGGATTTTGATGGTGACAATACTATTGAATATTTACAGATATATAAATCTAACGATAAAGAATATTACCTTAGAATAATAGATGAAAAAACAAAATATACCTATGAATTAAACTTTAAAGCTGAGGAATTTACAACACAGATTGATGATGTCAATAACGATAAAAAAGATGATTTCTTACTTTTTATAACAAAAGAAGATAAACAGGAAATGTACATATATACATTACAAAGTAATGTTATTCACCAGTCCTTTTACTCTGCAGAACTAGAAAAACTTTTAAATATCAAATCTATAAATGGAAAATATATATTAAGCTACAATAATTCAGTTAAAACTTTTCTTGCAAAGAATCACCTGGAGTTAAGCTTTTACTACACTGATTTAGATTTTGATGAAGCTTACGAAGGCCCTATATTTGTTTCACAAGGAATAATTAAATCAACAGATGAAAGAAATATTAAAAAAATAAATACCTATTATTATTTTGATAGATATTGGAATATTCATTTGAAAGACTTTAACATAAAACAATAACAGCTACAAATTACCCTTGAATTAACATCCATTTTTAAATCATTGAGTAAGATGGATGTTTTTCTGTTATTACTGCAAAAAAACAGGGCCGGATTTCCGGCCATAAGGGGGATGGGGGGTTCTGTTTATGGAAACCTTTGTTTCCATCTCAAGGTGGGTTCCTTGAGCCTTCATTATCTATGATGTCCAATTTTCATTAACTTATACAATACTATTTGAAATTTTTATATAATTTAATAAAATAGTTAATATATTCTATTTGTTTTATTAATAAAAACACCTTTTCTTTTGTAACATTTCACTCTTATTTAAAATATACTAAACTAATAACAATATATTGGGGGATTGTGGATGCATGAAGGGATATCCTATATGGATGATATCGATATATACTATTACCACTGTCACATTGATGAATCAGAGATAATTAAACTTAAAGATAAATGGTATAAAATAAGTTGTATTTTAGCTTTACCAAATTTACCTATTCACAAAAACATCTATTTCGTCCCTAATACCAAACTGGAAGAATTTTTTAAATTTAATTGTGAAAGACTGATAGATATAGAACCCATATCATATAAAGAAGTTATACATTATATTAATTGTAATTAAGGGCATTGCCCTTTTATTGTGTAGTATTTATTGACTTGACTGTATATATTTTGTAATATGTTATTAAAGTATTATTAAATTAGGTGATTTTTGTGAGATACATAAGAATTGAAGACTCAAAGAATGGAGATATCTTAGCCAGACCTATAGTTACTTCTGATGGTATTGTTCTACTTAGTGAAGGTACAGTTCTATCATCTTCTTATATAGATAAAATTATATCAACAGGTATTAAAAAAATATTTATAAAGGATAACTTATATTCTCAGACTTCTGTAGATATAGAGGATTTTTCCCAACTTAAAGATAAAAGTATCAACCTTGTATCAAATATATATAATAAAGTGATAAATTCCGAAACGATTGATTCTGAAGAAATAGAAACGGTGGTTGTAGATATACTCAATTACGTTAAAAGTTCTACTGCCTTCCCTTCAAAATTATTAGAAACTATCAAACTAAAAGATAATTATACATATATTCATAGCATAAATACATGCTTTCTATCTATAATCCTTGGTGAATACTTTAATTTATCAGAAACTGAACAAATAATACTTGGAACAGGCGCTTTACTTCATGATATAGGAAAAACTTATATTGATGAGAAAATACTTAAAAAGGCAAGTAAACTAACTGACGATGAGTTTAAATTAATTCAAAAGCATACATTATATGGCTTTAAAATACTCAACAGTACAAAAGGTATAGACCATGCTTCCATGCTGATTGCTTTAAATCATCATGAAAAATATGATGGTAGTGGTTATCCAAGAGGATTAAAAGGTAAACAAATTGACTTTTTTTCTCAACTAGTTACAATTTGTGATGTTTATGATGCCTTAATTAATGTACGCTCATATAAAAAGGCTTTTAAACCAAACGAAACCTATGAATATATACTTTCCAAATCAGGAACATTTTTTAATACAGAACTTGTTAATGCCTTTAGAAATTGTATTTGCATATATCCAGATGGCGTAGGAGTAAGACTATCCGACGGAAGATTAGCCTTTGTTTTGCATCAAAATAAAGGTTTTCCTGAAAGACCTGTTATTAACATTATTACGGATAATACTGGTAATTTTACTTCCCCAACAACCGTTGATTTAATGAATTCTTTGAATATAGTAATAGATGATATACTAATCTGATGTTTAAGAAGCATCAGATTAGTATATTCTTTTTTATCTTGTAACTTCTGAATTTATAGACAAAAGAAAGCTATTTAAAGTCTTCTTAGAAAGATTTATGTTCAGTTCTTTCAATTATTTCATTTTGCAAAGACTCACTTAAATCACAAAAATAGTCACTATATCCGGCTACACGAACTATCAAATCCCTATACTCATTAGGATTTTTTTTGAGCTTTTTTAAGGGTTTGTGCATTTACTACGTTAAACTGTATATGATGACCATCCATTTTAAAGTATGCCCTTATTAGATGTGCCAGTTTTTCTATTCCTTCACCATTCTTAACTAGTTCTGGAGAAAATTTTTGATTTAATAGAGTTCCACCAGTTCTGATATGATCCATTTTTGCAGCAGATTTAATAACTGAGGTTGGACCCAATCTGTCAGCTCCTTGAACAGGTGAAATTCCTTCAGACTGAGGCTGCCATGCTTTTCTTCCATCTGGTGTAGCCCCTGTAACCGAACCAAAATATACGTGGCATGTTGTAGGAAGCATGTTTATTCTATAAACTCCTCCCCTAATAGTTTTTCTTCCATTTACTTCATTAAAGTATGCATTAAATGCATCCTGCATAATATTATCAGCATAATCATTATCATTTCCATATTTGGGTGTTTTGTTTAAAAGCATCTGTCTGATTATTTCTTTTCCTTCAAAATTACATGCTAGGGCATCTAATAGCTCATCCATAGAAATATTCTTGTTATCATAAACATGATATTTAATTGAAGACAGGCTATCAGTAAGAGTACCAATTCCTACTCCTTGTATATAATTAGTATTATATCTTGCTCCACCAGAGTTGTAGTCTTTTCCGTTTTTTATACAATCACTTATGATTATAGACAAAAATGGTGATGGCATATATTTAGAATATAACTTTTCTATAATATTATTTCCCTTTATTTTAATATCTATAAAATGATGCAGCTGTTTTTTATAAGCATTAAATAGTTCTTCAAATGTCTTAAAGTTTCTAGGATCACCTGTTTCTATTCCTATTTTCACACCTCTTCTAGGATCTACCCCGTTATTCAATGTTATCTCAAGAATTTTAACAAGATTTATATACCCCGTTAAAATATATGCTTCCTTTCCAAATGCACCAGTTTCAACACAACCACTTGTACCTCCACACCTGGCATCTTCGATACTCTTGCCTTGCCTTAAAAGTTCTTCTACAACAGAATCCGCATTAAATACAGAGGGCTGTCCCCATCCTTTACTTATTATTTCACATGCTTTCTTCAAAAATTTGTCCGGATTTTTTCGACTTAGTTGAATATTTGAACTTGGCTGCAACAGCCTCATCTCATCAATTACATCTAAAATCAAATATGACAATTCATTAACACCATCTGAGCCATCAATCTTCAAACCACCATTATTAATATTGCAAAAATCAGTATAGGTTCCACTTTCCTTTAAGGTTACTCCTACTTTCGGAGGAGCTGGTTGATTGTTAAACTTTATCCAAAAAAGTTCAAGTAATTCTTTTGCTTCATCTTCAGTTAAAATTCCGTTCTCAATATCATTTTTGTAGAAGGAATATAAATGCTGATCTAATCTGCCTGGACAAAAAGAGTCCCAAGTATTAAGTTCAGTTATCACTCCTAAATGAACAAACCAATATGCTTGCAGGGCCTCCCAAAAATTGCGTGGTGCATTTGCAGGTACATTTTCACAAACTTCAGCAATTCTAAAAAGCTCTGCTTTTCTCTTTTCATCCTTCTCTAATTTTGCCATTTCCTTTGCTAATTCAGAGTGACGTTGGGCAAATTTAATAATTGCATCTGCACAAATTAGCATTGCATTTAATTCTTCTTTTTTATCATAGGCATCTATATCATTTAAATAGTCAATTTTTTCTAATTCCTGTTCAATGTCTTTTTTAAAATCTAAAAATCCTTTCTTGTAAATTTTATCATCTGCAACAGTATGACCTGGGGCTCTTTGTTCCATAAACTCCGTAAATACTCCACTTTCATAGCATTCCTTCCATTCTCTAGACATTTCTTTAAATATCTTACTTCGTATTGCCCGTTTTTCCCAATATGGAATTATTTTTTCTGCTTGTATTTTTCTTTCTTTATCGTGAACTTTAAAAGAGATTTTTTCTCTTGAGTTGATAATCTCTAGGTCCTCTAAAGTATGGCAACATAATTCAGGATAAGTTGGTGTTGATTTTGGAGATGGTCCTCTTTCTCCAACTATTAACTCACCTTCGTTAATACATATAGTCTTTTTCTCCATTAATTCTTTAAAAACTAAAGCTCTAAGTACTGGAATAGACACAGTACCCTCATATTTTTGATATGTTTCAGTAACAATTTCTGCTCTCTCAAGTGAAATGCAAGGTATTTCATCAAGACTTTTTTGTCTTAGAATTTTAATTCTTTCATTCATTTTTTCAACCCCCAATCACAACATCTTTAACATATTGTTTAAAAACTGCTGCTATCTGTTCCATTTTTTCTTCTGTGGGTTCTTCTGTGTCAGCAAGGTTATAATCTAAATTTAATCTCTTATATTTATCAAGAGCTATTTTGTGATATGGTAATAGGCATACTTTTTCTATGCTTTTTAATTTATTTAAAAACTTACCTGTCATTTCAATATTTTCATCATCATTTATACCTGGGATTATTGGTATTCTAATAAATATTTTCTTTTGTAATTCATCTAATTTATTCAGATTATTTAAGATCAACACATTAGAAACACCTGTATATTTTTTGTGTTTATCATCGTCCATTAATTTAATATCATACAGAAATAAATCTACATAATCACTAATTCCAATTAAAGCCTCTTCTGATACAAAACCACATGTGTCCAATACTGTATGTATACCAGCTAATTTACACCTTTTTAGCATTAATTTTAAAAACTCATATTGATATAAAGGCTCACCTCCAGAAAAGGTAACCCCACCACCAGATTCCTCATAAAAAATACAATCCTTCTTTATTTCTTTCATCAATTCATCATCAGTCATTTCTACACCAACAATTTCTCTAGCATTTGTATTACAAACAGCAGCACATCTCCCGCAAAAAATACATTTTTTATTATCAGTTTTAATACCATTATTTTCAATACTTAATGCATTTTGTGGACATATAGCTATGCACATCCCACATTTCAGACACCTATTTTTATAAAAAAATATCTCCCTTGATTTTCTTTTACTTTCAGGATTGTGACACCATAAACAGTTTAAAGGACATCCTTTTAAAAAAACTGTTGTTCTAATACCTGGACCATCATGAATTGAGTACCTTTGTATGTTAAATACGATTCCTTTTTTCAAACTATCACCTCCTCCAGCGATTCTAAGATACATTTAGAGCCCCAAAGTATTGATTCAGGGCTCTAAAGCTTTTATTATTCTTTTTCTTTATTTTTCTCCATTTTTGCTGCTTTAACTGCAAAGTAAGTAAAGCCACCTATGAAAATAGTCAAGAAAATAATCATATAAATTATAGTTTTCATCCTAATAACTCCCTTCTTAAGACAATACTATTAAACCCATTCAGATTTTTCTTTAATCCATTTTGACAGCCAATTATTAGCTAAATAGAAAACAATTATAGATACAACTATTTGAACAGCCAACGTACCAACGTTGTCAACAGCTATTGGATTCCACCAGTTTTCTCCACTCCATCCAATAGCTTGAGCTATCCACCAACCAACAAGTACCACTAAAATAATAGGGTATATTCTTATACAAGTATTGTAATACCAGGCAGGAGCTTTAATATCACTTGTTTTGTTTATTAGCTCAGCAAGGAACTTATTGGTTCCAAATTTATAAACAGTAAATGCAAAGAATAAACCACAGAACAACAACCCTATTCCCCATACCCAATCTTGGTTATTTAAAAAGTTTATACTATACGCAGATGGTAAACCAAAAATAAATGTTATTATCAATACTGTTATTGTAGCTCTTTTCCTATTGTAACCAGCATCTATAAAGTTTTTAACTATTACTTCCATCATTGGTAATAATGATGTCAAGGCAGCAAGGGCTAAAGCTAAGAAAAATAACATAGCAATAATTCTTCCTGCTGGTATAGTTGTAAATAATTTTGTTAAATAAATAAATGTTAATCCTGTGTTACCAGCTTTTAATGCTCCAACAGCTGCCTCTTGAGATGCAGACAATGCGAATACAGTAGGAAGAACAGCTAAACCTCCAGCTATTGCTCCCAACATATCGCCAAAAACAATCATAAAACTATTTGTTGCAATATCTTCATTCTTTTTCATGTAATTAGCGTATGTTACCATCATACCCCAGCCAGCACCTGTAGACCAAGCTGCCTGAGTAAATGCATTAAGCCATAATTTTGAATTGAAAAGTTCCGACCATTTTGGTACAAATAAAAACTCTAAACCAACACTTGCTCCTGGTTTTGTACATGACCAAACAGCTGCTATTATCAGACATATAAATAGTACTGGAATCATTATTTTCCCTGCAACTTCAAGTCCACCTTTAACACCTTTATAAATTATAAAACCTGCAATTATTAGTGCTATTATCTGGAATAAAATAGTTTGAGATGGACTTCCAATAAACCTGTCCCATAGAACTTGTGTATCTGCATCAGCTCTAATAGACCCATCAACAGCAAAAACAAAGTATCTAATAGCCCATGCAAATACCACTACATAATAAAACGTTATTGCTGCACAAACCCATCCTATCCATCCGCCCTGCCATGCCTTCTTTTTGCCAGCAAAATCTCTGAATGAACCTATGGTACCTAAGTGTGTTTGTTTTCCTATTGCTATTTCAGTCATAATGATTGGTACTGCCCAAACAAGATTAGCAATCAAATAAGCTACTAAAAATGTACCTCCTCCATTAGTTCCCGCAACCCTTGGAAATCTCCAGATATTGCCCGTACCGACTGCCATTCCTATAGCTGCTAGAATAAATCCTAATCTGCTTCCCCATTGCTCTCGTTGTGCTGACATAAATACCCTCCTTTTTGTACTTAAATATTCAATAATTAGTAGATGCAATTTCTATGCCAATTAAATAACTTAGCACCCATGCCATTTTTTCTGTAGTTAATTTATATAAAATAAAAAACGTACCAAAATTGGTACGCTATTGTATTATTTTTGGTCCAAACGTTATTTTATTTTTCTTATGATTTTGTCAAATGAAATATCATATTTTTTAAGTTTATTTTGTAAAGTCTGTTTTGGAATTTTAAGAGTTCTCGCTGCCATAGAATAATTCCCATTACAATTTCTAATTGCATTTATTATTAAATTTTTTTCATATTCACTGACAGCTTCATTCAAATCTATTTCAAATGAATTTTTAGTTAAACAACATTCGTTGATATTTATGCTGTCAATGGTGTTTGATAGTTCTAAATCATTTAAAGTAATATAATCTCCACATGCAATATTCATTGCACTCTCGATTACATGTTCTAATTCTCTTATATTGCCTGGCCAGGAATACTTTTTGAAAAGCTGCATAACCTCACAAGAAACACCTTTAAACTGTTTATAAAGTTTTTTGTTGTAATATCTTATAAAATGATCTGTAAGTACTTCTATATCTTCTTTTCTCTCACGAAGTGGTGGTATTTTAAAATAAATTACATTTAGCCTATAATATAAGTCTAACCTTAATTGCTTCCTTTCTACTAAAATTGCAGGGTTCTCATTAGTTGAAGCTATAATACGTACATCTACCTTTCTTGTTTTTAAACTTCCAACCCTTCTGATTACCCCATCTTGTATGGCTCTTAAAAGTTTCGCTTGTAATTCATTATCCATTGAATTTATTTCATCTAAAAATAATGTTCCTCCATCAGCTAATTCAAATAAACCCGGCTTGTCCTTAGCCCCTGTAAAACTCCCAGCTTCAGTCCCAAATAATATAGATTCCAATAAATTATTTGGTATTGCTGCACAATTTTGAGCAATAAAGGGCCTGTTTCTTCTAATACTACTTGCATTATGTATTGATTGAACTAATAATTCCTTTCCTGTTCCTGTTTCCCCATATACAAGTACTGAAGAACTACTGTTTGCTATCATTAATATTTTCTTTTTTAATTCTGATATCACTTCACTTACTCCAATTATATTTTCTATTACATATTTAGTTCCATTTTCCTTGTACTCATCCTCATTTTGCCTGCCTTTAAAAAGTTTTTCCTGCAATGTTGTTATTTTATCTGTTAGTTCCATAACTTCAGTGAGATCCTTAAAAATTTCAAAGCAACCCACAAGTACACCTTTCTCGTAAATTGGTATAGTTGATGTAAGAATAGATATGTTTTTACCTTGATAATTAACATAATGCTGAATGTGATTTATAAGTGGTTTTTTATTTTTCAATACATTGTAAAACGTACTAGTGTTTTCATTTAAATTAGGAAATACATCCAATATATTTTTTCCTATTACAAATTTTGAATCTACACCTGTTATATTTTTGGCTGGCTCCTTGTAAAAAGTTATTTTAGCAGAATTATCTGTTACAATTATTCCTTCATCAAGATTTTCCAGTATCAGTTCTAGAAGCTTTTTATAATTCATAGTATCACCACCTGTACATCAACTATTTTATATCTAATTAAAATCTTATCCCCTATTTAATCTTATTCCCATATTTAGTATTTTAAACCTAAATAAAATTTAATTAATTTAATAAAAAACCTGCTACCATAAAATTAGTAGCAGGTAAGGTAATTTGTTATTTAGCTATTATAATATAAATTATCTGAAGAATATTCCGGATCACATGTAACATCTATTCCTAACTTTCTAAATGTTTGCTCATCATTTCTACTTATTATGGTAGTTGAATGTGCTTGGCATCCTTTAAGCAGTGATAATTTTTCCAATGCAACCTGGGCAGTTGGATTAGTTGCAGCACATATACTTAGGGCAATCAAAATCTCTTCACAATCTAAAGCTGTACTCTTACTGCCAAGTGTCTTAGTTTTTAAACTAATAATTGGTTCTAAAATTACTGGTGAAATTAAATGTATTTCGTCAGATATATTAGCTAAATGTTTAATTGCATTTAAAATCACTGCTGCCGTTGAATCCATAAGGCTTGAACTTTTTCCCTTAATGATAGTTCCATCATTCAGCTCCAGAGCAACACAAGGACATATCTCATTTTTACTTGACAATTCTCTTAGTTTTGCTGAATGTTCTCTTGCTGGAATAACAACCTTTCTATCTTCTTCCTTTAAATTAAGCTCTTCCATTATTAACTTTGATCTTTCAAAAGTTTCTTTATCAATATATCCTTTTTTATACTCACAACCAGTTTTAAAATATCTTCTTATTATTTCTTGTTTTGAAGCTTCTTTAACCACTTCATCATCAATTATTCCATATCCAACTCTATTAACACCCATATCTGTTGGAGATTTATATATTGACTCTTCACCTGTTATCTTTTCAATGATTCTCTTTAATATTGGGAAAGTTTCAATATCTCTATTATAGTTAACTGCTATTTTATTATATGCATCAAAGTGAAAGGAGTCAATCATGTTAACATCCTTAAGATCCACAGTTGCAGCTTCATAGGCAATATTCAAAGGATGCTTTAATGGTACATTCCATACAGGGAAAGTCTCAAACTTTGAATAACCAGCAACCCTGCCTCTCTTATATTCATGATAAAGCTGATTCAAACAAGTAGCTAGTTTACCACTTCCAGGTCCTGGTGCTGTAACTACTACTATTGGTTTTGTTGTTTCAATGTATGGATTCTTTCCATATCCTTCATCACTAACTATAGTATCAACATCTGTAGGATAGCCCTTTGTAGCTCTATGTGTATATACTTTAATACCTCTTCTCTCAAGTTTGTTCATAAAGACAGTAGTTGCAGGCTGGCCATCATATCTTGTTATTACAACACTATTAATGTCTAACTCATATGATCTTAAATCATCTATTAATCTTAATACATCCATATCATAGGTGATTCCAAAATCTCCTCTGATTTTGTTTCTTTCTATGTCTCCTGCATATACACATATAATTACTTCAACCTTGTCTTTAAGTTTATGCAAAAGTTTTATCTTGGCATTTTCATCAAATCCTGGTAAAACCCTTTTGGCATGAAGGTCAAATAATAATTTACCTCCAAACTCAAGATACAATTTGTCATAATTGTTTACTCTTTCTAAAATATACTTTGACTGTTCTTCCAAGTACTTTTTGGGGTCAAATCCTAACTTCATAACTTTACTCCTCACTTTGCAATAAATTTTATCCGGTTATTTATTGTTGTTATTTTTACAAATTTCAACAATAAACTTTCTACTACAACTTATAATTATTGCATAAAGTTAAACTAAAGTAAATAATATTACTTGGGTTTTTCATGATAAATCTTCTTTTATATAAAGTTTGTATTATACTTTTTTTCTTCTTATTTAAATATTAAACAGTAAACCCAATTACGTTATTCTTTTTTATTCCCCATAGTTTAATTTACTTATAACCATAAAAAATAAAGATACCTTCATTAATTTGTCCGTATTATTATAAAGTATTTTCTACACGTTTATGTTTGTAATCGCTTTTGGATTGTTGTAACATAATCTATTTAACAAAATATGATATGATTAAAGTCGCCGAAATAATCCTGCAAAGTATGCCTTTTGAAATATGTATGTTTTTTCATTCTTATATAAAAAAAAATCTAATTTTCTCTGTCTGCATCAGCATAAAACACATAAATAAAAAAGGGGCAAAATATTTTTTGCCCTTATTAAAGTCATAGTTTCCATTGCTTATGAATTATCAATTTATTTAATTAAATCCAAATTTTTTCCTTGATAAAGAATAACCTGATAATATTATCTTCTTTCCTAATGAAGTATTTATTTGCATTAATCTTCCTAACATTGTTCTATTTACTTCTTCATATAGGTTCTGATTTTTTGTACGTAAATAATCCCAAAGTTCTTCTTTTTTATTAATATTTTCTTCTGAATTAGCTTTTAATAATAGTACTGTACTTATGGTCATCATCATAGTTAAATATTGAGTCATATATTTACGAAGCTTTTTACTTTCTATTTTTATAGGATCATAATTATCAATCATTATTTTTGTTACCCTTATTTGCTGATCAATACGACCTATCATTATTTTTTCATTAACAGACTGATCTTCTCTCCCAATGAAATATCTATAAAGATCTACATTTAAATAATACAATGTTTTTACATAGGGTAGTGGTTTAAAAACAAAAATATTATCAACATAAAATGTATGCTTAGGAAGCTCTAAATTACAACTTCTTAGGACTTCCGTTCGATAAATAGCAGAATGCATCAATATATTTTGACTAATTTTTAGAAATCCTATATCATCCCAGGTAAAGACCTTTTCTTCAGGCATTGCACCTTTATAGTTAATGCTTGTTGATTTACCTATGCTCAATTTTTCATACACATAATTTGTAATTAACATATCCACTGGTTCAGAATTGTTAATCATGTTTCTAAGTACATCAAGTACTTTAATAAAACTATTTTTGTCAAACCAATCATCACTATCTAAAACTTTATAATACATACCTGTTGCATGTTTTAATCCTGTATTCACAGCATCACCATGGCCACCATTTTCTTTGTGAATTGCACGTATTATATTAGGATATTTTTTTTCATACTCATCAGCTATTTGAGAAGTATTATCTTTAGAACCATCATTGACAATTAAAATTTCAATATCATCACTTCCTATTAAAAGTGACTCTATTGCCCTTTCCATATAAGATGCTGAATTGTAGCAAGGAATTGCTATAGTTAAAACTTTCATTTATGCCTCCTGTTTTATTAATTTTTTTAATTTATAAAGCTGTAGCTGCAATGAAAACTGCCACGTTAATTCAGCTAACACTACTCCTGCAATAACGTCAGCTATAACATGTTGTTTTGTAGTTAAGGTTGAAATACTTATCATGACTGCCATAAATAAGGAAAAATACCTATACCAAACAGGGATAGTTTTATTATTTCTAAGGCCTGCAAAACAATACCAGCTAACTAATACATGAATGGACGGAAAAAGATTATTTGCAGCATCTACACTATATAAAAATCTAAGCATGTCCACAAAAATATTAGTTGAAGCTAAGTCAGGCCTTATATTAGTAGTAGGAAAAGTGACATAAATAACAAAACAAGTTATTTTTCCCAATATGTCTGAAATAGCAAGTCGATAACAGTTATCTTCGCTTATTTTACTTATTAAAATATAATTAAAAATCCAAAATAGATAACTTCCTAGATAGAATACTATAAATATTGGTACTACTGGTATACCATTATCTAAATTAGTTGTTAAATCATGAAATACCCTATTCTTATAGAACAACCTGGCCCCTGAATACACTGAAAAATTAATTATTACACATAAAATCAATGGTTTTATTGCATATTTAGGTATAAAGTCATAAATCTTTCTAAACACCTTCATCTTCTTTACCTACATCCTTTAAGAGTTTTCTAATATCAAAAATTTAATATTTAATAATATTTTTAGAATATAATTTTTATATATCATATAGTCAATTTATATATAACAGATTTAATGTAATTTTTGTTTTCCACCCGCTAATATTAGCAATTTTTAATAAGATCACAAAATCTAAACAAAACTTCAGCCTATTTAATATTTTGATAGAAAAGTTTTAGTGCTTCTTCAACTACCTTGTCCATATTATAATATTTATAATTGGCCAATCTTCCAATGAAAAATACATTTTTAAGTTTTTGTGCTTCTTCTTCATAGAGCCTATATTGTTCAGTATTTTTCCTCTGTGGAATTGGATAAAAAGGTTCTCCTTCTGAAGATGGGTATTCTCTTACAATGGTTGTTTTATAATGTTTTTGCCCAGTTAAATGTTTAAACTCAGTAATTCGAGTAAAATCATAGTCATTTGGATAATTAACTGTCCCTACTTCTTGATATTTTACACAATCTAATGTTTCAAATTCAAATCTTAATGATCTATATGGTAATTTACCATATTTATAATCAAAATAATAATCAATTGGCCCTGTGTAAATTAAATTTTCATATTCAACATCACCAATTACATCTTTAAAATCTGTATTTAATAATATATGTATATTTTTACTATTTAGCATATTTTCAAAAATCTTAGTGTATCCATATTTTGGCATACCTTGGTATTTATCTGTAAAATATCTGCCATCTCTATTATTTCTTATTGGTATTCTTGCTATAACCTCCGGCTCTAGTTCATAAGGATATAGATCCCATTGTTTTTTTGTATAATTTTTAAAGAATTTTTCATATAGTTCTTCGCCTATTTTAGTTATAACCATATCCTCAGAATTTAGAATTTCCTTTTTGTTGCATTTTGCATTTTCATAATAATTATTTAGCTCATCTGATGAAAAATTAAAATTATAAAGGATATTTATAGTATCTAGGTTTATTGGCATAGGAACAGTTTGTCCATCAACATAAGCTAATACTTTATGTTGATAATGATACCAATCTGTAAAATTAGAAATATAATCCCATACTTCTTTATTATTTGTATGGAAAATGTGAGGACCATATTTATGAACTAAAATACCATCCTCATTAAAATAATCAAAAGCATTTCCACCTATATGATTTCTTTTTTCAACTATTAAAACTTTTTTATTTAAAAGATTTGCTATTCTCTCTGCTAACACACATCCTGCAAATCCTGCACCAACAATAACATAATTATACATATTGTTTCCTCCAAAAATTATAATGAATTCTTACTAAATCTAATTTATCTTTAGCTTTGTTTGTAATTTATTTTAAGATAAAAACAAAAATTTTTCAAATTTTATTTTTTATCAATTTTTTCGACTACATTTTTAAATAGAATAACTAAAAATTTGTTTTACTATATCATCAAGACTTCGCCTTTTTGTTTTAGAAGTAATATTTTTTGTCTGCTGCATTAAATCTCTTTTATAGAATAATTTTCTACCGATTCATAATTGAACAAACTGCTCATACATGCTTAAAATTTTATTAATATTTTAGATATCTCATCTACTGCATCGTCTATATTATTTGCACTTATTGTAAAGTCAAATTCTTTATTTTTGAAGTTATATAGTGGATCATAATATTTTGTCATAAGCTCTTCAACAACAAGCTCATAGTTTTTATATTTTATTTCATTTATATATCTTTCTATGTTTTTTTCACTCATATGTTTTCTAAGTAGATTTAAAGCTCTCATTAATTCGTCATCATTTCTTGTGACATACTCTTCAATTATGTTTTTAACTCTCTTTTCAATATCTGCATCGACTTTTATTTTTATTCCAATTTCCATAGAAGAAAAGATATACTCAGGTATAATTATTTTCCCTATTCTTTTGCTCTCACCCTCAACAACTATTGTGTTTGTTTTCCTTTTTCTAATGGCTTCATAAATATATGACTCAAACATCTTTTGGGAATTTTGCTGACCTAGTCCAACACTTCCTAATAGAGAACCACGATGATTTGCGTATCCTTCAAGGTCTAAAACATCATGTCCCCTTTTTTCAAGCTCCTTCAATATCTTGGTTTTTCCAACACCTGTGTTGCCATAAAGAACTATAAATTTAACATCTTTTATAGTCTGAGGTAAAATCTCATTTATATATTTTCTATATCCCTTATATCCACTTGAAAGTTTTACTGCATTTATACCAAGGAGGATAGAAGTGATACTATGCTACTGCTTCTCATCCCTCCCCTTGCACAATAAAATATTAGTTGGTCATATTTTTTATCCAAATCAGAGACCTCTTTAAAAATCATTGGAAGCCTTTTAGATGTTGCCTTGATACCAAGATATTTTGCCTTTTCAACGCTCTCATTAACATAAACAGTCCCAATTTTCTTTCTATCCTCATCATTAAACAAAGGAATGTTTATGGAGTTTGGAATATGCTCTTGTCTGTATTCTCCCTCACTCCTAACATCTATCAAAACATAACTTCCATGTATTTTATTTTTGTCTATTTCCTCGTAGTTTAATATCTTTATCATTTGAATCCCTCTTGTTTCTTCCAGTATATGCCACTGGTTATTGTTAATTGTTGCTATTAAATTATATCTACACTTTATGTATCATCAAACAGTTTTTCAATTCCATTATATTTATTTGCTACATAAAAGCACATTCTGTTCTGGCTTTTCTTATCTATGATGCCGCCTTTTTGCTGCCATTTTAACAAATTCCAGCTCACCTTACATTTTCATATAGTCTTCCAAGCGCTCTGGGTTTAAATTCATGGACGGAAGTGTGTTTTAAATGGTTCCCTTATCATTTCCAATATACTTTCAGCAGATTTATCTTAACTTGATAAATAGTAACGGTAAAGCCTGTTGTATTGTTTAGTGAAACAAGCATATCCTCTGTAAATATTATAATCATTAAAATATTTATCTGCAAAATAAAAATAAGTATTCCTGAAAATATTCAAAAAATAAGCGTGGTTTATTTCCACCCTTTTAAACTATATCCAATTAAAATGACTTATCACTATTGAGACGGTATAATTTGCTGGATGTATATGAAAAAGAATTTATACTATCCTATAAATGCAGCTAACTATCGATTTGGTTCTGAATTGTCGGAGGATTTTTCTATCTTTTCGTACAGGTAATATATTCTTTTGAATAAGAGCTTTAGCATTAAGCAAAGTTATTACATACCCACATTTGCCAGTCCAATAGCATATTTAAGTTACTTATAAATTAATAAAAAAAATGCCTTACTATAACGTTAAACTGGATAGCAAGGCTGTTTTCAAATTCCTTTATTAGTTAAAGCTGTTAGTAAATCTATTTAAGACTAAAGCATGATCTGATTAGCCATAATCCATTTCAATAAAAGTAAATCCCTTAGGTTGAAAAATCAACACCATTGTAAATGTCAGGTATTTTACTTAAATTAAACTTTTTCTAATAATTTGTTAATAAGGCTTCTATCATTAACCAACTGTTCAATTTGCTTCTGCTGAACTGCTAGTGTATGCATCATTTCATGCAATATTTTACGGTGTTCTTCAAATTCATGATGTATGTCTGAAATTATATTTGTGTTTTCTACAAACAGATTTTCTATTTTTATGTAAATATCATTTAAGCGTTCTTCTAACCGTGTCATTGTAACTCTTTCTTCTTCCTTTATGGGACTAGATTCAGCTCGATTGCCTGCTAAACCCCTGACTTTTCTCCACTTCCATTCAGAAGCATTCACATTAGCTTCTTTATTAGTTTCAATTCTACCGTCACCTAAATATCTGTATTTTAACATTACTTGGTTAGTTTTTTCATCAAACCATCTTTCTAATATTTCAAATTTTCCTCCACCGTTTTCATGGAAGCTTCCTATTGCGAACTTCTTGCTTTCTTTTAATCCCATGTTACACACTCCACTCCATGATTCTACTTCTTAGGATAGCTTCTTGTTTTCTGAGTTCCTCTAACTGTTGACGAATTTTAGCATCCTCTTTAACCTCTAATACTGTTTCAGCTAAATCTATAGCTTGTCTAACCTCAACTAATTCCATCCTTAAATCATCTAATTTTTCCATAATTCGTCCTCCAAACTTAATCTTTTGTCAAGATTATACTAAAAATTAAGATTAGAGTAAACAATTAAAGGGCAGGGAATTAAAACCATGTAATTAAATCTTTAATACATTTTTATACTTCACATATTAATTTACAAAGGTTATACAATAATTTTTGTCTTTCTTCTATTTCCTGTTTCCCAAAATTGTTATATGGTTTGAAATCCAAATTATTCTTAGCACAGAACTTTTTAAAATCAGGATTTGTCTTATACAACTATCAGTTAATGTTTTCGCAAAAATAGTTCCAATACATGAATAAGTTACTAATTTTTCAGTAAATAATTCATCATTTGAAGAACAATTATCACTGCTTTTAAGCAACAGTAATCCTAATTATTTCAAGTTCCTAAATCATTTCTTATGTTCATTTTTCACTTTCTTGATATATTAAAAAGGGATTTGTTATAGGTAATTTACCTAAAACAGCATATCTAAATATACTTCCTGCAGCTTTTCATTATAAAGCTGTCATTCTGTAATACCAATGTCTCTATATCAATTAGTTTTACTATTTCCTGCCCCTCTCAATAATTTCTATTGTATCCAAGAAAGCAACTCATGTATAGTCTACTGGAAATTGTTCTTGGTTTTTTCCAAAATCTCATGGTTTTATTTTACCACTTACAAATACCCCCCTATAACCTATATATCCCGCTAAAAGATATGCAATTGTCTTTGGTATCATCAATAAACCTATCATAGGGTTTATATTATTAAAAAGTATTACAGGTATATAGCAGGCGTAAGATATAAAAATCATTATACTTATCCATCTAAAGGTTATATCTTTAGTTTTTTCAGCATCAATATACATTAAAAAAGCAACACTTAAACCCTGAACTGTAAGAGGTATATTTCTAATAAGAGACCAAATATTAGGCTGGTTTAAACTTGACCAATTATTTTGAGGTAAAAATAAAATAATTATTCTTATAATACCTAAAGCTATTAAAAAATAATGAAATATTCCAAACTCCTTGTTAAATCTATATTTCCAAACATAAAGAAAAACAATATAAAATAATGTTACAGTAATTGCTGTTGCTAAGGCACCATATCCAACTAATGCTGAATACTTTTCTACTCCCCCCAACATATATGCATATGCTCTAAATCCAACGTGTCCTGTATCTCCAACAGCAAGTAAAAAGAATGCTAAAAGTAAATGTTCACCCACTTTTTGCTGTTTATATTGTAATTTTTCTTTATTTAATTTCATTTTTATAACCATTAGCCATATTAAGAATAAATAAGTAATATTAAATATTATCTCTGTCATACCTCTTAGTTTCTCTGACATAAAAACCCCCCTTAAAAATTTTAATTTATATTTTATGAATAATATGTATAGCATATTTGCCCCATTGATATCTGTAGGTGAATCACCGGAATTCGATTTTACAGTCCACTAAAATATTGATTGCCTTCAGTATCTTTTTTATTGACCTAGTTAAACGATAAGCCATCATAAAAGATTTTTGATTTAAGTTTAGCTTTTTAAAATCTCAATATTAATCATAATTTTTTTATTATAATTCATATATATGTTCGTTTATTCTTAATATACCTTATAAAATTGGTTCTGCGCTATAGTAACATTATCACGAATATACCTATTTATTTTATCTAAATCTTTAGTATATGTAAGTTCATAAAACATTGCCTTTAAATGTAAAAGTTTCTCATGTTCATTCATTTTACTTCACTTGTCTCAAAAGAAAAGAGCCAAAAGGCTCCGACTATAATCAACAAATACAGATGATGTAACATCTCCAGCATATTTACTATCCAAAACAAACTCTGCACAAGGAAAATTAACTACTTGTGTACTTGCCCCAATTTTTACATTTAGAAAGGTTAAGACTATACAATTTAAGTTTACCACCATGAAAGGTAATTTCCTTATCATATCTGAAGCTAAGTTTTTTAAGTATATGATTTGACGGAGCGTTTTCAACATATGCCATTGCTATAATATGGTAGCTTGTTATTTATAGATATAAAAACATTTCATATTGTGATATTTTATCTTTCATAAAACCAACCTTCTTTAAAAAGCCTTCCAAAAGACTATTATTAGGAAAACTAATAAATAACTTTGATAAGCTTAATTCTTTAACAGCAAAACTAATTACAGATGATGCAATACCTTTGCATCTATAATCGTTTTCAACCCAAATAAAGCTAATTTTACCTAAATTATTAATGCATAAAACACCTATTAATAAACTATTACCTTTTGTATAAGCTGCAAAATATGTGTTGTTATTAGAATTTTTTATATATTCAATATCATTTTGCCAATTAATGTGAACTCCTTTTATTGTCTTGTAAAAATTTTCAAACTCAGAATAATCAATTTGCTTAATTAAAATTGCTTCGTTTACTTTTTTACTTAGCTTTGATACATCTTCTAATCTAAAATAAGATAGATTATATACCTTTTCATACCCCTGTTTTTTATAGAAATTTATTGCTCTATCGTTTCCTGCTATTACTTCTAAAAATAATTGTTTACAGCCATTCAGTATAGCTTGTTCTTTATGAATTTCGAATAATTTTTGTGCTACTCCCATTTTCCTATATTCAGGACGGACAGCTAATGCACCACATCTCATGGTTTTGACTCCATCAAATTCTTTTATACCGCCCAGAATAACCCCTATTGGCTTTTTACCATCATATGCAACAAATGTATTATCTAAACTATTACCTTCCGGTCCAAAAAATCTATCTTTAAAATCATCCTTTATCAAACTAAATTTTATAATATAATCTGAAAATCCTGAAGTAAAAGCTTCATAAATATCATCGAAAACAACATTCAAACCACATTTGTATTCCATAATAAAAATCCTCCTATTTTTAAAGATTTATTTTAACATTCTATAACTTTAATATTTCTATCATATCTTTATTTTCCTGCAATTCTTATAAATTTACAATATTTTTTGGAAATTCCCTTATGTTTTTGGATAAATACTGTATTGCTACTTCACTATCAATTGAAATATATATCCTGCAATTATGCCACCAATATAAACCGTCCCTATATAAAATAAAATGGCCCTCTTTTTTAGGAATGTTGATATACCCGCTATTACTGGAACTCCTGTAGCTTTACCTGTTATTATAAATGCCAGAACAACACCCTGTCCTGCACCTGAATTTATTAAAGATTTTAAAAGTGGAATAGCTGATGAGTCATTTAAATATAGAGGAAGTCCAATTGTTGCTGCAAGCGGTATTGAGTAAGCTTTGTCAGCACTAAACAATGCCATTATCCAGCTTTGAGGTATTACTATTTCAACCATTCTTCCTATTGCTATAAAAATAATGAAGTAAAACAATATCTTCTTAACTCCAATATTAACAAATTCCTTAGCTAACTTATCAATCTTATATTTCTTTATAAAAACCTCATTTAATTGAACAGCCTTTTGAGTTTTACAACATACCTTATTGTTAACTGTATTCCTTTTGATTTTCATTGAATCTATTTTTTTAATAACTACTTTTTTATTATTTGTGCAGCAACTCTCACTTTTGCCTGAAACTAATCTAAACTGATCTTTAAAAAAATTTGTTTTCTTTTCCATAAAATTAGCTAAAAACCCCGCTATTGTTCCCAGTGCTATTGAAGATATTAGCACTGCAGTAGCGAACTTGCTTCCGAAAAAAGCAGTTTCAAACATATATTCAGATGGGCTTGTTAATGGTGATGAAATTAAAAACGCCATAATAGAACCCCAAGGCATTGCTGAAACAAACATTGATAATAAAACTGCCATAGTCCCACATGCACATAAAGGGGTTAGTGCTCCAATGGCAACAGTCCCTGGTATTGACACTACCGTTTTGTTTGTAAGCAAATTATTAAGTTTACTAGAATCTACATATACACTTGTTCCAACAGCCAGAATAATTCCAATTAATAAAATATACCAGTCTGAACTTAGGTAATGCCATATGCTTTGTATTATTTGAATTATGATGGTTAACATAAAAATCTCTCCTTTAAATTATATTTGTATATAGCATAATTTGTATGATACAAAATTTTGATTAAAAAAATTAACAGCAATTGGGGTTAGCTTTTTCAAACGCTTTTAGTAAAACAGAAACAGCATTTAGGACTTCATCTATTCTACCTGTCGGTATATTAGAAATTATTTTCTTATAATACTCATTAACTGAATCATTCAACATATTAGCTACCTCTTTTCCTCTATCTGTTAGCATAACTAAGACTTTTCTCCTATCCTCTTCGTCTTTATCTCTTTTTATTAGACCATCTCTAACTAGTTTATCTATAATTCTTGTCATTGTACTTGAATCTAAATTCATCTTATCACTTAGCTCATTCATTGTTAATCTGTCTGCTTTTAAAATTTCTATTAAAGAATAACACTGCGAGCTTGTAAAACCATATATTTTAATCTGATCTCTTTCAAATAGTTGAAATACCCTCACAAGCTTTTGGACCATTTCACCCACTTCATCAACACAGCAGTTATCGCTAATTACAATTTCGCTTTTCCCATCAACACATCTATTACCATCTTTTTGTATTTCGATAGAGGATTCTTGACTTAATCTAATCATTTTATCTTCATTCATTTTATCACCTCTTTAATTTAATTGTATGATACAAATATATTAAAGTCAATACAATTTTTGTTAAAATTTCAACTGTCATTTTATTTGTCTACTGGAACATGAAACAAACAAAGAAAAAAGGGTTAAATTGCCCCAAACCGCTGTTTTACAAGCTGTTTTCTCTTTTTCAACGCAACGCACTCAGCGTGAGTTTTGTCAGTAGATTAATACTTATACGCATTGAAGTAGAATTTGAGTATCAGAATCCTAAAGTATAAACCTTATTTATAATTTCCTTTATACAATTTTGTCATTATTCCTGCAATAGGGTTTACTCTTTTAAGTTCAACTGCCTTATAACTGCAAAGTTCATGGCAGCACATACATTCAATGCACTTAGAATAATTAATATTTTTGGTTGTTTTATCAATTGCATGCATAGGACAACTTTCTACACAAGTATTACATTTTACGCATTTTTTTAAATTAATTTTGGGCTTAGTCTTTAAAAAATTAATAACTTTAATTACTGCATTATAATTACTTTTCTTTTTTGAATTAAATCGTTTTGGAATTTTATAATTTTTAAGTAGTGGCAACGAGGAGTAGTCTCCGCAAATCTCAATATTATCTTTATTTGACTCTCCAAGTTTTCTTTCTATAGCGGCTTGAAGTATTGGAATATCTTTTATAACTAATCCAATCATATTTATTGCCACAGTATCAAGCGCCAATGGATCCGTACTAATAAGTATTTTATTTGCGTTATATATACTTCCGGCAGTAGGGCCTTCACCTTCCATTGCGGTAATTCCATCCATAATATGAAGCCCTATTTTTACAGTTTGGTGTATATCAACTAATACATTGCCAAATTCCTTTGGATTTGGGGCAGCCTTATGATATTCAGCTTTTCTTAGTCCTTGAATGCACCCAAAAACATTTTTTACTGCACCAGTATAAATACAGCCAGAGTGAGTTTTGAGTTTTGGAACATTAATTATAAAATCTGCATCAAAAAGAGGTTTTGCTAAGTAAAGTCTATCAATAGCATAGTGTCCAGTCCCTGTATCAACTGTACCTTCTTTATCAAAGTTCTTAATTTCTGCTTTTTCTTCTTCTGCAACTTTTTTCAAACCGGATATTTCAAAGCTTTTTGTTGTTGGAGCTATACCTGCAATTGCTCCGCCGGCGCTATCACCTATCCACACCGTACAACCTCTTTGTTTTAAAATTCTTATAAGAGCTCTTACAAATTCACAATGAGTAACTGCTGCAGACTCAGGAAGTTTAGGTCCAATTAAATTTACTTTAAGTAGCACCTTCATTCCAGGCTTAACAAAAATATCCCAGCCCCCAAGAAGTTCAATTCCACTATTTATTTTTTCAATAACCTTTTCTAAATCATAACTTTCGCATTCTTTAACCACTACTTTGACCATACTTCTACCCCCATATGAATTAAAAAATATTATTCTAAATTAAGAGTACCATAAAAATATTAATTAAAAAATACATGTATTCAAATTTATGTAAAATTTTCCTTAAACTATATTGTACCATAGTAGGGTTATATAACGTTCTAAACCATTAGCATTCCATGTAAACCCAATTTTATATAGTGGTTCCAATCCTTTGACAACACATTGAATTGTGCCATCCTATTCACCCATAGACCCATGCTTAAATGTAAAGCTGTTGTTTTCGATTTTTTACCTTTATTTAAAAACCAGTCTTTTTTGAAGCAATATCTATGTACACAACTACTAATAACCATTTGGTAGGTTAAAACTATACAATTTTAGTCTACCACCATGCAAGGTAATTTCCTTATCATACCAAAAGCCAAGTTTTTTAAGTATGTGATTTGATGCAGCGTTTCCACTGTATGCCATCGCAATTATTTTTGTCCAGTTATAGTGTAATGACGCATATTCAATTGCCGCCTTTGCTGCTTCAGTTGCAAATCCTTTACCCCAATAATTTTCGTCAAAAGCATACAAAAGTTCAACTTCTCCATACTCTTCAACGGTCATATATCCGCAATGACCAATAATTTTCCCAGAGCTTTTCTCAATAACAGCCCAAACACCGTACCCATTCTCGCTCCACAGTTTCTTGAACTTTTCCATTATACCAAGCACCTCAGCGGAAGTTTTGTTTTTTCTATTGCCAAGATATTGTGTAACATTAGGATTTGTCATTATTGATATATATTGATTAATGTCATCATCCTGAAATTGACGCATAACAAGTCTTTTTGTATTTATATAAATATTATCCATCTCCATCTCACAAACCTCCCATAATATAAATAATATGACATCTAAATCGCTCTGTTGTGTATTTACATTAGAGAAAAGCAAATGTCCGTTAAAAGTGAATAAATGCCCTTTTCCAAGGGCACTATTGAAATAACATTCATTTTTATTAAATTGTAATAAAGGATTGCATGCCAAACTCCAGCTTGCAAATCTACATAAATATTTTTATAGAAAGATATTTACAGAGAAAATTTCATATAGCCATTCAAATATTGTATTAAAAAAAATTATTTTATTAATGAAATTTATATTTTAATTATAAATGCATTTTATACTTATTTAGGATTTACAATTCTTAATTCTATAGCTTCATAGCTCTAATTCATTAATTTTATAAAATCAATAGCCATTTCAACTCTATCCTTATCATCAGTTTCTTTTAACCAGTACTCATTTTTAGAACTATCAATTAAATTTATTAAATTAAATTCCTTATTGTTGTTCTTTGAAATATAATTTTCAGGAAACCTTACTTTCCAACCTTCTTTTAAGCAATCCAAAATTACATTGTTTTTCAATCTCAATGGACTAAGATCCCCATATATACCATAACAATCATTAATATTGCAAATGTTTGAATCTGCAATTTTTAAAGCTACCACCTTTACATATGGATTTATATGATACGCCAATAGTGAATTTCCATTTAATTTTCTCAGTTCAAATTCATTTAACCATGCATAAAGATTTTTATTATTATTAACAAACCCACTATATTTTATAAAGTAATATCTCCAATCTCTTTTTGCATTATTTAAATAATTATTTACCATAATCTCTAATTTTTCTTTTGAAGTAACTCCCTTTATGTTAATATATTCCTTTATAAATTTCTTTAGTATTTCTTTTATACGTTGCGATTCACTTGTAGTTCTTGTAAGTATTATATTCCATTCTCCATCTCCTCCAAAGTATTTTCTTGGACCAAGTTGACTATAGCCTATAATAACAGAATAATCTCCTATTGATAGTAATGCCTTGGTGATAATTGAACTTTCATTGGACCAAATTTCAGTTATAACCGAATCCAAATCTATTTCCGGAAATTCTTCAATTATTTCTAATATATTATCAATACACCCCTTAAATAATAGGTTGTCTTCTAATTTATGAATTTTTTCTTTAATGCCAATATTTTTTTCAATTAATATAGCTTTTTTTATTTCTGACTCTACAGAATCTTTACTAAATCCAGGCATATTAAATCCTTTTTCTGTTAATATTTTATATACATTTTTATTTTGTATTAACAATTCAGTAATATCTTTTAATTGTCTTTTCATGAAGTCAAAACGCAAATTGCTTGTATATCTAGTATTGATTGTTTGTCGTACTCTAATTAACAAGTTTCGAATAACCCTCAAGTATTCCACTAAATCCACACTGTAGCTATACTGATTTAAATAAATACAACGTTTAATCATTGAATATAATAGTATTTTTTCTGCTATTCCAAAAGAATCACCTGATAAACACCGTTTCCATAGATTACTTTTACCATCAAAAATAACCACCTTATCTTTCATATATTTTTCTGAAAAGATACTATTAATAAATTCATCAGGTTCCATTGAAATTTTTATCCAAAAATCAAGCGAAGCTATCAAAAATTCAATATTTTCTTTTCTGCTATATACAGATTTTATCAGTTCATAATTAACTTCAGGGGTATTATTTTCATTATATAAAAATGGATTTGTTGTTGGTAGTATATCTTGACTCTCAACATATAGCATTTCAGTAATAAAATATATATAACGCATAAAAGGATTATCAATAGCATTATCTTCATTATACTTCCAAAAAACATCTGCCCAGCTATTATCTATCTTTGTAGAAAAATCAAAAAGCTTTTCTGGCAACAAATCACCCACTATTTGATTAAATTTTGCTTTAAAGTTTTCAAAATCCGTTAAAGCTTTACCTCTGGCATTCATTTTTATATACAAGTTATCATTTAACCCAAAATTTTCAAGTTCCAAAAATCTAAATGTAACTAAAGGATTTGAGTCAATATTACGTATCAATTTTTCAAAGCATCCTTCAGCATCTTTAAAATTGAGATGAATATCATCAAGCATTGTCAACATTGCTTTTACAGTTGGATCTTTTATCCATGACATATAAAACCAATAAGCATCTTTTATCAAATCAGATATTTTTACATTTTCTTTACTTGAATCAAATTTAACACCTTTTTCTACAAGAGAATGGCAAAAATCTCGTGAACTTATTCTAGTTTCATATGTAAATCTTGAAAGTATATTCTTTATATCATTAATCTTATTTTCCTTGGTAGCAAGATACCAATGTAATAAAAAAAGTGTGGTTAATCTCTGTTGCCCATCTAATGGCAATAATACTTTTATTCCTTCTCTATCATCTACAGAACCATATACAAAATCAAAATCCAGTATATATTTTTCATTAACTAATGCATTGTAAATATTTTCAAGAAATTCCTTTCTTATTTCTGGTATATTATCAACATTTCTACCTTGAGCATAGTCCCTCTGTATAATTGGTATTTCTATTTTATACTCATTTATTAGCTTCCAAAATGTATACTTAGTTGTTTGCATCGCTGCTCACCTCTGATTGAATTGGTAAATATTTTTGTAAAGTATATATAATTTCATCATAATAATCCTTCCTATCTTCAGGACCCCAAAAATGCAAGTGTGATGCATTTTTACTATAATACTTTAAAAACACATTTCTTGTACATGGTGGAATAAAATACCCATTTTTATCCATTTCTATGATAATATCACGTTTTACATCAAAAAATGAGTTGCTTAGTCTGCTGTTTATATCTCGATCTATCAATGTAAGATTATTAATTAAATGCATATCATCACTTAATTGATCTTTAAAACAACTTTGAACCTCTTCAAATAACTTGTTAAATACCTCAGCATTTATATTAATTTCATTAATAGATTTCATTTTTTCAATTAAATCTTTATATTTACTTACATTAATCCTCTCTAAGCTCTTAATATGATCTTCTATCCACGCCATCCATTGCCTAACTGTGCTTAAACCATCAGCATTCTGAGCATGAATATGTTCTATACTCCATTTCCCTTTTTTATATAAATTAAAAGAAAATCGATAGCTATGTGATTTCATTCTGAGTATTGTTTCTATATTAAAAAGCAAAAGAACTTTTTTAATTTCATTTGAATTATTTTCATAATCCAATTCAGAAATTTTATAATTTACATGTTGTCTAATTTTTTTATTGATATATTCTCTGAACTCCTTCTTACTTTTACCTTCAGCTTCATCCTTCAGCTGCTCAATTCTTTCTCCACAAGTCACAAGATAACCTATAAGATGAAATAATTCCCTATCATTAAACCAATCTTCAAATGTCAAAAAATAAGCTTTTACTTCATCCCAAATTTCTTCAACACTATGTTCTTCCAATTTTTTATTAAAATACCTAAAAGTAAAAAACTCATCATCTTTAGAAGTTTTCTTTGACATTGCATTAAATATATATTCTATTCTTGTTGGAATATCATTAAATTCTTTATTTATAAAACTCCAAAACTCATCGTTCTGAAGGTATATTCAATTCTATCCCACTCACTTGCTATTTCTATTTGTTTCAACCTAAAAGTATCATTGCTACTATTGTTAAAGTTTGATTTTCGTAAAAATAATGCTTTTATAAGTTCTGCATTGGTTAGTTGAATTTTTCCAATATTAAGTCTTGTAAAAATATTTATTGGGTTAGAACCATCATTAACTTCATACCAAATTATTTTTGTAAGCTTACCTAACGCAATGCTAAATTCGTCCTTAATTGTATATTCTGATTCAACATTCTCCTTATATTCAAACCATTCTCTTATGGTTTTATATGCTTGTCCTATAAAATAATAATCAATATTGGAAGTATCTGATTCATCAATGTTTTGTAAAAACTCTTTACTTTTCGGTCTTGTCTCAAATTCTATCTCATATCTTTTTCTTCCTAAATAATATAGAATAAGATAAATTGTAGTTAATCTTTGTTGCCCATCAATTACCTCCCATTTATCTTCTTTTTTAGTTACCACTACAGGCTGCAGACAATAGAATTCATCTTTTTTTCTTTCTTGTTGAGAAAATTCCCAAATATCATCAAGTAGTTCTGTCACTTGACGCTTTTCCCATCTATACCCCCTCTGATATGAAGGTATAAAAAATTTTTCTTTTATAATTTCATTAATTGATAATAGCTTAATATCATTCTCCATTTATAATCCCACCTACTTATTAAAAGAAATATAATTATATCTGTTGTTAATATTATTTATTAGTTTAATTTATAAATTTTGTTTATTTTAAAATACTTATTTTCCATATTATCTGGCTGCTTTAATTGTTTTATACTCTCCTCTACTTATGCCACCAATACTGCTGCTCTACTATCACCTGATTCACACATCTTTTTATTTTACTTTATTCCATATATTTTCTATACCTTCCTAAAAATATTCGGAGGGTATCTTAAACAAATAAAGGCTCTAATATTTTTCAAGTTATCCCTACTGAACGTTTCGTTCACCCCTTACAAATTCTAGCTCCTTTAGTAAAAAATTATTTAAAGTTATAAGGACTCGGTGTTTCACCGACCCCTTAGTTTTTTCCATCTTACAAAAATAATTAAATTATTTAGTGAATAAAACGATGGTTCCTGCCACCTAAAGGTGAGAACATATTTTACCCCTATACCAAGAAAACCTTAATACACCTAACCTAAAATTCAATTTGGGATTTTTAAACCCATTCATACCACAATTGGTTGTAAAAATAAAATGTAGGTCTTGATACCCTAATTTACATTAACTTTAATATAATTATTTCTACATTAATGCTCATTTCCCTTCAAATTTGTTCAAAAAATAAGAGAGGACAGGCATTCTAATCGAATACCCGCCCCAACAATTGACAAAGATCCCTTTTAAAATCCAGTAGGGTAAAACCAATTAATTTCTGATGCAATTTGAAAAATAACTTTACGGCAAAAGAGTACGAAGTTTTCCTTTTTCATCGTATCCAAGTGTCTTTCCTTTTAAATAGCGTAATAATATCCTCGTATCGACTTTATTTTCAATGTCAATTTTCTCAATGAGAGAATACAATTGTCCCCATGTCATGTGATAATAAAATATTCCTAAACCAATATGAATACAATCATTTACACGCTTTACCAAATCATCATCTAAACCATCTTGTGTTATTGAAACCACTACTAAATTTATTTTATTTAACTGTTCCCGCAAAGTCTCTCCCAACAAGAAATACCTCATAAGTTCATAACCGATTCCATCACTACCTGCTACATGTTCAAGACTTCTTTTGAATATACCTTTTTTATCATTATAATAAGCAGGAATTTGCGAAGGAACAGGTGTTACAGAGGTTGAATCAAGCTTTGCTTCAATAATTACTATCATATTCTCAAATACCAATATTATGTCCGGTTCAGATCCATATGAACAATTTTCCCCAATCGAACTCCTTGCTTCTTTTAAGTCTTCCCATTCTGCCATTTTTTCTATATCGACAGACCAATATATTACTTTTTCTACAGAACCCCATGAGAAAAGAGTAGATTTTTCAGCTATGTTATCCTCAAAAATTTTGTTAAATAACTTCTCTCGCTCTAAGAAACGGAATACATTCCAAACCAAAGAATCTTCATCTCTTTCTCTGCCCATTCTGCTCCATGTGCGCTTTCCCGACTTTGAAATTCTAAGTGCTGTTTCTTTATCTTCAGGCCATATTAACGATGTAGTAGGTTCTTCATATTCGAAAGTTGAAGGCGATATATAAATTCCGTGTCTTGGACATAAGTAACTGGATAATTTGTCCTTGCTGCTATTGAGATTTAATCCGTCTGCAGTCATTCGGGGAGCATCAAAGTCACATCCTATCACAGGGCAACTGACATTTTCGTCTGTTATTATTCTTTCAGGTTTAAGTGTCCATCTGTCAGGCATAAGCGGACTTTTGCTTTCAGCTCGCCTTTCAAACAAGGCATAATATGAAACCGTGCCTGGGCCCACTTCATCTTTCGTAAATGCATCTATCGGAATCAAAGCTACAAGATTAAAACCAATAGAATTTTCATGTTCTATCAGCCTATTGAGCTCATTTTCAAGAGAAGTCTTTATAGAGCGATAACCTATTTGCCATGCATGGAATAATGATCCTTTCGAAGCATTATTTAGCCAAAAAAGGCAATTATCAGTGTAGACACCATAATTTCGTATATATATCGCACCGCCTCCTACCTTCATCTGAGTAGCATGACCCCCGTAGCAGTAGCCGTCAGATGCAGCAGTAGTCAATATATGTGCAGTTTTCTCGGGAGAAGGCATTGAAATATTCAACTTTATTAGCTTTTGTCTTAATATATCACTCATTTAAACTTTCCCCTTTTTATTAAACTTTCATGCTTTTAAAGCATTATCTTTTAAATTCTTTTAAGGTATTATGAAAAAGCAAATAGCTACTCCACTTAAATTACCTAATAATTTTGTTTTTGACTATTTAATAATAAAACACCTATAATTGAATCGGTTAAAGCTAAACCAACATTGACAATTGAAATTAACTTAAAATTATTTAGTAATTGTAGAAAATCTTGTTTTGAATATTCCCCATTTATTATATAATCTTTTATAAATGGATACTCTACAATTAAAAATTTTACATTGTAATATTCATTTTGTTGATACAGACTTTGCAAATAACTCCATCTTAAATCAGCATATATAGCAATTGTTGCTTCAATTATTCCCAATAATAAAATTATTACTGCTATATATGCTATTTTGTTTAAATCACTTTCATAATTCATACATAATCGCTTATATAATAAATAAATTATACTAGTCATAATTATTAGGGAAAAACCTGTTATCATAAAACAACCCCTACCAATAAAATAACTCTTATTTACCTTATTCTATACACCCACCTATTTTCCTTCTTTTGGCGATAATTTTTCTATCAGATTCCCCTCGCCTCCAAGTCTATTTGCACTACAAAGCAAAAAAGCCCTGATTTCTCAAGGCTTCTATCTATCGTATCATTGTGTTGTTCAATTCTAATGAAACATTTTATAAATCCAATACCTGTTGGTCTTTTTGTTGTGCAATTTTTTTAGAAAATACTCTATACAACCCAACCTATCTATCTAAAATCTCTCTCATGTTTATGTTATTCTAAAAATACCCCAGTACAATAATTGAT
>NZ_AZQP01000028.1 GCF_000601455.1 Fervidicella metallireducens AeB
TGTAAGAATTATGATAAATATAAGAACAGATTTAGCAGTTGAGTCACGTGAATTATATAAAAAAGGTAGCGGTAGAGAAGTTCCTGGTGTTGAAGTAGAAGTGAATAGTGAAAATGAAATCAGTATTACTACTGTAAAAATTGTTGATGAAATAGGTGCAAAGATAATGGGTAAAGCAATAGGAAATTATATAACAATTGAAACGCCGCGCATTATACATTATGATGCAGATTTTCATGACCTTCTAAGCAAAACCTTAGCAAAGGAATTAGGGAAGCTTATTAATTTGAAAGAAAATGAAACTGCACTTGTAGTGGGGTTAGGTAATTGGAATGTTACTCCTGATGCCTTAGGTCCAAGGGTAATATCAAAGCTAATGATTACAAGACATTTAAAAGAATATATGCCAGAGCAGATTGATGAGGGAATAAATCCAGTTTGTGCAGTTGCCCCTGGTGTACTTGGTATCACTGGAATTGAAACAGCTGAAATAATTCAAGGTATTGTTTCAAAGGTAAAACCTAGTGTGATTATAGTTATAGATGCTCTTGCTTCAAGAAAAATGGAACGTGTTGTAACAACGATACAGATAGGAGATACAGGAATTAGCCCAGGTTCAGGTGTTGGAAATAAGCGTATGGCTTTTACCAAGGATACGATGGGAGTTCCTGTTATTGCTATTGGAGTTCCAACTGTTGTTGATGCGGCAACTATGGCAAATGATACCATAGATATGATGATAGATAATCTTATAGAGCAAACAAAAGATAACAAAGCATTCTATGAAATGCTTAAAGATATAGATAAAAACGAGAAATATGTTATGATAAAAGAGATATTAAATCCATATATAGGAGATTTGATGGTAACTCCAAAGGAGATTGACAGTCTGATAGAAGATATGGCTAAGGTCATAGGAAATGGTATAAATATAGCACTTCATCCTGCCATTGACCTAAAAGATGTTAACAGGTATATTCAATAGTCCCTAACAGGGGCTATTTTTGTGCTATTTTCTAATCTCCTGCCATATAATTAATAAGGCATATTTACAAAGGAGATGAGAAAATGGACATGAATAAAAAGGAACCGATTATCAGGTGCTTGTTTTTTTTAACTGGGATTATAATTTTTGTAATGCTCTTAACACCGCTTGTAAATTCAGTAACTCTAGCTTCTGATATAAATTTGAATCAAGATAATATTTATAAAAAACTATTGGAAAAGTCTTTTACTTCTTTAGAATTTACAATGAACAAAAAAAGTTATGTAAAAAAGAATAGCATGCCAAATATTTTATTTAAATATCTAACAAACATTGAATTGACAAATCCAAAAACATACATAGCATCACAAATACCTTTATTAAATTCTGTTGATATTACTTCTATTAATGATGAAGAGAATTATGAGGAGTATAAACTGGAAGAAGAAAAGGTTGATGAAAATACTGATGAATTAATAGAAGAAAATAATGAATCAAAAAATAGTAATACAGGAAAATCAAATGTTGAAATAAAAACTATTGTTCCTAAAAATAATGTGGAAGCTAAGAAAGCAAAACTGGATCCAAGAAAACCATTGGTTTTGATATATCATACCCACACACAGGAAGCATATAATCCCAGGAAGATTGAGGGGGCAAATCATTCGACAAATTTAAATCTAGGAGTTGTAAAAGTTGGTGAATATATGAAGGATGAACTAGAAAACAAATATGGCATTGCAGTAATTCATGATACAACAATCCATGACATACCAGTAAGAGAAAAGGGGTATGAAAAATCAAGGGTGACTTTAAAAAAATATCTTGCCAAATATAAAAATTTTAAAATAATAATAGATTTACATAGAGATGCTGGAGATAAAAATATTTTTACAGTAAAGGCCAATAATGAACTATATGCTAAAATTATGTTTGTCTTAGGAAGTAAAAATAAAAATTATGCAAAAAATTTAAATACAGCAAGACAAATAAATGATATAGTAGATGGCATGTATCCAGGTATATCAAAGGGATTTAGAAATATGAATGCCTATTTAAACCAGGATCTATCTCCCAATGTTGTTCTTATAGAGGTTGGATCAAATGAAAATACAATGGAGGAAGCCATAAATACAGCTGAGATTCTTGCAAAGACAATAGCAAAGATTATAAATAAATAAAGATTTAAAGCTGTGCTATCTACTTATTGTTGACACATTAATGGATATATGTGATATAATTTAACTTGATTTATTCTAAGTTAAGAACAAAAGATAATGTGTAATATAAGGAGGATACCTATGGCCAGCAGTAGACAGAAAAGAATACGTAATTTCTGTATAATAGCACATATAGATCATGGAAAATCAACATTAGCTGATAGATTAATTGAGAAGACAGGAACCCTTACCCAAAGAGAAATGGAAGCTCAGGTACTGGATACGATGGAACTTGAAAAAGAAAGAGGAATTACAATAAAAGCACAGGCTGTTAGACTAATCCATACAGATGAGAATGGACAAGAGTATATATTAAATTTAATCGATACCCCAGGTCATGTGGATTTTAATTATGAAGTTTCAAGAAGTTTAGCAGCATGTGAAGGTGCAATATTAGTAGTAGACGCCACACAGGGAATACAGGCTCAGACTTTGGCAAATTGCTATCTAGCCCTCGATCATGATTTGGAAATTGTTCCGGTTATAAATAAAATAGATTTACCAAGCGCAAGACCAGATGAAGTTAAGCAAGAGATTGAGGATATAATAGGTTTGGATGCTTCTGATGCACCTTTAATTTCTGCTAAGGTAGGATTAGGTATTGAAGAAGTTTTAAAAACAATTGTTGAAAAGATTCCTTGTCCATCAGGAGATGAGGAAGATCCACTAAGAGCATTAATTTTTGATAGCTATTACGATTCTTATAAAGGTGTTGTTTGTTATGTAAGGGTAATGGAAGGAAGTATAAAACCAGGAACTAAAATTCGCCTAATGGCTACTGAAAAGGAATATGAAGTTGCAGAGGTTGGAATTTTTACTCCAAGTCTTTTAAACACCCAGGAATTAAAGGCAGGAGATGTTGGATATGTTACAGCTAGCATAAAAAATGTAAGGGATGCCAGAGTTGGTGATACTATAACAGAGGCTGAAAGGCCAGCTAAAGAACCACTTGAGGGATATAGACCTGCAATACCTATGGTTTATTGTGGAATATATCCAGCAGATGGGGCAAAATACACAGAATTAAGGGAAGCATTAGAAAAACTGCAATTGAATGATGCAGCATTAGTTTTTGAACCAGAAACGTCAATAGCACTTGGATTTGGTTTTAGATGCGGTTTCTTAGGACTGCTTCATATGGAGATAATACAAGAAAGACTTGAACGAGAGTATAACCTCGATTTAGTTACAACAGCACCAAGTGTTATCTATAAAATTACTAAAACTAATGGTGAAGTAATAGATTTAACAAATCCAACTAATATGCCTGAACCATCAGAGATAGATTACATGGAAGAACCAATCGTAAAAGCTTCGATAATTTGTCCAACTGAATTTGTTGGAGCAGTTATGGATTTATGTCAGGAAAAAAGAGGCACCTTTAAAAATATGGAATATTTAGAGACTACAAGGGTTATGTTGCATTATGTTATGCCGTTAAATGAAATAGTTTATGACTTTTTTGATACATTAAAATCAAGAACGAAGGGTTATGCATCATTAGATTATGAATTAGCAGGATATATGCAGTCAGAATTGGTAAAACTAGATATATTGCTGAACGGTGATATCGTTGATGCTTTATCTCAAATAGTACCAAAGGAAAGAGCTTATCAAAAGGGAAGAGCAATAGCAGAAAAGCTGAAAGACATAATTCCAAGACAGATGTTTGAAATCCCAATTCAAGCAGCAATAGGATCTAAGATTATAGCTAGAGAAACCATCAGAGCATTAAGGAAGGATGTACTTGCTAAATGCTACGGTGGGGATATAACTAGAAAGAAGAAACTCCTTGAGAAACAAAAAGAAGGTAAGAAGAGAATGAAACAGATTGGTACAGTTGAAGTGCCACAAGAAGCATTTATGTCAGTTTTGAAGGTGGATTGATTATGAATTCATTATATGTACACATACCCTTTTGTATTAAAAAATGTTTATATTGTGATTTTAACTCAAATTCTGATTTAAATTTACAGGATGCATATGTAGAGGCTTTGATTAAAGAAATACGATCTTTGGATTATGATGAATTTAATACTATTTTTGTTGGTGGGGGTACTCCCACCATTTTAAATTTAAAAAACATGGAAAAACTTCTAAAGGAACTTATGAAATTTAACAGTAAAGAATTTACATTTGAAGCTAATCCAGGGACAATTACGGGGGATAAAATAAAATTATTAAAGGAATTTGGAGTAAATCGAATTTCAATGGGACTTCAGGCATGGCAGGATAGGCTGTTAAAAAAGCTTGGCAGAGTTCATGACTTAAATGATTTTCTATTTAGCTATGATTTGATTAGAAAAGAACAATTTAATAATGTCAATATAGATTTAATGTTTGCAATTCCAGAACAGTCAGTTGAAGATTGGATTGAAACTGTTGATAATGTTTTGAAAATTAAGCCAGAACACATATCTTGTTATAGTCTTATAATAGAAGAAGGGACTCCATTTTATAAAATGGAAATGGAGGGAGAATTAAAAGTCGTTGATGAGTCTGATGAAAGACAAATGTATTATTATTCTGTATCAAAGTTGAACAGTAACGGATTGAATCAATATGAAATATCAAATTTCTCTATGAATGGATATGAATGCAAACATAATATAACATATTGGAAGAACAAAGAATATATAGGAGTAGGTTCAGGGGCACATTCTTATGAAAATGGATTTAGATATTTTAATATAAGAAAAACTGATGGATATATTAAGGCTATGGCAAATGGGTCAGCTGTTGAAGAAAGAATTAAAATTACTAAAAATGATGAGATTTCAGAATATATGTTTTTAGGATTAAGAATGATTGAAGGAATAAACAAAAAAGATTTTGAAGAACGATTTAATTTAAAAGTAGAGGACATATTTCAAAAAGAAATAATTAAGCTTGAAAGACAAAACTTAATAATTAACGATAAATCAAGCATTAAATTAACTCCGAAAGGAATAGATTTATCAAATCAAGTATTTCTACATTTTTTGATGGAATAAAAATTATATGGGGATATTGACAAATTTACCTAGTAGTGATATTTTTATATCGTAACGTTAGCACTCAATAAAGAAGAGTGCTAACAATGAGGAGGTGATAACATGGATTTAGGGGAAAGAAAAAAACTTATACTAAGGGCAATTGTTAATGACTATATTCAGACAGCTGAACCCGTTGGTTCAAGGAGTATATCAAAAAAACAAGAAATAGGCATAAGTTCAGCAACTATTAGAAACGAAATGGCTGATTTAGAAGAATTAGGTTACCTTCAACAGCCTCATACTTCAGCGGGAAGAATACCTTCAGATAAAGGATATAGATTTTATGTTAATGAATTAATGGAAGTAAATGTTCCAACAGTTAAAGAAATAGAATATATGAAAAATATGATGCAATTAGTTACTGTAAACGAGATTAACAAAATTATAAAAAGAATGACAAAGATGCTTTCCCAAATAACTTGTTATACTTCAGCTATAGTGACTCCATCTGTAAAAAATAGCTCAGTTAAATCAATACAACTAATCCATGTTACATCAAATGATATTGTTGCTGTGATTGTGACGGACACAGGTATTATAAAAAATTTTGTTATAAATACACCTAGATCAATCACAAATGATACATTGATTAAGATAAATAATATGCTAAATGAAAAGTTGTCTGGTTTGACTTTAAATGAAATTAATTTAGAAGTAATTTCATCAATACAGAGTGAGTTACGTGGTTACACTGAAATTCTAAATGCTATAATACCAGCCTTATATGAGTGCTTAACATCTATGGATTGTGATGTATTTTTAGAGGGAGTAACTAACATTTTTAAGCATCCTGAATACAAGGATATAGAAAAAGCAGAGAATTTCTTATCTATCTTGGATAAAAAAGATATAATCAAAAAAATTCTTACGGTGGATGATAATAACTATTCAGTTTATATAGGTAATGAAAATATTTACGATGGAATAAAGGATTGCAGTATTGTCAAAGCCACATACAGGATAAATAACAAAACAGTTGGACATATTGGAGTTATTGGACCAACTCGTATGGATTATGGAAAAGTTATAGGAACGCTGAAGCTAATTTCTACAACTATAAATGATATGTTAAAGAATACTTCAAAGGAATAGTATAATAACTTACTTTACGTTATCGGGGTGATATGAATGAAAGAAAATGAAAATACTGTCCATACATCTTCAGAAATACTTGAAGATGAAGTACAAAACAATATGGATTGTAATGACAATGTAGACACAGAAGTAGAAGGAAAAAGCGAAGACGTTAATGAAGAGTTAAAAAAAATAATTGAAGAAAAAGACAAACAGTGTCAGGAATATCTAGATATGCTAAAAAGAACAAAGGCTGAGTTTGACAATTTCAGGAAAAGAACTGCAAAAGAAAAAGAAAGCATGTATGATGATGGTTTTGGAGATTCAATAAAAGAGATATTACCTATATTGGATAACCTTGAAAGAGCCGTTAGCTTTAATACTGAAAAAAATAGTTTTTCAGATGGAGTTGAGATGGTATTAAAGATGTTTAAGGACACTTTAGCAAAACTAGGTGTGGAAGAAATAAAATCTGAAGGTGAAGAATTTAATCCAAACTATCATAATGCAGTAATGCATATAGAAGATGAAAATTTTGATAAAAATATAGTTGTAGAAGTATTTCAAAAGGGATATATCTACAAAGACAGAGTACTTAGATATAGTATGGTAAAAGTAGCAAATTAACATAAATAAGATATAAAGGAGGAAAAATAATGGGAAAGGTAATAGGTATTGACCTTGGAACTACAAATTCATGTGTAGCATTCATGGAAGGTGGAGAACCTGTTGTTATTCAGAATTCAGAAGGAGCAAGAACTACTCCGTCAGTTGTTGCGTTTAAACCAAATGGTGAAAGAATTGTTGGACAGGTAGCAAAAAGACAAGCGATAACAAATCCAGAGAGAACAATAATATCAATTAAAAGACATATGGGAACAAACCATAAAGTTAATATAGACGGAAAAGACTATACACCACAAGAGATATCAGCAATGATATTAATGAAGCTTAAGGCTGATGCAGAAGCTTACTTGGGTGAACCAGTAACACAAGCGGTAATCACTGTTCCAGCTTATTTTAATGATAGCCAAAGACAAGCAACAAAAGATGCTGGAAAAATAGCTGGACTAGATGTACTAAGAATTATAAATGAGCCAACAGCTGCATCTTTAGCTTATGGATTAGATAAGGTTGATAAAAATCAGAAGATTATGGTTTATGATTTAGGTGGAGGTACATTTGACGTATCTATACTAGAAATTGGTGATGGCGTATTTGAGGTTAAGGCAACCAATGGTAATACACGTCTAGGTGGAGACGATTTTGACGAAAAGATAATGAACTTTTTAATAGACACATTTAAGGCTGAAAATGGAATAGATTTAAGAAATGATAAAATGGCTATGCAAAGATTGAAAGAAGCAGCGGAAAAGGCAAAAATAGAATTATCTGCTTCACAAAGCACAGAAATAAATCTTCCATTTATCACTGCTGATGCTACAGGCCCAAAACATTTAACATTAAATCTAACAAGGGCTAAATTTAACGAACTAACACATGATCTAGTTCAGGCTACAATTGAGCCAATGAGAAATGCACTAAAAGATGCAGGATTATCAATAAATGATATTGACAAAGTTGTTCTTGTAGGTGGTTCAACTAGAATACCAGCTGTTCAGGAAGCTGTTAAGAATTTTACAGGTAAGGAACCAAGTAAGGGAATAAACCCAGATGAATGTGTAGCTGTTGGAGCTGCTATACAAGCAGGTGTATTAACAGGAGAAGTAAAGGATGTTCTTTTACTTGATGTAACTCCTCTTTCACTTGGAATAGAAACATTAGGTGGAGTATCAACTGTTCTTATACCAAGAAACACAACTATACCAACAAAGAAGAGTCAAGTATTCTCAACTGCAGCTGATGGTCAGACATCCGTTGAAATACACGTTCTTCAGGGTGAAAGACAAATGGCTAGTGATAACAAAACATTAGGAAGATTTACTTTATCAGGTATACCACCTGCACCTAGAGGAATTCCACAAATAGAAGTAACTTTTGATATAGATGCAAATGGTATAGTACATGTTTCTGCAAAGGATTTAGGTACAGGAAAGGAAGCAAATATTACAATAACAGCTTCAACCAATTTATCAGATGAAGAAATTGATAAAGCAGTAAAAGAAGCAGAAAGATATGCAGAAGAAGATAAAAAGAGAAAAGAAGAAATAGAAGTTAGAAATAATGCAGATTCAATAGTTTATCAAACAGAAAAGACGTTAAAAGAACTTGAAGGAAAAATTAGTGATTCTGAGAAAAAAGAAATTGAGGATAAAGTAAATAATTTAAAGGAAAAACTAAAGGGAACTGATATAGGAGCTATTAAAGCAGCAACTGAAGAATTAACACAAAAATTCTATGAAATTTCTTCAAAAATGTATCAGCAAAATAATCCACAAGGTCAAGGTTTTCAAGGACAAAACATGAATAATGACGGTGAAGTACATGCAGATTATGACGTTAGGGATGACAAATAATAAGGGGGGATTTAATCCCTCCTTAAAACATGTGGAAGGTGGTGAAATTTGTGTCTAAAGACTACTATTCAATTCTTGGTGTTGAAAAAAATGCCTCAGAAGAAGATATAAAGAAGGCTTTTAGAAAATTAGCAATAAAGTATCATCCAGATAAAAATCCTGGAAATAAAGAAGCAGAAAATAAATTTAAAGAAATAAACGAAGCATATCAAGTACTTTCAGATCCTCAAAAGAGACAACAATATGATCAGTTCGGAACAACAGACTTTAACGGCCAGGGTGGCTTTGGAGGTTTTGGAGGTTTCGAAGGGTTTGAAGGATTTGGAGGTTTTTCAGATATATTTGGTGATATATTCGGTGACATGTTTGGAGGATCATCTTCAAGAAGAAGAAACAATGGTCCTCAAAGGGGTGCTGATTTAGAATATGTTCTTGAATTAGCCTTTGAAGAAGCTGCCTTTGGTGTTAAAAAAGATATTGATGTATACAGATATGAAACCTGTGAAAAATGCAATGGTACAGGTGCAAAACCAGGAACATCACCTAAAACATGTGATAAATGTAACGGAACAGGACAAATGAAGACTCAAAAACGGACTCCATTTGGAAGTTTTGTTAGTGTTACAACATGTGATAAGTGTAATGGAGAAGGAAAGATAGTAGAAAGTCCATGTCCAGATTGCTTGGGAAAAGGAAAAATTAAAAGAAAAAAAGTTGTTTCCATTAATATTCCAGCTGGAGTGGATAATGGCAACACTATTCCACTACGTGGAGAAGGAGAACCAGGTATTAGAGGTGGTGGGCCAGGAGATTTATATATTCATATAAAAGTTAAACCTCACAAATTGTTTAAGAGGCAAGGTTTTGATCTAGTTTGTGAGTTACCAATTTCTTTTATAAAAGCAACGTTAGGTGGAGAGATAAATATTCCAACACTTGAGGGTTCAGAGAAACATCAAATACAAGAGGGTACTCAGACAGGTACTGTAATTAAAGTTAAGGGCAAAGGAATTCCAAAACTTCGAGGTGGTGGAAGAGGAGATTTATATGTTCAAGTCAATGTTGAAATTCCAAGGAAATTAAATGATGAACAGAGGGATCTAATGAAAAAACTTGCGGTAGCATTTAATGAAGAAGTTGCAGAAACAAAAAAATCCTTTATGGATAAAGTAAAAGATGCTTTTAGCAGCTAATTTTAAAAAGCAGTCACATTAAATTGTGCTGCTTTTATTTAATTAAATGGGATATTTTAAAAACTGATAGAAAGTTATAGAGTTTTGGATTTACATTAAATTAAATTAAATTAAATACATTTTGTTTTATATTTTAAATAATTGTGCAAAATTATAGATAGAAAAACTATTTGTTTTATAATAATATAGTTTATAGAATTACAATGAAGGGAATGAAGATTGTGCAGGGAAAATGGATAGAAGTTAAAGTAATAACAACAAGTGAAGCAGTTGAACCTATATCAGGAATTTTCTATGGTTTGGATGTTAAGGGTGTGGCCATTGAAGATCCTAATGACATAGCTAGCAGGGAACAAGGTCCTTTAAGCTGGGATTTTGCAGATTCCAATATTTTTGAATATGGAGATAAAGCAGCGGTTGTTAAAGGTTATTTCAGCCAGGAAGAAGATATAGAAAAAATAATTAAATACATAGAAGATAAAATTAAAGAACTTAAAGGTCTCGGAGTTAACGTTGGGGATGGAAAAGTTATTCATATGGCAGTTTTTGAAGAAGATTGGGCTACATCTTGGAAAAAGTACTATAAGACACTAAAACTCGGTAAAAGAATAGTTATAAAGCCAACATGGGAAGATTATGATAAAAAGGATGATGAATTAATAATTGAATTGGATCCTGGTATGGCTTTTGGTACTGGAACACATGAAACAACAATGATGTGTGTAGAGTTGTTGGAAAAATATGTGGATGGCGATGACGTGGTTTTTGATATCGGCACAGGTTCAGGAATACTTGCAATAACAGCTTCAAAGCTTGGTGCTAAGAAAGTTGTTGGAGTTGATTTAGATGAAGTAGCAGTTGATGCTGCAAAAGAAAATGTTAATTTTAATAATTTAGATAATGTAGAAATTAAATGCGGAAACCTTGTAGAAGTGGTTGAAGGAAAAGCTGATATAATTGTGGCTAACATAATAGCAGATGTTATTGTACATTTAACAAAAATAGTTAAACCTTTTATGAAAAATGAAAGCTTATTCATATCATCAGGTATAATTAATGATAGAAAAGAAGATGTATTAAAGGCCCTAGAAGATGCAAATTTTTCAATTCTTGAAATTAGAGAAATGGGAGACTGGGTTGCTATAGTTTCAAAGATTAAGTAAAGGAGAGAAATATGCATAGATTTTTCGTAAACAAAGATAACATAAAAGAAAGCACTATAATTATCGATGGAGATGATGTTAACCATATTTCCAAGGTATTAAGGCTAAAAAAGGAAGAAGAAATTATAGTTTGTGATGGAAATAAAAACGAATATATTTGTGAGATTCACCAGATTAATAAGAAGGAAATATTGTGCAAAATTAAGCAATCAAAGATTAATGAGAATGAACCTGAAGTAGAAATCACATTATTCCAAGGTTTGCCTAAAGCTCAAAAAATGGACTTGATAATACAAAAATGCGTAGAAATTGGAGTAGTTAGGATTCAACCGGTTATTACTAAAAGAACTGTGGTTAAGGTAGAAAATAGAGATTTAAAAGGTAAGCTTGAGAGATGGAACAGAATAAGTGAAGAGGCTGCAAAGCAAAGCAAAAGAGGTATTATACCAAAGGTTTTAGAACCAATAAACTTTGAGGATGCAGTTCTTTTGATGGAGGATATGGATATTTCTATATTGCCATATGAAAATCAACATGGGCATGGAATCAAAAATGTATTAAATGAAAAAACTACTGAAATAAAAAAGGTTGGAATATTTATTGGACCTGAAGGTGGATTTGATGACCAGGAAGTTAACATTTGTCTAAGTAAAGGCATTATACCTGTTACATTAGGAAAGAGAATATTAAGAACAGAAACTGCAGGATTCGCAGCTACCATTATGATTTTATACGAAATAGGAGATATGGGAGGGTATAAATGAGAAAAGTTGCATTTTTTACATTAGGATGTAGGGTGAATCAATATGAAACCGAAGCAATGTCTGAGGCATTTTTAAAAAAAGGTTACACAATAGTTGATTTTGATGATTTTGCTGATATTTACATTATTAACACATGTACAGTTACTAATGTAGGAGATAAAAAATCAAGACAAATGATAAGGAAATCAAAAAAAATTAACCCGGATGCTGTAGTTGCAGTTGCAGGTTGCTATGCACAAGTAGCCCCAGACGAGGTAGCTTCAATTGAAGGAGTTGATGTTGTCGTAGGCACTTCAGATAAAGGTAAAATAGTAGATTTAGTAGAAAAGTTTCTAGCTGAGAAAAAACAAATAAAACATGTAGAGAACATAATGACAATCAGGGAATTTGAAGATTTAGAAATAGATGAATATCAAGATAAGACAAGGGCTTTTTTAAAGATTCAAGATGGTTGCGATAGATTTTGTTCATATTGTCTTATACCTTATGCCAGAGGTCCAGTCAGGAGTAAAAGGCCAGAAAAAATAGTAAGGGAAGTTCAAAAATTAGTAGAAAATGGATTTAAGGAGATAATATTATCAGGTATTCATGTTGCTTCTTATGGTAGGGATTTAGGCAACATTAACCTGGTAGACATTATAGAAAAATTAGATAAATTTGAAAATCTAAAGAGAATAAGAATTGGTTCAGTGGATCCAACTTTTTTCACTGATGAAGTTATAGAAAGATTATCAAAGATAGAAAAATTATGTCATCATTTTCATCTTTCCTTGCAAAGTGGCTGTAATAATACATTAAAAAGAATGAACAGGCACTATACAACAGAGGAATATGAAATAATTGTTAACAAATTAAGGGAAACTTTCTCAGATGTTTCTATAACAACAGATATTATCGTTGGTTTTCCAGGGGAAACAGAAGAGGAGTTCAATGAAACCTTTGAATTTTTGAAAAGGTTAAAGCTAGCTAAAATGCATATTTTCAAGTATAGTCCAAGGAAGGGAACAAAAGCTGCGACTTTCAACGAACAGGTGGCACCAGAAATAAAAGATAAGAGAAGTAAGCTATTAATTGAGCTGGATGAAAAAAATGAAAAGGAGTTTACCAATAAGTTTTTAAATAAGAGAATGGATGTATTGTTTGAAGAAACAAAAAATGGATATTCAAAGGGCTACACAAAAAATTACATAAAAGTACAGGTTCAATCAGCAAAAGACTTATCTGGTGAAATAATTGATGATATATTACTTAGCAAAATTGATAACGATGGTACAGTAATTGGAAAAATAGGCCTTTAAGAATAAGATGAAAGAAGGAAAATCATATTTTGTGTTGAATTATAAAGGGTGGAGGTGATAAAAGTGGACTGCATATTTTGTAAAATAGTTGATGGAGCAATACCGGCAAAGAAGGTATATGAAGATGAAAAGATTTTAGCTTTTTATGATATAAGCCCAGCCGCTCCCGTGCATATTTTAGTAATACCAAAGGAACATATTGAATCTGTAGTGGATTTAAGGAAGGAAAATGTTGAAATAGTAAGCTACATATTTGAAAAAATCAGGACAATAGCAAAAGATTTTAATTTAGATGAATCTGGATTCAGAGTAGTTACAAATTGTGGCGATGATGCAGGTCAAACCGTTAAGCATCTACATTTTCATATATTAGGCGGGAGAACAATGCAGTGGCCACCAGGCTAAATTGTTTTCAATATTTATTGACAATATTTACACGTGTAATATATAATATAATATGTGCTATTAAAGGCAACTTTCTTCACAGCGACATTGATAATGTCTGCATTTTGTTTAGCGGAGGGAGGGAGATTAAATGTCAGAAATCAGAGTAGGAGAAAACGAAACTCTTGAAAGTGCTCTTCGTAGATTTAAGAGAAAGTGCGCAAGGGCAGGAGTTCTTGCTGAAGTTAGAAAAAGAGAACACTATGAAAAACCAAGTGTAAAGCGTAAGAAGAAGTCAGAAGCTGCAAGAAAGAGAAAGTTTAAATAATGAAAGAAGGGTGAGTATGTCACTCAAGGAAAGATTGCAAGAAGATTGGAAAACAGCTTTAAAGAATAAAGATAGTTTCAAAGCTAGTGTTTTGAGTATGGCTAGAGCTGCTATTCTTCAAGCCGAAAAGGTAGATGGCTCGAAACTTGATGATGAGGCTATCATTTCTGTTTTATCAAAGGAAGTTAAGCAGAGAAGGGACGCAATAGTAGAATACGAAAGAGGTAATAGGCAGGATTTAGTTGACCAGGTTAATGGTGAAATTAATATTTTGCTTGAGTACCTTCCTCAGCAGCTAACTGAAGAAGAAATAGCCGAAATTGTTAAAAATGCTGTGAATGAAACTGGGGCAACAAGCGTTAAAGAAATGGGAAAAGTTATGACTTCTATTATGCCAAAAGTAAAAGGAAGAGCGGATGGAAAGCTTGTTAGCCAAATAGTTAAACAATTTTTGCAATAAAATATAGACCCGCAATTTTGCGGGTCTTTTATGTTGCCTAAAATTAATGTTGTTATTTTAGAAATTTTATAAGCATAAAATAGATTATAAAAGTATTCATTCTAGGAGAGTTATATGGTAAAAAAGATAAACATAAAGGAAAGATTTTCAGCATCACTTGAATTGCCAAAAGAAGTATTATCAGAAACGCCGGTTATAAAAATAATAGGAAATAATGAAATCTATATTGAAAATCATAAGGGTATTTTAGAATACGGAACTAACAGAATAAGAATTAACACAGTTTTAGGAGTTCTTGTCATTGAGGGGTATAACTTTGAGATAAGTGAAATAAATCAAGAAGATATAAAAATAACAGGTTTCACTGAGGCAATAGAATTTATTAAATGAGGTGTTAAGATGGGGGTAAAGGGAATTGAAAGTTATTTTAGAGGTTATATAGTAGTTCGAATAGAAGGATTGAATCCAGAAAAGCTTTTAAATTTAGCATCAAAAAATGGAATAATGTTGAGTGATATAAGAAAGGTTAACTTTACAACTTTAGAGTTTAAAATGAGATATTCTCAGTATAGGGGTCTAAAAAAAATTGCAAAACTTTCTCATTGTAGAGTAAAAATAGTGAAAAAATATGGATTTGTCTTTCAAATGCATAAGTTAAAAACTAGAAGTTTTTTTATATTTGGAGTAATAGTTTTTTTATTTATTTTATTCTTATTATCCAGCATAATCTGGTCAATTGAAATAGATGGTAATAAAAAAATAAGTTCAGATAAAATTTATCAAAGTCTTGAAAATGCAGGAATAAAAAAGGGAAGAATGAAATATAACCTAAAACTGAGAGAAGTAGAAAATGCTCTGCAAAATGAAATTAAGGAAATTTCAGTGGTAAATATAAAGGTAGTTGGAACTAAAATAAAGGTTAATATCGTTGAGAGGACTATGCCGCCAGAAATAATAAAAAATACACCATCAAATGTAATAGCTGGGAAAGAAGGTATTATAACAAAAATTTTATCATATAAGGGGCAGCCTGAAGTGAAAATTGGCGATTATGTAAAAAAGATCAGATATTAATATCAGGTGTTTTGACAGATATAAATAATTTTCCAATTTCTATAGGAAATGCAATGGGAGTTGTTTATGCTAAAACATGGTATGAAGGTATAAGTGAAGTAAATTTTCATTACAAGAGGGAATTGAAAACTGGTATAACTAAGCAAAAAATTTATTTTATGCTTCTTGGGAAAAAAATATATTTAAAAAATGATAACATTGACTTTGAAAAATATGATAAAATAATAGAGAAAAATAATCTTAATATAAAAGGTATGAATACAAAAATTGAGAAAATAACAGAGACTTACTATCAAAAGATAGAAGAAAATGTTAATCTAACAGAAGAAGAGGCAAAAAAAATTGCTGTTGAAAACGCTGAGAATAATGTTCATCCTAAATTGCCTCAAAATGGTAAACTACTTGATAAAAAAATTTATAAAGAAAAAAATGAAAAATCCATTAAAGTTAGGATTCTATATCTATTCGAAGAAAACATAGGAATTGTACAGGAGCTAAAATAGAATGGAGGAGAAAATTTGCATAATGACATTAAAATGTTAATTGACGATGTTAACTTAATAATTAATCTATTCGGCAAATATGATGAAAATATAAAACTAATTGAGCAGACATTTAATGTTAAAGTAGTAAATCGAAAGGATGAAATAAAGATAACAGGGGAAGGAAATACAGAATTAGCCGCTGATGTTATTACTAAACTATTAGATATAGCTCAAAAAGGGGAAATGGTTACATTACAATCAGTTAATTATATAATAGGATTAGTGATGGATGATAATCCACTGGATATTAATAAATTACTAGAAGATACGGTAATAGTTACAGCTCGTGGAAAATATGTAAAGTGTAAAACTCTAGGTCAAAAAACATATATAGACTCTATCAAAAATAATGATATTGTTTTTGGAATTGGACAGCTGGGACAGGAAAAACGTATCTTGCTATAGCAATGGCGGTAAGAGCTCTTAAAGAAAAAAAAGTGACAAGAATTGTTTTAACAAGACCTGCAGTTGAAGCTGGTGAAAAGCTTGGATTTTTACCAGGAGATTTACAAGAAAAAATAAATCCTTATTTAAGACCACTTTATGATGCCTTATATGATATATTAGGAATGGAAACTTTCCAAAGATATGTTGAATCTAACATAATAGAGATTGCACCATTAGCATATATGAGGGGTAGAACATTAGATGATTGTTTTATAATACTTGATGAAGCACAAAATACTACTTCAGAACAAATGAAGATGTTTTTAACTAGATTAGGATATGGGTCTAAAGCAATAATAACAGGGGATTTAACTCAAACGGATTTAGCACCAGGTAAGAAATCAGGACTTCATGAGGCAGTGAAGGTACTAAAAGGAATTGAGGGAATTGATTTTGTAAACCTTACTTTTAGAGATGTTGTAAGACATAAGCTAGTTATGGATATTATAAAAGCATATGATAAATTTTATCATGATAAAGAAATAGGTGATTAAATGGTAAATCACAAAAGGATTTTTATATTTAAAATATTAAAGGACGAAAGGTTTCAAAAATTTTTAATTGCATTTTTTACTTTTATTTCATTGTTTATTTGTGCTGCAATTGGTGTAATACCACAGAAGTACAATTTAAAAGTTGGAGACATTTCACCTGCTGACATTAAAGCACCAAGAGACTTTGTAGATCAAAGTGAGACACAAAGCAGAATCAATAATGCACTGGCTAATGTTGAGCCACAGTATAATAAAAATAATGAAATCGCAGAGGAAGCAGTAGAGAGTATTCAAAGATTTTTCAACAAAGTATTAGAAATTAAAAAGCTCAACATAGACATGGAAGAAAAAATAATTAAGTTAAGCAATCCAGTGATTATAAAGCTAAGCAGAGAAGATTATAAAGCCATACTTTCCCTGAGAGAATATGAAATTTCAGAACTATCGGAATATCTAGTTCAGGTAATTGGAAATATATTGTCTCAGGAAATAAGAGATAATAATTCTGAAGATTTGAAAAAAGCCCAATCAGATGTGGAGTTCTTTTTTAAAAACTCTACAATGAGCAAGCAGATGAAGGATATAGGAATTAATATCGGATATACATTAATTAAACCTAATGCATTTTTTGATAAGGAAAAAACTCAGGAAGCCAAGATAAAAATAAAAAGAGAGATAGATCCTGTTGTTATTAAAAAAAATCAGAATATCATTCAAAAAGGTGAAGTTGTTAGTGAAAAACATATTAGTTTAATGCGTAGAGCCGGAATTTTAACAGAAAACTCAGGTATGGATATAGCAATCTATTCAGGAATTGCTGTTATAATAATCATTTTACAAATAGTTATCGGCATTGCATTATATAAATTTAAAAGAGATATATTCAATAACAATAGTAAGTTATTTATGATTGCCATTACATTATGTATTAATTCATATTTGTCATTAGGCATAAATCTAATATCTCAATATTTAACATGTGTAAATTTTATGGCTTTTTTATTAGTATTAATTTTTGATCCATTATTGACTTTATCAATCAGCATACCTACGACAATTTTTATTGCACTGATAACAAATTTAAACCTTGAAATATGTTTACTCTACATAATTGGAAGTATAGCAGCTGTTTTGCTGTTAAATAATATTGTTCAAAGGCATACTGTGCTTTGGGGAGGACTAGTAATTGGAATTTTAAATGCTGCATTAATATTTTCCTTTGGGCTTATTAATGCCATTGATTTATTTCAAAATCTAACTAACAGTTTCATTGGTATGTTAGCGGGAATACTATCTGCAATTTTAGCTATTGGTATATTGCCAATATTTGAGCAGATGTTTGATATAATAACACCTATTAAATTATTAGAACTTTCAAACCCTAATCAGCCGTTACTTAAAAAAATGTTGTTTGAGGCACCTGGAACTTACCATCATAGCATAATTGTTGGAAATTTAGCTGAAACCGCTGCAGATGAGATTAAAGCAAATTCCCTTTTAGCAAGGGTAGGAGCTTATTATCATGATATTGGTAAAATTAAACGTCCATATTTTTTTAAAGAGAACCAAATAACCAATGATAATCCTCATGATAAAATAACACCTAAACTGAGTACTTTAATTATTACTTCCCATGTAAAGGATGGTGTAGAGTTAGCAAATCAGTATAAACTACCATCTGTAATAAGAGACATTATAGAACAGCATCATGGGACAACACTAGTAAGGTACTTTTATGTTCAAGCAAAAAATGAAGTCGACAATGTTATAGAAGAAGAGGCCTTTAGATACGATGCTCCAAAACCTAAAAGCAAAGAAGCTGCCATCGTCATGTTGGCAGATAGTGTTGAAGCAGCAGTGAGATCTATTAGTAATCCTACAGTAGTAGAAATTGAAAATATGGTAAATAAAATAATTGATGAAAAAGTTAATGATGATCAGTTAAATAACGCTGAAATAACCTTAAAAGAAATAGAAAAAATAAAAGAGTCTTTTATAAAGGTTTTAGTTGGAATTTTTCATAATAGAATTGAGTACCCAGAGTTAAACAATCAGAATGTATAAAGGAGAATAAATATGATAGACTTTGTTATTGAGGATAAATTTTTATTCACCAAAGAAATTAAAAACTTAATACAAAAATCTATTCAGAGTGCTCTTAAGCATGAGAATTTTAATTATCCATATGAAATTAATATAATAATTACAAATAATGAAGGTATTAGGAAATATAATTGGGAGTTTAGAAAAAAGGATAGTGCAACAGACGTTTTATCCTTTCCTATGCTTTTCTTTAAAGATGGTTATTTTAACGGCAATAATTTAGATATTAATGTTGAAAATACAAATCCCGATAGTGGTGAAGTTATTTTAGGAGATATGATATTGTCAATAGAAAGGGCAAGTGAACAGGCACTAGAATATAATCATTCATTGGAAAGAGAAATTGCTTTTTTAACTGTACATAGCATACTTCATTTACTTGGACATGATCATGAAACAGAAGAAGAAAGAAAACTTATGCGTACAAAAGAAGAAGAGATTTTAAATTCAATGAATTTAGTAAGATAAGGGATGGGTAAAATGAAGTTAAAAAAATTTGCAGATAGCTTTAATTATGCAATCGAGGGTATTATTTATGCTGTAAAAACTCAAAGGAACATGAAGATACATATTACCATTGCCATGCTAGTGCTATTGTTTAGTTTATTTTTTGATTTGTCTAAGGTTGAAATGCTGATTCTTTTTCTTACAATAACACTTGTCATTGTACTTGAGATGGTTAACACAGCTATTGAAGCATTAATAGATGTTATTGCTAATTATTATCATCCCTTGGTTAAAATATCTAAAAATGTAGCAGCTGGAGCTGTTTTAATTGCAGCTATAAATGCAGTTGTAGTAGGATATTTACTTTTTTTTGATAGATTAGAGCCCATTTCATATCAAGTTTTACTAAAAATAAAACAATCAGACCCAACAGTAGTATTTATTTGTTTAATACTAGTTATTTTAGTTACAATAATAATTAAAGCTATATATGGTGAGGGAACACCACTTAAGGGTGGTATGCCAAGTGGACATAGTGCAATTGCCTTTGGTGCAGCAACGGCAATATCGCTTTTAATACCAAATATGTTAATAATTACATTAGCTTATTTATTAGCTCTTTTAGTTGCACAGAGTAGAGTGGAAGCTAAAATTCACAGTACTTATGAAACACTTGTTGGTTCAATTATAGGAATATTAATAACGATATTAATTTTTAAATTATTTTAGAGGGAGGCATAAAACTCCCTCTTTTGCTCTAGAATAACTTATAAGATAATATAATAATTATCCAGGTGTACTTGACTTAATTAATCAAAAAGGTTAATCTAAAATTCCTGAAGTAATATTTTAAAAATCGTGTTGAGGTGGATAAAATGGATAATAAAGAAATGGTACAATTAGCTATGTCAGCAAAGGAAAAGGCATATGCGCCATACTCAAATTTTAGAGTTGGAGCTGCATTGCTGTGCAATGATGGGAAAATTTATACTGGATGTAATATTGAAAATGTTTCCTTCGGAGGTACTAATTGTGCAGAAAGAACAGCATTATTTAAAGCAATCTCAGAAGGTAATAAAAATTTTATTAAAATAGCGATTATTAGTGACAGTGCAAATTATACATATCCTTGTGGCATTTGTAGACAGGTTTTGGCGGAGTTTAACCCTAATCTGGATATAATTGTAGCAAATAATAAAGGAGAATTTAAGGAACATAAATTATCAGAACTATTACCATATTCATTTACTAATGATGACCTTGAAAGGAGATAATTATTTAATGGGGACATTCAAATCAGGATTTATAACAATTATTGGAAGACCTAATGTGGGTAAATCTACTTTAATGAACCACTTGATAGGTGAAAAAATTTCAATTATTTCAAATAAACCTCAAACAACTAGAAATACTATACAAACGATATTAACTAACGATAATTATCAGATTGTATTTATTGATACTCCTGGTTTACATAAACCTAAGCATAAACTAGGAGAATATATGATGAAGGTTGCAACAAATACACTAAGGGAAGTTGATTTAATAATATATATTATAAATCCAGACGAAAATATAGGACCTGGGGATAAATATATTTTAGAACAGTTAAAAGATGTGAAAACACCTGTTTTTTTAGTTATCAATAAAATTGATACTGTAAAAAAGGAAATAATAGCTCAAACTATTGAAAACTTTAAAAATGTATTACAATTTGACGAGGTAATTCCAATTTCGGCTCTAAAAGGAGATAATGTCAATACGTTACTTAATTTAATTGTTGACAAATTACCTGAGGGACCTCAATATTTTCCTGGCGATATGATAACTGATCAACCAGAGAAATTTATTGTCGGTGAGATTATTCGAGAAAAGATACTCCATAATTTAGATGAAGAAGTTCCACATGGTACAGCTGTGGAAGTCATATCTATGAAAAAAGGAGAACATTCAGATATAGTTAATATAAATGCTACTATATATTGTGAAAAAGAATCTCATAAGTCAATAATTATAGGAAAAGAGGGAAAGATGATTAAAAAAATTGGTCAAACGGCCAGATATGAAATAGAAAGACTTTTAGGCAACAGAGTTTATCTTGATTTATGGATTAAAGTTAAAAAAGATTGGAGAGACAGTCCATCAACACTTCAATCCTTGGGATACAAATAGTAGTTTAAGTAGGTGGATAAATTGGATTTTATTAAACTTCAAGGTGTTGTGTTAAAATCTATAAACATTGGTGAAAGTGATAAAATTATTACAATGTTAACAGATAAATTTGGTAAAATTGATGTAGTAGTATATGGAGCTAGAAAAAGCAATAGTAAGTTTATGGCATCAACACAACAGTTTTGTTATTGTGAATTTGTTATTAGTAAAGGCAAAAGCTTATATAATTTAAAACAATGTAATATAATTGAATCCTTTCAGAGTATATTGCTTAATCTGGATAAACTTGCCTATGGAAGCTACTTTTTAGAACTTATCGACAAATTAACTGAAAAGGATTCAGTTAATTTGTCATTAATGGGCCTTTTACTAAAGACATTGTACATAATTACACATGATGAAGTAGACCTTGAACTTTTAAAACTTGTATTTGATTTTAAAGCAATTTCATTATTTGGTAATATGCCCTATTTAAATGGATGTATAAAGTGCAGAAAAAAGATTGAATTTGGCTATTTTAGTGTATCTGATGGAGGAATTTACTGCCCTAAATGTAAAGAAAATAAATTTGCATATCCAATAAATAAAGAAACATTAAATTTATTATTAAAAATAAAAAACATAAAATTAGAGAATTTGAGAGATATTAATATTGATAAAAAGACGATGAATTACTTACAGGAAATTATGTCAAACTATATAAAGTATTATATAAACAGAGATTTAAAAAGTTTAAATCTCTTGAGTCAAATTAAAAATTATAAGGAGATGATCTAATGGAAGAAATTACATTAGAAAAGATTGACATAATTCGTCAACGCTCAAATTTAACTTACGCTGAAGCTAAGGAAGTTTTAGAAAAAAATAATGGCAATTTAATAGATACGTTAATTTACATCGAACAAAATAATAAAAATATTTTAAAAAACATTTCAAATGCAGGTAGCGATTTGGTTGATACAATTAAAGACATAATAAAAAAAGGTAATGTAAATAGGATAAAGATAAAAAAGGATAACAAAGTGTTAGTAGACATTCCAGTTAATGCTGGAATTGCAGCTGGAGCTATAAGCCTTGGGGCACCATATGTCTTAGCTATAGCAGCTATTTCCGCTTTAGTGACAAAGGTAACCATTGAGATAGAAAAATCTAATGGTGATGTTGAAATAATTAATAATGTAGTTAAAGAAAGGGCAGAGGATATAAAAGAAAAAACCGAAGAAGTTATAAATGATATAAAGAACAATATCAGTAATATTACAAATAAGAACAATTACAATGATGAACATGAAACAAAAAGTTCAGAAGAGGTTAATAATCAAAACTCTCAAGAATTAGATTGAATTAAAAATGGTCAGCTTCGGCTGACAATTTTTAATTCAATTAACAAAATTGTTGAAATATTATGAAAAATACAATAAAATATAAATATAACTTTAGGTTAAAACTAAAAAATATAATAATATATCTCATATGTAAAAATTGTGTATATTATTTATTTTTTATTAAAATAATGTTGTAAATAATCCTCTGCATTTATATAATAATATATAATACATCAATTAAATTCAATTTATCAAGTTGTGCAGAGAGGGTGATTGTTATTAAACTCACAAAGCGTCAAGAAGAGATTATAAGATTAGTAAAAGAAAATCAACCAATTACAAGTGAACAACTTGCAGATAAGATAAATGTAACCCGTGCAGCATTAAGGCCAGACTTGGCAATATTAACAATGACTGGTATTTTAGAGGCACGTCCAAAGGTAGGTTATCTGTATTCAAAGAAGGGTGGTAACAGTATTGTATATGACTTAATAAGGGAAATTACTGTTGCTGAAATAAAATCTAAACCAACTGTTGTATCAGAGGACACTACCGTTTATGATGCAATTGTTCAATTATTTCTAAATGATGCAGGAACTATATTCGTAACAAATAATGATTACTTGGTAGGAGCTGTATCAAGAAAGGACTTTTTAAAAATTGCTCTTGGTAATACAGATATTCACAAAGTTCCAGTCGGAATTATAATGACTAGAATGCCTAACATTATTACCATTACTGATGAAGATCCTGCTTTTGAAGCTGCAAAGAAAATAATTGAGCATGAAGTTGACAGCCTTCCAGTAGTAGAAAAAGAAATAACAGAAGAAGGAAAAGAAATGTTTAAAATAACTGGGAAGGTTTCAAAAACCAACATAACGAGGTTATTCGTAAAAATAGGAGCTGGGAAATAATATAAATAATAGGGTACATGGGGGATGTATATGAAAACGGGACACAAAATGTCCCTATGGGTTAGTTTTTAATTAAATGCATAAATAGACAGGGGGTTTATTAAATGAGTAATGACAAACAAAAATTTGTTTACCTTTTTAGTGAAGGTAACGCACAAATGCGAAATCTTTTAGGAGGTAAAGGAGCTAACTTAGCAGAAATGACTAATATAGGCTTACCAATACCTCAGGGCTTTACTGTTACAACGGAGGCCTGCATTAAGTATTATGATGACGGTAGAAGGATAAGCGAAGAAATAATTTCACAGATTTATGAAAATTTAAACAAACTTGAAAAGATAACAGGAAAAGAATTTGGAAATCCAGAAAATCCGCTTCTTGTTTCAGTAAGATCAGGGGCAAGAGCATCAATGCCAGGAATGATGGATACTATACTTAATTTAGGATTAAATGATGAAACAGTAGCAGGAATAGCAAGACTATCAAACAATGAAAGATTCGCTTATGACAGTTATAGAAGATTTATTCAAATGTTTAGTGATGTTGTAATGGAAATTGATAAGAATTTGTTTGAGAAAATACTTGATGAAATTAAAGAGGAAAGAGGAGCAAGATTAGACACAGACTTAAATGCTGAGGATTTAAAAGAAGTTGTTAAGAGATTTAAAGATTTATATAAGGAAGAAAAAGGTGAGGATTTCCCATCAGATCCCAAACATCAGCTGATTGAGGCAATTAAGGCTGTTTTTCGTTCATGGGAAAATCCAAGAGCTATAGTATATAGAAGACTTAATGATATACCAAGCACTTGGGGAACTGCTGTTAATGTGCAACAAATGGTTTTTGGTAACATGGGTGAAACTTCAGGAACAGGAGTTGCCTTTACAAGAAATCCTGCAACTGGAGAAAATAAAATTTTTGGTGAATTTTTAATGAATGCACAAGGAGAAGACGTTGTTGCAGGTATTAGAACTCCTCAGGACATAGAATCACTTCAAAAAGTTATGCCAGAATGTTATGAAGAATTCATGAAAATAGCTAATATTCTGGAAAAACATTATAAAGACATGCAGGATATGGAATTCACTATTGAACAGGGTAAATTGTATTTCTTGCAAACAAGGAATGGAAAAAGAACTGCCCAGGCAGCTTTAAGAATTGCTGTTGAAATGGTTGAAGAAGGATTGATAACAAAAGAAGAGGCAATACTTAAGGTAGATCCAAAACAACTTGATCAGCTTCTACATCCTACTTTTGAAGTAAAAGAGTTAAAAAATGCTAAGGAAATTGCTAAAGGATTACCTGCTTCACCAGGCGCTGCTTGTGGTAAAGTTTATTTTACTGCTGATGAAGCAAAGATACGAAGAGCTCAGGGAGAAAAAGTTGTTTTAGTTAGAATTGAAACTTCTCCTGAAGACATTGAAGGTATGGTTGCAGCAGAGGGAATATTAACAGCAAGAGGGGGAATGACTTCCCATGCAGCAGTTGTTGCAAGAGGTATGGGAAAATGTTGTGTTGCTGGCTGCGGTGATATAAAGATTAATGAAGAAGAAAAGTATTTTACTGTTAATGGTGTCAAAGTAAATGAAGGTGATTACATTTCAATAGATGGAACAACGGGTAAAGTATATGGACATGCAATAAAAACAGTTGAGCCAGAAATTTCAGGATATTTTGGAACATTTATGAGCTGGGCAGATGAAATAAGAGTCCTAAAAGTTAGAACAAATGCCGATACACCAAAGGATGCTGCACAGGCTGTTAAATTTGGTGCAGAAGGTATTGGATTATGTAGAACAGAGCATATGTTCTTTGAAGAAGATAGGATACCTGCTGTGAGAGAAATGATAGTTGCAAAGGATGAAGAAGCAAGGAGAAAGGCTCTAGATAAGTTATTACCAATGCAAAGAAAAGACTTTATAGGAATTTATGAAGCAATGGAAGAAAGACCGGTTACAATAAGACTTTTAGATCCACCACTACATGAATTTTTACCTCACGATAAGGAAGATATTGAAGAACTAGCAAAAAATATGGGATTAACTTATGAAGAATTATTCTCAACAGTTGAATCCTTAAAAGAATTTAATCCTATGTTAGGCCATAGGGGTTGCAGATTAGCTGTTACATATCCTGAGATTGCTGAGATGCAGACTCGAGCAATAATAGAAGCAGCCATAGAAGTTCATAGACGTCATGGATATAATATAAAACCTGAAATAATGATTCCATTAGTTGGTGAATTAAAAGAATTAAAGTTTGTAAAGGAAGTTGTTATTAGAACTGCTGATGAAGTAATTGCATCTTCAGATGTAAAAATCGAATATATGGTTGGAACAATGATTGAAGTTCCAAGAGCTGCATTAACTGCAGATGAGATAGCTAAGGAGGCTGAGTTCTTCTCATTTGGAACTAATGATTTAACTCAAATGACATTTGGTTTTTCAAGGGATGATGCTGGTAAGTTCTTAAAGGATTACTATGATAAGAAAATTTTCGAATTTGATCCATTCCAGAAACTAGACCAAACAGGTGTAGGAAAACTTGTAAAAATGGCTGTAGAACTTGGAAAAACAGTGAGACCAAATATTAAACTAGGTATATGTGGAGAACATGGTGGAGAACCTTCATCAGTTGAATTTTGCCATATTACAGGGTTGAATTATGTTTCTTGTTCACCTTTTAGAGTACCAATAGCAAGGCTGGCAGCAGCTCAGGCACAGGCAAAAAATCCTAGATAGATTATTTAAGGAGTAGCGGAGCTACTCCTTAAATTTTTCTTCAATATATTCTTTAGCTTTTTCACAAAACAAATCGTGGTTTGCTTCTTGGCTGACAATTTTTTTGAGTATTGTGGTGAATGATTCTTTATTACATTGTTTTAAATTTTTATAATAGTCCCGAGAAATTTTCCAAAATTTATGCGGAAACATGAGGGTTGATAGAAGTATTAAATATTCACTTTTACCAAGTGGTCTTACATTTTCATAGGATTCCATAGCAACCTTAAAAATTTCAAAACTCCATTCTGTTTTTTCTCTTTTCAGAATTCTTCGTAAGTAGTAACTTATATCGTGAACTGGCATATCAATTTGAGTTTTGTCAAAATCTATCAGATAAATCTGATTATCAGGTGTAAATATGATATTTTTATTAACATAGTCTAAATGACAAATGGAGTTTAGGCTTACTGAATCACCGATGTTTTTTGTTAAATCTATTTGTGAAAGTAAATAAACACTTTCCTGGGCTTTTAACAGATTATAATCAAAATGATCTAAAAAGATTTTAGAAAATTTATCCTTAACAATAAAAGCTGAATTAGATAGCTCCAATAGTTGCAAAAAATGTTTATTATAACTCTCAAAAAATAAACTATCGTTTTTTCTAATTTTACTACCTTCAATTGGAACAAATCCCTTTGAGTATTTATGTATCTTAGCAAGGTTTAAAGCAGTTAATGCTATATCATTGATGTTGTCATAATCACATTTTCTTCCTTCTATCCAGTCGGTAAGTATAAAGAGATTATTTTGGTAATTAACAAATTTTCTACCGTTTTTTGTAGATAATAAACGTGGACATTTTACGCCTCGAACATTTAACCATTCAATAATTGAATAAATAAACAATAAATCATCTATTTGGTAATATACTTTTTTGAGACATTTGGTACCTTTATTTGTTTCTATCTTAAAAACCGCACGTTGTTTATCAGTATCCTTAAACTTAATATTTTGTATGTCAAGAATCTTATAATTATAATTAGCTAAAACTTCGCTTTGAATTTCATAATTAGAAAAAAATCCTATTTCACCAGCTGTTAAATCTGATTTGATAATGTTGTCCATTTAATCACCTCATATTCTTGCTATTGATATATATTATTTAAAAACTAAGATTATGCTTAATAAATTTCACTTATATTGTATAAAAATATGAATTATAAGAAAAAATGTTAAATACTGAGAATTATAAAGAAAACATTAATTAATTATAAAAAAATTATAGTTATTAATATTAATCAAAAAGAAGGGATATTGACATTTATGTGGTATATAATAATTAAAGGGTTAATTATATTAAGAACGGTGATTTTATGAGCATTAGGGAAAATTATGAAGAGTTAGAAACAAAATATTTATCTAAACTTGCTACCCTTAGTAAAGACACTAAGGGTAGGGTGACTCATGAAGAAAAATGTAATATAAGGACAGATTTTCAGAGGGATAGGGATAGAATCATTCATTCTAAAGCCTTTAGAAGATTAAAACATAAGACTCAAGTTTTTATTGCTCCAGAGGGTGACCATTACAGAACAAGACTGACACATACCCTAGAGGTTTCACAAATTGCAAGAACTATATCAAGAGCAATTGGATTAAATGAAGATTTAACTGAGGCAATAGCACTTGGACACGATTTAGGCCATACACCCTTTGGCCACACAGGAGAAAGTGTATTGGATAAGATAACTAGCAATGGATTTAGACATAATGAACAGAGCCTTAGAGTTGTAGATTATCTGGAATCAGGTACAGGATTAAATCTTACCTATGAGGTTAGAGATGGAATATATTGTCACTCAGGAGAGCTTATTCCAAGTACAAATGAGGGGAAGGTAGTAAAGTTAGCAGACAAAATAGCTTATATTAATCACGATATTGATGATGCAATAAGAGCAGGAATAATATCAATTTCTGACTTACCTAAAGAATGCATTAAGGTATTAGGAGAGAAACATTCCGAAAGAATTAATAATATGATTAAATCTGTTATAGATTATGCGTTACATTATGGAGAGATTAAATTAACGGGAGAAATTGGTGAAGCCACATGGGAATTAAGAAAATATATGTTTAATAATGTATATATTGGTTCAGAAGCAAAGAAAGAGGACGAGAAGGCATCAAATTGCTTGTTGAAACTTTTCAGTTATTATTTAAAAACTCCAGAAATAATGCCAAATGAGTATTTTAATCGAATAGAAAAATGGGGAAAAGAAAGGGTAGTGTGTGATTATATTGCAGGAATGACTGATAGATTTGCATTAACAGAATTTATGAATTACTTTATACCTTCCCCATGGAAAAAAAGTTATTAAAATTTCTTATAGAAAGAAGGAATTTAAAAGTTTATGTCGAATAATAGATATTTGTGTCTTTAATAAATGCTTTTAAAACAGATATTGTCAATTTTATATAAACAATTCAATTAAATAAAATTAAATATGCACTTATGAGAAGGAAATTTGATTAAGATGTAGAAAATATTTATTAAAGAAGTGATAGGTGATAATATGAGACGAATTCCAGATGAAATAATCGAAAAGGTGATACAAAATAGCGATATTGTGGAAATAATTTCGGAATTTGTTTCTTTAAAGCAATCAGGTAGAAATTTTATGGGTATTTGTCCTTTCCATGGGGATAAGGGTCCGTCATTAAGTGTTTCTAGAGAAAAACAACTGTTTCATTGTTTTGGCTGTGGTGCCTCTGGCAATGTTATAGGTTTTTTAATGAAAATAAGAAATATTGATTTTTTGGATGCCTTAAAAATTTTAGCTGAAAGGTCTGGTGTAAAAATTGAATATGATTTAAAAGACCCTAAGGCTTTAAAAGAAGAAACTATTAAGGATAAAATATACCAAATAAATATAGAAGCAGCAAGATTCTTTTTCGCAAATTTAAAAAATAATAAAAAGGCTCTTGCTTATTTAAAGAATAGAGAAATAAATGAAAAAACCATTAAGAAATTTGGCTTAGGCTATAGTGAACCTGATTGGAATGCTCTGCAGAAATATATGAAGAGCAAAGGATATAGTGATGACTTACTTTTCAAAGCAGGACTATTATCTAAGAAAAATGAAAATTATTATGATAAATTTAGAGATAGATTGATGTTCCCGGTTTTCGATATAAAAGGCAGGGTTATTGGTTTTGGTGGGAGAGTTTTTGATGACTCAAAGCCTAAATATTTGAACTCTCCAGAAACACCGGTCTTTACAAAGGGAACAAATTTATATGGATTAAACTTTACTTTAAAGACTGGAATACCAGAATATATCATAATAGTTGAAGGTTATATGGACTGTATATCCCTTCATCAATGGGGAATAAATAATGCTGTTGCTTCTCTAGGAACAGCACTTACAACAGAACAGGCAAAACTATTAAAAAGGTATAGTAAGAAAATCTATATATGTTATGATTCAGATGTGGCAGGTAAGATGGCTACATTAAGAGGACTTGATACTCTAAGCAACGTTGGGTGCGAAGTAAAAGTGGTGAATATTGATAATGGTAAAGACCCAGACGAATATATAAAATTGTTTGGAGTAGCTAGTTTTTTAAAATTGATTGACGAAGCTATGCCAATTTTAGATTATAAAATATCAATGGCGAAAGCTGGTAAAAATTTAAAAGAAGCTAAAGATAAAAGTAAATTTGTGTCTGAAGTAGCAGATATATTAAGTAATGTAAATGATGAAATCACAATCCAGGCTTATGCATCAAAAATATATGACCAAACCGGTATAAACTTAAATGCAATTTTAGGTGAAGTTGTAAAAAATAAAAAATTCAATGCAAATAGAGAGAATAACAAAATGGATATTAGATATAATAATACAAGTGGTAATATTTACAATATTGAGCCTGGTTACAAAAAAGCAGAAAGATGGTTGATAAAGTTTTCTTTGATTAACGATAATTTTTTCGAATATATTAAATCAAATCTGCAACCGAGTGAGTTTGTATCAGAAAGTTATCGAGGAACTTATGAGTATATTATCAACTGTAAAGAGAAGAATGAAGAAATAGATATAAATAGTTATTTAACAAAACTAAATAATCAAGACGATATTAGTGATATTTCACTTATATTACTAGATGAAAAATATGATAATGGAGGCCTGGAAACGATTGATGATTTTATTAAAACAATAAAGAGATATAATCTCGAAAATAAAATAAACGAAATTACATTAACTATTAAAGAATGTGAAAAGAACAATGAAATTGTAAAATCAGCAGCATTATCGCAAGAGTTGGTTACACTTAAAAAAGAGCTTAATAGGCTGTAGCGCTGTGGAGGGAGGTAATACATTTGAAAAATGAAGCTAACAATAGTGCAAAGATGACTGTAGTAAAACAATTGATAGATAAGGGAAAAAAATCAGGTATTTTAACTTATAAAGAAATAATGGATACTTTAGAGGATGTAGATTTGTCCCCTGAGCAAATTGAAAAGATATATGAGATTTTAGAATCTATGGGAATTGAGGTTATGGGCGATAGTGATGATTTTGCTTCAGAACCATTATTAGAAGAAGACCTTGATATATCAATACCTGAAGGAATAAGCATAGATGATCCTGTTAGAATGTATCTAAAGGAAATAGGAAAAGTTCCATTATTATCAGCTGATGAGGAGATTGATTTAGCAAGAAGAATTGAAGAAAATGATCCAGAAGCCAAGAAAAAATTAGCAGAGGCAAACCTTAGACTTGTAGTTAGTATTGCAAAGAGGTATGTTGGTAGAGGGATGCTGTTTCTAGATTTAATTCAAGAAGGAAATTTAGGGTTACTTAAGGCAGTTGAAAAGTTTGATTATAGAAAGGGATATAAATTTTCAACATATGCTACATGGTGGATAAGGCAGGCAATTACAAGGGCAATTGCAGATCAGGCAAGGACAATTAGAATACCAGTTCATATGGTAGAAACTATTAACAAATTAATCAGAGTATCAAGGCAGTTGTTACAGGAACTTGGTAGAGAACCTAGCCCTGAAGAGGTTGCTAAGGAAATGAATATGGAAGTTGATAAGGTTAGAGAAATTATGAAAATTGCTCAGGAACCTGTATCACTGGAAACACCTATAGGAGAAGAAGAGGATAGCCATCTTGGAGATTTTATTCCTGATGAAGATGCTCCTGCTCCTGCTGAAGCGGCAGCATACACAATGTTAAAAGAACAGTTAATGGATGTACTGGATACTTTAACACCTAGGGAAGAAAAGGTTCTTCGTTTAAGATTTGGCTTAGATGATGGAAGGGCAAGAACATTAGAGGAAGTTGGAAAAGAATTTAAAGTTACAAGGGAGCGAATAAGACAGATTGAGGCAAAAGCTTTACGAAAACTCCGTCATCCAAGTAGAAGTAAAAAACTAAAGGATTATTTAGACTAACCTACACCTATATGTGTAGGTTATATTTTTCACTCTATAAAATTTAAAAATTTTAAATAAAAAAGGGAGAGAATTATGAATTTATCTGAACGATTACTTCATATTGCAAATATGATACCGGAAAGTAACTGTATAGCAGATATTGGTACAGATCATGGGTATATACCAATTTATTGTATAAGAAATAATATCTGCAAAAGAGCAATAGCATGTGATATTAAAGAAGGTCCAATAAAGGTTGCAAACAAAAATATTAAAAGTTATGGTTTAAATACAAAAATTGAAACAAGAGTTGGACCGGGTTTAAAACCTCTTAAAGAGGGGGAGGTTGATACAGTAATTATTGCTGGTATGGGGGGAAATCTTATAGTTGACATAATAAATGATAGTATTGATTTAGCACAGCAAATAAATAATATGGTTCTTCAGCCAATGCAACATCCAGAAGTTTTAAGAAAATATCTGGTATGTAACGGATTTAAGATTGTTGATGAGGATATAGTAGAAGATTCGAAAAAATTTTATCATATAATGAGAGCCCATATAGGTGAATCAGATAAATATGAAAAAGAGGTTTATTATTATACAGGAATGAAATTGTTAGAAAAGAGACATCCAGTGTTAAAAAATTATGTTGAATTTAAAATTTCACAGATAGAAAATATAATTTATAATAGTAATAAGGGTGAGACTTCTGAGAGACATAATTATTTAATAAAACTAAGAGATGAATTTAAGGATGTGATAAGATGTCTGTAAAGTGTCATGAACTAATAAAATTTATTGAAGAGAAATACCATCCATATTTTGCAGAAGACTACGATAATGTGGGTTTAATTATTGGCGATAAAAATAAAATTATAAATAGGGTTCTGGTTTGCCTTGAGATAAATGATGATATTGTAAATCAAGCTATAGTGTCAGGTTCTGATTTGATAATTAGCCATCATCCATTGATATTCAGACCTTTAAAAAAAATAGTTGCAAAGGACTATAAGTGTGATTTAATAATTAAATTAATTAAGGAGAACATTAATGTTTATTCTCTACATACTAATTTTGATAATTCACCTGATGGAATGAATGATATGTTAGCCAAATTGCTTAAGTTAAACAATATAAAAGTTTTAACAAAAAATAAAAACGTAAAACTATATAAATTGGCAGTATATGTACCAAGGTCATATGCAGAAAAAGTAAGACATGCTATTTTTTCTGCAGGGGGTGGGCATATAGGAAACTATAGCAACTGTTCCTTTATTACAGAGGGCACAGGAACCTTTAAGCCTCTAAATGGTGCTTCACCTTTCATTGGTACTATTGATAACGAAGAATTTGTAGATGAAGTTAAAATAGAAACTATAGTAAAAGAATGTGACATAGACAAAGTGGTTAAAGCTATGTTGAATTCCCATCCATATGAGGAAGTAGCTTATGATATATATTTACTGAGAAATGCCATTGAAAACGGAACAGGAAGATATGGAGATTTAGAAAAATCAATTACATTTAAAGATTTATGTAAAGTAATAAAGGATAGCTTTAGCATTTCCACTCTTCAAGTTGCAGGTGATTTGATGAAGAAGGTTAATAGAATTGGAATTGTTGGAGGAGCTGGGGCAGAATTTATTAAAAATGCTATTAATAAAGGTTGTGATGTATTTATTTCAGGTGATCTTAAACATCATGAGGTTTACGATGCTGTTAATGAAGGAATAAATATTATTAATTTAAGTCACTATGATTCTGAGAAGCTCTTTGTACCCTATATTTCTGCTTTAATTTCTTCAAACATAGATGTAGATTGTATTAATGTAGAACTAACGACGAATCCCTTCAGCATAGTATAGTTGTGATATTACTGATAATCTGAACAAAAAATAGTTGTATTAAAATATTGCATTTCCAAAATAAAACTGTTTACATGACTTAATGAATATGATAACATTATTTAAGTCAGGACAACGAGAACAATTTAGTTTAAAGTTTAAAGATTAAAGTGAATAAATTGAGTAAGCTGGATGGTCGCTGCCTCGTAAGAGGGAGAGGAAAGTCCGAGCTCCGTAGGCAGGGTGCCGGGTAATACCCGGTGGAGGCGACTCTAAGGAAAGTGCAACAGAGATATACCGCCCATTTTAAGGTTGGATGTTAGAGATTAGAATTTTGATTTAAATTTCTGATATCTAATTTCTAACATCCAACCTCTAAATGTGGTAAGGGTGGAAAGGTGAGGTAAGAGCTCACCAGCACACTGGCGACTGTGTGGCTATGTAAACCCCACCTGGAGCAAGATCGAATAGGGGAGCATTTTAACGTCGGCCCGGCGTGCTCCCGGGTAGTATCGCTTGAGCTATCTGGTAACAGATAGCCTAGATAGATGACCGTCTAAGACAGAACTCGGCTTATAGGCTTACTCAGTTTTTATATTTAGTCACTACATTATTGTGTAGTGTTTTTTATTTTTAAGTTAATTAATTATTGACATTTTTTAAGAAAAGTAATAAAATAATAGTGTCGAGCGGGGATGGCGGAATCGGCAGACGCGCACGTTTGAGGGGCGTGTGGGTATCCCGTGCGGGTTCAAGTCCCGCTCTCCGCACCAGAGCTGTCACTAGGGTGGCAGCTTTTATTATGCTCAGTTTCTAAGTTAAAATTAAGGTAAGGTGAGAATTTTGGATTTAGTAGATATCTTAAAGGCTATGTCTGACGAAAACCGAATAAAAATTATTAAAATGTTAGTATGTTGCGATATGTGTGTTTGTGACATATGTGATAACTTAGAGCTAAGTCAGCCTGCAGTATCACATCATTTAAAAATATTAAGCGACGCAAATTTAGTTAATACAAAAAGACAAGGAAAATGGATTTATTATTCATTAAACAAAGAGAAATTTGACGAGCTGAATCAGGAATTACTGGAATTAATTAAAAAACCAGCAGTGTGTAATTACAGAAAATCAACATGTAATTGTCAGCAGTATACCGTAGATTTTGAATAAAAGGAATGAGGAAATCACTTAAGTGATTTCCTCATTCCTTTTATAATTAGAAGTATCAATCCTAATGCTATTACAATATCGCCTATGCTTATAACTGCTGGTCTTAAGAAAGGTTTTGGAATAATATCTCCTAAAAACCAGAGTTTTGTTTGTGCATTCTGAAGCACATATAACCCTTCAGTTGATACTTTAACAGCACTAACTGAAGGAGCAAGTCCGGCTAAATAAACAGCTTTGGGACTTACTGGCATCGCACCACCGTTTAAAAATATAGGAAGTGCATTTAATATAAATCCGATTCCCATGATTATTATGGTAAAATTACTTCTGTTATAATAAACAAATGTTAAAAGTAATAGATACATTACGAAATTAAAGAAATAAGTGTAAACACCTCTACTTATAATTCCTTTTGTAATTAAAATCATCATTAAAAATTCGATAGCAAAAGAAATTAAAATCAGATAAATCTTATCTAATTTCAGATTACCTAAATTTGCTAGAGAACCTTTTAAAATAATTCCTAATATAATTGATAAAACCAATGCCTCTATAAACATATTTAAACCCCTCAAAAACTAATTTAATTAACTTTTTTTAAAGCTCTTATGTAGGCATCAACCACGGTTGGGTGGAATTGTGTACCTTTATTCTTTACAAGCTCACTTAAAACCTCATCCTCAGATAAGGCTCTTCTATAAGGCCTGTCTGTTGACATTGCATCTATCGAATCTGCCAATTGAACAATAAATACATCTAAATTCAGTTCCTCAGCTTTTTTACCATCAGGATATCCCTTACCGTCATAACGTTCATGATGATGCTTCACTATAAAAGAAATTTCATCAAGATCTTTTATTTCCTTTAAGATCTCATATCCTATTAAAGGATGTTTTTTAATAATTCCATATTCCTCATCATTAAGATTTCCAGGTTTATTAAGTATACTATCATCAATACCTATTTTTCCTACATCATGAAGAAGAGAAGCTATATTCAATTGTTCTATTTTACTTTCGCTGTATTTAAGCTCTTTTGCTATTTTTTCAACTATTTCTGCAACCCTTCTTGAATGTCCTTCAGTATATTTATCCCTTGCTTCCATAGCATTCATCAATGCCTTCACTGTTTCTAAATATTTATTTTTTGATTCGATATATAATTGGAATGTATATCTTGAAAGGGTTATAGGAATAATTAAAACGATTATCCCTAAAATATTATAATTTTGATATAAATAAGCTAATAGCAAACCAAATGGTGCCATAGCAAGTATGTTTAAAACACCCATTCGGAGATTACTTAGCAATATTTTAGAGAATTTATCACCTGTTATAATAGCGATAAGAAGTGATATTATAATAGAATTTACCAGTAAAAACAACATAACAACAATTAAAATGTAAAAGAATTTTATTGAAGTTATTTTTTCAAAACCTAAATAATTTTTAAAATAAAATGATGATAAAAATATTGAAATTGAAAAATTAGAGATATTAAATAATTTTTTATGCAATGGAGTATTAAAAAAATGAATATACTTATTATTGATTTTTACAATCCTTAAAGTTGCACCAATACTTATAATAACCATTGATAAAAAAGGACCAAAAATTAAAATTGAAGCCAATGTAACGGAAAAACCAGTACTGATTGATGTTTGTTTATAAACAAACGTCATGGACTCTAAAAAAGCTGACAAAAGTATAAAAAATATTATTCCAATAATAGTATTACTAGAATAATCAAGGAAGTGTCTGTCATATTTAAATGCAAATATAAAACATACTGCTGATAAAATATACATAGTTGCTAAATATAAAATTAATTTTTTATTCTTCATACTGTTCCTCCTGATAAATAAAAGCCAATTACATTTAAATATATTAACTAAAAACTATATCCAGCTAAATTGTGAACCACCAGCAACAACAAGAGCTAATAAAGCTATTATAACTGGGAAAAACTTTTTCATACTTACATCCCCCTTAACTTTTGGATTCTATAGGGATTCGCTAAAGCCTATAGTGAATCTCTCCGCTTCTATTGGGGTAAAATATATTAGTTAAAAAAATTAAAGATTAAATGTAATTGGCCTTTAAAGCGTGTTAAATATTAACTTTTTGAACTCTTCTATTAATTGCGTCTAATGTCGCTTTAGCTATTGTTTCATTAACATCATTCTTTATTACTGCTGAACCTACCATAGTTTCTTCAACATTATTTAAAATCATATTTACAAGAACTGTTACATAGGTGATATCGGAACTAGTACCAATAACAACATCATGGATATCAAATATAAATGCTTGTCCAAGAATTTTTTCTACAGCTTTAACTGTACAATCAGCCACTATTTTTCTTCGATTTGCTGCGGTGTTGATTCCAACTTGGGTTACATAGAAATCTTCATCTTTATAGTTTAATTTGAGAGTGCACTCAACTGTGTTATCAAGTGATTTTAAAGAAACTCCAGAAAATTTTATTCTGTAAAATGCCTCTTTGAAATCAGTTTGAATTTGAGCTACGCTTATTTTTTTTCTATCAATTCTATAATTGTATGATGCTAAAATAGATGATTCTATGTCCCTTACGATTTGTTTTGCTGATCTATGATTACTTGCTAAAATATGTATTTCAGCTATTGTATCCTGCTCGGTTATTACTTTAGAATTAAGTACGCCATCGATTCTATTTATTATATCTTCAAAAAGCATAAAATCCATAAAAACACCTCTATCCACTCATTATGATTAC
>NZ_AZQP01000029.1 GCF_000601455.1 Fervidicella metallireducens AeB
AATTTTAGTATAAATACTTTAATAATGGTTTAATTTTTACTAATTATATGTAGAATTAGAAATTAAAATGTCGGAATATTTAAATTATAGTAAAGAATGTTGCAACTTTAGACAAATCATGCTATATATATAGGGTAATAGTAAAATTAAAGGGGGTAACAAAATGTCAGAAAAGAAAGGTCTTTCTCATGGAGCTTATGGCGGCATCAGGGGAGAAGATTATGTTCCTTATGTGTCAGCAAGTGAAGCAATGCCAGAATTAACTGGTATATCAATGTTTATTGGTATTTTACTTGCAGTTATTTTTGCAGCTGCTAACACTTATCTAGCTCTAAATGTAGGTATGACAATTGCTGCAGGTATTCCAGCAGCTATCTTAGGTACTGGACTTTTAAAATTTATATTCAGAAGAAATAATATCCTTGAAGCAAATATGATTTCAGGGGTTGCTGCTATGGGTGAATCTTTAGCAGGAGGTATCGTTTTTACGCTACCAGCTATTTTAATCTGGGGCATGAATTTAAGCCTGATGACTATCGTTGTTGTTACACTTTTAGGTGGACTTTTAGGTATTATATTCGTTGTACCTTTAAGAAAATATCTTATCGTTGAAGAACATGGAAAGCTTGCTTTCCCAGAAAGTATTGCAGCAGCAGAGGTTTTAGTAAACAGTAATGCTGGTGGAGATGGATTTAAGACAGTTTTAACAGGACTTACTATAGGTGGTATATATAAATTCTTATCTGGCGGACTTTTATTATGGCAGGAAGAACCAGAATGGTCAATTAACCTTACTCAGGGTGGAAAATCTATTTACCAGACTATATTTGGTATGGATGCAATGGCAGCCCTTGCAGGGGTTGGTTTTATCGTTGGTATAGAAGCAGCACTTTATATGTTTGCTGGTTCATTAGTTGCTTATTTTGGGCTTATTCCATTAATTAAATATGTTGGAGAAGGACTTACAACACCATTATTCCCAGCAACAGTTCCAATTGCTGAGATGAGTGCTGCAGCAGTTAGAAGCAGCTATATTAGATATATAGGTGCTGGTGCAGTTGCGGCTGGTGGATTTATAAGCTTGGCTAAATCATTACCAACTATCATCAGATCATTTAAAGCTGCTATGTCAGGTATAGGTGCAAAGGGCGGTACTAAGAGAACTGACCTTGATATTCCAATGACTTGGGTTATTGGTGGAGCAGCTTTAACTTTCTTCCTTGCATGGTTCTTACCAATGACTAAGGTTGGACTTGTTGGATCATTCCTTGCAGTATTGTTTGCATTCTTCTTCGCAGTAGTTTCTGCAAGAATTTGTGGTATTATAGGTGCTTCAAACAATCCTGTTTCAGGTATGACAATTGCTACATTGTTATTTGTAACTTCAGTTTTAAAGGCTATAGGATATGTTGGAGATACAGGAATGCTTGTGGCTATAACTGTTGGTGGTATAGTTTGTGTTGCTATATCAGTATCAGGTGGTGCAGGACAAGCTCTTAAGACAACTTATATAATCGGTGGTACTCCAAAGAAGGTTCAAATAGGTATGTATCTTGGTATAGCTTTAGCAGGTATAGCTGCAGGTGCTACAATGCTGCTGCTTGCTAAGACTTACGGAATAGGTGATAATGGAATTGCAGCTCCTCAGGCAACACTTATGTCAATGGTTGTTAAGGGTGTTATGACAGGACAACTTCCATGGAGCCTTGTAATCGTTGGTTGCGTATTTGGTATAATGATAGATCTTATGGGACTTCCAGTTTTACCAGTTGCTCTTGGTATATATCTACCAATTCACTTAAGTGTTGGTATACTTGTTGGTGGTATAGTAAGAGTACTTGTTGATAAGAAGTTTAAAAACAATGAAGAACTTCAAAAGGAAAAGGTTGAAAAGGGTATTCTTTTATCATCAGGACTTGTTGCTGGTGAAGCTTTAGTTGGTATAGTAATAGCTCTTTTAGCTGCATTAAAGCTTGCTGATAAGGTAGGTATTGGAGCAAGAATAATGACTTCTATAACAGGAAGCCAATGGACAGCAACAGCAATGTATTTATTACTTGCTTTCTGGATTTACAGATTTGTTGTTTCAGGTAAAGAAAAAGCTGAAATTAAAGTGGATAAAATTTCTGCATAATTAAATAATATATAATGGGAAGAGTCTAAAAAGACTCTTCCACTATTTTTATCAGGTGATAGTATGAAAGAGAATGAAATTAAAAACCAAAAGGATGATAATTTTCTACTGTATATTCCCATTAAAAAGCATGAGGAGTGGGAGATAAGAGGTAATAAAGTATATCTTATTTTTCATCATAATAAGCCAGTTGAAAGGTTTATGCGCTGGCTTGTAAAAAAACCTTCTGTCAGCGACATTGAACTTGATAAAATAGGTTCAAAAACCTGGCAGCTTATTGACGGAAATCGAACTGTTCATGAGATTGGACAGGAGCTTCTTAATGCCTTTGGCGAGTCCTGTGAGCCTGTTTATGAAAGACTTATTATGTTCCTCAGATATTTAAATAGAAAAGGCTGGATATATTACAAAAAAAGCCAATAGTTCATGTTTATCAAAAGCATTCTGTATTAAATTATGGAATGCTTTATTTTTATATGTTAAAATTAAAGGGACGGTCAACAACTGTTGCCATCAACGGGGGAAAGCTTAAGGGACGGTCAACAATTATTGGGTTGTTATTTGGGACAGGTAATTATTTTTAAGTAATTACATAAATTCTATTAAATTAATGACGAGAAGGGGAGAGGTTAAATGTTAACAACAGCATTGGCAATTAAGTTAGGTCTTTTATGTGTTGCTGGTTTTATAGCCGCATTTGTTGATTCAATCGCAGGAGGGGGAGGACTTATAAGCTTGCCAGCTTTTTTAATGGCTGGGATACCACCCTATTTTGCCCTTGGAACAAACAAGTTTTCAGCAACTGCAGCTTCATGTACCAGCTCAATTAAGTATATTAAATCTGGGAAGGCTAATTTTGAACTGTTGAAATATTTAATTCCATTTACTGCTGTGGGAGCTTTTTTAGGTGCAAGTACAGTTCTTGCTATTAAGCAGGAGTATCTTCAGGCTATGGTTCTTGTTATGATTCTTGCAGTTGGTATATATAGTTTGTTTTCTAAGACCATGGGAACTGAAGATAGGTTTACTGGATTTACAAAAAGGAATATTTTATATGGAATTTTACTTGCCTTTGGAATAGGTTTTTATGATGGTTTCTTTGGACCAGGTACAGGTTCTTTCCTTATATTTGGTATGATTGGTATATATGGATTTGATTTTATTCAGGCTGGGGGTAATGCAAGGGTGTTAAATTTTGTAAGTAATGTTACATCCCTTATCCGATTTGCTATTCAGGGAAAGGTTTATTTGGTTTTTGGAGTACCTGTTGCAATTTCTATGATTATTGGTGCACGAATGGGCACTAAGTTTGCATTAAAAAACGGTGCTAAGGTTGTAAAGCCAATTTTTGTTACAATGTCACTGGCAGTAGCTGCAAAGATGCTGTACAGTTTAATTTGGTAGATTAAGTGCTGAATTTTTCAGCACTATTTTTATTTCCAGGGAAATAAAAAAGTAGATAAATTTTAACTTTAGCATGGTAACAAGGTAAATAAAGTCAGACAATTTAAATACTATGAATTATTTTAAATTGGATATATAATTAATATATAAAAAATATTTTGAAAATTTATCGAAATAAAGGAGGAAGCTCAATGAAAAAAGTTGTTATCAATGGATATGACCTAAGGATTGAAGATGTGGTTAATGTTGCGAGACATGGCTATGAAGTTGAGATTTCAGAAGAGGCGAAGGAGAAGATAGTTAAAGCAAGAAATTTAGTTGATAAGTTTGTTAATGATGGTAAAGTTGTCTACGGAATAACAACTGGCTTTGGTAAGTTTTCAGATGTAGTAATTGATGCTGAAGATACTAAGACTTTGCAGAGAAATTTAATTATTTCCCATGCCTGTGGTGTTGGACAACCATTTTCAGAAGAAATTGCAAGGGGAATAATGCTTCTTCGTGCAAATGCACTATCAAAAGGACATTCAGGGGCAAGATTATCCACTGTTCAAACTTTAGTTGATATGCTTAACAAAGGAGTTACTCCTGTAATATATGAAAAGGGCTCTTTAGGAGCAAGTGGAGATTTAGCCCCTCTTTCACATATGGTTCTGGTTATGATAGGTGAAGGAGAGGCTTATTATAAAGGGGAAAGACTGTCTGGAAAAGTGGCAATGGAAAGGGCAGGAATTCCAACTATTGAACTTGTGTCAAAGGAAGGTTTAGCCCTTATAAATGGAACTCAGGTTATGACATCCGTTGGTGCCCTTGCTGTTTATGATGCAATAAACCTGGCAAAGGCTCAGGATATTGTTGGTGCTTTAACTGTTGAGGCTTTAAGGGGAATAACAGATGCTTATTACCATAGAGTTCATGAAGTAAGACCACAGCATGGCCAGATGAAATGTGCAAAGAACATGCTTTCTTTATTAGATGGCAGCCAATATACAACAAGACAAGGAGAGCTTAGGGTACAGGATGCATATACTTTAAGATGTATTCCACAGATTCATGGAGCTAGTAAGGATGCAATAAATTATGTAAAGGGTATAGTTGAAATAGAAATTAATGCTGCTACTGATAATCCTCTTATTTTTGAAGATGAGGAAAGGGTTATTTCAGGTGGTAACTTCCATGGACAACCGATGGCCTTGGCTATGGACTTCTTAGGAATAGCTGTTTCTGAAATTGCCAACGTGTGTGAAAGAAGAATCGAAAGACTTGTTAACTATCAATTAAACGATTTACCTGCCTTCTTAACTAAAAATGGCGGATTGAATTCAGGATTTATGATAGCACAATATTCAGCTGCGGCCCTTGTTTCAGAAAATAAAGTATTAGCTCACCCTGCATCAGTCGATTCAATACCATCTTCAGCCAATCAAGAGGATCATGTAAGTATGGGTACAATAGCTGCAAGAAAGGCTAGAGAAATCATATATAATGCTTCAAGGGTTGTTGGTATTGAATATTTAGCAGCAGGACAGGCTCTTTATCTGAGGGAAGAAAAACTAAAACTAGGAAAGGGAACTGAAGCTGCTTACAATTTATTAAGAAAAGATGTTGAACCAATAGAAGAAGACAGGGTTATGTATGTAGAAATTAATAAGGCAAGTGAGCTTGTTGCTTCAGGAAAGCTTGTTAAGGCTGTTGAAGAGGTTACTGGAGCTTTAGAAATATAATCTTAATAGATGTCAGGCTGCATTATAGCCTGACATCTATTTTCAAGAATAAGGTCAGGTTTGGTACAAATATTTTGAACAATTAGAATTGTCAGATATATGGATAATATGATAATATTTATAGAGAAAACGGATTTTTTGTCACAATTTTAGAAAGGAGGATAAAAGATGAGCAAAAATGAAAAAAGAGTTGTAGTGTCTGTAAGCAAAGAATCATATTTATGGCTTATAGGATTCATTGTTTTTTTTGGTCTTCTGGGTAATGTTATGGGCATGAAAAATATGTTTAATACGTTAATGTCTACTGCCCATGATTTATTGCTTAATACGGTTTTTTACATCATGGCCATTGCTGTAATTGCAGGGGCTGTTGGGGCATTGTTAGTTGAGTTTGGAGTTATTTCATTGATTAATAAGGTCCTTTCTCCACTTATGAAACCACTGTATGATATGCCTGGAGCTGCTAGTGTTGGAGTTTTAACAACATATTTATCAGATAATCCAGCCATCATATCCTTAGCTAAGGATAAGGGATTTGTAAGGTATTTTAAAAAGTACCAGATACCTGCTTTGACTAACATAGGTACCGCCTTTGGTATGGGGCTTATTGTTACCACCTTTATGATTGGACAGGCTCCAAGTGGTCAGAATTTCCTGCCAGCAGCTGTAATTGGTAATGTTGGTGCCATAATTGGAAGTATTGTTAGTGTTAGATTGATGTTAAGACATACTAAAAAGGCCTATGGGACAGAAGCACCTGCATCTAATGAGGGTGAAAGCGGAATGGATGTTATGAATCTGAGAGAAATAAGGCAGGGAAGTGTATTTCAAAGAGCCCTTGAGGCTATACTTGATGGTGGTAAGACTGGGGTTGATATGGGGCTTTCAATAATTCCTGGTGTTCTTGTGATTTGTACACTTGTAATGATGTTAACAAATGGCCCAGCAGGAGATGGCGGGGTTTATATTGGTGCAAAATACGAAGGTGTGCCAGTTTTACCTTGGATAGGTCAAAAATTAAGCTTTATATTAGAACCTCTTTTAGGGTTTAAACATGCAGAAGCAATAGCATTTCCTGTAACTGCATTAGGGGCAGTTGGGGCAGCAATTGGTCTTGTACCAAACTTTATTAAATCAGGGCTTATTGGTGCAAATGAAATAGCTGTGTTTACAGCAATGGGAATGTGCTGGAGCGGCTATTTAAGCACACATGTTGCTATGATGGATTCACTTGATGCAAGAGAACTTACAAATAAGGCTATTTTAAGCCACACAATAGGTGGACTTGCTGCAGGAATCTCAGCTCATTTTATTTATATGCTGTATACTATGATATTTTAATATAAAAAATGTCAGATATATTTTATCTGGCATTTTTTGTATTAAAACATGGAATTCTAATGTATAATTTTGTTAGGATATTGATTAGGTGGTTTTTATATGGATAAATGGATTTTAATTAATAAGTTTATTTTAATCTTATTTTGTGCCCTTGAGTATAGCAAAGGAAACATGAAGGATGTTATTTTAATTATTACCCTGATGCTTATTTATTTAAGTATTAATGCTGTTGCTTATATATTTAAAAATAAAGCTGTAAGGGCAGTAATTCTTACAGCTTCTTTTTTAATGTTTGGAGTTTGTGGTTTTACTATATTTTCCTTGTTTGTTATACTCCTTCCTGTAAACATTTTCGAATTGGTAGATATTTTTAAATTTCCTTGGACATATGCAATATCCTTCACTATTATTCCAGTTTTCTTTATAAAAGGTGATTTGTTTAATTCGTATATACTGACAACATCTTTGAGCGGGTGCATTTATTATTTATTAAGGAATTTATATAGTAAGGTAATGGATTTAATTATTGAAAATGATGATTTAAGGAAGAAAAATTATGATTTATTCATTAAAATTGATAGAAATGATGAATATAAGAAAGATTTAAAATATTTATCACAATTGGAGGAAAGAAATAAGATAGCTCAGGAAATACATGACAGTATAGGACATACTATTTCAGGAAGTTTAATGCAGTTAGAAGCGGCAAAGCTTCTCGTATATAAGGACACAGATAGGGCAGCTGGTATTATAGTTAACGTAATAGGTATCTTAAGAAATGGAATGGAAAGTATCAGAATAACCTTAAGAAATATTAAACCACAATCTGAAGAGATAGGAATAAATAGACTTAAGGTTTTAATAGATGAAAAATTATCTAACAGCAATGTAAGAAGCAGCCTTGTATATAAGGGTAACCTTTTAGAGATTCCATATTTTTATTGGAAAGTGATATACGAAAATGTTAAGGAAGCTCTGACAAATGTGTTAAAATACTCAAATGCTTCTAATGTTAGGGTTAATATTGAGGTGCTTAATAAGTTTATAAAGGTTGAGGTAAAGGATAATGGAAGGGGTTCAGACAAGATAACAAAGGGTTTAGGAATTTTAGGTATAGAGGAAAGAACCCATGAACTAGGTGGTAAGGTTATAATTGATGGTTCAGATGGTTTTACCATAATAACACTATTGCCAAAGGAGGTAAATAAATGAAAATAAGAATACTTATTGCAGATGATGATTCACTGATAAGGGAGAGTTTAAAGATAATTTTAGGTATGGATGAGGATTTCGATGTAGTTGGATGTGTGGAAAATGGATTAAAGGCAGTAGAATATTGTTTAAGAGAGAGGATTGATGTTGCATTACTTGATGTTAGAATGCCAGTGTTAAATGGTGTCAAGGCTGTTAAGGAGATTTCAAGCAAAACTAACACAAAGACTCTTATTTTAACGACATTTGATGATGATGAATATATAATGGAAGCTGTAAAAAATGGGGCTAAGGGATATCTTTTAAAGAACAATTCTCCGGATAAAATAAAAGATGCTATAAAGCTTGTGTTTAGTGGAAATACCGTTATGCAGGATATTGTTATGGATAAAATAAAGGAAGGCTTAGAAAGAAAAACTGAAATAGATAAAAGTATATTTACATACAGGGAAATCGAAATTATGGAGCAAATATCAAAAGGACTTTCCAACAAAGAAATTGCAAAAAAGCTCTTTATCTCAGAAGGGACGGTAAAGAATTATATAACATCAATCCTTGATAAAACTAATCTCCAGCATAGAACTCAAATAGCTATTTATTACTTGCAAGGAGGAACAATGATAGGGGACAGATAGTTGCTGTTTGGAATTAGAAAATTAATTTTTGAAATTGAATATTTTGCTTATTCTATTTATAATATTGAAATATATGGAGCTGAAGATGATTTAATTTCTTAATGATGAAAATTATTTAAGCAGGGGTGTTCAGTTTGAAGAGAAAAAGTATTTTTTATTTAGCTATAGTAGTAATCCTTGTATTTGTAGGCATATTTGCATATGTTAAAACTTTAAACAATGCCAAGGCTGCAAAGGTAAAGGAACATATAAGACTGGGTAATGATTATATTGCAAGAGAAAGATATCAAGAAGCGGAAAGAGAATTTCAGGAGGCTATAAAACTTCAGCCAAAGAATACAGAAGCAAGAATAGGACTTTCAAAGGCATACTTTTATTCAGGAAGAACTGATGATGGTGAAAAAATATTACTGGAAGTTACAGAGATAGAGCCTGGAAAATCAGAACCCTACATAGAGTTAGCTAAATGTTATTTAGATGTTGATATGTATGATAAGGCAGTTGAAACTTTAAAAAATGGCTATGAAAAAATCAAAAGTGAAGATATTAAAAAATTTCTTGATAATATAAAAATAAAACCAACAGCTCCTAAAACATCATTAGAACCAGAGTCATATGGTATCACACAAAATATAAAGTTATTTACTAATGAAAGTGATGTTGTTATCTATTATACTACTGATGGAACTAAGCCAAATAAAAATTCAAAAAGATTTACAGCGCCAATATTTCTAGACTACGGGAAAACAGTGGTTAAAGCAATTGCAGTAAATAGACTTGGAGTGCCAAGTGAAGTGGCTGAATTTGAATATGTCATCGAAGCAACTCCCTTTTGTTTAACAGATTTCAAATTCGCGGGAATCAGCCATGGGCAGACCCTTGACAAAGTTATAAAGGTATATGGAAATCCTATGAACAGAAGAGAAGAATATGATGCTGAATATGAAATGCATTTGTTAGATTTGGAGTACGATTTTGGAAAATTATCCTTTGTTAAGTTTAAAAATAATCAGCCATATAGGCTTTACACAATTGAATTAACAAGCAGTGCAAAGTTTGGTCCTAGGAATATTAAAGTTGGAGATAGTGATGAACTGATATTGAAAAGGTTTTTTACAGAAAATCCAAACCCAACAAGGGATTGCAAACTGTATGAATTTAATGAAAGAAATTATGCTGATTATAGAACTCAAGAAACAGGAAAGCTGGAATATTATCATTATGTCTTCGATTGGAATTATGCTCTAACCTTTGAGGTGGAAAATAATAGGATTAAGAAAATTAGATTCTTAGAGATGATTATCTAATGGGACATATATGAATTGTCATTTTTAAATGAATAACATCTCGTTTTAAGGGAATGCTAACGATGAAAAGCAAAACTTTAAAGCGAGGTGTTTTATTTATGCCTAGAATTGCTAGACAAAAAACAAATGATGCCATTTTTCATGTTATGGCAAGGAGTATCAGTGAAGTTGATTTGTTTAAGGATAACCAGGATAAGGCCTGTTACTTAGATTTAGTAAAGAAGTATCAAAAAACTTATGAATTCAGAGTATATGGTTATTGCCTTATGGATAATCACCTTCATCTGATAATAGATGCTAATGGAGCAGATATATCAAGGATTATGCACAGCATAAACTTTTCCTATGCCCAATATTTTAATCACAGACACAAAAGACATGGACATCTTTTTTAGGACAGATTTAAAAGTAAGATGGTAAAGAGTGAAATATATCTTTATGCCCTGTCAGCCTATGTTCACAACAACCCATGTGATATAAAGGGATATGAAAACTGCCCGGAGAAATATGAGTTTTCAAGCCTTTCAATATATTTAGGCTTAAGACATGACCCCTATGAACTGGTTGAAGATGGTTTTATTATGAGCATGTTCAGCAAAAATCCCAAAATGGCAAGAGAAAGCTATATGAGATTGGTATATAAATGCGGTGATAAGGTTTTTAAAGAGGAAGTTGAATTTTTAAATGAAGGAACAGAATACAGAAGCGGAAGAAAGATATTAGTTAGAAACATTAAAACTAAGGAGATATTAGAATTTATTGCTTCAAAGATGGGAATTGAAAAAATAAAGCTACACACAAAACACTGCAGGGATATAGTTAATGCCAAGGCTTTAGCTGTACTTTTAATGCGAAGCCTATGTAACTTAAAATGCAAAGTGGGGGACGGTAAAGAAGTGATTCTGCAAAGATTCTATACTGAAAATCCAAATCCAACGAGAGATGGAAAATTGTATGAATTTGATGCAAGAAACTATGGAGATTATAAAACTCAAGATGGTGGAAGGCATGAGTATTATCATTATGTTTTTGACTGGAATTATGCCTTAACCTTTGAGGTTGAAAATAATAAAATAAAGAAAATAACTTTTCTAGAGATGATAATGTAATGGACATTTAGTGGGACATATATGAACTGTGAATTTTGAGAGAATAACATCTCGTTTTAAGGGAATGCTAATTATTAAAAGCAAAACTTTAAAGCGAGGTGTTTTATTTATGCCAAGACTAGCAAGGCAGAAGAAAGAAGACGCCATTTTTCACGTAATGGCAAGGAGTATTAGCGAAGTTGATTTGTTTAAGGATAATGAGGATAAACTTCACTACTTATCCTTAGTTAAAAAATATCAAAAAACCTATGAATTCAGAGTATATGGCTACTGCCTTATGGATAATCATCTACATCTTATAATAGATGCTAACGGAGCAGACATTTCAAGGATAATGCACAGCATAAATTTCTCCTATGCACAATATTTTAACCACAGACATAAAAGACATGGACATCTATTCCAGGACAGATTTAAAAGCAAAATGGTAAAGAGTGAAATCTATCTTTATGCCTTATCGGCATATGTTCACAACAACCCATGTGATATAAAGGGATATGAAAACTGCCCAGAGAAATATGAGTTTTCAAGCCTTTCAATATATCTAGGCTTAAGACATGACCCCTATGAACTTGTTGATGACGGCTTTATTATGGGCATGTTCAGCAAAAATCCTAAAAAAGCCAGAGAAAGCTATATGAAATTAGTATATAAATGCTCTGATAAGGTTTTTAAAGAAGAAGTAGAGTTTTTAAATGAAGGAACAGAATACAGAAGTGAAAGAAAAATTTTAATAAGAAACATTAAAACTAAAGAAATACTTGAATTTATTGCATCAAAACTTGGAATTAAAGAAATAAAACTCCATACAAAACACTGCAGAGAAATAGTTGAAGCAAAGGCACTAGCTGTACTTTTAATGAGAAGCCTTTGCAACTTAAAATGCAGTGAAATCTGCCGCGTCCTTGGAAACATAACTCAAAGCAGAGTTTCAGAGCTCAGCAGTATTGGGGTAAAACTTTTAGATGATGAGAAATATAAAAATATTACATATGAGTTTATGAAGGAATATGCTTGTTAAAAAAAATTAGTCCTCAATAATTTTAAAAAAGTTATAGGAATAATATTTGTTGTTTTCCAAAAAAAATGGACAAGCATACTTTGTAGACAAAAATTTTGCTAAAAAAACTTGTGTTATAAGGTTTTTTTATATTAAAAATTAGAAAAGGCTATGGGTTAAAAATTAATTCTAGATGTCATACCTAATGACAGACAACAAGTATATGTCCCTATGACTTTTGTCATGGGGGAGAAGTGACTTTGTGTACTAATGAAGTTACTTACATTTTTATATAATGTAAGTAAGTAGAAAAAAATAAGAGGTGATTTTATGAAGGTAGTGAAAATAGAGGGGTTAACAAAGAGATTTGGAGATTTAGTTGCTGTTGATAATGTTAAATTAGAAATTGAATCTGGGGAGATATATGGCCTATTAGGGCCTAATGGAGCTGGAAAGAGTACAATGATAAATATTATGTGTGGTCTGATACCAATGAATAAAGGCAGTGTGTCTATTTTAGGTTACAGTATTGAAAAACAGAATAAAGATGCAAAGAAAAATATTGGTATTGTTCCTCAGGATATTGCAATTTACGAGGATTTAACAGCATATGAAAATGTAAAGTTTTTTGCTTCTTTGTATGGTTTAAGAGGCAGTCTTTTACGGGAGAGGGTTTATGAAGCTCTAGAGTTTGTAGGATTAAAGGAAAATGCAAAAAGTTTCCCAAGTAAGTTTTCGGGAGGAATGAAGAGGAGACTTAATATAGCATGCGCAATAGCTCATAGGCCAAAGCTTATAATAATGGATGAGCCTACCGTTGGAATTGACCCACAGTCTAGAAATCATATTCTTCAATCAGTTAAGAAACTTAATTCAATGGGATGTACTGTGGTATATACAAGCCATTACATGGAGGAAGTAGAAGAGATTTGCTCAAGAATTTCAATAATTGATCATGGTAAGATAATTGCTGAGGGAACAAAGGAGGAGTTAAAATCGATTATAACTGATACCAATACTGTTTTGATTACAGTAAATTCAATTTCAACGGTGAAAGAGGAAGAATTAAAGAAGATCAAGGGTGTAAAAAGTGTGGAATTTGATGAAGACTTGGTGAAAGTAAACAGCATAAAGGAGATAAATAATCTTGATAAAATTATACTTTACTTCACAGAAAATGGTATATCCATAAGAAATATTGAAAGTACAACACCTGATTTGGAAACTGTATTTTTAACTCTAACTGGCAGAAAGCTCAGGGATTAGGGGGTAAAGGAAGTTATGAATATAGTTAATATTTTTATTAAGGAGATAAAACAGAACATCAGAGATAAAAAAGCACTTACTATGATGATGCTGTTTCCCATGGTTTTGATATTGGTGCTTGGTTCAGCACTGGGTGGTGTATTTGATAAACAGCGTAGTATTGAAGAAATCAATGTTTTATATATAAACAAGTCAAACAATCAGGTAGCTGAGGCTTTTAACTCTTTTTTAGATAAAGGAAAGGATATTGGAATAGTCTTTTATGAGGCAGAGAATGAGGAGAGTGCACTTGATTGTATAAGAGGAATTAAGGAGCAAAAGTATTCTTGTTATATAAAGGTTAGTAATGACAAAATTGAGGTTTACGAAAATAAAAGATTTAATCTCAATTCTAACATTGTCAGCACAATTTTAAGTGCATTTGTAGATAGATATAATCTTGTTGTTGAGATAGCTAAGGTAAATCCCTTTGCACTAAAGGATGTTGCTAAAAACAACTATGAAAGCTATGCAAAGGTTGTATCCTTAGATGGAGAAAGAAAACAAAGGGCAAAGGATTATTATGCTGTAACAATGACAACTCTTTTTACACTCTATGGTGCTCTATATGGTGCATGGGCGATGAAGTCAGAAAAAGTAATGAAAACTGGTGGCAGATTATTATCCAGTCCAATTGAAAGTCACGAAATATTTATTGGGAAATTGCTTGCTTCTGTGATTTTTACTTTTATTCAAATGACAATTCTGGTTTATTTCAGCAAATTTGTGGTTGGAGCATATTGGGGTGAAGCTATTGGAACAGTGCTTATGCTTATTTTATCTGAAACTATTATGTCAGTAAGCTTTGGCCTTGGTATGTCATTTATTATAAAAAATCCAAATTCACTGCAGGGAATTTTAAACTCTATTATACCTTTTGTAGCTTTTTTAGGCGGTGCATATGTTCCAATTCAGCAATTAGATAATAGGGTATTAAATATTTTAGCTAATATTTCACCATTAAAATGGATAAATGATGCAGCATTTAAGGTTATTAATATAGGTGATTTCAGTCTGGTTTCAAAGGCATTAATGATAAATCTAGGGTTTGCAGGTATATGTTTAATAACAGCTTCGGTTCTTTCAAGAAGGGAGGTTATGTAAATGAAAAATGCACTGGTTATTGCCTTAAATATATTAAAAGTTACCTTTAGAAAAAAGAGCGGGATATTAATATATATTTTAGTTCCAGTAGCTTGTGTTTTAGTTTCGGCAGCTATGTACAGTAATGTGGCTTCAAAGCCTTTATACATCGGTGTTGTGGATAAAGATAATACTGAGTTAAGCAGGGAGCTGATTACCTCAGTTGAGAAAAATAAAAAGTTTATTGTTAAGATAATAGATGAAGATGAGGTTAACAATATGGTAACCAGCAACAGGATTGACTGTTCTTTGATTATTCCAAAGGGATATGAACATGATGTGTTAAATAAAGAATTAAAAGAAATTCAGATTAAATCTATTAAAGGTGAGGATATAACTCTTTGGATACAAAACTATTTAAATTTATATATCAGAAATATCATGGACATTTCTAATGCTTCAAATGGAGACAGGGAAGTTTTTAATAAAATTTATTCTGGATATAAAAGTGATAATTTAAAGTTGGAGGTTAAGGAATTAGAGGATTTTAGTGTTGGAAAGGGAATAGTAAGTCAAAGCATCGGTTTTTTTGTAATGTTTATTATGATTGGAGCTACAACCACTGCCAGTTTAATAGTTTCTGAAAAGAGAAACAGGACTTATTACAGGATTTGTTCCGCTCCTGTAAGTGATAAAATCTATCTTTTGGGAAATGTCTTTGCTAACTTTATTATTGTATTTATTCAAATTATTCTTGTAATAATTGTTATTACCAGGGTTTTAAAGATAAATACCTTTTTGCCTTTCCATCAATTGATGGTGATATTGGTATGCTTTGGTTTGGTATCCATAGGTTTCGGTCTTTTACTTGTATCTTTTTCAGATTCTACCAGCCAGGTTAATAACTTGGGAAATCTTATAATAACACCAAGCTGCATGCTTTCAGGCTGTTTTTGGCCAATAAGCTTCATGCCGGAGATAATGAGGAAGTTTGCAAATTTTCTTCCACAAAAATGGACACTTGAGGCAATTGAAAAGCTTCAAATGGGATATAAAATTGAAGATATACGATATCATATAATAGTCATATTATCATTTGCTCTAACCTTCTTTATGATCGCTGCCTTTAATTTTAACAGAAGAAGGGATACGAAAAATTTTGTGTAATTAAAAAAGGATATTTAAAAAGGGTGAAGAATAATATTAATATGGCAATTTTTGGTTAACATTTGCATTTTTCAATCTGTCTATGAGGTTAATATCAGAGTTTATACGATGCCTGCTAAATAATTTCAGGAGGTTAGTCCTATGAATAAACTTTTTTATTGTAAAGATTGTTTGAGAGTAGTCAGAGAAGATGGTGTTTGTACACATTGCAATGGCCAAAATTTAAAGGAATTAGTAGTTGGTGCACCTGTTAATATCCTTGGCAGCAAATTAAAGGGCAAGGTACTGAAGATTAAGGATGGAGTCGCAAGAATACTGATTACAGATGAGACTAAAAATAAATATATTAAAGAATTTGATGCAGATAAATTGAAGAAGGTAATTTAAGAAGGCACAAAATTAAAAGATGAAAATAAGACTTACCAGGATCTGCAACATAAACCCTTTACAGTTATCTCATATCCTTCTTGTAATCTTTGTGTAAGAATAATAAATGACAACAACTAACAGATTTTAATGCTGTCAGGTTGTTGTCATTTTATGTCTTAATTCAGTTCATCTAAAGTACCAAATCTATAACCTTCAGCCTTTAAATCCTTAATGATTAAATCCAGGGCTTCTGTGTTGCTCTTTGATACTGCATGGAGCAGTAATATAGCACCATTATGGACTCTTTTCATAACTATATCATGGGTCTGTTGTATGGTTGGCTGCTTATCAACAATCCAATCTACATGGGCGAAACTCCAGAAGATTGTTTTGTAACCAAGCTCCTTAGTTAAGTATAAAGATTTTTCACTATACTCTCCCATAGGGGGTCTAAAATATTTTGGCATTTCCTGACCTGTTACTTCTCTGAAAATATCTTCAGTTTCGGTAAATTCTTTTTTAAATTCATCTAAATTTCCTGCTTTACTGGGCATAGATGGATGATGTGATGTATGGTTGCAAACCAGATGCCCTTCATTTACCATTCGCCTTATTAAGTCCTTTTCGGTTTTAATATATGGTCTTGTTACGAAAAATGCAGCCTTTACGTCATTATCCTTAAGGACATCTAAAATTTTTCCTGTATAACCCTTTTCATAGCCTTCATCAAAGGTTAAATATAAAACCTTTGAATTTGTATCCCCAACATAGTATGCCGAATACTTTTTCAGCATTTCCTTTATTGCGGTGGAAACCTCAGGGGTTGTATGTGTGCTGTTTGGTCTAAATCCCCATCTTTTAAGGGAATTATCTAAATTAACTGAATCCCCTTCATTTTTGGTTTTAGAGGAATTCTCCTTATTTTCTGGTGTCTCTTTCTGTGGGGGATTGACAACTTCATGGTTTATTGAGTCCGTTGTAGAAAGTTTTGGAGGTTCACTTTCAGTAACTTTAGGGGGGACAGATGTTTTAGGTAGCTCTGAATGTTTACTGCCGCAGGATACAGTCAGTAGTAGGACAAGTATTAAATTGATTATTAAATATCTTCTGTGCATATGCTACACCTCCCATTCTTATTATATCAATAATCAGACAAAATAACTCATAAAATTCACACCCCACATAGGGACACATACTAAGTGTTGGATATTGGATGGAGCAAAACCATTAACTTGAGATTATAGATTTGTATATGTATAATTATTTCAGGGAAAAGAATTGGAGGAAGTTTATGTTTAAAGAGTTTATTGACGAGGTTAAATCTTTATATGAAAAATTATTAAATAACGATAGACCTTTTTTAGATGATTTTTTAAAAAAGTGGAATATAGAGGGTAGCATAGGAGAGGTATATCAGAATCTTTGTAAAAAGGAATTGAAAAAGGAGATGGGCAGCTTTTATACTCCATATGAGATTGTTGATTTTATGGTTGATGAGATGATAAAAGGATTAGATTACTGGGAAAACCCCTTTGTTAAAATAGTTGACCCTTCCTGTGGAGGTGGATATTTTTTAATTGCAGCTTTTAAAAAGTTAGTAGTTTTAGCTGAAGAAGCTGGAATTGAAAATCCTGGTGAGCATGTTTTAAAGTATAATATCTATGGTTATGATATTGATGAGAACGCTGTTATGATTACAACTCTTGAAATTTTTAATTTAACAGGCCAGGTGACCAGGAATATCAGGTGTCAGGATTTTTTAATGACAGATGGAGAGTTTGATATTGTCATTGGAAATCCACCATATATGGGACACAAGGTTTTAAAGGGAGAATACAGGGAGAAATTATGTGAAATCTTTCAAGATGTTTTTCAGGATAAGGCTGATTTATCTTATTGTTTTATTAAAAAATCTATAGATTCCTTAAAGGTTGGAGGAAGATTGGTATTTTTTACTTCAAGGTATATATTGGAAGCTCTGCATGGTAAGGGGATAAGGGAGTATATAAAAAATCAGGACAAATCCAGAGTCTCATTGATTTTTATGGAGTCAGAGTTGTTAAAGGAGCTGGAGTTGACAATATTATACTTAAATTTATAAAGGGCAGCATTGATAGGGATATCAATTTTTTCAGGCTTAAATACACTGCAAAGGAAATGGGAAGTAAAGTTTTTGATGATATTGTTTATATAAGGGAAAAATATTCTAAATTTATATCATTTGACAGTCAATTTTTGGACAATAAAGGTTGGGTTTTTTTAGATGATAAAGAACGAAGTATTTTAAATAAAATAAAAGGTGTAGAATTAAATTGTATTTGTGAAAGTTTTCAAGGGATAATAACTGGCTGCGATGCTGCGTTTATTATATCAAAGGAAGAGGCAGAGGAATTAAATATTGAGGCTGATATAATAAAGCCATGGATAAAAAATAAAAATATTGATTCTTTTAAAGTTAAGGAAACTCAGGAGCTTATAATTTATTCAGATTTAATTGAAAATGAGGAAGAATATAAAAATGCTTTGAATTACATTTCAAAACATAGAGAAATACTTGAAAAGAGAAGGGAATGTATAAGAGGGGTCAGAAAATGGTATCAGCTTCAGTGGGGAAGAAAGGAATATATATTTCAGGAAAAGAAGATTGTATATCCCTTTAAAGCTTCTAAAAACAGGTTTGCTATAGATGAAGGCAGTTATTTCAGTGCAGATGTATACATAATAAAGTTAAGGGATATGTTTATAGATAAAATAAGTTATGAGTTTTTAGCAGGAGTTTTAAACAGCAGTATATATGAGTTTTATATAAAAACTATGGCAAAAAAGCTTGGAGATGAGTTATATGAATATTATCCAAATAAGGTTATGACACTGAAAATACCTGAATATATTAAAGAAATTGAGGAGGAGGTTCTAAAGGGAGGAGAAGACATAAAGGAAAGGGTAGATAATATTCTTTTGAGATATTTTAATATTACCCAGGATGAATATGATGTTATTAAAACTTGGTGCTACTAAGTCAAAATTTTATTTACAAATATCTATATTTTTCATATAATGTTATATAATATATTAAAGCAATGATTGAGAATAGTAGGCATATTAATCGGCTAAAGCGACCTGGGGATGGTGGAAGCCTGGGGCAGGAGATATGTTGAATGGGCTCATGAGTGTAAAGCCGAAATAACAGTAGGTTTTAACGTTTCCCGCGTTAAGGGCAGAGTGGGTCATTTGACCAACTAGAGTGGTACCGCGTAGGAAGTTTCCTTCGTCTCTTTTATGGGACGAAGTTTTTTTATTTTATATAGTCAGGAGGAGTTGAAATGGAAGAAAGAAAAACCATATTTAGTGGAGCGCAGCCATCAGGTAAGCTTACACTTGGAAATTATATAGGTGCTTTAAAGAGCTGGGTAGAACTTCAGAATGAATATAATTGTTATTACTGTATTGTTGATCTGCACGCTATAACTGTTCCACAGGAACCCAAAAATCTCAGGGAAAATTCACTTTCTGTTTTGGCTCAATATATTGCAAGTGGCATTGATCCAGAAAAGAATACGATTTTTATTCAATCACATGTAAGTGCTCATACTGAACTTGCATGGGTTTTAAACTGTATGACATACATGGGTGAGTTAAATAGAATGACACAATATAAGGAAAAGTCAAGAAAAAGTGAGGCAAATTTAAATGCAGGATTATTTACTTACCCAGTGCTGATGGCTTCAGATATTCTTTTATATCAAACAGACCTTGTTCCTGTTGGGGAAGACCAAAAGCAGCATCTAGAGCTGGCAAGGGATTTAGCCCAAAGGTTTAATAACAGGTACAGCGATACATTTAAGGTGCCAGAGCCATACATTCCAAAGGTTGGAGCCAGAATAATGAGCCTTCAGGATCCAAATAAGAAGATGTCTAAATCAGATGAAAATGAAAATGCTTATATTTTGATTATAGATAGTCCAGATGTAATAAGAAAGAAAATTAAAAGGGCTGTTACAGATTCCTTAGGTGTTGTAGCTTATAATGATGAACAGCCTGGTATAAAAAATCTTTTAAATATATATTCTAAACTGTCAGGAGAGAGTATAGAAGCTATAGTTGAAAGATATGAAGGTCAGGGATATGGTAAGTTTAAAGAGGATACTGCAGAGGTTGTAATTGAGGGATTAAGACCAGTCAGGGAAAAGGCAGAGGAACTTTTAAGGAGTAAAGACTATCTTGAAAAGGTTTATATGGAAGGGGCATATAAGGCAGAAGCAGCTGCAAGAAAAACGCTTAGAAAGGTATACAAGAAGGTGGGCTTCATACCTAGAAAATTCGAATAAGATAAAAAAATGTCGACGATAAGTTCTAAGGAATTTATCGTCGTTTTTTTAAAATCTGGGGTTTTATTTTTTCAAAAAAGGAGTATAATAGATTATGCGAACAAATGTTCGGGAGGGCTATTATGAGAAAAATACTTCATGTGGATTTAAACGCATTTTATGCATCGGTGGAACAAGCTTTAAATCCTGACCTTGAAGGTCTTCCTGTTGCTGTGGCAGGGGATAAGGAAAAAAGAACCGGTATTATACTTACATCTTCATACGAGGCAAGGAAATTTGGAGTTAAGACAGGTATGACTGTTGGAGATGCTAAAAACCTTTGTCCTAATCTTGTACTTGTAAAACCAAATTTCAAAAATTACATGTCTTATTCAATAAGGGTTATGGACATTTTAAGGAGTTTTAGCCCGGATGTTGAGCAATTTAGTATAGATGAGGCCTGGGTTGATGTTACAGGTTGTGAACATTTATTTGGGGATGGGGCAGAGATTGCAGATAAAATAAGACATAAAATTAAAGATGAGCTTAATATCACAGCCAGTGTAGGTGTATCATATTGTAAATTGGTTGCAAAAATGGCATCTGACTTAAAAAAACCAGATGCCACTACCGTTGTCATGAAGGAGGATTTAGAAAAGGTAATTTGGCCTCTTCCAATTAATGATCTTATGGGTGTTGGAAGAAAAACCAGGATTAAACTTAATGACATAGGAATTTTTACAATAGGAGATTTGGCCAATTCATCATTAAGTTTTATTGAAAAACGTTTTGGGAAGGTTGGAAGATATCTTTGGTACTTTGCCAACGGCATTGACAACTCTAAGGTATCAACCTTAAGGGAGACAGCTAAGGGTATAGGAAATTCCATTACCACTCCAAGGGATATTGTAAATTTAGAGGAGGCCTCTGAGGTTTTAATGGTTCTTAGTGAAAGTGTAGGCAAAAGGCTTCGTGAACATGGCCTTGAGGGTGATGTTATTGAGATAACTGTTAGAACCAGTGATTTTAATACCTTTGTAAGGCAGCGGAAAATCTATCATCATACGGATACAACCTATGAAATACATAAAAACGCTCTGAAGCTTTTAAGTGAAAATTGGGTGAATGAAAACAGAATCAGGCTTTTAGGTGTCAGAGTAACTGGGCTCAGGGAAAGCAGCGGCTTTAAACAGATGAGCTTTTTTGAAGAAAAGGCTGTTCAAAAAAATGAAGTTCTAGATAGATGCATGGATACAATAAGGGATAAATACGGTAAAAATGCTATAGTAAGGGCTTCTATGATGGTAAATGAGAGTCATAAAAGTATAAATATAGTATCTGATAAGGAATGGACACCAATGAATCCTTTTAATAAAGGTGGTGGAAATTTATGAAAATGGTTAGAGAAATAGTTGATGCAATGGTTTTATTTGAGAAGAATAACGTAAATCCTGTAGTTGTTACATATAGCCAGGGGAATTTAAGGGTAAACAGGGTTATGAAAAGCTGGAAGGAGAGAAGAAATTTAAGAGAATGTTATATTTATCTGTGTCAGGTTGAAGGCAGATGTGATCCTGTGGAACTCAGGTGGGAAATTGAAAGTAACAGATGGTTTATAGAGAGGTTATAAATAAAAAGTCCATGGAAGTGTCTTAGGGCATGCCGTGGACTTTTTTGACATTTTATAATTTCAGCTCTGAAAGGTTCCCAATACAGTTGGTTTATAGTTTGCAACCATTATTCTTCCCCTTGAGATTACAGTATGTGGCTGTAATTTTTCATCCAGAAGCAGCATATCGGCATCAAAACTCTCTTTAAGACTGCCTTTATCTTTAAGTTTTAATAGTTTTGCAGGGGATGAGGTAAATGGAATTAAAGCTGTCTCAAGGGGTATACCATTTTCAACACATTCCTTCAGGGTTTTAAGATTAGTGGAAGGTGAGCCCACTCCCATTTTAATAAGTTTGCCTGTGTTATCAAATATAGGAAGACTTCCACCTGCATCGGAGCTCATTGTTATTTGATAGGGTGATACTTCATTGTTTAAAAGGATTTCATAGGCTTTGAAGGGGTACAGAGCATCATCGCCTTCAGGAACAATACCTGTTGTAATATCAACAAATCCTCCTCCTTTGCATATTCCACTGATTGTTCAAACAAAGCCTTGTTACGGTTGATATGGGTTGGAAGTATGTTTTCGTAGGGAATTTCATGTTCTTTAGTCAGGCTAATCACTGGGTCAAGTTTTTCTTTTCCATCACCTAAATGTATGTGGAGAATTCCACATTTTCCAGAGAGCATACCGCCAACTCTAGCCTCTGAGGCTAGATAGACTAATTCCTTTTGAGTTGGATGGGTTGAGCGATGGTCTGACACTGCGATTTCACCAATTCCAATTATTTTATCCACAAGAACTATATCTCCACGGGCACTGTTGGTAAGGGTTCTGGTTGGAACCTCATAACAACCTGTCCATGAGTAGGTTGATATACCTTCAATATCAAGTGCCCTTGATTTTGCAATGAGGTTTGCCATATTTCGAGTTATTCCATCTGTTCCAAGGCAGCCAACTACTGTTGTTATACCGTTTAGAGTAAAATCTGTAAGCATAAGCTCAGGGGTTCTTGTGATATAACCACCTTCACCTCCGCCGCCGATTATATGAACATGGAGGTCAATGATTCCAGGAACTGCAATAAGGTTTTCAGCATCTATAACTTCAATTTCGGGAAAATTACCACCAGGAACATCTATGTTGTCTGAAATATATGCAATTTTGTTAAAGGAAATCAGAATATCTTTCTTTCCAAGTTTATCTGGTGCAAAAACATTTGCATTTTTAACTAAAATCATATAATCACCTCATATTTAGGATGACAAAAAATTTCAAAATATATAAGTAAAAGGGATGAGGTATTAGCATTTTTTAGTGCTGATGCCTCATCCCAATATTTTTATTCACTGATTACATCTTGAACGTATTTTGGAAGTACGAAACATGCTTTATGAATTTCAGGTGTATAGTATTTTGTATCCATTTCAGGGATTTTTGTTATGTCAACCTGTGATGGATCGTATTTCTTTGAACCAACTGTAAAGCTCCAATATCCTCCTGGATATGTAGGTATAGCAGCCATGAACATTTTTGTTACAGGGAATATTGCCTTAGCATCGCTGAAAACTTTTTTAACTGTTTCAGGTAAGTAGAATGGAGTTTCTGTCTGGGCAATAAATATTCCGTCCTCTGTCAATGATTCATATATGTCTTTGTAGAAATTGCCGCCAAATAATCCTTCAGCTATACTGAATGGATCTGTTGAGTCAACTATTATAACGTCAAATTCATTTTTATGCTCTTTAACGTATTTGATACCATCTCCTATGAAGACTTCACATCTTGGATCATCAAGTGCACAGCTTATCTCAGGAAGATATTTCTTACATTCTTCAACAACATCTCCGTCAATTTCGCAAAGAACAGCCTTTTCTACTGATGGGTGTCTAAGGATTTCTCTTATAGCTCCACCATCTCCTCCACCTACAACTAAAACCTTCTTTGGGTTTGGATGTGTGAATAAAGGAATGTGAGATATCATTTCATGATATACAAATTCATCCTTTATAGTTGTCTGTACAATACCATCAAGAACCAGCATTCTTCCAAAAACTTCTGTGTCAACGATTGCAAGGTCCTGGAACTGAGTTTTCTTTCTAACTAGTGTTTCTTTTACTTTATAAGTCATAGCAATACCAGCATCTTCAAGCTGCATTTCTTTTAACCATAAATCCATAGTGCAATCCTCCTATTCGTATATGTATAATACTATATTATTAGCATTTTTAAGTTACATAGTGCATTTTATCATTAAAGATTGATTTTTACAACATTTATTGTGAAAATACTTGGAATTCTCTTATATATGTGTTAATATACGAAAATAAATTTATGATTATATGATGATATTTCATTGTTTTCATGTTATCCTAATTTATGAAATTTAAGAGTAAAATATTTGGTAGTGAGGGAAGTTGATGAAGGAGATTGATTTTAATAAAACAATTTTAAAAAATGGCTTAACAATTATAACGTCATACAGGGAAAGTAATGTTTTTTCCATGGGAATTGGTGTCAGGGTAGGTTCTTTATATGAGGATGAAAAGAATAATGGAATATCCCATATGATTGAACACATGCTTTTCAAGGGAACAAAAAACAGAGATGTGGATAAGTTAAACGATGATATTGAAAAACTGGCAAATGAATTTGATATTTATACCACATACCATCAGACGGTTTTAACAATTGATATTATGAAAAACAAGGCTGAAGCATCTATTGAAATTGCTTCAGATATGCTGAAAAATTCTGTGTTTCCACAGAGGGAAATAAGGCTTGAGAAAAATGTGATATGTGAAGAAATAAAGATGGAACAGGATGATGCTGAGGAAGTTTCTTTTTTAGGATTATACAGGGCAACCTTCCCGGACTATTGGTATAAATACCATATTGCAGGAACCTTAAAATCCGTAAAAAAAATAAAGAGAGATATGTTGATTGAGCATTATAAAAGGTACTATGTACCCAATAACACTGTGATTTGTATAGTAAGTTCTTATTCCCATGATGAGATATTGGATATGGTTGAGAGGTATTTTGGAGATTGGCAGCCTAATGAGTTAAAGGAGCCTGAAAGATTTTCAAGAAATTTTATTCCTCAAAAGGTTATAAGGCACAAAAAAGGAATAGAACAGACACATGTGATTTATGCCTTTGATATTCAAGGTCTTTCTAAGAGGGAGGAAGCTGCCCTTGCACTTTTAAACAAAAAGCTTGGTGCAGGAGCTAATTCGGTTCTCTTTAAGGAACTGAGGGACAGGAAGGGATATGCTTATAGTGTTTACAGCAGTATAGATTATACGAAAAATATTGAAATGTTCTATATATATGCAGGTATATCGGAGGAAAATTTAAAGGAAAGCTTAACTATAATTGAGGATATCATTAATAGATTTATAAATCAGGAGGTACTGATTGATGATGAGGTTTTAAATCTTTTAAAGGAATCCTTTTTTACGGATGCAGCTATAGATATGGAGTCATCCTCTAATTTAGTGGATTATCTACTTGATGGTGAGATGGATTATAAAAATCCGTTGGAATTTCAGAATTATTTAGATGTCATAAGCGATATTAATGTTGATGATGTTAAAGATATAGCTAAAAAGGTTTTAAAAAACCCAGTTATTCACATTGTTTTACCGGGATAAAGATTTAATGTATAAAATATGTTATGTTGGGGAATAATTAAGGTGCTTGTACAATAGAAAAATGCCATTTTTTAAAGGAATTTGTAAAACTAATTATATAGATGGTAAAAAGGAAAAAATATCTATTTATAGAATATATAAGTTATAAAATGTTAGCGGGGGGATAAAAATATGCTTTTAAAATTTAATCAACGGGGAAACACGCTTGTTGTAGCTTTAGAAGGTGAGTTAGATCATCACTCCTCTGAAAGTGCAAGAGTTAAGATTGATAATAAGATAGATGAAACTGGTGCAATCAACCTTGTTTTTGATTTTTCAGGTGTAAATTTTATGGACAGTTCTGGTATAGGTGTTGTAATAGGAAGATACAGAAAGGTTGCAGATTTTGGAGGAAAGGTTGGGATTATTAATCTTAGACCTAACATTAAAAGGGTATTTGAACTTGGCGGGCTTTTAAAAATTATAAAAGAATATAACACCTTAGATGAAGCTGTTATGAACTGGTAAGGGGGATATAACATGTTTGAGAATGAAATGAAAGTTGAGTTTCCAAGTAAATCGCAGAATGAGTCCTTTGCAAGGATTGTGGTTGCAGCCTTTGCGTCACAACTTGATCCTACTTTAGAAGAACTTTCAGATGTAAAAACTGCTGTTTCTGAAGCAGTTACCAATGCTATAATTCACGGTTATGAAAATGGCTCAGGTATAGTTACGATAAAATGTAAAATAAGTGATAGGACTTTGACAGTGGAGGTCTTGGATAACGGTAAAGGAATTGAAAATATAGATTTAGCAAGACAGCCTTTATATACATCTAAACCGGAATTAGAAAGATCAGGAATGGGCTTTACTGTTATGGAAACTTTTATGGATAGCCTTATTGTGGAGTCTGAAATCGGAAAAGGCACAAGAATTTTAATGACTAAAGAATTTAAATTAATATAATCCTGGGGAGATTAATATGATGGATAATGCACCCAACGGTAGTAATATACTTGAACATGACGAAGTTATTGAGCTTATTAATAGAATAAAACAAGGGGACAAGGAAGCACAGGATATATTGGTTCAGAGAAACATTGGGCTTGTATCTGCAATCGTTAAGAAGTTTTTAAACAGGGGCTATGAGTATGATGATCTTTATCAAATTGGATGTATAGGGCTGATAAAAGCTGTTAAGAATTTTGATCCTAACTTTAATGTCAGGTTTTCTACATATGCCGTTCCTATGATAATAGGAGAAATAAAAAGGTTTTTACGTGACGATGGTCCGGTTAAAGTAAGCAGAAACATAAAGGAAATTGCGAAAAAGGTTAAGATTGTTAAGGAACGATTGACCAATGAGTATGGAAGAGAAGTAAGTGTCAAGGAGATTGCCGATGAGCTTTGTATAACCTCAGAAGACGTTATTATGAGCCTTGAGAGTATGTCTGCTCCAGAATATCTGTATGACACCATTCATCAGGATGACGGTTCCCCAGTGCTATTGATAGACAAAATAAGTGAGGACAGGGATTATGGTTCAGATGTAATAGACAAGGTTGCTTTGAAGGAGCTTATAAACAGATTGGAGCCAAAGGCAAGACAGGTAATAATGCTTAGGTATTTTAATGATTTAACCCAGAGTCAGATTGCTGAGAAGCTTGGAATTTCTCAGGTTCAGGTTTCTAGAATTGAGAAAAAAGTGATTAAATTTATGCGAAGTAATATGATTTAAATTAAAAGAATGACTCACCTAAATATGGGGTATCCTATTTAGGTGGGTTATTTTTATTTTTTGAGAGATATTTTACATTAAAATCGAAAAAATTGGGAAAATAATATATAAATGGAGGTGGGTTAATGTTTAACGATGCAAAAAAGCAAGATGTATCTATTGTTAAACAAAGGGAGGATAAATATTCAAGATATGACTATGGAAAAGTTCGAGTTGATTTTTCAACTGGCTTTGTTGGAGAAAGTGACAAAATAAAGGATAGCAGGTGATTTTATGGAAAAGAAGATGGAAGAAAAATTAAAGAAGGATTTTGAAAAAATAGTACATAAAAAAAATCCAACTTCTAAATTTGTTAAGGATTGTGTAATGGCCTTCGTTGTCGGTGGGCTGATATGTGATATAGGTCAGTTTTTTATGAATACTTTTCTTTCACTGGGTATTCCAAAGGAAGATGTAAGTTATTATAACGCTGCGGTAATGGTGTTTTTAGGTGCGTTTTTAACGGGGCTTGGTGTATATGATGACATTGGAAAGCATGCAGGGGCAGGTTCAATAGTTCCAATAACAGGTTTTTCAAACTCAATTGTATCTCCTGCCATGGAGTTTAAAAGAGAAGGTTATGTTTTTGGAGTTGGAGCTAAAATGTTCGTTATTGCAGGACCGGTACTTGTTTATGGAATATCATCATCAGTTATTGTTGGGATAATTTACTATTTCCTTAAATGAGGTGAGATAATGGCAGAGAAGAAGCTTGGGTTACAAACTGTAAAATTAAAAAATCCTCCCTCAATAATTTCAACTTCATCCATAGTTGGGCCAAAGGAGTCAGAGGGTCCTTTAAGAGAATACTTTGATATAAAATTAGAGGATGATTTGTTTGGGGAGAAATCCTGGGAAAAGGCTGAATCTAAGATGGTAAGAGAAGCTGTGAGAAATGCCATAGAAAAAGCAAAACTAAAGCCTCAGGATATTGATTATTATTTTGGAGGAGATCTTTTAAATCAGATAATTTCATCTAGTTTTGCAGCGAGGGAGCTTCAGATACCTTTTTTCGGTTTGTATGGAGCTTGTTCAACAATGACTGAATCCTTAAGCCTTGGGGCTATGAACATAGATGGAGGATATTCTGATTATGTGGTTGCTGCTACCTCCAGCCATTTCTGTTCAGCTGAGAGACAGTTCAGGTTTCCATTGGAGCATGGAAATCAAAGACCACCTACATCACAGTGGACTGTTACCGGTTCTGGAGCTGCAGTTCTTGCAAAAAAGGGGAATGGACCTTATATAACCTATGTAACAACAGGAAGGGTAATGGATTTTGGAATAAAGGATGCAAATAATATGGGGGCAGCTATGGCACCAGCTGCAGCAGACACTATTTTAAGGCATTTTAAGGATACAGGCTTTGATGCTAAGGATTATGATTTAATCATAACTGGAGACTTAGGTAAAGTGGGTAGAGATTTAACGGTTGATTTGGTGTTTAAAAATGGGTATGACATATCCTCTAATTTTACAGATTGCGGTGTTGAGATTTTTGATCTTGAAAATCAGGATGTTCATGCAGGAGGCAGTGGATGCGGATGTTCTGCTGTTGTGTTTTGTGGATATCTTTATAATCAATTGTTAAATAAAAATCTGAAAAAGGTTTTACTTATTTCTACAGGAGCACTGTTAAGTCCAACCAGTACTATGCAGGGAGAATCTATTCCAGGCATAGCCCATGGGGTTACCATAGAAAGGATGGGATAATATGGATTATATTAGAGCCTTTATTGTTGGAGGAACGATATGCCTTATTGGACAGATACTTATGGATAAAACAAGTTTTACGCCAGCCAGGATACTTGTAAGTTTTGTTACTGCTGGGGTTATTTTAGGAGCCATAGGAATATATGATCCAATCGTTGAATATGGTAAGGCCGGAGCTACTGTGCCCCTTCCTGGTTTTGGATATGCTTTGGCAAAGGGAGCAATAAAAGATGTAAAGGAAATGGGTATTATTGGTGCCTTTACTGGAGGTATAAAGGCAACGGCAGCTGGAATTGCAGCCGCAATATTCTTTGGGTATTTGATGGCTATTATTTTTAACCCAAGGGCAAAAAGTTAAGGAGAGGTTTGTATGAAAAGAAAAGTAATATTGGTTACTGATGGTGACAGGGCTGCACAAAGAGCCGTAGAGATTGCAGCTAAAAATATTGGCGGCAGATGTATTTCAAGATCAGCGGGGAATCCCACTCCTTTGACAGGTGCAGAGATTGTGGAGTATATAAAGCAGGCGAAATATGATCCGGTAGTAGTTATGGTTGATGATAGGGGCGATACTAATAAGGGCTCAGGAGAGGAGGCAATGGAGTATATTTTAAAATCTCCAGATGTTGATGTTCTTGGAGTAATAGCCGTTGCTTCAAATACAAATGGAGTCATGGGAATAAAAATTGACTGTTCAATAGATCAAAATGGAAATTTAGTAAATAGAGCTGTAGACAAACATGGGATAGTAAAGGAAGATAAAATAATCAAGGGAGATACTGTTGATATATTAAATGATATTAAAAAACCATTTATAGTAGGGGTTGGTGACCCAGGCAAGATGGATGGATTTGATGACTGTGAGATTGGAGCACCGATAATTACAAAGGCTATGGATGAGATATTAAAACGCAGTAATTTTAAAAAATAAGGGAACCTTTTGAGGTTCCCTGTTTTATGCTACTGATTTTTTGATTTTTTATTCTCCTGGGAATTATTATTGTTAATGGTATTATTCAAAGATGTATTTCCTTCAGTACTGCCAGTTGAGTTGTCTTTGTTATTCTCATCTGGATTTGTGTTGGTGTTATCCGTTGGTGGATTTATATTACCAGGAGAAGAATGTAAAGGACAGTATTCTGTTGGTACATCTTTCTTTAAGAACACCTTTGTTATAACATCAGAAGGCGGACAATTAGGTGTTGCAAGTTTATTTGTTTTTTTGTCTATCATAACACTTACATGTTCATCACAGATTTCCACAGGCTGAGAGCCTTCGATAAACCATTGTGTTGCAACCCTTGAACCCCTTGGATCCTGTGAGCAAAGTTCAGAAGCAACTTTTCCAGAATCCAGGCATATTTGAACAGGAACGATACCATCGGGTTTAGTAAATGATTTATAAGGTAAGTTCTTATGGGCTTCTCTCATTATTGCCTGCCATATTTTTGAGGTATCAGTACTTGTAAACTTATATCCTTTTCCTTGCAGTGGAAGGTTTTTAGTATGACCTACCATAACGGCTCCAGAATAATAAGGTGTTACACCACAGTACCAAAGCTCTTTACGATTATCTGTTGTTCCGGTTTTACCAGCGGATGGCATGTTTCCAAAGTTTGATTTATTGCCTATAAGCATATCAAGTGTCAGATAAGATGCCTGTGGAGAAAGTGCTCTTCCGTTATATTGAGTTTTAACAAGAATTTCATTTCCAAGTTTATCTGTTACTTTTGTATACATTGTAGGTTCAATATATATACCATTGTTTCCAAAGACGCCGTATGCTGCTGCCATTTCATATGGGGTAAATCCGTGTTTAAAGGCCCCAAGAGCAATACCAAGATTTCTGTCGCTGTCATCAAGTGGTAGATGGAATTTATTCATTAAATAATCTCTGACATTATTTATACCTACCATCTGTGCTACTTTTACTGCAACAGTGTTTCTGGATTTTCTAAGCGCATCACGAACTGTTATACTTCCAAGGTAGGAGTTATCTTCGTTATCTGGTGTATATCCTGCTATATTAATTGGCTCGTCCACTAGAACCGTTCCAGGGTTTATAAGAAGCATATCAATTGCTGGGCCATAGTCGGCAAGTGGCTTAATTGATGAACCAGTCTGTCTGCGCACTTCTGTAGCCCTGTTTATGGAGCCTTTGTTTACCTTTCTACCACCTATTATTGCTCTCACTTGTCCTGTCTGATGGTCTATTACAACAGCTGATGCCTGTGGTTGAGGAATGCCCGTTGTTTTTGTTTCCTTAGAAAACAGTGGGTCAATATTTTTGTAATACTTATCATCGTCAATTACCTTTTGTGCAGCAATCTGAAGATTTGTGTCCATAGTAAGGTATATCTTGTATCCACCAGTTCTAAGTCTTTGTGCTGCTTCATCTTCTGAGATATTATGTTTAGCTGCAAAATCTGATATAACCTGATCCATTGCAGCGTCAACAAACCAATGGAATTTTAAAGGTTGAGAATCCTTTTTTGCTTCCTGAGCCTTTTTTATAACAAGAGGAATATTCTCCTGAAGGGCTTGTTGATACTGATCTTCAGTTATATATCCTAATTCCCTCATTTTCTTTAATACAAGTCTTTGTCTATCCATATATGGTATTTTGTCAGGAATTTCATCCTTAAGATAAGCTTCCTTTAAAGGATAGTATTTTGAAGGGAATTTTATAAGCCCAGCTAAAACTGCACTTTCTGCAATAGTTAAATCCTTGGCATCTTTATTAAAGTATTTATTTGCAGCTGCCTGGACTCCGTAAATACCTCTGCCACCAAGATAAATTGTGTTTAAATAAGCATGAAGAATCTGATCCTTTGTAAGTTTTCTCTCAATCTGTACAGAAAGATACATCTCTTGTATTTTTCTTGTAAATAATTTTTCAGATGTTAAGGCATAGTTTTTAATAAGCTGCTGAGTTATTGTTGAGGCACCTTGAGCCTTTGACATAGTCAGTATGTCGTGAACTATTGCACCGCCAATTCTTTTGAAATCTATTCCGTGATGAGAGTAAAATCTTTCATCCTCTATTGCCACAAAGGCATTTTTTAGATGATCTGGTATCTCATTACTTGGAATAATTGTTCTAACCTCTCCATCAGCAAAATCCTGAATATAGTTACCATCCTTATCATAAATTTTGCTGCTTTGATTTAAATTTGCAATAATGTCTGTATCAATGTTTGGAGCTGATTTTATAACTGCAATGGTTATTCCTGTTCCTGCAGCAGCTATAATAAAGAAAAGCAGCAATAAAGTTGTAAAAACGAATTTAATTATATTTTTACTTTTTTTCTTCTTTCTTTTCTTCTTTTCCATTGTTAACCTCCTTTTAGGCTAGGACACATTTTAATTATTGACATGCTTACGATATATTATAACATTCTACATGATTTTATTCTATCAAATCAAGCTGCTGGGTTTTGAATTTAGTTTAAAAAATCGTTTTAATATATTTTATTTGCTGTTTTTTATTTTTGTTTGATGATTTATGTAAAGTTTTTAAAATTTACAAATTATAGTATATCACATTTGCAAAATTAAAAACTTTTTGTGAACGTATTTTTAATAAATTGCTACTTCTATGTTATTGGAGGCAATAAGTAGTATAATAAATTCTTGGAGAGATGATAATAATTTTAAGATGTCTTTTATGATTATTGTCATAAACCGTCGAATGATATATAATAACCTTTGCATCTTTAAAATTGGAGGAGTGAAAATGAAGGATTTTATACTGAATTCTACTGCAGTTTTTCAAATCTCTGTATTTACAATTACTTTGTATTATTTAGTTATTTCTGTTTTTGGGCTCTATAAGAAAAAAGATAATACAGAGTATAAAGGCGATGAAAAGAGATTTGCACTAATAGTTGCTGCACATAATGAGGAGATGGTGGTTGGACATATAGTCGAAAGCCTTAAAAATCTTGACTATTCAAAGGATTTATATGATATTTTTGTAATAGCAGATAATTGTACTGATGGAACAGCTGAGGTTGCAAGAAACTTTGGCGCAGTTGTTTATGAGAGGTTTGATGGAGAAAAAAGAGGTAAAGGCTATGCCCTTGAATGGATGTTCAGTAAAATTTTTGAAATGGACAAAAAATATGATGCCATTGTGGTTTTTGACGCTGATAATCTAGCTTCTAGAAACTTTTTAAAGGAAATGAATAAGAAGCTTCAGGAAGGATATAAGGTTGTTCAGGGATATTTAGATAGTAAAAACCCACATGATTCATGGATATCAGAATCATATTCAATAGCTTTTTGGACTTCAAACAGGTTGTTCCAATTATCAAGGGCTAATCTGGGATTGTCTAATCAGATAGGTGGAACAGGGTTCTGTGTTGATGTAGAAATTTTAAAGGAATTAGGATGGGGAGCTACATGTTTAACTGAGGATTTAGAGTTTACTTGTAAGCTTGTTCTCAATGGATATAAGGTGGGATGGGCCCACGATGCAGTTATTTATGATGAGAAGCCATTAACTTTAAAACAATCATGGAATCAAAGAAAAAGATGGATGCAAGGATTTACTGATGTAGCTTCAAGATTTTTTACAAAACTAATGAAAAAGGCTATAAAGGATAGAGATTTTGTTGCATTTGATTGTGCTATATATACGATTCAGCCATTTGTAATTGTTGCATTTGGTCTGGCAGCGGTACTTACTTTCCTTCAGAACAACAGTGAGCACGGCTTAAATATATTTGTTATCAACTATTTATTTAATCCGATAGTATGGATTATATTCAGTATGTTCCAGTTTTTGTTTACACCATTTGTAATGACTTTGGAGAATAAGCTCTCAAGAAGAATGTTTGTATTTTTTACATTATATTCTTTTAATATAGCAATATTTAACATGGCATTTGATTCTACAGTGAAGCTTGTGGTTACGGTTGCAGCTCATACTGCTTATTTACTGGTTTTCACAGCTGTGTTGCTGGCAGTAGAGGGAAAGCAGTCATTAAAAATATTTGTATGGTATCTTTTATATGGTATCTATACATTAACATGGGTGCCTATTACGATTCAAGGAATTATTGATAAGGATAAGAAAGAATGGAGTCATACTAAACATACAAGACAAATAAGTATAAATGAGATTGAGAGTATTGATAGTAAGTCAGTAGCATAAAGAACCAGAAAACTGGTTCTTTTTTTGTAACAAAATTTAATGATTATGCATATTATAGTAAGAAGGGGGTGTTGTATTTGGGTAGGCCCTTTAATGGAAAAAAAGCAAGAAGATCAATTATCATTGGGTTATTTTTTGTTATTATATTATCTGTCTTTTATAAAATAGACAAGGATTTAAAACCTATACTTATGGCCTATTGCGATAATGAGGCTAGAATGGTTGCAATGGAAACTATAAACGGAACCATTAGAGAGGAATTTGGTAATAAGATATCCTATGATGACTTAATGACAATTAAGACTGATAAGGATGGAAACGTGGTTATGATTCAAGCCAATACTGTAGAGTTAAACAGAATTGTTCCCAGATTGCTTTGTCTGTTCAAAAAAGAATAGAGCAGACGGAGAAAAAGGAGGTAAGAATACCAATTGGAGCTTTGTTTAAAAATGATTTATTTGCATTTTACGGTCCTAAAATAAAATTCAAAATGGCACCTGCTGGGAACGTTTTCTCTAGCTATCGTTCTGAATTTTCAGCAGCTGGAATTAATCAAACAAGGCATATAATATATCTTGATGTTAAGGCAAGTGTTCAGGTAGTAATTCCTTTAGCCAGAAACAGTGTAGTTGTTAACTCCAGCATCCCCATAGCTGAAAGTATAATAGTAGGTAAGGTTCCTGACACCTATGCTAATATTGATGGTTTAAATTCTTCTAACAATCAAAATCAAAAAAATGTAATAACCCCAAGGAACCCCTGAGGGAAATTTGAAGTTTTTAAAATTAAAATGGACAGCATATAATTTTATATGCTGCCCTTAATTTTATGCTGAATGTGTTTGATTGTTTATTTTTTGATTATTCTTTTTTAATCTTACCTGTGGTTCTGTTGGTAATTTAAATAGAGGTATAAAATTGTCTAATCCAGTTAATGTAAAAATTAATATTGTTCCTACTGCAATCATAGCCATAAAGTTGTATTTAATGATATCGGTTGGTATGAATTTATGAAGAGGATAAACTGCACTTGCAATTCCAGTATAGAAACCTATGTATACGTGCCATGGAATTAATTGAGAACCAAAAACACCAAGGGCATCACCAAAGGTAGCGTTTCTTAATCGAAGTGTGTACATATCTTTTTCGCTTCCTTCAACGTTATCCTCTAGAAGTTGTTTTGTGATTGGACCAATTGTAACGATTTGTGCCATTTCATCAGAAAGGGCAGCGTTACCTAAAAGACATAGACAGCCATTGTAGAACATAAGCTGACGTACGCTCTTTGAGATACGAGAAACTAATTTTGATAATGGTTCAAACGCCTTCATTTTACCCATAATACCACCAAAGGCTCCGACCCACATCATCATTACTATAACCCAGCTTCCAGCATCTGAGAAACCAGTTTTAAGAAGATCTAAAAATGCTGATACGCTTTCAACTGTTCCAGCGAAAAGACCTAAAATCATAGAAGAAACAATTCCTATACCAAGGCAAACAAGGGTATTAACACCCTTTATAGCTACTGCAAGAACTAGCAGTAATGGAATAATCATATATACAGGAACTCCTGTTTTAACCTGATTTAAAAGACTGACAGCTGATGGTCTTGCTTCATTTAGGGCTGTCCAAACATTTTCAGGTACTTGATTGATTGCATCTGCAGCATTTCCAACTGTAGATGGAAGACCAAGGCTGATACTTACAATAAATATAACTATACCTGTTGTTATCATGCAGAATAAAGACCAAAAACCTTGATGTCTTATTCTATCAATTACCTCAACTCTTTGGATACCTGAGCTAACAACAGTTGTGTCTGAAATAAGACCGATGTTATCTCCAAAGCATGCTCCACCGGCTATTGATGCTGTTGTTAAAAGCAGATTACCTCCAACTATGTGGTTTAACCATAAGAATATAGGTGCACAAGCTGCAAAGGTTCCCCATGAAGTACCTGTTGCAACGGATAAGATACATGTAACTACAAAACCTGTAACTGCAACTGTTTTACCTGTAAGGCCCAGCTTTAAAGCTACATTAATAATAGAAGCACCTACTCCTGTAGCCATGAAAGCCTCTGCCATGCCGTATGCTGCCATAAGGATAAAGAATACATACTGCATTTCCTTTACGTTATCAACAGCTGCGTCAACAATGTCTTTAAATTTGAACTTTTCGGTAATTACAGCGATAATTGCAGCTGTAATCGTTGCTAATGGTGCTGCTAGTAGAGCATCCATTCCCGAAATCATTAGTCCTGCCATTACAAAGACAGGTAAGAGTTTGATTAATGCCATCTTTTGTCCCCCCATTGTCGTATTTCTGCAATTAATGATAAATTTTTCATTAATTACAGAATATGATATTTTTAATTATATTATACAACAAAATGACACAATATACAAATAATTATATAAAATCATAAAATTCAGAAATGAAATTTATGCTGTTTACAAAGTTATGTACTTTAAAACCTTTTGAACAATCTAAGGAGTTTTAAGCTATTTAATCAAGTAAGTTTATAGTTTTCTTAGTTTTAGAAAAGTAAAATAGACTTATTTCAACATAGCCTGGAGTGTCGATATATGAAAAACGAAATTAAATAAAGAAAAATAGAGTATGCAAAAGATAAATATCGATATATATTATTTTGATGACATATGCCTTTAAGGTAAAATGATATCATACATTGTGTCGTCGCGAGGCGACAGAGAAAATCGATCATTGAAATGGGGGTAAGACCCTTAACACAATTGTGTGTTAAATATAATGCAGTAAGCGAACGTACCATAATAGATGTGAAAGGTCGGATGTGAGAGGTGGGAGCCTTGAGCAGGACCTTAAGCAG
>NZ_AZQP01000030.1 GCF_000601455.1 Fervidicella metallireducens AeB
AAAAATAGGGGGGTAGTTATCCCCTATGTATTTTCTGCTTATTTTTGTTTTCATAATACTTAACTATTAACCTGTCTAAAGCTTGACTTATTTTTATTATCTCTTCATTTACTGCATAATTATTCATTTCTAACTTCTTATCCATTATCATCTTCAATGTCTCTATTTTCAAACATAACGACTTCATTCCACACAACCCCTTTTTTTAAAAACCTGTGGTGCGGGAATAAATAATATATTTATATTATTATTATACATGACCATATGGACAAGTCAATAAAAATGTTTATTTTCTAATTTTATTTAACATATTAAATTTTCAGCTTTTTCGTGTATAATATTATTAGACTTATAAAGGGGTGAATTTATGAGGGTCAATATAACCGAAACTGTTTTAAGAGATGCCAACCAATCACTTATAGCTACGAGAATGCCCTTTAGCGATTTTGAAGGTGCTCTCGAGAACCTTGACAATGCTGGATACTACTCCCTTGAAGCTTGGGGTGGAGCAACCTTTGACTCCTGTCTTAGATATCTTAATGAAGATCCATGGGAAAGATTAAGAAAGATCAGAGCTAAGGTTAAAAATACAAAACTTCAAATGCTTTTAAGAGGTCAAAACCTCCTTGGATATAACACTATCCAGATGACGTTGTTAGAAAATTTATTGAGTACTCTGTAAAGAACGGCATCGACATAATCAGAATTTTTGATGCCTTAAATGACTTCAGAAACATTGAAGTTGCAGTTGAAGAGACCTTAAAACAGGGTGCTCATGCTCAAGGTACAATTGCGTATACTATAAGTCCTATACATAATCTTGAAAACTATACTAAGCTAGGTATTCAGCTGGAAAAAATGGGCGTTAACTCTATTTGCATCAAAGACATGTCTGGAATTATGGGCCCTAAGGATGCTTATGAACTTGTTAAAGCCTTAAAATCCTCTGTAAAAATTCCTGTTTTCCTACACACACATAGCACAACAGGACTAGGACCTTTAGCATATTTAAAGGCAGTTGAAGCTGGTGTAGATGGTATTGACACGGCTATATCATGTTTCTCAGGTGGTACAGCTCAGCCTGCAACAGAAACACTCCACTATAGCTTAACTGAACTGGGATATGAAACTGGTCTAGATGCTAATATTTTAAAGGAAATCAATGACCATTTTAAACCTGTTAAGGATAAGTTTATTGCGTCAGGGCAATTAAATCCATTTGTTCTTGGAACCGACACAGATGCCCTTGTTTACCAGGTTCCTGGCGGAATGTTGTCTAATCTTATTGCTCAACTTAAACAGCAAAATGCCCTTAATAAACTTGATGAAGTTCTTGCTGAAGTGCCAAGGGTAAGAGAAGATTTAGGATATCCTCCTTTGGTAACGCCTATGAGCCAAATGGTTGGAACACAGGCTGCTGCCAATATACTTTCAGGAGAAAGATATAAAATTGTACTAAAAGAAGTTAAATCTTATATAAAAGGAGAATACGGAAAGGCACCTGGAGATATCAATAATGATCTTATTAAAAAGGTTCTTGGAGATGAAAAACCTATTGACATCAGGTTTGCTGACACATTAGAACCTATCTTTGATAAAACAAAGGAAGAGATAAAAGAATTTGCTAAAACTGATGAAGATGTTTTATCCTATATTGCCTTCCCTCAGGTTGCAGAACCATTTTTACGTAAGAAGTATCAGCCTGAAGAGGATTCTAAAGAAATGATTGTTAACTATACTATTGAATGTATATAACACCTTTATGTGGACTTGTATATCTGTATCTACAAGTCCCATTTTTGATGCTCTATGAATTTTTATTGTCTAATCTGCATATTTTGAATTAAGAAGATGATTCAGTTCTAATTTACAATGAAGGGTTGTGTGGCAGTGGAAGAATACAAATTCTTTGATACAAATGCTCTTCTAAATGGTCTTGATAATATTAAACTTCTTAATACATTTTATACAAGTACTAAGGTTTTAAGTGAAATAGAGAAAATAAAGAATGATAAATCCAAAGATGAAGAAATTAAATACAAAGCACGCAGAGCATCTCACTTTCTTAGAAATAATTCTGATAAATACGAAGCTGTAATTATCACCAATAAACAATATGACCTTCTTAAATTTTACGATCTTGAAGTCTGCCCAGATAACCTTATAATAGCTTCAGCAAAACTGCTTTCTAAGGAAAAAAATATTATTTTCATAACAGATGATATTAGTTGTGCTAATATCGCTGAAAAACAGTTTAATTTGAAAGTCCAATTGCTGACCTATGAAGAATGTAACTACAAAGGATATGTTGAGTTAAGTGGTGATACAGAATTTATAAATTCATTATTTCAAAACATCAACTCAGGCTCAAATCCCTATCACTTACTTCAAAATCAATATTTAATATTACACAACACTGATTTAGATGAAACCTACGAATATCGCTGGGATAACAATTCACTTCATAAATTAAAGCTGCCTCCCTCTGACGTTATTAAAGCACTTAATTCCCATCAAAGATGTGCCTTAGATCTTTTAAATAATACTAATATACCCATAAAAATTTTAGCTGGAAATTACGGCTCAGGTAAAACATTACTAAGTGTAGAAATGGGATTATATCATGTCTTGAAAAAAGGTCATTACAGCAAGCTGATGTTAATCAGAAATCCCATCGGAAGTGGCGAAGCCATAGGTTATCTTCCAGGTTCCAAGGAAGATAAGGTTGGAGATTTTTATAAACCAATGCTTCAATATCTTGAGGGTGGAGAACAACAGCTAGTCCGGATGATACAACAAGGTCAGATTGAAATGGAAATTCCATTCTTTTTAAAGGGTTTGACTATTTCATCAAGTTTTACCATAGTTGATGAAGCTGAAGATTTGGATCTTAAAACTCTTAAATTAATAGGTACAAGAATCAGCAGCAGCTCTTGTATTGTTTTTGCAGGTGACTATAAACAGGCAGAATATAAATATATAAAAAGTAATGGGTTGCTTCAGTTGATTGAAAAGACAAAAGGAAATCCTCTTGTTGGAGTTGTTGTCTTAAAGGAAGACGTAAGAAGTGAGGCTAGCAAAGTTTTCGCTAATTTAGATTGATCTACCAATAAAAAAGGGACTATTCATTTAGAATAATCCCTTTTTTATTATTTTTACTTTATATTACTTGCCTGCTAAATTTCTTTCATAAGCTTCAACCATTTTCTTTACCATGTAGCCACCTACTGAACCGCAATCCTTTGATGTCATGTTTCCCCAGTATCCACCTTCAGGTGGTGTAACTCCTATCTGGTTAGCTACTTCATATTTGAATTGGTTTAATCCTTTTTTAGCTTCTGGAACTACCTTCTGGTTCTTTCCTCCTGCTATATTATTCATATCTTTCACCTCCTGTTGTGCTGTTACTATTAATTTAACCAATATGAATTTTTATATAGCAGGGAATTAGAGGCAAAAATTTTGTAAATATTTGTTGTTTATATTTTATATAATAAATTTTCCTCAATACATGCCCTCATTAAAAGCTTCTTTATACCATAGATATTGAAATTTATCTCAACTGTTTCCTGGTTTATATCAATTATTATACCCTGACCAAATCTTTTATGGATTACACTTGTTCCTATTGAAAAACCATAACTATTTAAAGAACTTAATTCCTCTTCTTTATCAACAGGGTTTACAATAGAAAAGACCTCCCCAACAAACCTTGAACAGACAACCCTTTCTTGATTTTTTGTATTCACTGCAAGAAGATTTAACTGCTTCTTTGCCCTTGTCATGCCGACATAAAAGAGCCTTCTTTCTTCTTCAATATATTTTTCGTAATTCTCATCCTCATCACTTATACTACCTGCTGCAGGAAACTGTCCTTCAATTAAATCAATCATAAAAACATTTTCAAATTCAAGTCCTTTTGCACTATGAATTGTGGATAAAGTAACTGCATCTTTGTCTTTGTTGAATTTTGCATCATCCATTAATTTTTGCAGTTCCTCAAATCTGTTTAAAAAGCCTGTAATACTGGTAGTATTATTTGCTATAATCTTTAGACTTGCAATAATCAGATTGATGTTTTCAATGGAATAACCCATTTTTTCGCAGTTGTTATCCAAGTATTCCTTATAGGATAACTGATTCTGTAAAAAATCTATTGCATCCTTTGGTTTTTTATATGGTAGAATTCTAAAACATTCCTCAATAGAATTAATTCTCTTTATTATATAGGGATTTAAATCTGGACATCTCCTCAATAAATCAAATACGGATTGTCCTTTATAATGTCTTTTTATATGTTCCATGGCTTTTTTTGATATATAGCTGTTCATTTTGTAATAAATTCTCTCAAAGGAGTGAATATCTTCTCTATTAAGTGCAACGTTGATAAATGCTGTTATGTCTTGAACAACCCAATGGGTAAAAAATGATTGTTTAAAATCTCTCAAATAAAATGGTATTCCATTTTTACTTAGAGCATCAACTAAAGGTATTGCAGACAGGTTATTTCTGTATAAAATAGCTGTATCCTTCAGTTTTTTATTCTCATATATCTCATCTATAATGTATTTTACTTCTTCCTCTTCGTTCATTAGAAATTTAATAGTTACTGGGATTTCCTCTTCTTTTTCTGTATACATATTTTTATTATATCTTTCCTTATTTCCTCTTATAAATTCATTGGATGTCATGGTTATATTCTTTGTTGAACGAAAATTTTGCTCCATTAAAAAAATTTTTGAACCTTTATATTCTCTTTCAAAATTAAGTATAGCCTCAGGATATGCACCCCTGAAGCTGTATATGCTTTGATCTTCATCCCCAACTAAAAACAGGTTGTTTTCAGGATATGCTAAAAGTCTTACTATCTCATGCTGTACCTTACTTGTGTCCTGTGCCTCATCTACCTGGATATATTTATATTTATTTCTGTATTTATTCAATAGACCTTGAGACTTCCTTAAAATTTCATATGTCAGTGTAAGCATATCATCATAATCTAATAAATTGTTTTCTCTCTTTATCATCTCATATTCCCTGTATATATCTTTAAATCCAGGAATATTAAAATTATATTTATTAAAATCCCTTTCATCTATGAGCATATTTTTTACATAGCTTATAGAGGAAATTAACTCTTCTAATTTGTCTTCACTTATATAATTTTCATTTATTTTATAATAAATTCTTTTTAATAGCTGGGTTTTATTTATTTCACTTTTCTCTCCCTCTATTATTCTAAACTTGATTTTATTCAAATAAGCATACTCCCTGAGAAGGGAGTATGCAAAGCTGTGAATTGTGGAAAAACTTACTCCTGCCTCTGATAAATCTTTAAAAATTGTCTTAAATCTATTTTCCATGTCCATGCTGATGCTTTGCTAAAGGTTATAGATAAAATATTTTCAGGATTTACACCATAATTTTTTATTAAATTTGCCGTCCTGCATATAAGTACAGTGGTTTTTCCACCTCCAGGAACAGCAAGAATCAATGCCGGTCCATCCTTATGCATAACCGCATCTTTCTGCTGATTGTTCAATTTTATATTATAATCTTTCTCTAAAATATCAAAAAAACGATTTTGCATACCTCAAAGACCTCTTTCATTTTTATATTACATAACAACTCAAACATTTTATCATAAAATATTAAAAGCTGCCATGTCACATATTACTTTTTCAGTTATTCCAAATAATAAAAGGCCGCTTACGCGGCCTTTTATTATTTCTTTTCTTTGATAATATCTGTAATTGCAGCTATACTGCCAAGGGATGAAACTGCTTCATTTGGAAGTATAAGCTTATTAGCTGGATTCTTAGCCATTTCCTTAAGAGCATCAACCTGCTTTAAAGCGATAACTACTTCATTAGTACCTGACTCAATAATTGCCTTATTAACCTTAGCAATAGCTTCTGCTTCTGCCTTAGCAATTGCCTCAATTGCCATAGCCTTACCTTCAGCCTCTAAAAGCTGTGATTCTCTTAAACCTTCAGCACGTCTTATGTTTGCTTCCTTTTCTGCCTCTGCTTGTAATATTTTAGCCTGCTTTTCACCTTCTGCCTTAGCTATTGCACTCTGTTTTTCTCCCTCTGCCTGAAGTATTGCAGCTCTCTTATCTCTTTCAGCTCTCATTTGTTTTTCCATTGCCTGCTGAATTTCAGTTGGAGGCATTATGTTTTTAATTTCTACTGATAATATCTTAATACCATATGCATCTGTTATTTCATCTATAACCCTTAAAAGCTCTGAATTTATCTTATCCCTGCCTGATAAGACCTCATCTAGTGTCATGTTACCAACTATATTTCTCATATTTGTAATTGTTGAATAAACTATACCTGATTTATAATTTTCTATATTATAGACTGCATCCTTAGCATTTAAAACCTTGTAGAAAATAACATTGTCAACAGAAATTTTAACATTATCCTTTGTAATAACACTTTGTGGCTCTATGTCAAGAATTTGTTGTTTTGTTGAGATTTTTTTTCTAACAAAATCTACAAAAGGAATTGTAAAGTGCCAGCCTGGTTCTAAAACCTTATAGAACTGACCAAATCTTTCTACAACATACAGATAACCTGTATTAACTACTTTTATAGATGATAAAAGACCAATAACAGCAATTACTAAAATTATTATTAATAATATTTTTCCCATTTTTATTTATCCTCCTCTAATCTTTTAATTACTACCTTATTACCGATGATATCGATTATTTCTGCCCTTGCACCCTTTTTTATGGGTTGACCTTGATTAACAGCAGTCCAGTAAATTCCATCTATTTTTATCCTGCCTCTCTCCTGAATATCTTCATCAACTATAATTTTTCTTCCAACGTAACCCTCCTCCATTCTCAAAGTCTTTGGAATGGATTTTTTCATCTTTTCTCTGAACCATTTGTACTCTGCTGTAATAGCTAATATACTGACAACCCCAAATACTATAAGCTGAGTTAAAAATGGTGCATCAAACATATAAGCAACTATAGCAGAAATTCCACCAACAGTAAAACCTGCAAAGAAGAAGCTGCTTGTTAATACGTCAATTACAAAGGCTGTCAATGCTATTAAAAACCACAAAATAATATAATTCACCTTTTTCCCCCCTTTTCTAATTGATGTTTTGTTATGTAGTTTTAAATACTATGTTTTGTTATATATACATGATAATATATAGATTCATTTATAACAACATGATTTTCAGGTTAAAAGTTGTTTGTTTTCAAATTCTAGACAATTTACATTCTTATATCTCTTTTATACTTTAATTATCTTATTATATCTCAATATATGAACATAACCATGTTGAAATGTAGTTTTAAATACTATATAATGTAATTGAGGTGATTGTTATGAACTTAAGCAAAGATGATTTTAAAAAAGTTATTGATGATTTATGCCTCTTAGATGACATTAAGCTTTCTGATATTCCTGATATAGATCTATATATGGATCAGCTTACTAAATTTTTTGATGATAAACTCGGTCATTTAAAAAGGGATGAAAATGATAAAATTCTTACAAAAACAATGATAAATAATTACACTAAATCAGGGATTTTAATGCCCCCAATAAATAAGAAATATTCCAAAAGGCATCTTATACTTTTAATACTCATTTACAATTTGAAGCAGATTTTATCAATAAGCGATATACACGCACTGTTAAAACCAATTTTAAATAACATAAGTACTGCTGAAGATGATATTATCCCTATAGAAGAAATATATTCAGCAATAATAGATATTAAACATAAAGAGCTTGAAAATTATTGCGACGTTTTCAACGATAAATTTAAAATGATTCTTGATAAAACTAAAGATCTAGATACAGATAAGAAAAATCTTGCTGAATTATTCTTAACTGTAATAACCTTAGTTGCCCAGGCAGATGCTCAAAAAAGGCTTGCTGAAAAAATAATTGATGAATATTTTAAATCTATTAAATAATAATAAAAAATATTGTTATTGAGGGATGCTATGGATGAATATTATATGAGACTAGCAATAGAAGAAGCCAAGAAAGCTGCAATGTTGGATGAAGTGCCGGTAGGGGTAGTTGTAGTAAGAAAAGGAAATATTTTGGTGAGAAGTCACAATTGCAGGGAGATATTAAAGGATTCAACGGCACATGCAGAGATACTTGCAATAAAAGAGGCATGTAAAATATTAAACGGTTGGAGATTATTAGATTGTGAAATGTATGTAACATTAGAGCCATGTCCCATGTGCGCAGGTGCTATTGTAAATAGCAGAATAAAGAAACTGGTTTTTGGGGCTTACGATAATAGATCAGGGGCATGTAAAAGTCTTTATAATATAACACAGGATGAAAGATTAAATCACAGATTGGAAGTTATTGGAGGAGTTCTTGAGGAAGATTGTAAGAAATTGATGCAGGAATTTTTCAAGATAAAGCGAAGCAAGTGCAAGGAACATAAAAAATAATATTCAAAAGGCTCAGAGAATTAAGTGTGTTAGATGGTCTTATGTTTTTCAAGGAATTAGAGCTGACATGACATTTCTTAGAATAAAGTTGACCTAGGGTTTATATTTGTATTATAATCAAAATATTAAGGAGAGCAGGATTGTTCCTGGAGAGATGGCTGAGTGGTCTAAGGCACTTGACTCGAAATCAAGCGTAGGGGTAACTCTACCGTGGGTTCAAATCCCACTCTCTCCGCCATAATAAAGGGTTTCACTGGATATGTGAGGCCTTTTTTTACAAATTATATTTAAAAAAATTAACAAAAAAAGGACTAAAATACAATATATAATTATGGTAATTGACGACAATTTATGATATTATTTGATATTATGTGAGTTAATACGACATAAAATACAGGTAAAATTTAGATAATTCATTTATAGATACATTGAAGCAGATAACAGGCAAAAACTCCAAGTATAAAAATGATTGGAGGATAGGGTATGAAAAAAAATAATTCCTCTGTTATTATCCCATTAAAGTATGCTTTATTTAGCTTGTTATGGGTTGTTTTGTCAGATAAAGCACTATATTGGTTATTGGATAGCAGAGAACTATCAACGAAGTTAAGTATAATAAAGGGGATTGTTTTTATAGTTATAACCTCTTTATTAATATGGTATTTGATTAGGGATGCGGAAAGAAAAGTTATAAAAAATTATGAAGAACTTACGGCAGTGTATGAGCAGCTTTCGGCAACAGAGGAAGAACTCAGGGCTCAATATGAAGAATTAATTGAAAATCAAGAGAAAATAAATTATTTGGCATATTACGATGATTTAACAGGTTTACCGAACAAAGTTTTGTTCAAAGACAGATTATCCTTAGAAATCTATAAAGCAATAGAAACTAATTCAGGTGGAGCTGTTTTATTTGTAGATTTGGATGATTTTAAAAAAATAAATGATTCACTTGGTTACGATGTTGGCGATAAATTATTGAAAATAGCTGCAGAAAAATTTAAAAAATCTGTAAATTCATATGATACAGTTGCAAGATTTGGAGGGGATACCTTTTTAATATTGCTTCCAGGGGAGAGTCATTATACTGTTATCATAGAAAAGACTAGAGTATTGCTCAACGAATTCAAAGAAGAAATACAAATTGATAACAACTCATTATTTGTGACGGTAAGTATAGGCATATCTGTTTTTCCTAATGATGGTTTGGATGCCAATACAATTTTAAAAAATGCGGAAACAGCCTTGTATCAGGCTAAAAGAAAAGGGAGAAATACCTATTGTTTTTTCAATGATGAAATGGGCAGTGCTGTTTCAAGGCGACTTAGGATTGAAAATGGACTGAGATATGCATTAAAGAATAACGAATTGTATTTATGTTATCAGCCGCAGGTTGAATCTAAAACAGGCAGAATAAAGGGTTTAGAGGCGTTAATTAGGTGGAAAAGTCCAGAGCTTGGAATGGTGCCAGCTGGTGAGTTTATACCTATTGCTGAGGAAACAGGTATAATTGTTGAAATTGGTAAGTGGGTACTTGAAAATGTTTGTAAACAGAATAAAATATGGTTAACCAATGGGTATAATTTTGATAGTATTTCTATTAACATATCATCTATTCAGCTTAAACAAGCAGATTTCTTGGATACTGTAAGGGAGATACTTGATACTTCCGGAGTTGAACCTCAAAAAATTGAGATAGAGATAACTGAAACAGCTTTTATGGAATCTTTAGAGGAGAATATCAATAAATTAAAGGGTTTAAAGGATATGGGAGTAAAAATTTCCCTGGACGACTTCGGAACGGGATATTCTTCTTTAAATTATCTCAGAAGGCTTCCTATAAGTACATTGAAAATAGACAAATCATTTATAGATAATATTTGTGATAGTTCAAGTGATAGAGATATAACATATGGAATTATTCAATTGGCAAATAAGATAAACTTAAATGTGGTTGCGGAAGGTGTAGAAGGTAAAGAACAGGTTGATATTTTAAAGAATATGAATTGCGATATTATTCAAGGATATTATTTCAGTAAGCCTATTGGTTCAAATGAAGTAGAGGAAGTATTAAAAAGAGGCTATTTTTCCATATAATTTCGTTCTAGATATTGACAACTTTGTTTTTAAAATGATAAACTTATCACGATGAGTTAAATAATAAATTTATGTTAAGAGGGAGTAGCTGCCTTATGTAATATAAGGTTGATAAAGTCAACATACTGGTTTTAAGCCTGGCTTTATCATAACTTTGGTTAAGTGAGACTTTTAACACAATGCTTTGCATTGTGTTAAAGGTCTTTATTTTTTATAAAATTTTAAGGAGGGAAATATATGTCTGCATTTATTAAGGCTCTGTTATTTGTAGTTGTTGCCGAAATGGGAGACAAAACACAGCTTTTAGCTATGGCCTTTGCAAGTAAATACAAAGCAAAGGATGTTATGTTGGGAGTTTTTATAGCTACAATTTTTAATCATGCTATTGCAGTTGGGGTTGGTAACTACTTAAGTTCTGTAATCCCAATGGAATATGTTAAAATTGCCGCGGCAATTTCATTTATATTCTTTGGTCTTTGGACCATAAGGGGAGATGAAATTGATGATGAAGATGAAAAGAAAACTAAATTTGGACCAGTTATAACTGTTGCCATTGCTTTCTTTATCGCCGAGATGGGAGATAAAACGCAGCTTATGACAGTTGCAATTGCAGCACAGTTTAAGCAGCCAATCTGGGTTTTGACAGGGACAACAGTTGGAATGCTTGTAGCCGATGGAATAGGAATTTTAGGAGGATCATGGCTGGCTAAACATGTTCCAGAAAAGTATATTAAATGGGGAGCAGCCCTTGTATTCATGATATTTGGTATTATTACATTAATTGATGTTCTTCCATACAGATATTTAAGTGCTATATATATAATACCATTTTGTGTTGTATTGAGCATTCTGGTTTATATAGTGGGTTTCAGAAATAAGAACTCAGATGAAGATAAAAAAGATATGGATAATAGTGAAATGTAATTAAAAGCCCCATGAATTGATTTCAAAGAAGAATATACAGAAATCTTTCATGGGGCAATATTATAAAATTTTGAAGTATTTTTAGCAACGATTATCTTAAGTTTTTCTAATTTTGTTTACCCTTTCGCTTAGCAAAGGCTAAAATTGTTCCTAATGCAATTGACAAAAAGGCTGCGGTAAGAACTCGGAATTCCCCAGGAAGCATAAAGGTTATTGTATGGGCCGGTATCCAGAAAAATGGGATAGTTTTAAGGACAACGAAACTTATGAAACTATTCCAGTCAATTTTATTTGTAACGTCAATGAGTTTAACTTTGAATATTTTATTTAATTTTCCTTCTCCTAAGTCTATGTACGTATCAGTAATCCTATGAAAAGCCATAAAGGTTGGAGCAAAGATTAAATTCATAAATGTACTTGTGAAAAAAGCTATTGACAACTTAGAAAAAAACGGACTGCCGGATGCTTTAGGAAGCAGGTGTTTTTCTGTTGCTGCAATTACTCCACTGTTAAACAATTCAAAGGCTATAACAAAGCACATACCTAAAAATCCCCATACCATAAACCTATAAAATAGTCCAGTTGGTTTTTGGTAGTAACCTGATGAAATTCTAATAGCCAGAATTTCACCCATGGTAGCAAGTATGGAGACTTTTACAAACCCCATCAGATAGGGATTGGAATCTGTGAGTTTTTTTAGTATCCCAGTAGTTGAGAGATACGCCAATAATAAAATAATTGCAGAAAGTGAAATTAACCATAAAAAGTCTTTTCTTTTCAAAATTTATCCCCCCATATAAATGATTTCACAAACATTATATCAGAAAATTTAGAATAATGTTAATAATTCTGATAAATTGTAAAAAAATGAACCTATACAAGAAAAATATTACAATAATATAAAATATTGTTTAACCACTTATATGGTAATATATAGTTAAACACAAGGTATTATATTCCATATTGAATTTTAATGGATATAATTGCTGTGAAAATTCATAGTTATAGGGGGTACATTATGAGATTTACTGAATTTGAATATCAAAGGCCGGATGTTGTTGAGGTTGAGAAAAAATTTACTAATCTACTTGAAAGGTTTAAGGAAGCTGAAACTTTTAAGGTTCAGGACGATGTAATGGAAGAAATAAATCAACTGAGAAGTGAAGTAGAATCAATGCAGAGTATAGCTTCAATAAGATATACTATTGATACTACTAATGAATATTATCAGAAGGAGCAGGATTATTTTGATGAGGTTGCGCCTCTCTATCAAGGTTTGGTTACTAAATACTATGAAGCTTTAGTTAACTCTAAGTTCAGGAAAGAGCTTGAAGAAAAGTGGGGCAAACAGTTATTTACAATTGCAGAATATACTATAAAGGCATTCTCACCAGAGATAATAGAGGATTTGCAGATTGAAAATAAGTTATCAAGTGAATATACTAAGCTCATTGCATCTGCAAAAATTATGTTTGAAGGTGAAGAAAGAAATCTATCACAAATGACACCTTTTATGTTGTCAACAGATAGAGATATGAGAAAAAGAGCCTGTGATGCTAAATATGGATTCTTTAAAGAAAATGAAAAAGAGTTTGATAGAATATATGATGAACTTGTTAAGGTGAGGACAAGAATAGCTCATAAACTTGGATACAATAATTTTGTTGAATTAGGATATGTTAGAATGTATAGATCCGATTATAACCCTGAAATGGTGTCAAACTTTAGAAAACAGGTTTTAGATTATATCGTACCAGTTGCAACCAAGTTAAGGGAAAGACAGGCTAAAAGACTTGGTTTGGGAAAATTAAAATTCTATGATGAAGGGCTAGAATTTTTAACTGGTAATGCAAAACCCAAGGGGGATCCAGAATGGATTCTCAATAACGGAAGAAAGATGTATACAGAATTATCTCCAGAAACAAAGGAATTTTTTGATTTCATGGTAGAAAATGAGCTGATGGACTTAGTAAGTAAGAAGGGAAAAGCTAGCGGAGGTTATTGTTCATATATCAGCAAGTATAAATCACCATTTATTTTCTCAAATTTCAACGGGACATCTGGAGATGTGGAAGTATTAACACATGAGGCAGGCCATGCTTTTCAGGGATATTTAAGCAGAAATCACATGGTTCCGGAATATAACTGGCCTACATATGAATCCTGTGAGATACATTCTATGAGCATGGAGTTTTTCACATGGCCATGGATGAACCTATTCTTTGAAAATGAGACTGATAAATTTAAATTTTCACATTTAAGTGGAGCATTAATTTTTATACCATATGGGGTTACAGTTGATGAATTCCAGCATTATGTTTACAGTAATCCAGAAGCTACTCCTGAAGAAAGAAAGAGGATGTGGAGAGAAATAGAGAAAAAATATTTACCACACAGAGACTATGATGGCAATGATTATTTGGAAAGAGGAGGTTTCTGGTATCAGCAGGGACATATTTTTTCAACACCTTTTTATTATATAGATTATACATTGGCTCAGATATGTGCTTTCCAATTCTGGAAAAAAGCTAATGAAAACAGAGAAACAGCATGGGAGGATTATATAAGATTGTGCAGAGCTGGTGGAACGAAGTCTTTTTTAGATTTAGTCAGTCTTGCTAACTTAATTCCTCCATTTAGTGATGGTTGTGTTAAATCAGTAATAGACCATATAGAAAACTGGCTTAACAACGTAGATGATACTAAAATGTAAAAGTTAATTTAAAGGGCTGTTGCACTAGCAACTAAAAAATGCTAGTGCAACAGTCCTTTGTTATTTTTTTTGTAAAAATGCAAATTATATATTTATAGATATTATTTAGTTCTTATATATAGAGCAAAGAAGGTGAAACCCTTGGCAGAAGGATATAAAGATGTGTTAATTCAGGTTGGGCTTATACTAATTTTAATTTTAATAAATGCATTTTTTGCAGCCTCTGAGATAGCAATAGTATCAATAAACAGGAATAAATTAAATTATCTTGCTGCAGAGGGAAATAAAAAAGCAGAACTTGTAATAAAACTTATTTCAGAGCCAAGTAAATTTTTGGCAACTATTCAGGTTGGAATAACTTTGGCTGGTTTCTTAGCCAGTGCCTCAGCGGCAGTTACTATTTCAAAATATATTTCCCAATTGTTTAAAGCTACTGAAATAGCCATTATTTCAAAGGCAAGTGATCAGATAGCTATTATTTTGGTAACCATAATACTTTCCTTTATAACCTTGGTTTTAGGTGAGCTGGTTCCAAAGCGTGTAGCACTTCAAAATACTGAGGCGGTTGCTATGGCTGTTGTGAAGCCTATAATTTTTTTCTCCCAAATTACACTGCCCTTTGTAAAGATATTAACATTATCAACAGGTTTTTTTGTAAAAATACTCAGTGGGAATTCGGAGTTAATTGAAGAAAAGGTAACGGAAGAAGAAATCCGTATGATGATAGATGTTGGTGAAGAAAATGGGGTTCTGAATGAAACTGAGAAAGAGATGATAGATGGAATTTTTGAGTTTGACAATACCCTTGCAAAGGAAATCATGACTCCTAGAACTAATGTTTTTTTGATAGATATTGCCACTCCTATGGAGGAGCTTATTGACGAAATATTAGAAGAACAATATTCAAGGATACCGGTATATGAAAATGAGGTAGACAACATAGTAGGAATATTATATATGAAGGATTTATTTTTTGCAGTTAGAAATGAGGGAATTGAGAATATCTCAATAAGAAAACTAATGAGACCAGCCTATTTTGTTCCTGAAACAAAAAATATTGATAAACTTTTCAGAGAACTACAAAACAGCAAAAATCATATGGCAATCTTAATAGATGAATATGGTGGTTTTTCTGGTATTGTAACAATTGAAGATTTAATTGAGGAAGTAATGGGAAACATATTTGATGAATATGATGAAGATTATGAAAAAAGTGAGTATATACATAGAATAGATAACAACACATTTATAGTAAGTGGACTTTTAGGACTTGGGGAAGTAAATGAGCTTTTAGGAGTTGAATTAATCTCTGAGCATTATGACACCATAGGAGGTTTTGTTATTGATTTAATAGGGAATATCCCAAAAGAAGATGAAGAGCATATAGTTGAATATAATAATCTTGTCTTTAAGGTAGAGAAGGTGGATGAAAAAAGAATAGAGTTAATCAAAATTTTCAAAAAGGATGGCAGTTAATATATTTAATTTAACTGCTATTTTATTTTCTAAACCAAATTATTTAATCTGAAAGCAAAATAAGTATTTGTTAAAATATTCAAAATAGTTTAAAATATAATAGTCATATAAATTTTTACAGAGGTGAAATAAGATGGATGAATTATTAAAGGGTATAATGTCATTACAATGGCAGAATATTTTAATGTTTATTATTGCTGGAACATTGATTTATCTGGCAATAGTAAAGGAGTATGAACCGATGCTGCTGCTTCCAATAGGTTTCGGAGCAATACTTGCGAACATTCCTTTCTCAGCAGCAATAGGTGAGGAGGGTCCCCTATCTATTTTATTTAATGCAGGGATTAGAACGGAGTTGTTTCCATTACTTATTTTTATTGCAATAGGGGCAATGATTGATTTTGGACCTTTACTTAAAAATCCTAAGATGCTTTTATTTGGAGGAGCAGCCCAATTTGGTATATTCTTTACCTTATCACTTGCAACACTATTCGGTTATAGCATAAAGGATGCAGCATCAATAGGGGTAATAGGAGCTGCTGACGGTCCAACATCAATTTATGTAGCTACGAAATTTGGAAGCAAGCTTTTAGCACCGATTACAGTAGCTGCCTATTCTTATATGTCACTGGTACCTATTATACAGCCGCCGGTAATTAGATTATTAACAACTGAAAATGAGAGAAAAATAAGAATGCCATATCATGATGTAAATGTATCTAAAAAAGTAAAAATTATTTTCCCCATTGCTGTGACTTTAATAGCTGGGTTAGTAGCACCAGAAAGTGTTGCATTAGTAGGATTTTTGATGTTTGGAAATCTTCTAAGAGAATGCGGAGTAACAGAAAGACTATCACTTTCCGCTCAAAATGAACTGGCAAACCTGGTAACAATACTTTTAGGTATTACTATAGGTTCAACTATGACTGCAGAAGGCTTTTTAAGACTAGATACATTAAAAATAATGGGAATGGGACTTATTGCCTTTATTTTTGATACAGCAGGTGGAGTTTTATTTGCAAAGTTTTTAAATCTCTTCTCTAAAAATAAAATAAACCCAATGGTAGGTGCAGCAGGAATATCAGCTTTTCCAATGTCTGCAAGGGTTATTCAAAGAGAGGCTCAAAAAGCAGATCCAAGTAACTTTATATTAGGTTATTCTATAAGTGCAAATGTTGCAGGTCAGATAGGTTCAATAATAGCAGGGGGCTTGATTTTGGCACTTGTAAAATAGGAGGGGAAATATATGGCAAGTAATTTAACCAATTTTTATGAAAGTCTTGAAATTATGTTAAAAGGAATGGGTGGTATTTTTATAGTAATATTAATTTTCTTTGTCTTGATAAAAGTGCTAGAGAGATTATTTCCAGTGGAGAATAAATAATTTACAAATATTAACTGTTGAAAATAATATCATACTCTTGTATTCTTAATGTACCTGATTATTTGAGCTTAGGTGATACCCCTGATTTATGAAGCTACTGTTCCAAATCATGGGTTAACAAGCATTAAATTATATTGACACAGATGATTAGTTTATTTATAATATAATAGCTGAGACAATTAAATAAACATTGTTTCCCTTAAGGAGAGATGGCTGAGTTGGCTTAAGGCGCACGATTGGAAATCGTGTGATGGCTAATACCCATCCGGGGGTTCGAATCCCCCTCTCTCCGCCAAAACATGGTTAAAGTTTGGCCGTGCTAGATGGGGAGGTAGCGGTGCCCTGTAGCCTGCAATCCGCTGTAGCAGGATCGAATTCCTTATTTAGGTACTGGTATGTAGGGTCTGACCTTGACAAGTGGTGTTGAAGATTGGGTCCCGCGCAACGAAAATTCATGAACCTCGTCAGGTCCGGAAGGAAGCAGCGATAAGTGAACCCTTTCGTGTGCCGTGGGGATGCCTGGTCGGAGCTAACTGTCGAGGTAACGCCTGGATATCTAGCATCGATGTAAGGTGCACGGCCATAAATATAAATGGAAATTAAGATTGTTCTATTGGGATATAAAAGAACAGTCTTTTTCTTTTTGTGTGATTTAAAATAATTTACTGTTTAAAGAGTTAAACACCTATTTTAACTAAAATCTTTTCTGTTCATACATTTGGTCTTATCATCAACTATTTGTTGTTTAGAGCTGATTTTTAAATATCTCATCATAAATTGTTTCATGATAAAAAACAATAGGTAATTTAAGTTATTCCCGATAGTGTACTTTAAATTGTTGGTTTAGCAGTAAAATTTAGTAATTAAATTTAAGGAAAATATAGTTGAGCGTATGTTTGAGGATAAGAGAAAACAGTAAGGTTAATAAGGTATTGATAGAATACTCTACAGTTCAAGGAATAATTTATGATAAATAACAAAATTTAATATTTTTGATAGATGTAAGTAATGAATATCTTTGGTATAATCTTCTTAGATTTTTAAAATATGCTACAAATTAGGAGGTATGATCATGAAAAAAATAAGAGGAGTACACAGTCTAATATTCTCAGCAATGTTAGTGATTACCTTATTAACTGGATGTACTGCTACACCAGAGGGGAAAGCACTTTGGAGTGCTTTGCAAAAAGTTAACAATATTGAGAAAATGCAGACAAAAACCAACATGAAGTTCTTCTTAAGTGCCACAGATATGTCACCACAAGAAAGCCAAGCAATAGGTATGATTTTTGGAGCTCTTAATGGTTCACAATTAACTATGGACACAAAACTTGTACAGAACAAAGAAAAAACATTATCAAAGGCACAATCAAATATGACCATGTCAATTGCAGGAACGAAGATGGATATGGGTGTATGGGCAGATGTTTCAGTTGCTGGTGATAAGCCAGTGATTAAAGAAGTAATTATGTTACCTCAAATGCTGATGGCAACTATGCCCCCACAATTTCAGAACAAGAAGTATTTTGTAATTGACAGTGATGAGATGGCTAAGGTGTCTGATAAAAACAAGTCAGAACTTAATATTGATTACTTAAAACTTATGAATGCTGCTAAACAGTTTAATGAAAAATCACAGAAATTTATTACAAATTATATGGAGCAATACAATCCTGATGTAAAAATTCTAACAGATTTAGGTACAAAACAAATTGTAATGTCCGATGGAAGTAATGTTAATGCACATACATATCAGGTAAAAATAAATGATGAGGATGCAAAAAAATTAATAGCTTATTCAGTTGAAAATTTCTCAAAGAGTAAAGAGGCAGTAGAATTTTTAAATGAATATAAAGAGTATATATTGAATGTGATTGAAGCTTTAAATATGCCTGAAAATGAAAAAGCGAAAGGTAAGGATGAGGTTAGAAAATCATTTGACAATTTAATTGCAGAATTACCGCAATTAGCAAAAGATACAGAAGGCTTAATGGAATCTCTTAAGAAGATCAAACTTTTAGGAGACAAGGGAATAGACATAAAATATTATGTAAATGATGATGGATATATAGTTAAACAAGAGGGAAGCGTAGAATTTGTTTTAGACATGAAAATGATATCAGCCCTTGGAAAAACAGCAGAAAAATCAAGCAATGAGAAAAATTTAATAGGAAGTCCTGTCAATAACATTAATAACCTGTCATTACAGGGAACATACACTTTAGGATGTGATTTTGTAAAAGAAAACTTAAATATAAATAAGGATACAGTAACAGTTGATATGCCAATTTTAAGTAAGGACAATGCTGTTAGTTATGTTGATTTTATAAAATTTATTACTGAGGAATCAGCTAAGAAACAAGGTGTTGAGCAAAACAAACAGAATGATAAAAAACCTGCAACGATTGTAATAAGCAAGAAAAAAGCGGTAGTTTCTGACAATAAATATTATGTAAATATAAAAGATGTTCTTTCAGCAGTTAAAGGAACAAATGCTGTTTCAAAAGGCAGTATGACACTAAAAATAAATAACAGGGTTGCTATTTTAAAAATTGGAGGTAAAACTGCAAAGGTTGATAATAAAACATATAATTTTAAAGTTCCAACATCAAAGCTTATAAAGAATAACGTATATATAGCTACTGATGTATTAAAGATTTTAGGAATAAACGTTGTAATAAAATAAAACCAAAACATACATGGGGGTAATTTTAACCCCCTTTTTATATTGATTTTTTTAATATGATAACAATATTTTAATATGCTGCAGGGCAGTACAGGAAAAAATATTAAATGATTATCACCGCTGAATTATTGCAAATATTTGTTTGACCATTATAATTATATTAAGTAGATATTGTAAGCTGCTTTTTAAATTATAGGAGTTGATTTTATGTCATACACTGCGTTATATAGGGAATGGAGACCTAAGACATTTGAAGATGTAATTGGACAGGAACATATAGTAAAAACCATCAGGAATCAGATTATATCAGGTAGAATACCCCATGCATATTTGTTCTGCGGTACAAGGGGAACAGGTAAAACTTCCACTGCAAAGATATTATCAAAGGCTGTAAATTGTTTAAACTTACAGGATGGGCAGCCTTGTAATGAATGTGAAATGTGTAAAGAAATAAACCAAGGTACTCTTATAGATGTAATTGAGATAGATGCAGCATCAAACAATAGGGTAGAGAACATAAGGGAATTAATAGAGGATGTTAAATATCCTCCACATAGGTCCAGATATAAGGTTTATATAGTAGATGAGGTTCATATGTTATCTACTTCTGCATTTAATGCATTACTGAAGACTCTTGAAGAACCTCCATCATTTGTAATATTTATATTGGCGACTACTGATCCCCAAAAGGTTCCACCTACAATATTATCAAGGTGCCAGCGCTTTGATTTTAAGAGAATAAAAACGGAGGATATAAACGGAAGGCTAAGGAGTATTACAAATAAAAACGGTATTTTAGTTGAGGATAGAACATTAAGTATAATTTCAAGAATATCTGACGGAGCAATGAGGGATGCTTTGTCTATACTAGACCAGGCAATGTCTATGTCAGAGGGCAAAATTGAATACAATGATGTAATAAATATGCTTGGGTTGGCATCTAATGAACATATATTTAATCTGGCAGATGCAATTATCGAAAGTGATGTACAAAAGGCAATGAAGATAATTGATGAAGTCATTCTAAATGGTAAAGATGTGGTTCTATTTACAAAGGAGATTATTAAACATTTCAGAAACCTATTGATGGTTAAAATAAGTAAAAACCCTGATGAGCTTATTGATTTAAGTGAGGATACAATTAGACTCCTTAAGGAACAGTCCAGAAAAATAAGAAGTGAAGAGATAATGAGGGCGATTAATATTGCAGTGCAGGCAGAAGAAAACGTTAAAAATACATCTCAGCCAAGAATATTGATTGAAATGGCTGTTATAAAATTATGCAAGAAGGAATATGATACATCTCCTGAGATGATACTAAGCAGGTTGAATAGCCTTGAAGAAAAAATTAATTCTGGGGAAATACCTATAAATATATCTAAAGTAAAGGATTTAAAGTCAGAAAATATAGAGAAAGCTCCAATTCAAGGTAAGGCACATAATGAAATAAAATTAAGGCAACAGGAAAGTGATTTTACTGATGAGCTATCGGCAGACTTATCAATAGATGAAATAAGAGGGGTATGGAATGATGTTTTAAATCTTTTAAAGGCAAATAAAAAGATGAGTGTTTATGCCTATCTGCAACCTGGGGATGTTAAAGATGTAAAAGGAAATTATATTTATATAGTCTTTGATAAGGAATATTCTTTCTGTAAAGAAAATCTTGAAAAAGTTGAAAACAGACAGCTTGTTGAGGAGTATTTTACAAAGGTTATTAATAAGAAAATAAAAATAGGTTTTATCATTAATGATAATAAAAATGATATTGATGAAAGTATACAAAAGGCAAAGGAATTATTTGGGGAGAATATTATCGAAATAAATTGAATACTTTTCAATATGATGGTACAATATTATGGTGTATAACATATAATAAGTTATGATAGAAAATAGGAGGTAATAGTATGGCAAGAGGTGGGTTTCCTTCAATGGGAGGAAATGTAAATAATCTTATAAAACAAGCTCAAAAGATTCAAAAACAAATGGAAGACATAAAGGCAGAGGTTGAAGCTAGAACAGTTGAAGCATCTGCTGGCGGCGGAGCTGTTGTTGCCGTAGTTAATGGTAAAAAGGAAGTTATTGATATAAAGATAAAAAGGGAAGTTGTTGACCCTGATGATGTAGAAATGCTTCAAGATCTTATCATGGCAGCAGTTAATGAGGCTCTTAAAATTGCTGACGAAATGATGGCAAATGAGTTAGGAAAAATAACTGGAGGATTTAATATACCAGGTATGTTCTAATTAAGGGGTGAGATTTTTGAATTTTTATCCCCAATCAGTACTGAAGCTTATAGAAGAATTTTCAAAACTTCCTGGTGTTGGTTCAAAAACGGCACAAAGGCTGGCTTTTCATATTTTGAACATAGATATGGAACAAGCAGAAAAATTAGCTTCAGCAATAGTTGAAGCTAAGAAAAACATAAGGTATTGCTCTGTATGTGGCAATTTATCTGATTCTGACCTTTGTCCAATATGCAAAAACGATGCTAGAGATAGCAATTTAATTTGTGTAGTTCAGGAACCACGTGATGTAATCGCCATGGAGAAAACAAGGGAATTTAAGGGTTTATATCATGTTTTACATGGTGCAATATCTCCTTTAGGAGGGGTTGGACCAGATGATATCAGACTTAAAGAATTATTATCAAGGATTAATAGTGAAACTAAAGAGATAATAATAGCCACTAACCCAAACGTTGAAGGAGAGGCAACAGCTATGTATATAGCGAGACTTCTGAAGCCTCTAGGGGTAAGGGTTACCAGAATTGCTCACGGAGTTCCAGTTGGTGGGGATTTAGAATATGCTGATGAGGTAACCTTAACAAAGGCACTGGAAGGAAGACGTGAAATTTAGGTTAGTTAAATAGGATGTATACCTTAGATAAACTTCTTTCATTTTGCAAATTATTGATAGAAGGAAAATAAAGTTCTTACAGAAAACATGGTTTATTAGGGCAAAGGAAAGCCCTGTAGGCCATGTTTTTTTATTAGAAGTTTCAAGAGATAAGGAACAGGAATAAGGCTAAAAGCACTTTATTTTCATTTTTGCCCCCAAAAATCATATGGATAAAAATTTTTAGAAACAGAAAAGTTGTTTCATAAGCGGTAAATTTCTATCAAAATAAAAATAAAGTTATTTATTCACATTTAAGTATAATCGATAATTAAAGTTTATCTATTGGTGTTGGGTATTTTTGAATGTGGTTATAAAAATATAGATGCTTTCTATAGATGAAGTGGTGTAAAATAAATGTATACGGTACACATTAGTAGAAAAATGTGTAATAAAGTTTATTTAAATTACAGGGATGGAGATAAGAATGAACAATATAGAGCTTTTAGACGGTGTACTAATGGAAATTTAACGAGAGAAGATATGGGGTATATCCGCTCTTTTATACCAAAAGATTTTCATTTTCATGTATATGATTAAAGTTAATAGATTTATATACATTTTCAGAGGGGTGATAGTTTGGCAAAGCATGAGTTTGGAATAATAGATTACTTTGAAGAAAACAAATGGTATAGTGTTTATGAACCTGAAAAATACTATTGTATTTCTGTCAGCGATGATTTAATTGAAGAATTAATTATAAAGTATAATGAAGAATTAATGGCAATAAAGACTTATTTTCAGGTTACGACACAGCCAGGTACTGGATTAGATTCTTGTGGTGTAACGCTTATCCCACAGGAATCCCTCAAGCAATTCAGGGATATTATTATAAAGGCAAATAATCACTTCAAGGCAAAAGAACTTCAACTTCTCATTGAAAAAATAACTGAGGCTATAACAGGAAACAAGTATTTAATTCACTATGGAATATAGCATTTTTCACATAAGAATACGGATATACATGTAAATAGGGGGATTATCATGTTCGAATACATAAAACTGCAAACTGCAAAGAACAATGTATTTTGGGACTTGCACTGTTTATAGTGTAATAGTGAATAATGAGGGCAATGTAATTTATAATGGAGAAATGTTTGTATATAAGAGCGGAGAACATCAACTGGATGATGACATATTTTAAAAATTAGTTTTTGTGAAAGATAATAAAGTAGTTCTGGATGTTACTCTTGACAGAAGCGATGTTGATTTTACACAAATTAATAGCCTTTTTATAAATGACAATGCTTTATTTATCATTGATAAAACAGATGGAAGAAATATTATTAAAATAAGTAAGCAATAGATAATACAATGCTTTCGTAAAAAAGAGAATATTTGGAGTGAATAAGGTATGAAAAAAGAAAAATCAATAAAGATGATTACTATATTTACTGTTATATGTGCTTTAGTAGCATTTATTAGTTTATTTTCCAGTTATCTGCTGTCATTGTATTTGTCTCATAAATTGAATATAGATACAAGAGAAGCAGGCTCAATAGGAATCATAGGCGGTGCAGACGGACCAACAGCAATTTATCTATCAGGTCAATCTTCTTCGTACTTGTTTACTGCCATCTTTGCATTGCTAACAATATTGGGATTCATATATCTAGTTGTTATCAAATATAAGAAAAATCATAATTAATCCAGAATCAGTTATTTATCAGGAGAAAAAATGATGTATTTGCAAATGCACGGACAAATAGACGATGGAGAGTAAATATAAGTTACGACCCGCCCAATATGAACTGCATTTATGTCTGTGGCGATAATCTTAAGGAATATGAGAAATGTTTTTTAACAGAGAGCAGTACAAGGTATAAAGATAAAGCAATTGAGGAAATAGAGTATTTATTAGCGGTAGAAAGAATGCAGAAAGATAAGAATAAAGATTCTGTGGCACAAGCAAAAACAAAACTGATTGCAGAAATAGAAGATATTGTAAAACAGGCTGACGAAGATTATAAAAGGGAGACAAGTACTGCAGAGAGCAACAGGCAGAGGGTAAAAAACATAAGGGGAAACAGGAAGATTGAAAAAACAGCAAGAAGGGCAGAAGAAGCACAATATAAGGAACAGGTAATACCGGATTATCAGGATAATTCTTTCATAGAAGCACTTCCAAATCTTCTTTCTCCTCATAAAGTGGTAGAAAAACTGGCTTTTTATCCTCAATACCACCAAAATGAAAGGAAGTTGGACAGCCACTACAGAATTTATATGGTAGACAGGCTTTTTCAAGTCTTTCAGCCCTTACCAATGAACATAGAACTGGAAAGAAAGATATCACGTACCATGCGTCAAGGGTATGTTTTCCGAAATCCGTTTGAAAGCAAATTGGCTCAGGGTTTTTGCAGAGACTACTATGGAATGAATCCTGTAAATTCAAAGGATGATGACGTATTTTATCCATCATCCTTTGGATTTACTCTTATAGGCATATCAGGATTAGGGAAGACATCTTCATTAAAGCGTATACTAAATATGTATCCACAAGTTATTGTTCATTCGGAGTATAGAGGCATCCCTTTTTCAGCGTATCAAGTAGTATGGGTAAAATTAGAGTGTCCTCATGACGGGTCCATCAAGGGATTACTGTATGAATTTTTTTCAGAAATAAACAGGCTGTTGGGAACCAATTATTATCAAAAGATGATTAGGACAAGGGCAACAGCAGATGCCATGATGACGGTGATGAATCAGGTAGTTAGAAACTGCTCTTTAGGCATATTAATTATAGATGAAATCCAGCATTTAAGCATGGCTAAATCAGGAGGAAGCGAAAAAATGCTGAATTTCTTTGTAAACCTTGTAAATAATGTAGGGGTGCCAGTTATTTTAGAGGGAACCCCAAAGGCAGTTAAGGTACTTCAGGGGGATTTCAGACAGGCACAAGAGGGTCAGGTCTTGGTGGTGATATGGTATTTGACAGGATTCAAAAAGATGAGGTGTGGGATTTATTAGTAAGTTCTATATGGCACTACCAGTGGACGAGGAAAGAAACTCCCTTTACTCCTGAAATAAGCAGTATTTTATATGAAGAAACACAAGGGATACCTGATTTGCTGAAAAAAGTCTATGCCATTGCTCAAGCCTACGCCATTTCATCAGGAAAGGAAGAGATAACTCCGTATATTATTAGAAAGGTGGCAAAAGAGAATTTAAAACTGATTCAGCCAATGATTACTGCATTGAAGACGAATAATCTGAGAGAGATTATTAAGTACGAGGACATCTATATGGCGGACATTGATTATACTGATTATTTAACACGCACAAAAGAATCTATTAACCTGGACTTGCGGGCTAAAAAGGTAAAGAAAGAACAAAAGAAACTAAGACAAGAAGGTTTTGAAGAGGTAAAAAAAGAGGCTCTGGCAAAACTTGTTGAGTTAGGTGTAGATATTAAAAAGGCACAAAAAATAATTGATGCTATGTCTTCAAAAAATCAAGAATTAGGTACAGATTATATGGTAAAAGGTGTGATAGGACAACTTAAAGATGAAGAAGTGGGAGGAATAGGGAAAAAGGCAATAGGTAAAATGGAAGAAAGAGAATCAAGGCGAAATGCTGTAAACTCATCTGATATTCGAACAATTGTTGAACAGGGGAAAAAGGATAATAAAAGCGCCTATGAGGCTATAAAAGAATCAGGATATATCATTAGTTTTGAAGATGATATTTTTTCTAAGGAAGTGGTATCGTGAACTTCTTTCCAACACCTTATCCAGATGAAATATTATATAGTACATTGGCACGGTATTGCATGAGAAGCGGGAATATAAGAGAAATACACAACTTTGAGGACTTGTTTGGAACAAGGAACTATATAGCAGCAATGGAACTGCCTACACAACTGAATGCATTAATCGAAAATATGCCTGTAAATACAAAATATACAGCAGAATACTTTATCTTTAAGCACACCTTATTTCCTTTTCTTGCAGCATTTATTCCTCAAAAGCGGGCTGATAAAATAATTCAAACTATAAGAAACGGTGAGGGTGCTGTTTCCTACATAAGAGTAGGTTTAATATCAAATTCCATTACCTTAAATAAGTATTTTAGATTTTGCCCCGAATGCTTCAAAGAAGATATAGAGGCATGCGGGGAAACATACTGGCATAGAAGCCATCAGGTTACAGGGGTATTTGTATGTTCTAAACATAAAATACCCCTATATAATAGTACGGAACTTATAAGAGCAGGAAACAGACAGAGATTTATTAGTGCATCTAAGGAGAATTGTAAAGTAGAAAAAGAAATAAATTACCCAGATGATTTAATGGAGAAGATGCTTTGGATGCAAGAGGATGCAGAAATACTTTTAAACAATCAGTTTGGATTTAAAGAGCCTGAATGGTTTCAAAGTCAGTTTCGGGTTAAGTTAGTTGAAAAAGGCTATGCAAGAATGAACAACTATATTCATCAGAAGAAATTAAAGCAAGGTTTTGTAGACTTTTACGGACATGAATATTTAAAACTTGTTCAATCTCCTGTATCAAATAATAGTGGAGGTTGGCTATCAGATATGATACGAAAAAATAATAGAACAACTTATACAGTAAGATATCTATTATTAGCGAGGTTTCTTGATATTCCTGTCGCTGATTTGTTTAATATAAAACTTGGTTTTAATGATGAAGATGAGAATAATATTGATACTTATCAGGAACTGTGGGACCAGAGACTGATAGAACTTGCCCAGTCAGGATTATCGATTAGAAAAATTGCAGAAGTATTAAAATCATCCACCAAGACAATTAGAAAAAGTATCGATAGACTTGGAATTGAAGCATTTTGGAAATTTAACGGCGGTGGAAAATACCTTCACAAGAAGTATACCGATACTGAAGAATTTAAAATAAAAAGAGAAAAGTATAGAGAAAAATGGCGTAAACTTCACGCCCAATATCCCGATAAAAGTAGTAATCAGATAAGAAGAAATAATGATGGATTATATGATTGGCTGAAAAAATATGATGTTAAATGGCTGGAAGGGAACTACCGCAGGATAAAAACATCAGTAAAGACTGTTGATTGGGCTAAAAGGGATGCTGAACTACTTCCAAGAGTGAAGGAAGTGGTAAAGGAAATGAAAGAAGGTAAGCCTGAGCGTATAACTTGGACAACGATAGGGAGTAAACTAGGGATTAGCGGATGGCTTTCTAAAAAGAGAGAAAAACTACCGTTAATTAAGGTATATATAGAATCCGAAGTTGAAAGTATAGAAGAATTTTATATAAGAAAAATTAAATGGGCTGTAGAAGAATTAGAAATGCAGGGAAAAGAAATAACGCTATGGAGTTTAGCAGAAACAGCAGGAGTAAAGCCAAGGTATATGGGAAGGATTTATAAGGAAATTAATCAAATATTAGATAGTAGGGGATGTAGTTGTAATTTTAAATGGTAGGTATAGGTCATATATAAGGATAACAAGTTTCTTTATGTGGTTTCTATATGAAGTATGAATAATAAATTTATATTATGGGAAATAGAGGAAATTGAAGATTCATATCGAATAATATACTATAAAGAGTATTTTTTGTCAGTAACTTTTAGAAGGTTGGGGTGGATAAGGATGGATGATAAATCTTTTGCATCTGAAATATTGGAGAAAACAATAGATAAACTAAATCTACAACAAGATTGGTTACAGGAGTATAGTAATATTTTTAAAGACTTGTTTGAACAAAATAAATATGATAATCAGGAGGAGATTTATAAGGCAATTGAGCAGGGGGTTAACAAAATATGATAAAAAGTATTGAGATTGAGAATTTAAGGGGAATAAGGTGTAATACATATTTAGATTTAGATAACAAATCTTTAATTATTTTTGGTGAAAATGGTAAAGGTAAAAGTTCAATTATTGATGGTATTGAATATGCATTAACAAAGGATATTAAGCATATTTCATCATCATGTAGGGAAGTATCATTACAAAAACATGCTCCTAATATATCCGCAGGTTTTCAAGATATAAAGGTTCAAGTGGAGTTTAAGGACGGGAGTATATTATCCAACCGAGAAGAACCTAAAAAGGATACATTAGCATATAAAATAAATAATAGCGTAACAGGAAACATAAATATTTTAAGACGTTCTCAACTATTAAACGCAGTTTTTGCTCAACCCAAGGAAAGATATGATTTATTAAAACAATTCTTACCACTTGTTGAAATAAATAAATTCGAAAATGCTTCTAAAGGGGTAGTTGATAAGTTTCAAGAGGAATTAAGTAATCTCCAAACAGAGATTGTTAATCATAAGAAGAGTATTCAGGCTACTCTTGATATAAAGGATTTAAATTCAGTTACTACTGACAATATTACCTCAATACTTATAGATAGAGGCAAGCAATTTAATTTAGAAGTTCTAAAGAATTTAGAGGAAATACCAGAATACATAAAAAAAGTTGATGATTATGTAAAAAGCATGGGTAATATAAGTCAGGATGTAGTTATAAGAGGTCTTTTAAATTTATTAAATGAAGTAATTGATAAAAAATCACCTGAACAGTTTGCAAAAATAATTTTCGATAATATCAACTCAAAACTTGATTTGGTTCAGAAACAAATGATTGTTTTTTATGAGGAATTTCTTACTACTGGTATTCGATGGTTACAGGAAGATAATAAATCATTATGCCCATTTTGTGAAAGTCCGATAGATGTATCAAGTGTTATAGAAAGAGTAAATAAGAGAATAGATGAAAATTCAGAGTATTCAACAATTAAAAAGGAATTCCAAAGAGATTATGATATATTGCAGTCAGAACTTAAATGGTGGAAAGATAATGTAGTTAAGATTAGAAGTATAAATAAAGAACTTAACGATGAAAATATTGAATATTTATGTAAGATAATTGAGGATAATATTGAAAAGTTCATAAAATTAGTTCCTAAAAGTATACAAGAAAATATTATTGAAAAGAATTTACCAAATTGGGACCAATCTATTTATCAAAATGCCAATCATCTAAAAAATAAGTATATCAACAAGGTGCTTCCAAATAATACTGTATTATTAGTTGACCAAGCAATTAGATTGAAAAATGACTTAAAAGTTGTACATGATAATTTTATACATTTAAATAAGAAAACTAATAAATATAATCTTTTAAATAAAAAATATATAATTACTAAGCAATTTTATGAAGAATTAGTTCGTCAGCGTAAAAGTTCTGTACAAGAAATATACAATGATATTAGAGAAGATATTAATAGTTACTATAATAGTATGCATCCTGAAGAAAATATAGGTGGTATTGATTTAAAAATAAAAGATTCTTCAAGCAAGGGAAGTGCCATAATAGAAGCAAGTTTCTATGAGAAGGATGGTGAGGACCCAAGAGCATATTATAGTGAAGCACATCTTGATACTTTAGGATTGTCGATATTCTTAGCATTATATAAGAGAGAATGTTTGAAAAATAAGGAGTTAAAATTTTTAATTTTAGATGATATATTTACATCAGTTGATGCTGCACATAGAATCAATATAATAAATCTTATTTTTTCTGAATTTAAAGAACATCAATTAATTATTACAACTCACGATATTGTTTTATATAGAGAAATTCTTGAGTTAGAAAAACTGTACGGTGGAAATAGTAAGTTTAAAAATATTGAAATATGCGAGTGGGTGAAAGACGAGGGACCTATACTAGATGATACTAGGTCTGAAATTGAAAAGTTAATACAACTTTCTAATAATCACAAAACAGACAAAAGTATCCTTGCTTCTGTGACGGGTATTTTCTTAGAATTACTCTTATCAAAGTTACGATATTCTTTGCAGTTATCGATTCCTGCTAAGTATCAGGATAAATATACAATTGCTGATATTTGGAATAATCTATATTCAAAACTAAAGAAGAATAAAGAATTTTATAATTTAAACTCAAAAGTATTGGATGCTATAAATAGTTCTAAATTTATAAGAAATACAAATGGGTGTCATTACAATGAGTGGGCACAAGGAGTATCTAAGGATGAAATAAAACAGTTTACAAATAATGTAATAAGTTTTTATGAGATAATATATTGTAGTAATTGTAATTCCTTAATAAAAAAGAGTAATGATAATGAAGATTATCAATGTAATTGTTCAAGGTTACAATATCAAAAAAGCAAATTGTTAATTTCATAACTGTTGGATTGTGTGTTGGAGTCAAATGAAAACATTTATTCATAATATCATCAAGCTTTAAAACCTTTTTTTCCTTAACACTGTATCTATATCTCCATTAAATAAACTTCTTTCATTTTGTAAATTCTTTTTAAAATGCAAATAAAGTTCTTGCAGAAAACATGGTTTATTAGGGTCAAGAAAAGCCCTGTAAGCCATTTTTTTAGAAGTTTTAAGGGATAAGGAACAAGGAATAAGGCTCGAACCCAGTAAAATCAATAGATTAGAAGAAATCATGAGAGAAAAAATGGAGAGGAGAAATGGAAATAAAACTCCTTAATCCTTCCCCCTTAACCCTTTTCCCTACAAGCACTTTATTTTCATTTTTTGCCCCAAAAATTGAGGAATGAAAGGACTTTAAGAGATAGGAAACAGGAAAAAGGGTACAAATGGGAAATAAGGGATAAGATAACAGGGCGGTGGTATCAAGGGTTTGAGGGGTGTTGGTGAAAGGAGTTTATTTGAAAAAGGAAAGAAGTTTGTTTGGATTACATACAGATAAATTTAATTTTGTATGAGTTATAAGAATTTTATATAATTTAATATATTATAAAAAAGACCATAGTTCAGGATAACAATTTATCTCTGAATAATGGTCTTTTTTATGGTTACATTGTATATATCAACCTTAAAATGGAAATAATGTATATAGATTCATGTTAAGGGGATGATTATATGGAGAATAATGGACAGGTTTCAACTACATGGTTAATAAACAGGGCAATAAAAAGTATCAACAATATCAAGCTATCCAGTGTCAATGAAGATTCAGAAATCGTCCGTGAAATACGAGACGCTTTAAATGAGCTGGAAAGTATAAGGATATACTTTGACACAGTTAATGAACCAGACTTAATTGATTATGCTATTTACAGGGAGAAGGCAGCAATTATAAAACTTTCATATCTATTGAAAAAGGCAAAATGTAAAGCTGGGGCATAAAAAATAATATATACCTTCAATGCTGCATATATATTATTGAGGATATACTGGTATTGGAGGGATAAGTGTGCCTTTAAAGTTTGATACAACGGTTGTTGTTTATCTGGGAGTAATTATATTGCTTCTTATAATAATATCCATAATAAAAAGTAAAAATAACCCTATTGCGTTAATTATAAAGGGTGGATTTAAAATTATAATTGGCGGAATTGTTATCTGTAGTATAAACTGGCTAATGAATATACTAGGGGTTAAGATAAGTTTTCCCCTTAATCCAGCTACTGCAGCGATGGTGGGTTTTTTAAATGTTCCTGGATTTATTTTAATGGTAATGATTAAATATTTGATTTTTCCATTATAGCACCTAAAAAGGTGCTTTTTTATGTTTAAAAAGAATTTTTAATTGGAATACTATAACTGTTTAATGTAACGGAGTTGCTGTTAAATGGTGTTCCTATTTTGTCATGTTATGTTTTTTTTAGTAGGAAAATACCTTAACCTTGACATGGAAAAATCACTCTGTTACAATTTAAATTGTCAGCTGTTATATTCAGAAACTTAGCAAAATGGCAATTAATTTGTCTGGAACAATCTATTTTTAGAAAACTGTATTAGAATATAACAGCATTTAAAAAACTGTTATATAACAATAACATCTTTTAAGGTGAAGGGAGGATATCCTAATGGCAAAGCTTGTAGAAATCCGTTGGCACGGACGTGGTGGACAAGGCGCTAAGACAGCTTCATTATTACTAGCTGAAGTTGCATTTAAGACAGGAATGTATATTCAGGGATTTCCTGAATACGGCCCAGAAAGAATGGGTGCTCCAATAACAGCATACAACAGAATCAGTGATGAACCACTAAGAGTTCATAGCAATATCTATGAACCAGACTATGTTGTAGTAGTTGACGAAACTCTTATTAAATCTGTTCCTGTAACAGCAGGATTAAAGAAAGATGGAGCAATAATCGTTAACACTTCAAAGACTCCAGAAGAAATAAGAAAAGAATTAAAGTATGACGGAAGAGTTTATACAATAGACGCAAGAAAGATTTCAGAAGAAACTCTAGGAGCAAACTTCCCAAATACTCCAATGCTTGCTGCAGTTGTTAAGGTAAGTGGAGTTATATCAGAAGAAGTTCTTTTAAACAACATGGAAGATTCATTTAAGCATAAGTTTGCTAATAAGCCACAGGTTGTTCCAAAGAACATGGAAGCTCTAAAGAGATCCCTCCAGGAGGTGAAGTAACATGAAAGAAAAAATGATGAAAATAACTCCTAACGTTTCATGGAAAGATATTACTCCAGGTGGTGTTATAACTAAATCAGGTAACGCTGAAGAGTTTAAGACAGGAGACTGGAGATCAATGAAACCAGTTTGGCATGAAGATAAATGTAAGCACTGCATGCTTTGCTGGGTTGTTTGTCCAGATAACTCAATAATCCCAGAAGACGGAAAAATAAAGGGATTCGATTTTGATCACTGCAAAGGCTGCGGAGTATGTACTAAGCAATGTAAGTTTGGTGCACTTGACTTTGTAGTAGAAGAATAATTGAGGGGAGGAAACAAAATGGCAAAGAGAGTAAGCTTAAGCGGTAACGAAGCAGTTGCTTATGCAATGAGACAAATAAATCCAGATGTAGTTGCGGCTTTCCCTATAACACCTTCAACAGAAGTTCCTCAATACTTTTCACAGTTTGTTGCAAACGGACAAGTAACAAGTGAATTCGTAGCTGTAGAATCAGAACACAGTGCTATGAGTGCTTGTATAGGAGCTTCAGCTGCAGGCGGTAGAGTTATGACTGCTACATCATCATGTGGTCTTGCACTTATGTGGGAAATGCTTTACATAGCAGCTTCATCAAGACTACCAGTTGTATTAGCTGTTGTTAATAGAGCTTTATCAGGTCCAATCAATATTCACAACGATCACTCAGATTCAATGGGTGCTAGAGATTCAGGTTGGATTCAAATATATGGAGAAAATGCTCAAGAAGCATACGACAACTTCATTCAAGCTATAAGAATAGGTGAACATCCTGATGTTCAACTTCCTGTAATGGTTTGCTACGATGGATTCATAACAAGTCATGCAGTTGAAAACTTAGAAATGTGTGAAGATGCAGAAGTTAAGGCTTTCGTAGGAGAAAGAGTTGCCCCATATTCATTACTAGGAGAAAATCCAGTAGCTATGGGACCACTAGATTTACCACCACACTATTTCGAACATAAGAGACAACAAGCAGAAGCTATGAGAAATGCTAAGAAAGTAATTCTTGAAGTTGCTGCTGAATTTGAAAAGTTAACTGGAAGAAAATACGGTCTTTTCGAAGAATATAAAATGGAAGATGCAGAAGCAGCTATGGTTATTATCAACTCAACAGCTGGTACTGCTAAGAAAGTTGTAGATAAGATGAGAGCTGAAGGAAAGAAAGTTGGTCTTATAAAGATAAGATCATTCAGACCATTCCCAGCTGAAGAATTAGTTGCTGCTCTTAAGAATGTTAAGGCAGTAGCTGTAATGGATAAAGTAGATGGATTTACTGGTGTAGCTGCTCCATTACATAATGAAGTAAGATCAGCGCTTTACGGAGCTGCTGAAGGAAAGATAGTTCCAGGATACATCTATGGTCTTGGTGGAAGAGACGTTACTGTTAACGATATTGAATCAGTATACAACGACTTATTCAAAGCAATAGAAACAGGTAAGTACGAAGTTTACAACTACCTTGGAGTAAGGGAATAGGAGGTGCAAAGTAATGCCTAATTTAAAGGAATTATCAAAAAAACCAGCCAGATTAACTGGTGGACATAGAATGTGTGCAGGTTGCGGTGCCCCAATGGTTGTAAATTGGGTACTAAAAGCTCTTAAGGAAGAAGATAAGGCTGTAACTTGTTCAGCAACAGGATGTCTAGAAGTTTCAACATGTCTTTATCCATATACTGCTTGGAAAGACTCATTCATTCACTCAGCATTCGAAAACGCTGCTGCAACAATCAGTGGTGTTGAAGCTTGCTATGTTGCAATGAAAAGAAACGGAAAGATAGATGACACTTATAAGTTTATAGCATTTGGTGGAGACGGTGGTACATACGATATCGGTCTTCAATCATTATCAGGTGCTATGGAAAGAGGACACGATATGGTTTATGTTTGCTACGATAACGGAGCTTACATGAACACTGGTATACAAAGATCATCAGCTACTCCAAAGGGAGCTGATACTACAACTTCACCAGCAGGTAAAGTAATACCAGGAAAGACTCAAACTAGAAAAGATTTAACTGAAATAATAGCAGCTCACAATATACCATATGTTGCTCAAACTGTTCCAGCAATTCCAGGAACTAAGTATATGTTTGACCTATATAATAAAGCTGAAAAAGCTATATACACTAAAGGAGCAGCATTCCTAAATGTATTAACTCCATGTCCAAGAGGATGGAGATGTGACACTTCAACAGAATTAGATTTAATAAAGGCTGCAGTTGATACTTGTTTCTGGCCAATATATGAAGTTGAAAACGGAGTATATAAGCTAAACTACAAACCAGCTGAAAAGAAGCCAATAACTGAATGGTTAAAACCACAAGGAAGATTCAGACATCTATTTAAGCCTGAAAATGAGCATTTAATTGCTGAGATTCAAGCTGAAGTAGATAGAAGATGGGAAGCTTTACTTCACCTTTGTGGAGAAAAGTAATAAAAAAGACGGCATATGCCGTCTTTTTTTATCGCAAATAGGAATGTTAGGTGAAGAAGAGATATTTGTGTCAGCCATGATTTTCTATTAAGGGATAATAAAATATATTAAGTATTTAAAGGGGGAGGTAGTGGGTGGCAATGATATATGTGTTATATACAGTTAATTAAAGCAAATACCCGTTGTAGGACAGACTTTTATTAAGTACTCCAATTATTTTGATTTAAATTCTAATGCATTTTTAAATAATAATCTTAAAAACCTTACCCTTTGAAGGATAAGGTTGGAAGATTAATAATAGGAACACAATTTTTTTAGTATAAAAGAAAGATATATGGTTACAATAAACTTTGCAGGGATAAAAATAACCGATCAACCCTACCGGGAATATCAATACTAGATAGTTGGAGAATTTGAAAGATATAGTTAGTATTATTGATGTAATTTAAAATAATTATGTTCTATTAGGATATTATTACTTTTACATGTGTTATTATATACAAGTCGCCAGAACACGGCGATAAAAAATAAAAAAGTTAGTTGACATAAGTCACTAATCATGATAATATGATTAAGC
>NZ_AZQP01000031.1 GCF_000601455.1 Fervidicella metallireducens AeB
CCCCTATTTTTAGTGTTTATGCTAATGCTTTTGCAAATCAAAATGAAACAGTTAATGCACTTTATATAAAACACACTATGACTGAATATTCAGCTTTTGATATAGAAAATTACCGTGAACTATCGAAGACAATGTTTGAACCTATCATATATAAGGAATATAGGATAGGAATGACTATTTGTTACGATTGTAATCATTCATTATTTAGTAGGATGTATGGATTAAAAGGTGTTGATGTTATTATTAATAGTACTGGTGGAAATGTTGTTTATGACAAGTGGTATAAATATAATAAAGTCAGAGCAATAGAAAATGGATGCTATAATTTTGTTACAATGGGTGGTGATGAGACAGTTAAAAATCCACATTCGTATGTCTATGGTTTTAATCCACAAGGTAAAGAATTAGAACCATTAAATATTATGAATAAGACACAGGAATTAAATTCACCTGGTGGTATATACATTTATGATATATCGTTAGATGATGGTTGTGCTTCTCAAGATAATAGCTATAATCAAATAAAAACTACTAATAAAAATTATCATATTGAAATTCCTATTGGTGGTATTGATAAGATACTTAACAAAGCAAAAATAGTGGATGATAAAATATATGTTTGTAAAATTAATGATAAAAATGTTGTTTTTTGCTTAGTTGAAGGAAATAATATTTTAAAACCAGAAAAAGTTCTTTCTTTACTATATAGTGATAAATTAAAGAAAATTAGAAATAAGAGATATGTAATATTAAACAGACACAAATATATTGATGAGGAGTTTTTTAGAAACAAATTATCTGTAGTATTAAAAGTTCGCTCTATGGAAAACTTCTGTGCAGTTATATTAGAATCAGATAATATTAATGAGTGTTATCAATGTGGGCAAAATCGTACAGCACAAGTTGTAAAATCAGAGAATGGAATATTTCGCATAGATTTAGATAGAACAACTGGACCTGAGGCTATATGGAAAAATAAAGAAGGGATGAAAGCATGTTGGCGTGATAACTTTGAATGGTTAATCAATGAAATTAAGGCTTTTTGTGAATAGTTAGAGTGAGTATTAGATTAGAATATATACTTTCGAAATTTGAACAACACATTGATACGATATATAAAAGCCTTGAGAAATCAGGGCTTTTTTGCTGCTACAGATAAATATGTTTCCACAGAAAGCACACGTGGAGTGCGTTGCGTTGATAGAGAAGAAATAGCTTGAAATCAAAGGCTTGGGGCAATTTGCCCCTTTTTTTCATGTGTGTTTTATGTTTCCGTAGACTAAGGTTTTGAGGGGATTTGAACCCCCGGGGGTGCACTTTTTGGCAAATATAAATTGAGAGATAGAAATATGAGGGGGAGTTGGTGAAGGTATGAGAGTATGCAAGATTTATGAAATTGCATGAACAAAATACACTTTATATCAACAAGAATGGAAGGCTATGTGCTTTTTTGTTGTATTAATGCATAAATTTAATTTCATTCATGTGTTGCTAAACAAAATAATTGACAGTATAAAATAAAACGTTTATACTTAGAGAAGATTTTCACTTATTATGGGGTGGGAAAGATGAAAATTTCAGAACAAATTAAGGTACTGTGCGTTAGAAGTAATATCAGTGTAGCAGAATTAGCAAGGAGGTTAGGAAAATCTCCTCAAAATCTTAATTCAAAACTAAAAAGAGAAAGTTTTACAATAGCAGAATTAGAACAAATAGCAGAAGCTGTTGAAGCAAAATTTGAGAGAAACTTTATACTAACAAATGGTGAAAAAGTATAGACAAGAGAGGGATTTTAAATGAAATTTGAATTAGGAGAACTGTTTTGTGGTCCTGGAGGGCTGGCTTATGGAGCAAAAACAGCAGAAATAGAAAATAAGGAATATAGAATAATTCATAAATGGGCAAATGACTATGACAGAGATACTTGTGATACTTACATACACAATATATGTCCGGATAATCCTGAATCGGTTATATGTCAGGATGTAAGGAAGTTGAACATAGATTCTTTGCAACCCATAGATGCCCTTGCATTTGGTTTTCCATGCAATGACTTTTCGGTTGTAGGCGAACAAAAAGGATTTAATGGAGAATATGGACCATTGTACACTTATGGGGTAAAAGTATTGAAAAAGTTCAAACCAATGTGGTTTCTTGCTGAAAATGTAGGCGGTTTAAAGTCGGCAAATGATGGTGGAGCGTTTAAAAAGATACTTAATGATTTAGGAGAGGCTGGATATAGATTATATCCTCATTTATATAAGTTTGAAGAATATGGTATACCGCAGGCACGTCATAGAATAATTATTATAGGTATTAGAAAAGATTTACCGTATGAATTTAAAGTTCCTTCTCCGGTTCCGTATAAAGACTTAGATAATACCTGTAGAACAGCATTAGAAGTACCACCAATTCCGAAAGATGCACCGAATAATGAATTGACAAGACAATCAGCAATAGTAACAGAGAGATTAAAATATATAAGACCTGGAGAAAATGCTTTCACGGCAGATTTACCTGAGCATCTTCGATTGAATGTTAAAGGGGCAAAGATAAGTCAAATATATAAAAGATTAGATCCTAATAGACCAGCCTATACAGTAACAGGTTCAGGCGGCGGTGGAACTCATATATATCATTATGCTGAGCCAAGAGCATTAACTAATAGGGAAAGAGCAAGACTGCAGACATTTCCAGATGATTATTTATTTAAGGGTTCAAAGGAAAGTGTAAGAAGGCAGATAGGGATGCAGTCCCAGCTAAAGGAGCAAAGATAATATTTGAAGCTGTATTAAGAACATTTGCAGGTATTGAATATGAAAATGTTCCATGTAATGTTAATGAATAGGGGGTAGCAGGTTTGTTAAATTACTGGTGGGTAACAAGACCAAAGCGAAAATTAAATTCTGTTCCTGAAGTATTATCAGCATTTGCTGAATTATCATTAGATCAAGAATGGCAGGGACAGAGAGAGTCTCATTTATCTTTTGAAGATGCCTTAGAGCAGGCAGGTTTAAAGCGTAAAGGGGAACGCAGAGATCAGACAGGCGGAGGAGCACGAACATATAAGGCATGGCTTACAAGCTTAGGGTTGATATTCACACAGGAATCAACAGGAAAGATAAAGTTAACATTAGCAGGTGAAGCCATAATGGCAGGTGACTCTCCTGTTGAAGTTTTGAAAAACCAAATTTTAAAATATCAGTTTCCATCTTCTTTTTCATTGAGCAGAGGAGTTCAAGTCGCCCCAAGATTTAAAATCAGACCATTTAGATTTTTATTGAGACTATTAAATGATCCAGAGATAGAATATTTGACAGAAGAGGAAATTGCAAAAATTATAGTTACGAAGGCAGAAAATGAAACAGATAAATGTTATAGATATATTGTAGGTAAAATTTTAGAATTCAGACAAAGCGGCGATATGATTCATGAAGAAGATTTTTTTGATAAATATAAATCTTCAAAAGGTGATATCAATCTTGAACATCCATATAGGCATTTAATGGATTTAGCAAATACTATTGTAAACTGGTTAGAATATACACAGCTTGTAAAAAGAGATAATGGTGAAGTACGTATTCTTGAAGATAAACGATTAGAAGTTCAGCAGATTTTATCTGTTTCACCGCCTTTTATTGATCGACCTGAACAACATGAATATTTTCAAAGAAAATACGGCCTTGACCCTAAGCACAAGAAAGATACTAGAAATCTTACAGAAACTAAGACTATTACAGCTAAAATTATTGCTGAACAGAAGATTAAAAAAGCATATATTGTTGAATCTTTAAAACAGCCGATAACCAAAATAACGACAGATCTTATAGATAAAATTTCTGAGCAGACAGGTTTTGAGGACAAGCTGGTAGAAGAAACCCTTTTGAAACTGTATCCAAGAGGGTCTGTTGGTGCATTTATGACAGAGTACTTTGAAATGGCTTTTAAAGGGAGAGATGAGGCTTCAGACTTTGAAAAAGCAACTGTGCAATTATTTCAAAATGTTTTTGGTTTTGAAGCAAAACATGTAGGACCTATAGGCCTTACGCCTGATGTTTTAATTTTATCTGATAAAGATGGATATCAGGCTATTATAGATAATAAGGCATACAGTAAATATACAATTAGCAATGACCATCATAATAGAATGGTTCACAATTATATAGGAAATTTAAATCGTTATAGTAATTCTAGTGATCCGCTTGCCTTTTTTTCATATATTGCAGGTGGCTTTGGAAAGAACATTAATTCTCAAATTATAGATATTGTTAATGCTACTGGTGTTTCTGGTTCAGCAATGAGTGTATCTAATATGATTAAACTTGTTGAATCATACGAGTCCAAGCATTATACACATAAAAACATTAGAGATATATTTTCTGTTAATAGGCAGATATTGTTATCTGATTTATAACCGAATTATAAGAATATGAACAAAAGCAAAAATCCACTTTGACAGATAATTTATCAAAGTGGATTTTAAATTAAATTATTTCAAGAAGAATATCTGTTGGGGATGTCCAAGTAACTCTTACTAAATTGTTAGTTGTTGCATTTTGACTCGCATACCATGCCCCAATCATCTTAAGATTACCATGTACAGAAAATTGTTTAGCATATATATCTCCAGCAGTTGAAGAACCTTGGGCCAGAAGCGTTACGTTATTTAAAAAACCATCAACAGATGAAGCACGAAATAAATTATATCCCAGGCCTGTAGCAGAATAATTCGAGTTAAATATATTAAATGCTTTAGCATATGGTTTGGGTAAAGGAATATATCCTTCTCCGTAGATAATATCTCTCGTATTTGTATACCGATAATCTCCCCAACCAAGATGAGAAGGCTTTAATTGTATTGTATAACTGTTTCCAGCAATGGCCACTAGCATCAACCCCTTTATTACTCATATAATACATTATATTAAAAAAATGGTATTAGTACAAGCAGAATAGATTTAAATGTAAGCATAGTGTACAAAAAATGGTAAATTAAAATTAGCATTAATTAAACAAGTCAGTTTTTATCTAATAAATTTGAGGTGAAAATAGTGGATAATTTAACTCCAGAACAAAGAAGAAAAAATATGAGAGCAATAAAAAATAAAGACAGTAAGAGTGAATGTATTCTAAGAAAAGCACTGTGGAGCAGAGGTTATCGTTATAGAAAAAATTATAGGAAATTAATTGGAAAGCCTGATGTTGTATTTGTGGTTAAAAAAGTTGCTGTATTTTGTGATGGAGAGTTTTGGCATGGATACAATTATAAGGAGAATACAGATGTTGCAGGTACAAATAAAGAATACTGGAATAAAAAGATAAAAAGAAATATGGAAAGAGATTTAGAAGTAACAAGGAAGCTTGAAGAAGAAGGATGGATTGTACTGAGGTTCTGGTCTAAGCAGATTATCAAAGATTTGGATGGCTGCGTAAATAAAATAATAGAGGTACTGAATACTAAAAGTTAGAATTTTGTTGGAGTCTACCTTTGTTTAATAAAATGTAAAGCTATCTTTGAAAATGTATCACAGTTTGGCAAGGTTCAAGGAATATTTCTTAATATTAAAGAAGCAATTGAAAGGTATTGTTATGGCACTAGCAAAAATATTAGAGAAGAATTGAAAAAGTTATGTACGAAAAGTAAGATATCTCAATAAAATTGTCTTATTTTTCGGTTTTTGTATGTTTATTTCTTGACAAGGAATAATATGCCATATTATAATAGTGTTAGCAATGAAGCATACATGCATTTATGAGAGGGATGGTAGATTGATTCAATTAGATTTTAAAACTAAAAATAATGGTACACCTATTCTTAAAAGAGTAGAGATAGATGATTTAGCAGAAAGAGTTTTACAGGATTATAACTCAAAGGTCCTTCAAGAGCCTTGCAGTTTAGATGTAGAGCATTTTTCAGAATGTTATGCTGGATTGGAAATGGATTATCAAGATTTGACACATAATCAATCCATATTAGGAATGACAGTATTTAATGATTGTTATATTCCTGTATATGATGCAGATAATAATAAAGCGAAAAGAATACCAGTAAATGAAGGGACTATATTAATAGACAATAGTCTTCTGAATGAAGATCAATTAAGAAGAGGCCGCTTTACTCATGCACACGAGATAGCACATTGGCTTTTACACAGACATATTTACACAATTAATAAAATGCAGATGACATTATTTGATAGTGCTATCCCAAATGAGCCAGTGATAAAATGCCGTACAATCGATATTGAAAGTGCAGGGAAAAGGCAGCTTGTAACTGATGATGATTGGATTGAATGGCAGGCGGATTATATGGCTTCAGCATTATTAATGCCTAAGAAAATCTTTACCAGATATGTAACAGCTAAATTTAAGTCAGCAGGTATGGTGGGAATGTGTTATGAAATGGGAACTGATTTTGAAAAAGATTTATGGGCAGATGTCTTAAGTCGTGAAATTGCAGATATATTTGACGTATCTTTAACAGCTGCAAGGATAAGACTTAAAAATTTGAATTTCATTAAGGAAAAACAGGAATATAAGCAGTTTTCTATTATTTAAGTGTTCAAAACTCAATTTTAAATAAATAATGCTGACAGTGAAAGGAGGTGTATATTATGAGTAGTAAGTTTGGGGATTTTATTGCAGAAAAAAGAAAACAAAAGGAAATAAGTTTAAGAAAGATGGCAGAGCTGTTAGATATCTCTCCAGCTTATTGGAGTGATATTGAAAAAGGGAGAAGAAATCCACCTAATATCAATAAGATTGAGGAAATAGCAAAAATATTAGGACTAACACCAGAAGAAACAGATTATATGATTGATATAGCATCTGAAGATAGGGATGAAATCCCTATGGACTTACCTGATTATATAAAAGAAAGTGGTTTGGCTAGAACTGCCCTTAGAAAAGCACGTAAAATCGAAAGTGAGGGGAAAAGTGATATTACAGAAAAGGCTTGGCTTGAATTTATTAAAGCCTTAGATGAGAAAGAGTAGAGAGGGGGATACTCATGAATGATTATTTTAAAGGTATGATAGAAGAACAGTTTTACCAACAAATTTTTGATGCTTTACAAGATGAAATAATGAATAACTATTCTGAGTATGACTTAACATTAAGAGCTAGAGATGTAATAGAAGTTTTAGAAGCTACATTGGATAATATAGAAATATTAAGGGTCAATAACATCAAGCAAGATGATGAAGAAGTAAGTTTTGATATACTTGTTAATTGCGATATAGAAATAGGGGATTATTTTGCTAAAGAAAATATTTCAGAGTCAATACGCCAATGGTTTAAATTAAGCTGCAGTGCAGTATTGGATAATGCTTCATTAAGTGATTTTGTTATAAATGACATAGAAGCCTACAATAAATAAAGGGGGATGGGGTTATAATGAATTTGAATAATGATTTAGTTCCCATCATCAGAAAAGGGGATATAGATAAAGAAGCAACTAAATTTTGCAAAAATACTATCCACAAGGTTTGAAAGAACCAATGGCAATACCAGTAGAAGATATTGCAGAGCTTAAAATGGGACTTGAAATAGACTATGTAAATATTGATAGAAACTGCGATATTTTAGGTATGATGATTTTTTCTGATGGATGTGTTGAACTTTATGATAAGGATACTCAGAAAAATATTGTAAGACAATATAAAAAAGGAACTCTTCTAGTTGAAAGCGATCTTTCTGAAATAGCAAATAGAGGCAGAGAAAGGTTTACTGTTACCCATGAAATGGTTCATTGGGACAAGCATCAATTAAGATTTATGACCCTGTCATATAAAGATAAAGCTATGGCAAAAGCCTGTAGATGTCCTAAACAAAAAGCATACAAGCCTAAAACAGCAGATGAGTGGATAGAGTGGCAGGCTGATAACATAGCAGCAGCAATCCTAATGCCAGCAGAAATGTTTAGAATAAAGGCAGAAGAGTTAAGAGGAAGATATAAAGCAGGAAAAAGAATAAACGATTTTTTGTGGAGAGGATTAAGTCCGGAAATTATTAGAGAATTAATAATTGATGAATTAGCATCTGTGTTTCAAGTATCAAAACAGGCTGCTGGAATAAGATTAAATACTTTGGGAATTTCAATATAAAGATGACAGCAGGAGCTATAGCTCGTGTTGTTATTTTGAAACAATATGTTCACATGTAAGCGTGCATAAAACAAATGTATCAATTTTACTCTTGCATTATGTTAATGACTAAATGCATACAAGTTATAAAAGTAAGACAAAATTTTTTTAAGCTAAATGTTCGCTTAAAAGCTGACATGACACGATTAGAGAAAAAGATGGAGGTGCCTATGGTATTAGAAGAAGTGAGAGACAAAGGAAAACATAAAAAGCTATTATTTAAAATTCTTATTGAAGAAGATGCTTTCTTAATATCAATAAAATGCAGAGAGCATAAGGAACCTGTTTTAATTGATATTAGTTCAGTTATAAGTCCATATGTAGATAAGACGACAATGGTACGAATTAAAGAAGTCTGTAAGTCTATTTATAAGAAGAAAAGAGAAGAAGCATCTTAAATAATATAAAAATCAAATAAAATCCAATCCCTTGTGAGCTGCTTAGATAGCCGGATTGAAATGTAAATGTGCATTTAAGGATTGTTCCTTAGCACATAACATTTCTCCGGCTATTTTTTATTGCTACAGGAACTAAAATTTTTTAAATAAGCAAAAAGTCTGCATATTTAACTTTTATTCTTAAATCACAGAGCAAAGGAAAGGGGGTGAGAAAGCGATGGGACCAAATGAAAGACGCATAGAAATCATAGAAAGATTATGTCATAGAAGGCAAGACACAATGGCTAACTTAGCAAATGAGTTTGGGGTTAGTATTAGAACCATTAAAAATGATATTGATATCCTATCGCTTTCTTACCCGATAGAAACTATTCGAGGACGACATGGTGGAGGTATCAAGATTGCAGATGGCTATAAGTTAAATCAAAAATATTTAAAGCCAGAACAAGTGGAATTATTAAAAAGATTAAGTATCCTGCTGTCAGGTGATGACCTTGCCATAATGAATAGCATTATTAAAGACTTTGCTCTAAAAGCATAAAAGTGAAGGAGGTGGAATTTATGACTGATATAAATTTAGTTCTTGCAGAAGAACTAGAAAGACTTGCAGCAGAATATCGAGCAAAAGCAAAGAACCATACAATAAATGATCAAATAAGCATTCAAGATATAAGCATGGTGCTAACAGAGAAAATGAAAAAAGGTAAGATAACAGAAATTAAAGCACTATTAAGAAAATATGGTGCAGAGAAGTTGATAGAAGTTAAACTTGAAGATTATGCTGATATTTTTGAAGATGCTAAAAAAATATAAGGGAGGAAAAAGGTATGAATGAATTAATTAAAGTAAATTACAGCACAGAAGAACCAACAGTATCAGCAAGAGAACTTCATAAGTTTTTGGAAATAGCAACAGAGTTCAGGCATTGGTTTCCAAGGATGTGTGAATACGGGTTTAAAGAAGGAATAGATTATACCCCGGTCATTTTTGACCACCCTCAAAACCATCAGCCAACAAGAGACTATTGTTTAACAATACCTATGGCAAAAGAAATATGTATGATTCAAAGGACTGAAAAAGGGAAAATGGCAAGGCAGTATTTTCTTTCTATTGAAAAGGCATGGAATACACCTGAAATGGTAATGTCAAGAGCTTTGAAAATGGCGGAGAATCAGATTCAATCTCTAAAATTAGTAAATTCAAGGTTAAACGTTGAAAATGAAATTATGAGACCAAAGGCAGAGTATTTTGATGAACTGGTAGACAGGAATCTGCTTACTAATTTTAGGGATACAGCAAAAGAATTAAAGATAAAGGAAAAGGACTTTATAGGATTTTTAATTGATAAAAAATATATCTATCGAGATAAAAAAGGCAAAATCAAACCTTATGCAGATAAAAATAACGGTTTATTTGAAATTAAAGAAGCAAAGAATGAAAAAACCGGTTGGGCAGGCACTCAGACCTTGATTACACCAAAAGGGCGCGAAACTTTCAGACTGTTAATCAAAGGAGCAGTAATATAAATAAAATTTTAATAATTTGGTTTCCAAACCATAGTCCCTATTGGCTAACTATTGAGGAGATATTTAAATGGCAGCCAGAAAAAATTTAAGTAAAATATTAAAAAAATCTGGTTACCAAAATATCATCCTCATTGGTTAATAAGTGAAGGGGAAAAGGAGGTGAAATATATGCAGATTAATAAACACAAAGAACTTCAGGAAGAGATGATAGGTGTTTTAACTGCAATGAGTATTGTTTCAAAGAGACTTGCAAATCGTTTATTAGAAATGGAGAAAGGCGGCGATAAAGATGAGAAGGAATCAGCTTTTAAGGGAAATAGCAAATGATTTAAGAAATGTTGCAGATACAATTCATAAGCTTTTAGAAGATTTAGATTGTGAACCAAAGGATTCAAAAGAAACAGAAATAAAAGTATCTGCAGTTAAAGAAATTACATTAGAGGAAGTCAGGGCAAAGCTTGCAGCACTATCACAAGATGGTAGACAGACTCAGGTGAAAGCACTCATAACAGAGTTTGGAGCTAAGAAATTAAGTGATATTCCGTCAAGTAAGTACCAAGAGCTTCTTGAGAAAGCAGAGGTGTTGTAATGGCAAGTCACGCATTACTTTCTGCATCATCAGCCATAGGTGGATGATTTGTACCAAAGCACCAAGACTTGAGGAATCTGTAGAAGAAGAGCAATCTATTTATGCAGCTGAAGGCAGTTTAGCTCACAGCCTTGCTGAAATTAAGACAGCTGTGGAGATAGGGAAAATATCAAAACAAAAATACTTAAAGAAATTACAGCAGATAAGGTCAGACCCTTTATATACAGAAGAGATGGACAAGGCAACAGAAATATATAAAGAATTCTGCATTGAAAGATTTAATGAAGCAAAGGCAGCAACAAAGGATGCTGTAATTATGTTAGAACAGCGGCTTGATTACAGTCCTTGGGTACCAGACGGCTTTGGAACTTCAGATACCACAATTATCAGTGATAAAGTATTAGAAATAATTGACTACAAGCATGGAAAAGGAGTTGCGGTAAGTGCTTATGAGAATACACAGATGAAGCTGTATGCATTAGGTGCTGTTAATCAGTTTGGATTTTTATATGACCTTGAAACAATCCGCATGACTATCTGCCAGCCAAGGCTTGACAGTATTTCTACCTTTGAAATGTCTGTAGAAGATTTACTTAAATGGGGTAATGAGGTAGTTAAGCCTAAGGCAGAACTTGCATTTAAAGGTGAGGGAGATTTTATTGCAGGGGAGCACTGCAGGTTTTGTAAAGTGAAAGCATTCTGCAGGGCAAGAGCTGAGGAGAATATGAAACTTGCCTGCATGGATTTTCAAAAACCTTCACTTCTTACAGAGGAAGAGGTTGTAGAAGTATTGACTTCTATAGATAGCTTAATAAACTGGGCAAAAGATGTACAGGAATATGCTTTAAAACAAGCTGTTGAAGAAAATAAAAAATGGTCTGGAATGAAGCTTGTAGAGGGGAAAGGCACCCGTAAGTTTACTAATGAAGAGGCTGTAATTAAAGCATTATTAGATGCAGGTTATGACAGTGATGTGGTTTATAAAAAATCAGTTAATACAATCACAAATCTTGAAAAGGCATTGGGAAAGAAAACATTTAATGAGCTTTTAGGCCCGTATATAACAAAATCTCAGGCAGATTAAAATTAGTGCCTGAAGATGATGACAGGCAGGCTGTTAAAGTTTCACCAGAAGAAGATTTTAATTAATGAGGAGGAAAAAGATATGGTAAAAATTACAATTGGAACAAAGGAAAACCCAGTAAGATTCAGCTATGCGAATGTGCATCAGCCAGTAAGTGTAAACGGCAGTGATTTAAAGTATTCTGTCAGCATTATCATACCAAAGTCAGATAAGAAATCAGTAAAGAAAATAAAAGATGCAATTCAAAAAGCTATTGAAGAAAATAAGGACAAGTTTGGAGGAAAAATTCCTGCAAATCTTAAGACACCCCTTCGTGACGGCGATGTGGACAGAGAAGATGATGAAGCTTATGCAGACAGCTACTTTATTAATGCCAACAGCAAAATAAAACCGGGAATTGTAGATGGAGATTTGAATCCTATTATAGACCAAAGTGAATTTTACAGCGGCTGCTATGGCAGAGTGAGTTTAACTTTTTATGGATTTAACGTAAATGGAAATAAAGGAATTGCAGCAGGGCTTCAAAACATTATGAAGACAGCAGACGGTGAACCCCTTGGAGGAAGAAGCAGTGCAGAGGATGACTTTGCAGATGATGAAGATGTTTTAGGATAAATAGAGGAGAGATTAACTTTCTCTCCTTCTTTATACAAAGAAGAATTAAAAGCAGGTGATAAGAGAAAATGAGAACTTTGAGTATAGATTTAGAAACATTCAGCAGTAAAGACTTAACTAAATGCGGAGTTTATGCCTACTGCGACTCTGATGATTTTGAAATATTACTTTTTGCATATGCCTTTGATGATGAAGAGGTAAAGATTATTGACATAGCCCAAGGAGAAGAAATACCTAAAGATATTATTGAAGCTTTAACAGACCTCAATGTTATAAAGACAGCTTACAATGCAAATTTTGAAAGAACCTGTTTATCAAAATATCTAAAAATACCTATGTCACCTAATCAGTGGAGATGCTCGCAGGTTCATGCTTTATCTTTAGGTCTTCCGGGAAGTTTAGAGGGAGCAGCACAATGCTTAAGACTGTCACTGCAGAAAATGAAGGAAGGTAAAGCACTTATAAAATATTTTTCCATGCCATGCAAACCTTCAAAAGCCAACGGCTTAAGAAACAGAAATATGCCTGAGCATGATATGGAAAAATGGCAGATATTTAAAAGTTACTGCAGGCAGGACGTTGAGGTTGAAAGGCTGATAAGAAAGAAACTTGAAGCATTTCCTATCATAGAGTTTGAGCAGAAACTATGGGAACTGGATCAAAAGATAAATGATGATGGAGTGTTAATTGATATGCTGCTTGTTAAAAATTCAATAAAAGCAGATAAGGATTTTCAAGAAAAAATGTTTAAGGAAGCGGCAAATTTATCTGGACTTGATAATCCAAATAGTCCTGCTCAGATAAAGAAATGGCTGCAGGATAAAGGAATAGAAGTAAACAATCTTTCTAAAAAGAAAGTTGAAGAGCTTGTATCAGAATCTTCTGATTTAGAAGTAGAACGCATGTTAGAGCTAAGGCAGGCTATGTCAAAAACATCAGTTAAAAAATATGAGGCTATGGAGCGTTCAATATGCAGGGATGGAAAGATTAGAGGTCTTTTGCAGTTTTATGGGGCAAATAGAACCGGGAGGTGGGCAGGCAGGCTTGTTCAGATTCATAATCTTCCAAGGAATAAAATGAGTGATTTACATCTGGCAAGAGAACTTTTAAAATCAGGAAATTTTGAAGCACTGGAAATGCTCTTTGACAGCATACCGGATGTTTTATCCCAGCTTATAAGAACAGCATTTATTCCATCAGATAACAGCAGATTTATAGTTGCAGATTTCAGTGCCATTGAGGCAAGAGTAATAGCTTGGCTTGCAGGCGAGAAGTGGAGAATGGAGGTATTCAATTCTCATGGAAAAATCTATGAAGCATCTGCAGCTCAGATGTTTAAAGTACCAATTGAAACTATTGATAAAGGCAGTCCATTAAGGCAGAAAGGAAAGATTGCAGAACTTGCTCTTGGATATGGAGGATCTATTGGAGCTTTAATTCAAATGGGTGCATTAGATATGGGGCTTACAGAAAGTGAACTATCTGAACTTGTAACAGCCTGGAGAAATTCGAATCCTAATATTGTTAAGCTTTGGAGGGATGTAGAAGAAGCTGCTGTAAAGGCTGTAAAAGAAAAAGCATTAGTAAAAATACAGCATGGTGTTAAGTTCCATTATACAAAAGGTATTTTATTTATTACCCTTCCTTCAGGACGAGCTCTTTCTTATGTAAGACCTAAGATAGGTGTAGATGAGCGTTTTGGAAAAGAACAGCTTACCTATGAAGGAAACGAGCAGGGAAAGCAGTGGGGAAGAATTCCAACATATGGGGGCAAGCTTGTGGAAAATATTATTCAGGCAATAGCAAGAGACTGCTTGGCTGAAGCTATGTTAAGGCTTGATAAAGCAGGATATAAAATAAAATTTCATGTGCATGATGAGGTTATTCTTGAGGCTGAAAACGGCACAGGCTCAAAGGAAGAAGTTGAAAAAATTATGGCTGAGCCTGTCAGCTGGGCTGAAGGTCTGCCGCTGAAGGCTGACAGTTTTGAGACCTTTTATTATAAAAAAGATTAGAAAGGAGCAGAAATCTATGAACTGGGAAGATGATTTTTATGAATCTATTAATAAAGCAGTAAAATGTCCTGCTTGTGGAAGTGAAGCTATGATTAATATGCATATAGAGCATGGAGAAATAGTTGATTATTTTTATGAATGTGAATGCGGAAAAATTATAGAACAGGAGGAAATAGAAAATGAATAATTTACAGGTATTCAGAAATACAGAGTTTGGTGAGTTGAAGATATTGATTAAGGACAATAAAGAATATTTCCCAGCGACGGAATGTGCAAGGACACTTGGATATAAAAACCCACAGGAAGCAATAAGAATGCACTGTAAAGGGGTGCGTGAATTCCTCACCCCTACTGAAGGAGGAGAACAGAAGGTTAGATATATTCCAGAAGGAGATCTTTTCAGGCTTATAGTTAAATCAAAATTACCTGCGGCAGAAAAATTTGAACGTTGGGTATTTGATGAGGTACTGCCTGCCATAAGAAAGCATGGTGTTTATGCAACAGATAAAGTTATAGACGATATTATTGCAAATCCTGAGCTTGGCATTAAATTATTTACAGAGCTTAAACTTGAGAAAGAAAAAAGAAAACAGCTTGAGCTTGAAAATGCGAAGAACAAACAAATTATCGGAGAATTAAAACCTAAAGCAACTTACTATGATTTAATACTGCAGAACCAATCGTTAGTTCCTATAAGTAAGATAGCTAAAGACTATGGTATGTCAGGAAAAGCAATGAATAAACTGCTTCATGATTTAGGGGTGCAGTATAAAATGGGAGATACATGGCTTTTATATCAAAAATATGCACACATGGGATACACTCAATCAAAAACTCATGCACTTGATTCAGAAAAAAGCGTAATGCATACCTATTGGACTCAAAAAGGAAGATTATTTCTCTATGATCTTTTAAAGAATAAATGCAGCTTGCTTCCAATAATTGAAAGAACGGTGTCAGCCTAAGGAGATAGAATTTGTGATAATTGGAGGCGAAAGATGGCAATGGAGATGAAGAATAAAGCTGAAAGCAATGGTATTTCATTAAAACATGACGGCATGCTAACTATAGCCGTGGGCAGGAATCGAAAGGAACTTAATTGGAAAAACAAAGAAATGCTGTGGTCTGAGATGGTGGCTAAATTAAGCAGGACTATCAGAACCCATGAAACCTATGAGGAGTATAAGAAACTTTCAAAGTCAAAGCAGGATGAAATAAAAGATGTAGGCGGTTTTGTCGGCGGTACTTTAAAGGGTGGCAGAAGAAAACATGACAGCGTTGTATGGAGACAGCTTGTAACCCTTGATGCAGATTTTGTAAAAGGAGATTTATGGTCATCTGTTGAGACTATTTTCGGGTATGGGTGTGTTATGTATTCCACTCATAAACATCACCCCGATAAACCAAGATTGAGACTTGTAATACCTTTATTAAGACCTGTAACTGCTGATGAATATGTTCCTATTGCAAGAAGGATTGCAGCAGACCTTGGCATAGACTTCTTTGATGATTCTACTTATGAAGTTCACAGGCTTATGTACTGGCCATCAACATCATCGGATGGAGAGTTTGTTTTTAAGCTGGCAGATGAACCTTGGATTGATCCGGATACTGTGCTTTCAAGGTACAGTAACTGGAAGGATTCATCATTTTGGCCGGAAAGTATAAGGACTAAAAAGGAACGAAAAAAGCTTGCAGACAAGCAGGGAAACCCAAGAGAAAAAGAGGGTGTAGTAGGAGCGTTCTGCAGGACTTATTCAGTTACAGAGGCAATTGAAAAATTTTTAAGTGATGTTTATACACCTTGTGAAGATGCAAATCGTTATACCTATGCAGCAGGTTCTACAGCAGGCGGTCTTGTAATTTATGAAAATGGAGATTTTGCATATTCCCATCATTCTACAGACCCAATAAGCGGAAAGCTTTGTAACGCCTTTGATTTAGTCAGAATTCATAAATTCGGCGAATTAGATGATGAAGCTAAAGAAGGAGTGCCTGTGAATAAACTTCCATCATATAAAGCAATGGTGGATTTTGCTGTAAAAGATAAAGATGTAAGAAAACAGATTGTATCAGAAAAGTTAGACAGTGCAAAAGATGATTTTAAAGACGAAGACTGGCAGAAAAATTTAGAAATAACCAAAAACGGAGAAATAAAAAACAGCTTAAAAAATTTAATTACAATTCTTGAAAATGACCCTAATCTTAAGGGAATTGTTTTTAATCAGTTAAGTGATGGGATGGAAATTAAAGGTGAAGTACCGTGGCAGCATCCGAGCAAATGGTGGCGTGATGCAGATGATGCCCAGCTTATCAGTTATATAGATTTAACTTATGGAAATTTTTCAGCACGTAATTATGATATCGCTGTTACTAAAGTTACAGATGATAGGTCTTACCATCCTATAAGAGAGTTTCTTAAAGGTTTACCTAAATGGGATGGGAAGGAAAGAGCAGATACTCTTCTTATTGATTATTTAGGTGCTGATGATAATGATTATGTAAGGACAGTAACAAGAAAAGCTTTTTTAGGTGCTGCTGCAAGAGTATTTAAGCCTGGAATTAAATTTGACTGGATGCTTGTATTAAGCGGACCGCAGGGAATAGGCAAAAGCACATTGATACAAAAACTGGCAGGAGAATGGTTCAGTGATTCTTTAAAGCTTTCGGATACAAAGGATAAAACAGCAGCTGAAAAACTTCAAGGCTACTGGATATTAGAAATAGGAGAACTTGCAGGAATGAAAAAGGCAGAAGAAAATGAGCTGAAAAATTTCTTATCCAGTCAGAATGATATTTACAGGGCTGCCTTTGGAAGAAGAGCTACGCCTCATCCAAGACAATGCATTTTTATAGGCACAACAAACGAAAAAGGCTATTTAAGAGATACAACAGGTAATAGAAGGTTTTGGCCTGTAAAGGTTTATGGTTCAGAAAAGAAACCATGGCAGATTACTGAAGAAGAAGTAAAGCAGATTTGGGCGGAAATTCTTGTAAGATATGAAGCTGGAGAAGAACTAAAACTTCCAGATGAACTTGAAGAATATGCAAATCGCATGCAGAATGATGCATTGGAAACAGATGAACGTCAGGGAATCGTTGAAGATTACTTGGAAATGCTCCTCCTGACAATTGGGAAGAAATGGACTTATATGAAAGGCGGGAGTATATAAGTGAATACCATAATAAAAACAGTCTTATTCCTAAAGGTACAAACCGTCGCACTCAGGTTTCAGTAATTGAAATCTGGTGTGAAGCTTTCGGCAAAAATAAAGCAGACCTTGAAAGAGTTAAATCTTATGAAATAACTAAAATACTAAGAAGAACAGGTGGCTGGGAGCCGGCTGAAAAAATAGCTGCTGGAGGCATATACGGAAACAGGAGAGTTTGGGTGAAAAAATAACAAGAAACTTTTAGTTATGGTTTGGTTAGTTTTTAGTTATTTATATTGAGGTTAGTAATTTGAAGGTTTATAACACTTACAATAACTAAATAACAAAAAATATTATATATAGTTGTTGTAAATATAGATATAGGCATATATATGCCTGCACGCCTATACGCGCGTATATATATAGGGATTTTTAGGTCTGGTTAGTTTTAACCCTTCAAAAGCTTGAAAATACAAGGTTTTTAACAATAACAAAAGAACTAACTGAGAGTAAAGAATGAAACTCAAAAAGGAATAGAAGGATTTAATTTCTAAAGACAGGGTTGATAAAGATTATGAAGGAAAGAAAAATTGAAGATAGATTAAAACGGGAAGTAGAAAAAAAGGGAGGTTTATGCTTAAAGCTTATCTCTACAAGTATGGCGGGTGTGCCTGATAGACTGGTGCTTTTGCCTTCAGGAAAAGCAGTATTTGTAGAATTAAAGGCACCTGGAAAAAAATTAAGACCGCTTCAGTGTAAGAGAAAAAAGCAGTTTGAAAGTTTAGGCTTTAAAGTTTATGTTATTGATTCATTTGAAGGAGTAGAAAAATTTATACAGGAGGTGGAAGTTTGAAATATACACCTTATTCATATCAGCAGTATGCTGCCAGTTGGATTATAGATAAAAAATACTCAGCACTATTTTTAGACTGCGGGCTTGGAAAAACAGTAATTACTTTAACAGCGATATCAGTGCTTTTGTATGATTACTTTGAAATCACTAAAGTATTAGTTATTGCACCTTTACGTGTAGCACACAGTACATGGGATGAAGAAGCATCTAAATGGGATCATCTTAAAAATATAAAAATATCAAAGGTATTAGGAACAGAGAAAGAAAGGATTGCTGCACTGAATACAAAAGCTGATGTTTATATTATAAATCGTGAAAATGTTAGATGGCTTGTAAACTTTTATAAAGCAGACTGGCCCTTTGATATGGTAGTAATAGATGAATTATCAAGTTTTAAGTCATCAAAATCAGAGAGATTTAAGGCATTAAGAAAAATAAGACCTTTAACAAAAAGAATAGTAGGTCTTACAGGCACCCCTGCTCCTAATGGACTTATAGATTTATGGTCTCAGATTTATCTTTTAGATGGAGGAGAGAGACTTGGCAAAACAGTAACCGGCTTCAGGGAAAAATACTTTCTTCCAGATAAGAGAAATCGGCATATAGTATTTACCTACAAGCCGAAGGAAGGAGCAAAAGAAGCTATTTATGAAAAATTATCTGATATATGCGTTAGCATGAAGGCTGAGGATTACTTAGAATTACCCCAAAGGATAGACAATATTATTTCAGTTGAACTTAATTCAGAAGTAAAAAAGCAATATGAAGTTTTGGAAAAAGAATTAATATTATCTCTTGATGATTCGGATATATCAGCAGGTTCTGCTGCGGTACTTGCAAACAAGTTAATACAAATGGCAAACGGTGCTGTCTATGATGAAAATGGAGAAGTTAAATATATTCATGATGAAAAACTGAAAGCTTTAGATGAGCTGATTGAAGCAGCCAGCTGCAGACCGGTACTTATATTTTACGGATATCAGCATGATAAAGATAGAATTATGAATTGCCTTAGTAAATTAAATCCAAGGATTCTTCAGTCAGATAAAGATATAAAAGATTGGAACAGAGGAGAAGTTCAGATTCTTTTGGCACATCCGGCATCCTGCGGCCACGGCTTAAATCTTCAGGCAGGAGGAAATATCATTATCTGGTTTGGATTAACCTGGAGTCTTGAACTATATCAGCAGGCCAATGCAAGATTACATAGACAGGGTCAGAAGGAAACTGTAATTATTCATCACATTATTGCAAAAGGCACTATAGATGAAAAAGTAATGAAAGCATTGGCAGATAAAAATACAAGCCAGACTGCTCTTATTGAAGCAGTTAAGGCACAAATGAGCAAATATAAAATTGGGGGATGAAGCTATGGGCAAAGAAAAAGTATTTAAAGATAATATTGCAAAAGACTGTTTTGCTTATCATAAAGGAAGATGCAGAGCTTTAACAGTAAAGCAGTGTGAAGGAAGTGGATGCAGTTTTTATAAAACTAAATATCAGCAGGAGCAGGATAGAGAAAGAGCAAGGAAAAGAATAATGTCATTAGATAAAGGACTGCAAAAGTATATTATTGAACGCTATTACATGGGAAAAAATAAGTTTTTTGAACTTGAAGAGTGAAATGTCAAAGATGGGAGGGAGTCGGCATGAGAGCTAAAGAATATTTATCACAGGCTGTCTGGCTTGATAAATTAATTCAAAACAAGCTGGAGCAGATGGAGAAACTAGAAGCTATAGCTCAAAAAACAACAGTAGATTTAAGTCAGGAAAAAGTATCCGGAGGGAAAGCTTCAACAAGTCCTATGGAAAATGCAGTAGTAAAATTAATAGAATTAAAACATGAGATTAATGATGATATTGACCGTTTAATTGATTTAAAAAGAGAGATTATTGAAACCATAGGTCAGCTAAGCGACGGCAGTTATAAACTGCTTCTGGAGATGAGATATATAGGCGGGAAAAGCTGGGATGTAATAGCAGTAGAATTGGGCTGTGACAGGAGAACTATATTCAGAATGCATGGAAAGGCAATAAAAGAAATAGATAAAATTAAAAGTTGTCACTAAATGTCACTGAATGTCACTATTGTACTATGATATTATATAAAGTGAAAAGGTATAGAAAAAGAACAAAATGCTATAGAATATGCCAAGGTTATATCAGAATGATTCCAAGGAAACGCAGCATTAAAATATGAAAGCCCTTTTGAGAAAAACTCTTAAGGCTTTTTCTATGCCGTGATATATTGATTGAATTTTATTTTGGAGGAATAGATATGGCTGTTCATAAATGCAAAAGATGCATTTGGAGCAATAAGATAAATGATAATATTCTATACTGTATATTTCCAAGGTGCATTATGAAAGAAACAATATCAGAGAACGTTACTGCTAATGGAAAAGAATCTATAGTTATTCCTAAAGCAAGGACAAATTGTGATGATAAAACAAAAAGGAGAAAAAGAAATGTGTCCAGTAAAACCTAAACGACCCTGCAGTTATCCAGGGTGTCCTGAACTTACCTGTGGCAGATACTGTGAGAAACATCAAAAGGAGATAGATAAAAACTACAATAAAACCTGCAGACCTTACGGCTACCTTTACAACAGCAGCAGGTGGAGGAAGCTTCGCAAGCAGTTCCTTCTAGAGCATCCTTTGTGTGAAGAGTGTAAAAGAAAGGGTATTGTTACTGCCGCAACTGTAGTGGATCATATTAAACCACATCAAGGTGATGAAAAGTTGTTCTGGGATGAGAGCAATTGGCAGAGTTTATGCAAAAGCTGTCATGATAGGAAGACCGCTAAGGAAGACGGCAGATGGGGAAAGAAAGGAAGAGTCTACTCTTATTAAAGTTATCAACAATGGCGTGTTAATAACTTGTGGACAATCTGTTGATAATTCTTCAAGAAAGGGGATGGGGGGCATCATTATCCTCACCACTTGAACCCCCCTACGTCGGGCGGCTCCCTTCGCACGAAATTTCGCAGAATTTAATAAGGGGGGTAGCATATATTTCATAAAAAATCAGCTGTAGTCATTGGAAAATCAGCAATCAAGCTGTTTTATATTTTGCAGATAAGTATCTGTAAAAAATCAGAAGATAAAAGCCTGTGAACCTTAAAAATACAAGGATTTATAGGCTTTTGATGTTTATATAAAAACTATTCAAAAATCAAGTTTAAACAGTGATTTTTAAGTGTTTTTAAGGCATTTTTTTAAGATTTTACATTAATCTTATCGCAAAAAGGAAAGGAGGCATAAAGAAATTGACTGAGGTGGAAAAACAGCAGATTCATGAACTAAGGCTTAAAGGTTTAGGATATAAAGCAATAGCTGCAGTTCTTGGTTTATCAAGAGATTCAATAAAAAGCTACTGTAAAAGGAATGGTCTTTGCGGTAATGTTTCTGTAGTAAGTTTAAACATTGAAGAGATGAAAAAGCAGAGTCTTGTATGCCTTCACTGTGGTAAGAAATTAAAACAAAAGAAAAAAGGGAGAACAAGGAAATTCTGCTCTGAAGAATGCAGGAGAATCTGGTGGAAAAACAATCAAGATAAAAGAAACAAAAAGGATACAGCTGTTTATAAATATACCTGTGTCTATTGCCAGAAAGAGTTCAGCTCTTATGGAAATAAAAACAGAAAATACTGCAGTCACAGCTGCTATATAAAATCAAGGTTTGGGGAGGTTTAAGAAAATGCAGTTTAGGAAGTTAAAAATAGACAGCCTTGTACCAGCTAAATATAATCCGAGAAAAGATTTAAAGCCGGGTGATAAGGAATATGAAAAGATAAAAAACAGTTTAACTGAATTTGGATATGTAGATCCCATTATTGTAAATTCAGACTTTACAATTATTGGCGGTCATCAAAGATGGAAGGTTTTAAAAAGCTTAGGCTATACAGAAGTTGATTGTGTTGTTATAGATATAGATAAAACAAAGGAAAAGGCTTTGAATGTGGCACTTAATAAAATAAGCGGAGAATGGAATGAAGCACTTCTTGCTGAGCTTATTAAGGATTTGCAGAGTATAGATTATGATGTTTCCTTTACAGGTTTTGAACCGCCGGAGATAGAAGAACTGTTTAGCAATGTTCATGACAAGGAAATAAAAGAAGATGATTTTGATGTTGAAGATGCTTTAAAAGAACCTGTAATTTCAAAGCAGGGAGATTTGTGGCTGCTTGGAAGGCACAGACTGATTTGCGGGGATAGTACTAAAGCTGAAACATATGAGGCTTTAATGGATGGTAAAAAAGCTAATTTAGTGGTTACAGACCCTCCCTACAATGTTGCATATGAAGCAAAAGCCGGAAAGATTCAAAATGATAACCTTAAAGATGAGGAGTTTTATAATTTCCTTTATAAGGCGTTCACTAATATGTATGATGCTATGGAGAAAGATGCTTCAATTTATGTATTCCATGCAGATACAGAAGGATTAAACTTTAGAAAGGCTTTTAAAGCTGTTGGATTTTATTTATCCGGAGTTTGTATCTGGGCAAAGCAAAGCTTGGTACTGGGCAGAAGTCCTTATCAGTGGAAACATGAACCTGTACTCTTTGGTTGGAAGAAGGAAGGCAGGCATAATTGGTACTCTGATAGAAAACAAAGTACTATATGGAGCTTTGACAGACCATCTAAGAATCCTCTCCATCCAACAATGAAGCCAGTAGCTCTTTGTGCTTATCCAATTCAAAACAGCAGCATGAGCAATTGTATTGTTCTTGACCCTTTTGGCGGTAGTGGTTCTACTTTGATTGCCTGTGAGCAGACTAATAGAATCTGCTATACCATAGAGCTTGATGAAAAGTATGCTGATGTTATTGTAAAGAGATATATAGAGCAAATGGGAAATGATGAAGATGTGTTTCTTTTAAGAGATGGTAATAAAATTAAATATGCTGATATAAAAAAGGAAGGTTGTGATTAATATGACCTTCCTTGATTTCTTTGCAGGAATAGGTGGCTTTCGATTGGGGTTAGAACTTGCAGGACATAAATGTATAGGATTTTGTGAAAAAGATAAATTTGCAGTAAAAAGCTATAGAGCTATGTTTGATACGGAAGGAGAGTGGTATGCAGATGACGTTACAAAACTTAAAAGCGAAGATATCCCATATGCAGACATCTGGTGTGGAGGCACTCCGTGCCAAGATGTATCTATTGCAGGAAAGCGAAAAGGTTTATCAGGAGAGCGAAGTGGACTCTTTTTTAAATTTATTGAACTCGTTAAAGCCAAAGAAGAAAAAGATAAACCCACATACCTTATCTTTGAAAATGTTAAAGGACTTTTATCAAGTAATAGAGGATTCGATTTTACAAACTATCTCAATTGTATATCCGAAGCAGGGTATGATGCAATCTGGCAGGTGCTTAACTCTAAAGATTTCGGAGTACCCCAAAACAGAGAGCGTGTGTTCATTATTGCAAATCTTAGAACCAGAGGTAGACGAGAAATACTACCTGTCAGAGGAGAAAATGCAGCAGCTCTTAAGCAGATTATAGGCGGCTGTCAAGGTGAGCGAGTTTATGATGCAGAAGGAGTAGCTTGCACACTTACAGGTTGTGGTGGAGGTGGAGGAGCAAAGACTGGTCTTTACTGCGTAGGAAATATAAATCCAAGCGGCAAAGGTATGAATGGAAATGTTTATTCATCAGAAGGAATTGCTCCAGCAGTTACAACTAATAAGGGCGAAGGAAGCAAAATTTTTATTGACCAGTCTTACACAAAGCCAAAGCTCACAGATACATCAAGATGTATTACATCACGTTATACAGCAGGAGTGGTTAATAGAACTGCAATGAATAGTGCTGTTCTTGAAGCAAGGGCAGTTATAACTCCTGAAAGAGAAAATAAACGTCAGAATGGAAGGAGATTTAAAAATACAGATGAGCCAATGTTTACTTTAACAGGGCAGGACAGACATGGAGTTGCAGTTAAAGAAGCCACAAAAAAAGGCTATGCTGAAGCCGAGATTGGAGACAGCATAAATATTTCAGTCCCTAATTCAAAAACAAGAAGAGGCAGAGTTGGAAAAGGTATTTCTGGAACTTTAGATACTTCTTGTGCTGTTAGAACACTGGACAAGAATTACCGCATTAGAAGGCTTACACCAAGGGAATGCTTCAGACTTCAAGGCTTTCCAGATGAATTATTTGAAAAAGCAAGGGCAGTAAATTCAGATGCTCAGCTATATAAGCAGGCAGGTAATGCAGTAACTGTAAATGTAGCCTATGCAGTAGCTGCAAGTTTACCATCAGATGACGAATAGAGTCGTAAAAATATGTGTTTTATTTGATAGATATAACTGGCTATATACTGCTTTCAGAGATAATATGTACACTACCAAAAGGTAATAAACACACTTTGAAAGGGGTAAAACAAAATGAAAGAAGAATTAAGAAGGCTAACCAAAGATGGAGAATTAAAATTTTACGATGGAACCAGAGAAGAAAATAGGGAAAAGGCTTTAAAGCTTTTAGAAACAGCACAAAAAAGCGTTTACCAAGGTTATAAGGTTTATTCAAACAGCTTTGGATACATTGTAAGATTGGAGTGTTAACCTTGAAAAGCCAAAGATTTGGAATAGAAATTGAACTTACAGGTATTACAAGAGCTGCTGCTTCAAAAGCAGTAGCGGCTTTTTTTAAAAGCAAAGCACAGCATGCAGGCGGGAGCTATGATGAGTATCACATCAAAGACTTTAATGAAAGAATATGGAAAGTAGTTCAAGACGGCAGTATAGAACCTCAAAAGAAGGTTAAAGGAGAAATTGTTTCAGCATCAGATATTTATAAAGTTGAGATTGTAAGTCCGGTTCTTAATTATGAAGATATTCAGACTCTGCAGGAATTAGTGAGAAAACTTAGAAAGACAGGGGCTTTTGCCAATAAAAGCTGTGGAATACATATACATGTTGATGGAGCAAATCATACACCTGTAAGTCTTAAAAATCTTATAAATTTAATAGCCAGCAAGGAAGATTTAATTTATAAATCTCTTGATATTGAAACTTCAAGAATCAGATATTGTAAAAAGGTAAACGAAAATCTTCTTAATACCATAAATAAAAAGAAACCTGAAACTCTTGAAGAGCTTGCTGGGGTTTGGTATGAAGGCTACAGCAGAGAATCAAGAAGAAAACATTACCATCCAACAAGATATTATGGGCTTAACCTTCACAGTATATTTGATAAAGGAACGGTAGAGTTTCGGCTTTTCAATGGAACAACTCATGCAGGCAAAATAAAAGCATACATTCAATTCTGTCTTGCAGTGAGCCATCAGGCAATAACTCAAAGAAGTGCCAGTGCAAAAAGAACTAAAACCGATAATGAAAAATATACTTTCAGATGCTGGATGTTAAGACTTGGACTTATAGGTGAAGAGTTTGAAACCTGCAGGTATCATTTCTTAGCAAACCTTGAAGGTAATTCTGCATGGAGACATGCAGCTTAAATATTGTATATTGGAGGAGAAAATTAATGCTGTATTTTGCTTATGGTTCAAATCTTAATAAGGTTCAAATGAAAAAAAGATGTCCTGATTCAGTTCCGATTATTAAAGTAAAGCTAAATGGATATAAATTAGTTTTTAACACGGTAGCAGATATTATTGAAAGTGCTGATGATGTTGTTTATGGAGCTGTTTATAAAGTTTCAGATAAAGATATCAAAAATCTGGATATATATGAAGGGTATCCAAGACTATACAGGAAAATAAACGTAAAAGCAGAAGATGATAATGGTAAAATTTATGAAGCCTTTGCTTATGTAATGAATGAAAAAAGAACAGGAAAGCCCTCAGATATGTATTACAGTATTATAAAACAAGGTTTTAAGGATTGGGATTTGACGCTTGAAAGTCTTAAAGAAGCGAAATTTAAAAGCTTCAAGTAAAAAGATAACATTTATTAAAAGAAAATTTTTATTCAATAACAGGTATTGACAAAATACAACAGTATTTTGTGCTATACTGTTGAAAAGCTGGGGGTGAGGGGAATGCTTAAGTTGTATGAGGAGTTAAAACGGGAAAAGAAAAAATTAGAAGATATGATAGAAATGGGATATGAAAATCTTACAAATGAACAGATACTTAAGCAAAGCGAAACTTTAGACAAGCTTATAGCAGCTTATCAAAAATTAAATATGCAGGATTTTAAACATAAAAAATAAAATTTATCTTATAGGTAAAAAGAAATATGCAATTTCAAGAGCTTACTTTTGTAGGCTCTTTTTATATATAAAAAATTTTGAGGAGGTGATACCTATGGCTCAAAGGGGAAGAAAACCAAAACCAACCGCATTAAAAATACTTGAAGGAAATCCAGGGAAAAGACCACTTAATGAAGATGAGCCAAAACCTGAGAAAAAAGCACCTAAATGTCCGGGCTGGCTTGATGCTGAAGCTAAAAAAGAGTGGAGGAGAATGTCAAAGCAGCTTGAGGCAATGGGAATACTTACAGAAATAGATATGGCAGCCTTTGCAGGATATTGTCAAGCCTATGCAAGGTGGAAGGAAGCAGAAGAATTTATAACTAAACATGGAACTATTGTAAAAACACCATCGGGATACTGGCAGCAGGTGCCACAGGTATCTATCGCTCAAACCTACCTTAAAATCATGAACAGATTCTGCGAACAGTTTGGACTTACTCCATCAGCAAGAAGCAGAATAGTCACTGACAATATAAATGATGAAGAAGATCCAATGGAACTTATACTTTATAAAGGAGGCAGTAAGAGTGTATGATGAAGCAAAAGCACAGCATGCCGTAAACTTTATTAACTGCTTAAAGCATACAAAGGGTCAGTGGCGTGGTGTTCCTTTTGATCTTCTGCCTTGGCAGGATAAAATTATAAGGGATATATTCGGAACAGTAAAAGAAAATGGATACAGGCAGTATAATACTGCTTATGTTGAAATTCCTAAGAAAAATGGAAAACAGTTAGCCCTTGATACTCCGATTCCAACACCTGATGGATGGACTACAATGGGGGAAATAAAAGCAGGAGATAAGGTAATTGATGAAAAGGGAAGACCTTGTAATGTTGTTGCAATAAGTGAAATTGATGATACGGAGCAGGCATATAAAATAAATTTTAGAGATGGAACAAGTATAGTAGCTGGAGAAAGGCATCTATGGAAGGTTCAAGTTACTAATAATGGCAGAAGAGAAAAACTATTAACAACAGGAGAAATGTATCAAAAGCAGTTTAAAACTAAAAGTAAAGAAAATAGAGCATTATTTCGCATCCCAATAGCGGATGCTTTTATTTTGCCTGAAAATAAACTTCCTATAGATCCGTATCTATTTGGGTACTGGATAGGAAATGGTAATGCTGTAAAGCCTGAAATAACTGTAATGAGAGATGATGTTGACGAAGTTATTAAAAATATACCATATAAACTTCATAATAGATATAAGCAGGAGGGTAACAGCGATATTTTAGTATATAAAGAACTTAAAAGTATATTAGTTAAAAACTTTAGGGAAAAAAGGATACCTATTGAATATTTAAGAGCATCAGCTCAGCAAAGAAAAAGATTATTACAAGGGTTAATAGATTCTGATGGATGTGTAAGCACTGCTAAAAGCCAGGCAATATATGTGACAATTCTTTTTGAACTTGCCAAGGATGTTCAGGATTTATTATGGTCATTGGGAATAAAGAATACGTTAAAAACAGCTCCATCAGCTAGATATGGAATTGAAACAGGTGAAATATGTTATTTAATAAAGTTTACTGCTTTTAATGACTTAGAAGTATCAGGATTAGATAGAAAGCTTAAAAGAGGCAGAGAAAGAAATATTAAAACAAGATCACATTTTCATTATATAAAGTCTATTGAAAAAACAGGAAAGACAAAAATGAGATGTATTCAGGTTGACAGCCCATCAAGATTATATTTAGCAGGTAAATCCATGATTCCTACACATAATAGCGAGCTTGCTGCTGCAGTTGCTCTTTATATGACCTGCGGAGATGGAGAATGGGGAGCTGAAGTTTACGGCTGTGCTGCAGACAGACAACAGGCTTCTATCGTTTTTGATGTAGCTGTTGAAATGGTAGAACAGTGTCCTGCTCTTAAGAAAAGAATTAAACCTGTTCTTTCTGTAAAAAGATTGATATATAAGCCTACAAACAGCTTTTATCAGGTATTATCTGCTGAAGCTTATTCAAAACATGGACTTAATGTTCATGGAGTTGTAATGGATGAACTTCATGCTCAGCCTAACAGGGATTTATATGATGTTATGACTAAAGGAAGTGGTGATGCAAGATTGCAGCCGCTGTTTTTTCTTATAACCACAGCCGGAACAGATAGAAATTCTATATGCTATGAAGTACATCAAAAGGCAGTAGATATATTAGAAGGAAGAAAAATCGATCCAACATTTTATCCTGTTATTTATGGAATAGATGACAATGACGATTGGACATTAGAGAAAAACTGGTATAAAGCAAACCCTTCTCTTGGGCATACCATAGATATAGAAAAAGTGAGAAATGCCTTTAACAGTGCAAAAGAAAATCCTGCTGAAGAAAATATATTCCGTCAGCTTAGATTAAATCAATGGGTGAAGCAGTCCACAAGATGGATGCAGATGGACAAGTGGGATGAGTGTGCTTTTAAAGTTGATATAGACAGTTTAAAAGGAAGAGAGTGTTATGGGGGACTTGACCTTTCAAGTACCACAGATATCACAGCCTTTGTTTTAGTATTTCCTCCAAGAACATCAGATGAAAAATATATTGTTCTTCCTCACTTTTGGATACCAGAGGATAATTTAAATTTAAGAGTAAGACGAGATCATGTACCTTATGATATTTGGAAAAAGCAGGGATACTTAAAAACTACTGAAGGAAATGTAGTTCATTATGGCTATATAGAAACCTTTATTGAAGAGCTTGGGAAAAAATATAACATAAAAGAAATCGCCTTTGACCGCTGGGGGGCCGTGCAGATGGTACAGAACATTGAGGGAATGGGATTTACAGTTGTACCTTTTGGGCAGGGGTATAAGGATATGTCTCCTCCTACAAAGGAGCTTATGAAAATTACTCTTGAAAAGAAAATAGCCCATGGAGGACATCCTGTTTTAAGGTGGATGATGGATAATATTTATGTAAAAACTGATCCGGCAGGTAATATAAAGCCTGACAAAGAAAAGTCTACTGAAAAGATAGATGGTGCTGTAGCACTTATTATGGCACTTGATAGATCCATAAGACATGAAAATAAAGAAAGTGTCTATGAAAAAAGAGGAATGAGAAGTTTTCTTGATTAGGAGGTGGTGCTTTGAAACTAAAAGATAGAGTGAAGTTATTTTTAACGCCCCAGAATGCCTTGTTTGAAGTCCTTCAGAAATATTCGGAGGATTTTTTAAATGGTGAAGAAGTTGTAAAAGATAATTTTAAAATAGATACAGCATCCGCTATGAGTTTTTCTGCAGTTTTTGCCTGCAATAGAGTTCTTTCTGAAACCTTGGCAAGCTGTCCTATAATGCTTTATGAAAAAGATGATAAAGGAAACAGAAGGCAGGTTACAGACACTGCTGAATATGGTGTACTTCATTATGCACCAAATGCAGAAATGACACCAGTGCAGTTTAAAGAGTTTGGTATGACAAATATAAACCTTGGGGGAAACTTTATAGCACAAAAGGTTTTTAATATGCATGGAGAGCTTTTAGAACTTAGACCAATAGCATGGGACAGAGTAAGAATTGATATAGATAAATCTACAGGAAGGCTTCTTTATTATATTGATGGAAAGCAAGAGCCTAAAACAAGAGATGAAATATTTCATATTCCGGGACTTACTTTAGACGGGTATATAGGAATAACACCTCTTAGTTATGCGGCACTTACTATTGATATTGGATTATCTCAGGACACCTTTGAAAGAAATTTTTATCATAACAGGGCTTCAACCAGCGGTATTTTTCAGTATCCTAACGAGCTTTCAGATGAAGCATTTCAAAGGCTTAAAAAGGATATAAAAAAGAATTATACAGGACTTTCTAATGCAGGTGTTCCAATGATTCTTGAAGGCGGCGGTCAGTTTAAGGAAATAACCATGAAGCTTACAGATGCACAGTTTTTAGAATCCAAAAGATTCAGAATTGAAGATGTGTGCAGAATTTTCAGAGTACCACTTCATCTGGTGCAGGATTTAACAAGATCCACAAATAACAATATTGAACATCAGAGCTTAGAGTTTATTGTTTACACTATGCTGCCGTGGTTTAAAAAATGGGAAGAAAATTTAAATCTTCAGCTTTTATCAAAGGAATCAAGAAGAAAGAACAGATACTTTGAATTCAATATAAGCGGACTTCTTCGTGGAGATATTAAATCCAGATATGAAGCCTATGCTCAGGGAAGGCAGTGGGGTTGGCTTTCTGTTAATGATATTAGAAGACTTGAAAATATGAATCCTGTAGAGAACGGTGACCGATATCTAGAGCCTCTCAATATGATCGAAGCAGGAAAGCAGGAACAGCTTAAGGCTTTAAGGGAAGAAGTGTTTAATTTAATAAGTGAAGGGAAGTGATAAGATGGCCTTTTGGAATTTTAAGAATAATGAAGAAAATGAGGAGGAGATAGATCTTAGAATTGATGGTGACATTGTCATGGATGATGATTTTTGGTCCATGCTATTTGGTATAGAAAATGTTACTCCAAAGGGATTTATTTCAGAGCTTGCTCAGTACAAAGGTAAAGATATAAATGTTTGGATTAATTCCTATGGTGGAGATGTTTATGCAGCTTCAAGAATTTATACTGCTTTAAAGGAGCATAAAGGAAAAGTTAAAGTAAAAATTGATGGTGTAGCAATTTCAGCAGCTTCAGTTATAGCTATGGCAGGAGATGAAATACTTATGTCTCCAACATCAATAATAATGCTACACAACCCCTGGGGAACTTTTCAAGGTGAAGCTAAGGATTTAAGGCATGGAGCTGATGTGCTAGATGAAGTAAAGGAAACTATAATTAATGCCTATCAGCTTAAAACAGGCAAATCAAGAGCAAAAATATCTCAGATGATGGATGAGGAAACTTGGATGAGTGCAAAAAAAGCTGTAGCTGAAGGATTTGCAGATGGAATGCTTTATGAAAAGAATAAAGAAGAGCCATTGGAAAATTCTTTTATGTTCAGCAGGTTTGCTATTCAAAATAGTGTTAATAACAGGACTAGAGATTTTATAAAACAGTATAATCAAAGGTTTAAAGAAACCTATAAAGATGAAGAAAAAATAAAATTATTAAAAGCAAAACTTGCCTTAGAGTGTGAACTTTAGGGCTTTTATTATTTTGAAAGGAAGGTAATGTATATGTCAGAAAAAATGAAAGAATTATTAGCTCAGTTATCAAATTTAGAAACAGAATCTAAAAACCTTATAAATAAAGAGGAGGCTACAGCTGATGAAATTAATGCAAAGCTTTCTGAAATTAAGGCTTTAAAAGCTAAAATTGAGGCACAAAAAGAAATTGATGCATTAAATGCAGAAAGAGAAAAACAGGCTAAGACGCCAGTGAATGAACCAATATATGCTCAGCCAAAGAATCACAATGAAAAGAAGTGGAAGTGCATGGGAGAATTTTTAAGTGCCGTTGCAAAGGCTTCATCTCCCGGAGGAAGAATGGACAACAGATTAACTTATCAGAACTCAGCAACAGGACTTAATGAAAGCATAGCTTCAGAAGGAGGATTTTTACTAGAAAATGAGTTTATAAATGACTTATTTGAATCCATGATGGCACAAAGTCAGGTGGCAAACAGAATAAGAATGATACCAATAGGGGCTAATACCAATAGACTTAGGGCGCTTGGAATTGATGAAAACAGCAGAGCCAATGGCTCAAGATGGGGAGGTGTACAGGCTTACTGGGTAGCTGAAGCAGAAACAGCAGCTCAAAGCAAGCCAAAGTTTAGGGAAATTGAAATGTCACTTCAAAAGCTTTTAGCACTTTGCTATGTAACCGATGACCTTTTACAAGATACTACAGCACTTGAAGCTATAGTAAGGCAAGCTTATGCAGATGAAATGAGTTTTAAAATAGATGATGCAATCATTAATGGTACTGGTGTTGGAATGCCCCTTGGAATATTAAACTCTGATGCATTAGTTACAGTACCCAAGGAAAAAGATCAAGGAGCAGGAACAATTAAGTATGAAAATATACTTAAAATGTGGAGTTCAATGCCTGCAAGACTTAGAGCAAATGCAGTATGGTATATAAATCAAGAGATAGAACCACAGCTTTACACTATGGCTCTTAATATTGGAGCTGGTGGAGCACCTGTGTTTATGCCTTCCGGTGGAGCTGCAGCATCACAGTACAGTACCTTACTTAATAGACCAATAATTCCAATAGAGCAGTGTTCACCTCTTGGTAAAAAGGGAGATATTATTTTAGCAGATCCAACACAGTACATTGGAATAGATAAAAAAAGTTTAACTTCTGATGTTTCTATCCATGTAAGATTTTTATATGATGAGCAGGTATTCAGATTCATCTATAAGTTCAATGGTATGCCTTATAAGAATAAGCCAATTATGCCTTACAAGGGTGCAAATCCACTAAGTCCTTTTGTAACTTTAGCAGATAGGTAGGAGGTAAAAATTATGTTTATTGAAAAATATAAAGTAATACAGATCATTTCACCAAAGACAACAAATGAAGGTATAGAAAGCAGATATGTAAATTTAAAAAATGCAGTAAATGCTGTAGTAATTGTAAATCTTACTCAAGCAGCAGCTCATGAAACACAAATATCCATATATCAGGCAAAAGATACACAAGGAACAGATTCAAAGGCATTAATCAGCAGTGTACCAGTATGGGTAAATGAGAATACTACTGCAGATACTTCATTAAAAACAGATGGAACAGGATATATAGTAGAAGAAACAGCTGAAAATAAGCAGATTATTTTTCAAATAGATCCTGCAAAGCTTGATATAAATGAAGGATTCACTTGTATCGGAATTAAAATCGGGGCAAGTTCTCAAGCAGCTAATTTTGCAAGTGCAGATGTTATTGTAGACAGCAGATACAGCAGTTAAATCAAGGAGCCTTAGTGCTCCTTTTCTTTCGAGGTGATAAGATGGCAATTAAAATAATAACTCCTCCATCAGTTGAACCAATAACTTTAGAAGAAGCAAAACAACATTTAAGAGTTGATGGTAATGATGATGATATTTTAATTATGAGCCTTATAAAACAGGCAAGAGAGTGGTGTGAAGATTATCAAAATAGAAAATATATAACTCAGACCTTAGAACTTGTTTTGGATACTTTCCCTAATGGTAATGCTATAGTTTTTGATAGCTGCTCACCGATACAAAAGGTGGAAAGTATAAAATATTATGATGAGAATAGACAGGAGTATTTATTTGATGAAAGTAATTACATTGCTGACTTAGATGGCTTTGTAAACAGAGCTGTTCTAGATAGAGGAAAGCAATGGCCTAAAATTGAACTTCAGTCTGTAAATGCTGTAAGAGTTAGAGTTGTTGCAGGCTATGGGGATGATGGAGATAAAGTACCTGAAGCAATAAAGTGGGCAATTATTCTTCAAATGAAGCTTTTATATGATGATTACAGACCAGAGGAAAAAACAAAGTTAGAGGAAGCAAGAAATGCTCTTCTTTCTATGAACAGGGTGATTCCAATATGAAGGCTGAAGATTTAAGACATAGAATAAAATTGCAGAAAAATACAGTTCAAACAGATGATAATGGCTTTGAAACTGAAACTTGGACAGATTTTAAAGAGTTATGGGCGGCTGTTACAAATCTTCATGGCAGAGAATACTTTGAAGCAGCAGCTGTTCATGCCGAAAATACTGTTAAATTTACTATACGGTATGTACCAAATATTGAAACAACAATGAGGATTTTATTTAAAGGAAAGCAGTACAATATAACTTCAATTGATAACATAAAATATGCCAATAAATTCATAGAAATCAAGGCTATGGAGGTTGATATCAGTGGCTAGAATAGAACTTGAAGGAATGCAGGAGCTTATAGACAGGGTAAACAAGCTGGGTGCAAGAGGAGATGTAATAAAGAAAAGAGCACTTGATAAAGCAGGGAATTTAGTGAAAACTAGCATGGAAAAAAATGCTCCAAGGTCAAACAAGACAAAAAGACATATGGCAGATAATATAAAGGTTTCGGATATTGAAAAAGAAAACGGCGTAGATTTTATTGAGATAGGTCCTAATAAAGGAGATAATTCAGAGTTCTTTTATTCAAAATTTACTGAATTTGGTACAAGTAAAATTCCTGCACAGCATTGGGCAGAGAACTCTGTCCTTGAGAATAAAAGAGAGATAAATAATATTATAAAGGAAGAACTGCAAAGGGGACTTGAGGAATGATAAATAAGTTGATTATGGATACATTGAAACCTCTTAAGATTCCAGTAGCTTTTCAAAAGTATAGTGGAAAAACAGAAACCTATATTACTTTTCATGAGTATTTAACTGCAGGTGAAGAGTATGAGGATGATGAAGAAGCTTTGACAGCACATTATATCCAAGTAGATGTGTGGTCAAAGGCTGATTATACAGATATAGTTAAAAATATAAAAGAACTTTTGCTTAAAGCAGGGTTCAAAAGATTAAATGAAATAGACCTTTATGAAGAAGATACAAAAATCTATCATAAAGGCTTTAAATTTTATTATTTAGAGGAAGGTGAATAAGTATGGCAAGACAGATAGGGCTTAGAGATATTCATATAGCTGTTTTAACAAAGGATGACAGTACTGGTGTTACTTACAGCACTCCGGAAAAGTTAGAAAGAGCAATAAGTGCTAAACTTTCTCCAAAATCAAATTCAGAAAATATTTATTCAGATGATACTGTAGAAGATATAATAACTGCTTTTGAAGGTGTGGATGTAGAAATTGAAGTAAATCAGCTATCAATTACAAGCAGGGCAAAACTGCAGGGATCAAAGGTTGTAAAGGGTATATTAGTAGAAAACAAGGATGATATGCCTCCAACTATAGCACTTGGTTTTAAATCTAAGAAAAATAACGGGAAGTACAGGTATGTATGGCTTTTAAAAGGAAAGTTTGAACTTGCAACAGATGAATATGATACTGAAGCAGAAAAGCCAAAGGCACAAAGTGCTAAGCTTAAAGGCAAGTTTTATTCAAGGGACTTTGATGGTAATTATAGATTTATTGCAGATGAGGATGCTGAAGGGGTAGATGCAACAATTATTAGTTCGTGGTTTACTGCTGTTCCTGAAGAGCCTGTAGTAACAGCATAAAATATTACATGAAGCTAATTTAACTGTAAGGAAATGTTTGTTATAATAAAATATGTAGTTAGTATACCGTTGTAGAATGTTTTGAAGTAATGATATTTACTTAACTAAAAGATAAAATAATAATT
>NZ_AZQP01000032.1 GCF_000601455.1 Fervidicella metallireducens AeB
TAATTAAGGAATTAAATAAAATTTCAAAATAAGATAATTTGTATCTTGAAGCGGGAATACTGTGTTGATATAATATTACTTGCTTTCAAAATTTATAATATGGAGTGAGTAATGTGCCGATAAGAATTGCTATATTAGGCGGACCAAGATGTGGCAAAACCACATTAATACAATATTTATATGCAGAAATGAAAATTGCAGGATATAATGTAGGATGTGCATCAGAATATTCAACAGACTATTTAAGGGAAAAAGGAATGATAGAATCACTGGCGGAGCAGTATGGGATATATATTGGACAGGCAAAATTAGAAGATGATTTATCACCCTTTGACTATGCAATAACAGATTATGCTACGTTCTTGCCATATATTTATGGGAGATTTATGCTTGGAAATAAAAAGAGAACAATAAAAGAGATTGAAATATTAAAGGACTTGTATTGTTTAGCTCTTAAAGATTTACCTAAGTATGATCATATATTCTTCTTACCAAGGGAATTTGGATATGAAAAAGATGGAGTAAGATGGCAGGATGAAGAAACTGCATTAAAAGTTGACGAGGCCATTAAGAGTTTTTTAGATGCAGAGAATGTTTCGTATACTACTTTAACAGGTTCAACAAAACAAAGAGCAAAATGCATATTTGATATAATTGGATTGGATATAAAGACCCATTAAATTTAAGGACAAATCGAAAAAAGGCTTGTATAGAGCCTTTTTTCGGTTTTTTGTATAATACTACGTAAATATCATTGTAATCAAGGACAAATCTGACTTCCTGATTCATAAATATTTACAAACTTAATTGAGTACAAGTCACACATTATTTTAACATTAGTTGCTGTTTCTCTGATTACGATATAGCTTATTCCAACTTCTTCCAATATACCACCTCTGTCAACAACCATATTTGTACCAATTAAAAATTCAACTCTAACTCTCTTGCCTATCTGAGTTCTTAAAAATGCCTGTGTATAATTTATATTTTTAAGAGCTGGTTCATCCTGCATAAAATCAGTAGCAGGTGGAGCTTGAGACGGAGTTGATGTTATGGGAAATTCTGGTGGTTCAGGTTCTACCATCATAGGACGCATACTAAAATATGGACATCTGTACATAGGTTGCATGGATGGATATGATTGATAATTTTCTTCATAAAAATCTGTCTCATTAAATTCTGGTGAATGGTTTTTCTTTGACATAGATAACCTCCTTATTCATGTTTTGGCATAGGCAGGTGTTGGATCATAAAAACAATGTTGTCTAATTCTTGAGTTAAAAACTCCTGTTTTAGTTTTTGGAAAATATACTGCGCAAACAGGATTAAAGGGATTATAATACCATAAAGATGAGTTAAGCTGTGGTAGCTTATTTCCAGCAAGTGCCCAATCGGCAATTTGATAATGTATTTCCTCAGGTGTAATATTAAAAATATTTTGAGGATTAGGTTGGCCATAGACCTCAGTCATAGCACATGTAAATTGAAAAGGTTGAAGAATTACTTTCCTTAAATCCCCTTGGCCGGTTCTCAAATATTCTCCATATGCAACATGGACTCTATTCATTACAACATTTGCTACAGCTTTCATACCTAACTCCCCTTCACCTTCTGCTTCACATTTTATTAGACGTGCAAGGAGTTCTCTGGATGAGAACGGCATAATTTCACCTCTTTAACTAAATCTATATCAATATTAATATATTCACTTTGGACAAGAAAAGTTACAAAATTTATCTATAAATAGAGGTATTAAAATACAAAATTAGGGAAGAATAACTTAGTGTGATTACTTTTGTTCTGGAGGATATTATGAAAATTGGATTGCCTAAGGGTTTATTAAACTATAAATACTCTACTTTTTTTGAAACGTTTTTTTTTGAATTAGGAACAGAAATAGTGTATTCTTCTGATACAAACAAGGAAATTCTGGATCTAGGAGTAAAACACTGCGTTGATGAAGCATGTTTACCCATAAAGATATTTCATGGTCATGTAGCATCATTAAGGGATAAATGCGATCTATTAATAACCCCAAGAATTATGCAAATTAGAAAAAAAGAATTTATCTGTCCAAAGTTTTGCGGGTTACCGGAGATGCTTGTTAATTCAATACCTAATCTACCAATGATTACGACAGCTCCACTTTATTTTTTCTCTAAAGAAAAGCTTTATAGTTGGTGTATAGCATCAGCTGAGAAAATAACAAAGGATAGAAGTAAAGTTAAAGCTGCCTGTACTAAAGCCATGGAAAAACAAAATAATACAAGTTATGGAATAAAAAATCAGGGGTTTAGAAAAAATATTGCATTAATAGGACATCCCTACAATATCTACGATAGTTTTATAAACATGAATTTAGTTAAAAAATTAAATAAGCTTGGAGTTGGAGTTATAACTGAGGAATTTGTTGAGGAGAAGGATTTGGATATACAGATTCAAAAGTTATATAAGAGGCCATTTTGGAATTTTGCTAGAAATGCCTTTGGATTCTCAACATTTATGGCAGAACAGAAAAAGATTGATGGAATTATTTACATTTCGTCTTTTGCCTGTGGTATTGATTCTGTTGTAATAGAACTTATAAAAAGCGGAATAGATGAATTCCCATTTATGGTCTTAAAAATTGATGAACATACAGGGGAGGCAGGCTTAGAAACTAGAATAGAAGCTTTTGTAGACATGCTAGGAGGAGGTATAAACTATGAAAGTAACCTTTCCCCACTTAGGTAATGTATATATAGCTGCAAAAGCCTTATTTCAAGGACTGGGGATAGAATGCGTTATTCCACCCTTAAGTAATAAGGCTGCTTTGGAAATAGGTTCATTATATTCTCCAGAAGAAATATGTCTACCATTTAAAATCCAGTTAGGTAACTATATACAAAGCATAGAGCAGGGAGCTGATACAGTAATTATTACAGGAAGTTGTGGACCATGTAGATTTGGGGAGTATGGAGAGATGCAAATGAATATTTTAAGAAAATTAGGATATGATGTGAAGTTTATTGTTGCAGATTCTCCATCTGATATCGGCATTAGAGAACTATTTAAAAGGATAGGATATATGACAGCTTATAGTAACAAAAATAAAATTCAGAAAATTAAATCTTTATTTGATGCTATAAAGATTATAGAATTAATGGATTCTGTTGAAGGAGAGGCAAGATATAAATCTGGTTTTGAATTAAGAAAGGGTGAATGTAAGAGACTCTTGAACAAATGTAAATCAGAGGCTTTTAATGCTGAATCACCAGGTGAAATGATAGAAGTTATACAACACTATAATGAAAAGATAAAGAACGTCGAGTTTGATGCTCAAAAAAATCCCATTAAGGTAGCAGTTATAGGTGAGATATATACAATTATAGAACCATTTTCCAATCTTTATATAGAGGATAGACTAATGGAAATGGGAGTTTCTACAAAAAGACGCTTAACCCCAAGCTGGTGGGTTAAAAATACAGCACTATCGCCATTAGGTTTAAATTCTATGGATATTAAAAAAGCTTCTAAAGATTATATGGCTTTGTGCATTGGTGGTCATGCCAGGGAATGTATTGGGGAAGCTGTTTTAGCAAAAGAAGATGGTTTTGATGGTGCTATACAGATATTTCCTTTGGGATGCATGCCTGAGATAGTTTCAAAGGCAATATTACCTAAAATATCAAAGGATTTAGGATTGCCAATTATGACTTTGGTTGTAGATGAAATGACAGGGGAAGCAGGTTATTTAACAAGGGTAGAGGCCTTTATAGATTTGCTGGAAAGGAGAAGGGAAGATGTTTTATCTAGGTGTTGATGTCGGTTCAGTAAGTACAGATATAGTACTTATAGATGAAAATATGAATGTCATTGAAAAGATGTATTTAAAGACCAAAGGAAAACCGATAAAGGTGATACAGGAAGGTTTAAAAAAACTTAATGAAAAATATGATAAAAAACAAATAAAGTCCTCTGGAGTTACTGGAAGCGGTAGACATATTGCTGCTACCATCATTGGAGCAGATGTAATAAAGAATGAAATAACAGCACATGCTGTTGCAGCCTTAAACTTAGATAAAGAAGTAAAGACGATAATAGAAATTGGTGGTCAGGATTCTAAAATAATAACATTAAACAATGGTGTTATTACAGACTTTGCAATGAATACGGTTTGTGCAGCTGGAACAGGCTCATTTTTAGATAGACAGGCAGAAAGACTTGATATACCAATTGAAAAATTCGGAGAATACGCACTAAAAGCGAATACATCTATTAGAATTGCGGGAAGATGTGCAGTATTTGCGGAATCTGATATGATACATAAGCAACAACTAGGGTATAGTGAAGCTGATATAATAAGGGGATTGTGTGAAGCCCTTGTAAGGAATTACTTAAACAACGTAGCAAAGGGTAAAGAAATAAAACCAAAGGTATTTTTTCAGGGTGGAGTTGCAGCAAATATAGGCATGAAGGATGCATTTGAGAGAGAACTGGGATTTAAGATTTATGTCCCTGAGCACTATAACATGATGGGAGCAATTGGTGTTGCAATATTAGCGAAAAGGGCCTTTGAAAAAACAGGGGAAAGTAAGTTTAAGGGACTTAGTCTTGCAGAGAGTACTTTTATCTCCAGCAGCTTCGATTGTTATGATTGCCCAAATAATTGTGAAATAGTAAAAATTACAGAAGATAATAAAGAGATCGGGTGCTTTGGAGACAGGTGCGGAAAATGGAGTGGCAGGATAAATGAAAAAGTACTTTAAGACTGAGGAGAATAAAAGAATATGGGAAATAGATTTCCTCAGGTCTATTGCAATAATATTAATGATATCATTTCATATAATATACGATATAAATGAATATTTAGGGTTTAATGTAAGCTATGACAGGGGATTTTGGTTCTATATTGGAAAAACATCAGCAGTTTTATTTATAACTATATCAGGAATTTGTACTGGTTTAGCTAAAAATAACTTTAAAAGAGGATTAAAAATTTTAGCTATGGCAATGTTAATAACGATTGCAACCTTCATATTTGATAGAAGGCAATATGTTAGATTTGGAATACTGCATCTTCTAGGGATTAGTATAATTTTATCACCATTTTTTTTAAGACTTAAAAGAAGTACCCTCCTGATAATTTCAGTGATTTCACTGTCAATAGGATATAAATTGAATAAAATTACTATTAATAATGCCCTTATGGTACCATTTGGAGTAATTTATAACGGATTTATTACCATAGACTATTATCCAATTTTTCCTTACATAGGGGTTTTCGCATTTGGAGTCTATGTTTATAAAAAGTTATATTTCAATAATAAGAGTCTATTTAGTTATGAAATAAATCTAAAGTTTATAAATTTTTTAAGTAGACATTCATTGAAGATATATTTAGTTCATCAACCGATAATTTTAATAATTATAACGTTAATAAAACAGTGCATTTAAATTTAAGTAAATTGCACTGTTTTAAATTTTTTAAAATGGTTTAAACAAAGGTATATGTTATTATTTGTTAAATATGTTCATATTTTCTTAATAATATATATACTGAATATTAATAAAAAAGTTATTGCATAAATATTAACAAAGGGATATAATTGTTAATATAATTTCGAAATACATATGTAATATATGTAATATGACGAAATATAATTTAAATTTATATAATAATATGCGGAATGGGGGATTGCTATGAGAGAATGTTCAGGTGTGACAAGGGTAAAGGTTTCAGAGATTTTTGGGACAAATGTTTTTAATGATGCTGTAATGAGAGAAAGACTTCCTAGACCAATTTATAAAGCATTGAAAAAAACAATTGATGAAGGTTTGGCCCTTGAACGTGAAGTAGCAGAGGTTGTTGCTGCTGCAATGAAGGATTGGGCAATTGAAAAAGGAGCCACACATTTTACACATTGGTTTCAGCCGATGAATGGAATAACAGCTGAAAAACATGAGGCCTTTATTTCACCAACTGAAGATGGAAGAGTTATAACAGAATTTTCAGGAAAAGAATTGATAAAAGGAGAATCTGATGCTTCATCTTTTCCATCTGGAGGACTTAGAGCTACTTTTGAAGCAAGAGGATATACAGTCTGGGATTGCACTTCTCCTGCTTTTTTAAAAGAAGATGCCAGTGGAGTAACTCTTTGTATACCAACAGCATTTTGTTCATATACTGGAGAAGCATTAGATAAAAAAACACCCCTGTTGCGTTCTATGGAGGCTTTATCAAATCAGGCAGTAAGAGTTTTAAGGTTATTTGGGAATAGTGAGGTTAAAAGGGTTATTCCAACAGTAGGTCCAGAACAGGAATATTTCTTAATAGATAGAGAACTATTTTTAAAAAGGAAGGATTTAGTTTATACTGGAAGAACATTGTTCGGAGCAAAACCACCGAAAGGACAGGAGCTGGAAGATCATTATTTCGGAAGCCTAAAGGAAAGGGTATCTGCATTTATGAAGGAACTCGATATCGAACTTTGGAAGTTGGGCGTTTCAGCAAAAACAAAACATAATGAGGTTGCACCTGCTCAACATGAGTTGGCGCCAATATTTACAAACGTTAATATTGCAACTGATCATAACCAGCTTATAATGGATACTATGAAAAAAGTAGCAAATAGGCATGGGTTAGCTTGCTTATTACATGAAAAACCATTTGCAGGAGTTAATGGCTCAGGAAAGCATAATAATTGGTCATTAAGTACAGATAATGGACAGAACTTATTAGAACCAGGAAAAACTCCACATGAGAATATTCAATTTTTAGTATTTTTATGTGCTGTAATAAAAGCAATAGACATTTATTCGGATTTATTAAGGGCATCAGCAGCAAATCCAGGAAATGACCACAGACTTGGTGGAAATGAAGCACCTCCATCCATTATTTCAATATTCTTAGGAGAACATTTAACAAATATACTTGAGAGAATAGAAAATGGGGTAACTTCAGAAAGGCAAAGGGGAGAAAAACTTTACTCAGGGGTTTCAACATTACCGTTATTAAGAAAAGATGACACAGATAGAAATAGAACATCTCCATTTGCTTTCACAGGAAATAAATTTGAATTTAGAATGGTACCTTCTTCTAGCTCAGTTTCAGATGCCAACGTTGTACTGAATACAATAGTTGCAGACAGCTTAAAGGAAATAGCGGATAGACTTGAAACTGTAAATGATGTTCATGAGGAAATTAAATGGATATTGAAGGATATAATCAGCAATCATAAGAGAATTATTTTTAATGGGGACGGTTATTCAAAAGAGTGGTTATCAGAGGCTGAAAAAAGGGGCCTGAGAAATATTAAATCCACAGTAGAGGCTGTAGAAGCATATATTACAAAAGAGGCTGTAGAACTTTTTTCTAAGCATAATGTTTTAAGTGAACAAGAATTACGTTCAAGATATGAAATAGCTTTAGAAACATATATTAAACGTACCAATATAGAAGCTCTCACAATGATTGAAATGTCTAATAAACAGATAATACCAGCAGTAATTAAATATATGAATGAAGTTGCAACTTCTTTAAACCAAATTAAGGCAACAAATTTAAATATACAAATTACAGAAATAGAAAAATTAGTGATAGAGATATCTGAAACTTTGAATACATTTAAGATAAAAGTACTTGAATTAGAAAGTTTAACTCAATCAGCTCAAAAGCTAAAAGAAAACATTAAGGAACAGGCGAGATATTATAGAGATGTAATCTGTAAATCTATGGAAGAGTTGAGGTTATATGGTGATAAATTAGAGAATATGGTAGATTCAAAAATCTGGCCAATTCCAACATATGGTGAATTAATGTTTTTTATATAAAAAGTTATCTATGAAAGAGGTTATTTAGAAATGACCTCTTTTTTCTTTAAGTTGAATATGTTCTTGAAAATTTTAATTATAAGCTATAATATTAATAATGATAAAAAGTATTTTAATCTTAAAAGCAACAATATTGAAGCATAAACAAATAGAATTTAATTTTAGGTAGGTGTTATAATGACTCAGGAAGAATTAAGTGTCAGGGTTTTTAAGGCCCTTGGTCATCCCATAAGATACAAAATTGTAAAGTTTCTCTTAGATGAACCTAAGTGCGTATGCAAATTAAATGAAAATGTAGACTTTAGTCAGTCAAATTTATCTCAACATTTAAAAATACTTAAGAATGCAGGTATTTTAACCAGTGAGAAAATAGGTCTTAATATATTTTATAAAATAAGCAGCGAAGATATAGCAAATTTATTAAGAATATCAGATGAATTTGTTATGAATCTAGTAAAAAAAATGAATGAAAATATTGATAACATATAGTGAAATTATTTCCTAGGAGGTATTTGATGGAAAAAGTTATAAACAGTAACTGTAAAAAATGTCCAGAGCATTTAACAAATAGATGTGAGGGTGAGGATGAAAACTGCTTATGTAAGTTTTGTCCAAGAAATATGTCTGTTTGCATCAAGGTAAAGTGGTGCAGAGAAACAGAGTCATCCATAATCTTTGAACAGTCTTAAAAAAAGTCTCTAGGGTTAACTAGAGACTAAAATTTTATAAATTTTTACCTGCATTTGTTACTGTAATGACCATGTTTACTTCACCATTTTTGGCAGCATGTCTGTACATATCTTCAATGCTTTTCCATACATCTTCATCGGGGCCGTGTAAATGAGTAGAAATAGAGCCTACTTTATAATCTACATTCTCTGTATCAAGTACACGAATTGAGTTTTTTATTATTGAATTGGCATGGTTTGTTCCTAATGGATAAAGAGAAATTTCAGCACATAGCATAATATCCACCTCCATTATTTATTTTGCATCTATGTGAAAAATGTATGTTTGTTAAATATTATTTCTAATTACAATTTTTGTGATAAAATATACTTGGGAAATGACATAAAACCTTTGCTATTACATCAAAGACATTCTTGGGATTTTTGTTTGCAAATAATGTATGTCAACAATCAAATGTTAATTATAAAAATTGTTTTGTAAGGAGTCGGGGGTGTTGAAATGAATGGTAAAATAATATATTTTTCAGGTACTGGAAATACTGAATATGTTGCAGAGCTTTACAAGAAAGAATTTGAGAGGAAAGGTCATAATATACATCTAATTGATATTGTCAGGAATAGTATATTAAATGATGATTATGATTTTTTAATATTAGGTTCTCCTATACATTGTGAAATTTTTCCTTATCTTTTTACGAATTGGGTAAGTAAAAATATTTCTGATGGAAGGGGAAGAAAATGTATTATTTACTCAACACAAGCTGCAGATAAGGCAGCAGGGGCTGATATATTAGCAAAAGAATTGAATAAAAAAAATTTTAAAGTTGTAGTAAAAGATTTTATAGTAATGCCAAATAATTACTACGTAACGGCATTCAAAGAAAATACTAGATCTGAAATTGAGAGTTTAAAAAAGGAAGCTGAGAAAATAGTAAAGAACCATGTGAATATATTTTTAGAAAACAAAATATATATTAAAAATGTATCAAGTATAAGATGTGGTTTTGGAAAATTTGTATACAGTGGCTTTAATAAATTTACGAAAGATTGGGCAAAAAAAAGATTTAGTGTAGACTACAATTTATGTATTAATTGCGGCAGATGTGCTAATAATTGTCCTACAAATAATATAATTATTAACAGGAGCAACAAGGAAATTAAATTTAAATATGCATGTATATCTTGCCAAAAATGTTTGCACCTATGCCCTGAGAATGCATTTTTATATAAGGGTAAGCATTTTAAACAGTATAAATTATAAAGAGGTGTTGGCTTTGCAAAGGACATTAGTTGTTTACAATAGTAGATTTGGCACAACTTATGAAATTGCAAAAAAAATTGGTTTGATTTTAGGCCCATCAAAAGTAATTAAATACGATGAAAAAAATATTGATATTAACGAATATGATTTTATTGTTTTTGGCACTCCAGTTTATAATGGCAGTATTGATGAAAACATAATAAAATTTATTTTAAAAAATATTAACCAGTTAAAGGTTAAAAAATGTGCTGCATTCTGTTGTTGTATAAAGGATAAGGACAAAGAAAAATATTTTAAACCATTAAAAGAAATTTTAGGTGAAAGTCTGATATTTTTTGAAGGATTTACAGGAAGAATAAAAGAGGAAGAACTGACTGTTAACGACTTAAATGAAATAAGACTTTTATTTCATCAGAATAACTTAAAACTTGAATGCTTTGATAATATAAAAATAGATGAGATAATAGATTTTGCACTCAAACTTAAACATATGAAGGAAGATTTACTGACAAATAAAATACCTGAAGCTAAGCTAAAGTTTTATGTGGAAGAGTTTTTGAACTGCCATAGCACTTGTACCTTATCCACAGCAAGTAATAAAAGGGTTAGAGGAACACCAATAGAATATAATTATAAAAATAATTATATTTACTTATTAACAGAGGGTGGAGAGAAATTTTGTAATTTATTGAAGAATTGTTCAGTTTCCGTAAGTGTATATGATAATTTTCAGGGTATGGGGAAATTAGCAGGTATGCAAATCCAGGGTGAGGCATTTTTGATAGATGAAAAAAGCAGGGAATATAAAGATGTACTTAATCTGAGAGGAATAAATTACGAAAATATTATAAAACTTCCTATTACAATGAACATCATAAAAATAAAACTATTAAAAGCTGAATTTATTTATTCTAAATTCAAATCTCTTGGTTACGATTCAAAACAAATTTATTATTTTACCAGATAAAGGATGTTGAAATGGCTGAGATATTAGAAATAAAAGTAAAAAAGAATTGTGAGAAGTGCTCTTTTGAAGTGATAAAATGTGGGGAGCTTATAAAAAATTACGGTTTGGCTTGTGATGTTAATGGGGGCAAACCTGGTAGAAATATAAGCTTTTTGAATAATGAAACACGGAAAAAAATAAATTGTGCAGGTATTAAAGGTATTTGTTTTGAACGTTTTTATGAAAATATAACAATTTCAGGAGATTTAGAAATGAATATAGGGGATATCATAAAAATAAGTGATGCTGAAATAGTAATTAAAAGTAAAGGTAAAAGATGTTTTGAAAATTGTGAAGTATATAAGAAAAAAATTAATTGTCCATTAAAGGAAGTTTGTTTTGGTGATGTTATAAAGTCTGGTGTTATACGTGTTGGAGATAAGATTAATCATGAACCAATATCTAAATAGACTTTAGCACTAAGTAATTAGCTATTAGCCTTTACATTTTTCACAAATGCTATTTGTAATTACAATATGCAATTATTAAGGATGTTCATAATTACGTGATTTTGTATACATCCTACAAAAATAAGGAGCTGTCGCATTAGCAGATAATAAGCGCCAGTGCCACAGCTCCCCAAAGATTCAATTATTTATTTTTTCATAAGTTTTTCATAAATTAAGTAAAGACCTGAAATTCCTACTAAAGAATAAATAATTCTTGTTAATGTTGACATTTCGCCAAAAATTGTAGCTACTAGGTCAAAATTTAAAATACCAATTAAGCCCCAATTGATTGCGCCAATAATAACAAGTATTAAAGCAATTTTATTTAGGTTTTTCAATTTAAAACCCTCCAATAAATATTTAATATTACACTATATATATATTTGAATAACTAAATAATTATTACAAAATATATAACTAACAAAAGGTAAATTCATGTGATAATATTGTATTTTTTATTCTTGACACCAGTTTGTGGGTGTGTTATCATACATTTAAATAAATCCTTTAAAAACAGTCCCGTGAGGCTGACAAGGAAGTCAATAGGTTTTTAATTTTGTGTAGTTATGTCGTGTCTTCCTTGTATTAGAGGAGGACATTTTTTATACCTTTAAGTTTAGCACAGTGAGGCTAAGAAGGAGGAGATTGTATATGTTAAAAGGTAGACATTTAATTGATCCAATGGATTTTTCAGTTGAAGAGCTGACACAAATCTTTGATTTTGCTGATAAAATTATCAGCAATCCTCAAAAGTATTCAGATCTATGTAAAGGAAAAATTCTTGCTACACTTTTCTATGAACCAAGCACAAGGACAAGATTCAGTTTTGAAGCTGCAATGCTGAGACTTGGAGGCCAAGTAATTGGATTCTCAGAACCAAATTCAAGCTCAGTGGCAAAGGGAGAGAGTATAGCTGATACAATAAGAACTATTGCCTGTTATGCAGATATTACTGTTATAAGGCATCCCAAGGAGGGTGCTCCAAAGTTAGCTTCAATGTACACAGATATGCCTGTTATAAATGCAGGTGATGGAGGACATCAGCATCCAACTCAGACATTAACAGATCTTTTAACTATCAGATCAAAACTAGGGAAACTTAAGGGGTTGACTATTGGGCTTTGTGGCGACCTGAAGTTTGGAAGAACAGTCCATTCCCTTATTAAAGCGATGTCAAGATATGAAAATAATCAATTCGTATTAATTTCACCAAAAGAACTGCAAATTCCTGATTATCTAAGAAAATACCTTGTAGAAAATAAAATTGATTTTAAAGAAGTGGAAAGGCTTGAAGAGGTAATTGATAAACTTGATATTCTCTATATGACAAGGGTACAGAGAGAAAGATTTTTTAATGAAGAAGATTATATAAGATTAAAGGACAGTTATATATTGGATATAGAAAAGATGAAACAAGCAAAGGAAAAAATGATAGTACTTCATCCATTACCAAGAGTTAATGAGATTTCCATTGAGGTAGATAAAGATCCTCGTGCATATTATTTTGAACAAGCTAAATTTGGTATGTATGTACGAATGGCTTTAATTGCAAAACTATTGGGGGTGGATGAATAATGGTAACAGTTAATGCTATAAAAAAAGGGATTGTAATAGATCACATCAAAGCTGGCTATGGTATTAAGATATTTAAATATCTAGGACTAGAAAACGCAGACTTTACAGTTGCTCTGATTATGAATGCTCCAAGTAATAAGTTAGGAAAAAAGGATATCATAAAAATAGAAAATGCAATAGATATGGATTATATAGTTCTTGGTTTGATAGATCCAAATTTAACAATTAACATTATCGAGGAGGAAGTTATAAAAGAAAAGATAAAACTAAAATTACCTGAAAGGGTTGAAGATATTATAAAATGCAAAAATCCAAGGTGTGTAACTTCGATAGAAAGGGATATTATACATGTTTTCTATCTTGTTGATGAATATAGTGGTGAATATAAATGTCAGTTCTGTGATGAAATTTACTTTCATTCGGAGGTATAACACATGGAGTTACTAATAAAGAACAGCAGGATTATTGATTCATCTCAGGATTTTGTTGGAGACGTATATATAAATAATGGAAAAATTGAGGAATTAGGGATAAATATTAGTAAGAATTGTAAAGTAATTAATGGGGAAGGGCTGGTGCTACTTCCCTCCTTTATGGATCTACACAGTCATTTCAGAGAACCTGGGTTGACTAACAAAGAAGATATTCTATCCGGCTGCTTAGCTGCTGTTAAAGGAGGCTATACGGGGGTTAATTTAATGGCAAACACAAAGCCTGTTTGCAGCAGTACAAAAATAGTAGAGTATGTTTTAGAAAAGTCAAAGAATATAGGTCTTGTAGATATCATTCAGACGGTTTCAATTACTAGGGATATGAATGGAATTGAAATAGATCACCTGGATGAAATTAATAATTCAGTACGATTTATTTCAGATGATGGTAAAGGTGTCTTAAAAAGCAAGGTTATGCTTGATGCAATGATTAAGGCAAAGGAAAAAGGTATCACTGTTATTTCCCATGCTGAGGATGAAGAAATAACACCATTTTCAACTAGACTATCTGAAAATGTTATAACTTCCAGAGACATTTGCCTTGCAAAATTTACAGGCTGCCACCTGCATATGGCACATGTAAGTACTAAGGAAGCTATGAAGGAAATAATTGAAGCTAAAAAAATGGGCTATAATGTAACCTGTGAGGTTACACCTCATCATCTTGCACTAACTGGGGAAATGCAATATAGGGTTAATCCTCCTTTAAGAAATATAGAAGATATAAGATTTTTAATAGATGCAATAAAAAATAATTATGTAGATGCAATAGCTACTGATCATGCTCCACATACAACAGAAGACAAAATAAATGGAGCACCTGGGATATCTGGCATAGAAACTTCCTTTCAAGTATGTTATACAAAGCTGGTAAGAGAGGGACATATAACAATTAACAAACTATCAGAGCTCATGTCAAGAAATCCAGCAAGGCTAATGGGATATAACAAGGGTGAAATAAAAATAGGCTACGATGGTGATGTTGTTCTTGTAGATTTGAATTACAAAGAAAGAATAGTAGCCGAAAGGTTTGTTTCAAAGGGAAAAAATACGCCCTTTGAAGGTATGGAGTTTTATGGTGGGATAATGAAGACGATAAAAGGCGGAAGGATAGTATACAGCAGGGAGGATTTAAAATGATTATTGATAAACTTTTTAATAGTGTTAAGGAAAAGGGCCATGTTTGTGTTGGGTTAGACACATCCCTTGATTATATACCTGATTGGTTTAAAAAAAGGTATGTAAGCCTTGAGGATTTAATATTTGAATTTAATAAAGTGATAATTGATACAACTCTGGATATATCAGCATGTTATAAGGTTCAAATCGCTTATTATGAGGCCCATGGAATTAATGGAGTAAAGGCCTACAAAAAAACCCTTGAGTATCTCAGAAGTAAGAATTCCATAATTATTGCTGATATTAAGAGGGGGGATATTGCTGATACAGCTAAAATGTATGCAAGGGCACATTTTGAGGGGGATTTTGAAAGTGATTTTATAACTATAAATCCATATATGGGTCTAGACAGTATAGAACCATATTTACCCTATATTGAGAATAAAAATAAGGGTATTTTTACATTGGTAAGAACATCAAATAAGGGTGCAGAGGATATTCAGTACATTATTGACAAAAATGGCAAAAGGGTTTTCAGTATAGTGGCTGAGAAGATAAATGGAATATCAGAAAAATATATCGGTAAATCTGGATATAGTTCAATTGGAGCAGTTGTTGGCTGTACCCATATAGATGAGGGTAGAGAGCTTAGAGAACGCTGTGAAAAAATGTTTTTCTTAATACCTGGATATGGTGCCCAGGGTGGTACAGCCAAGGATGTGGCAATCTTATTAAAAAACGGAAACGGAGGCATAGTAAATTCTTCAAGGGGTATTCTTCTTGCATATAAAAAATATGAAAATGGAGAATCTGATTTTGGCAAGTATGCAAGGCAAGAGGTGTTAAAAATGAAGGAGGATATACTAAATGCAGTACAAATATGAAAGGGTTAAAATACAGTCAAATGCAGAGGTAGCAAATAATATATACAAATTAGTCATTGAATGTAATCATGAAGCAAAACCAGGTCAGTTTTATATGCTAAGGGGATGGGATAATGAACTGCTTCTTGGAAGGCCTATAAGTGTTCATGACGTTCAAGATGGTTTAACATCTTTTCTATATGAAGTCAGAGGCAAAGGAACAAAAATTCTGAGTACACTAGAGACTGGATACAGAATTGAGATATTTGGACCACATGGAAAGGGATTCAACACCAATGTAAAGGGTAAGGTTGCAGTTGTTACAGGTGGAATTGGTATTGCACCAATGTATTATACAATTAAGGCATTAAAGAATGCACAAATAGATTTATTTGCGGGATTCAGAGATGAGGTATATTTAATTGATGATCTGAAAGATTTTATATCCAGTTCATATGTAGCTACTAATAACGGCAGAATTGGACATAAGGGTTTTATCACTGATATCTTCAATCCATGGGAATACAATCTTGTGTTATGCTGTGGTCCTGAAATTATGATGGAAAAAATAGTAAGGATGTGCAGGGATTATAAAACACCTGTTTATGTATCTATGGAGAGACATATGGCTTGTGGCATAGGAGCTTGTCTTGTATGCACTTGTAAAACTAAAGATGGAAACAAGAGGGTGTGTAAGGATGGGCCTGTATTTTCAGGGGAGGATGTGTTTCTAGATGCTTAATGTTAGCTTATGTGGTATAGAACTTAAAAACCCAGTAATTGCAGCTTCAGGTACATTTGGATTTGGAGAAGAATATAATAATGTTTTTGATGTCTCAAAATTAGGTGGTATAGCTACAAAGGGGTTGACTTTAAATAAAAGGGAAGGAAATGACGGATTAAGGATTTACGAGGCTGAATCAGGAATAATGAACAGTGTGGGACTTCAAAATCCAGGAATAGAAGAATTTATTAAGACAGAACTTCCTAAAATGAAAAAATTTAATACAGTAATATTTGCTAATTTAGGTGGAGGAACAATTGAGGAATATTTATCAGGTATTGAAAAATTAAATAATTCTGATATAGATATGATAGAATTAAACATTTCCTGTCCCAATGTTAAGGCAGGAGGAATGGCTTTTGGAATAAAGTCAAATATTGCTTATGATGTTGTATCAAGAGTTAAAGAGATAGCAAAAAAACCCATTATGGTTAAATTATCTCCCAATGCAGAGAACATAGTTGATATGTCTGAAAAATGCTGTAAAGCCGGTGCAGATGCAATTTCTTTGGTTAATACTTTTAAAGCCATGGCAATAGATATATACAAAAGAAAGCCTGTTTTTAATAATACATTTGCTGGTTTATCAGGACCAGCAATAAAACCAATAGCACTCAGGATGGTTTATGAAGTATCTAGGGCTGTTGATATTCCGGTTGTTGGTATGGGTGGAATAACCACATGGCAGGATGCAATAGAGTTTATAATGGCAGGAGCAGAGGCAGTGCAGGTTGGTACCGCCAACTTTATAAAACCAGATATTTGTCTTGATATAATAGATGGAATCAAGAGTTTTATGGTAAGTGAGAATATAAAAAACCTGAGTGAAATAAAGGGAACAATAAGGGGTGTATAAAATGGAGAAAATATTAGAAATATTAAAGAATTCAGAGGCTTTATTAGAAGGACATTTTCTATTGTCATCAGGCAGACACAGTAATAGATACATTCAATGTGCAAAATTACTGCAATATCCAGATAAGGCGGAAAAGGTATTGAATAGTGTTTGTGATAAACTGAAAAATATTGAATTTGACGTGGTTGTGGGCCCAGCAATGGGGGGAGTAATAGTTGCATATGAAATAGGCAGGCAACTTGGGAAGAGGGCTATTTTTACAGAAAGAGAAAACGGTGTAATGACCTTAAGGCGAGGCTTTGAAATAAAAGAAGGTGAACGGGTATTAATAACCGAAGATGTTGTTACAACGGGAAAATCAGCCCTTGAGGCAGCTGAAGTCATAAAGGCTCTTGGAGGGTGGTAGTAGGTATTGCATGTATAGCTGACAGAGGAAGTGCAAGATTAGAACATCCAATTTATAGTGCAATAAAACTTGAAATTGAGAGCTTTGAAACAGGTGAGTGCCCTTTATGTGCTAATGGAATTCCATATATAAAACCAGGAAGCAGAAACTTAAAATAAGAATTAATAAAAAACCATAAGCTACCTGAAAATATAGTAAATCAGGTAGACTTATGGTTTTTATTTGTCTTTACGGTAAATATCTTCGCCAGGTGTCATTAGGTATTTATAAAAAACAATAACGGAAGAAACACCAACTAGTCCGTAAATTATTTTTGATGCAACAGAATTATATCCTCCCAAAATTGGAGTTAATGGATCAAAACCTAATATGCTACAAGGCCCCAAGCCACACCACCAATAACAACAAAAATTAGAGATAATAAAGTTATTACTTTATCTGTTAACATAAACATCATCCTTTCAATTATATTTTATCTATGCAAAAAGAATTTTATACTAAATAAAGTTTCTATTCACTTAGAACCACAATAATATTAAAATAAGTGTATTGTGGTTCTTTTATACTTTTAGGATTAGTGTAAAATATATTTAGAGGTGTATTTATGTTTCGGGATTTAAATATAAATAACGATAGACCTGTATATCTTCAGATAAAAGATTACATTAAAGAATTAATTATTAAAGGGATATTACAAAAAGATGTTAAATTGCCTTCCACAAGGGAGCTTGGAGAGATATTAAATGTCAGTAGAAACACCATAATATTAGCATATGAATATCTTGAAGATGAAGGGTTTATAAGGATAGTCAAAGGAAGAGGTGCCTTTGTTTCAGATATAAAGATAAAGCCTCAGGATAATTTTAACTTAAGTTGGGATGAAAAAATAAATGATTATGCAAGATTTGCTGAAAGACTTGATATAATCAAAAATGAAATAAAATGGGAAAAAGGAATGATTTCCTTTAAAAGTATTTCTCCAGATAGCAGTCTTTTTGACATGGATGAATTCAAAAAAGCCTTTCTAAACAGGATTTCAATGGAAGGGGATAAAATATTAAACTATGGATATGCACAGGGATACAAACCTTTGATTGAATATCTATTGAAGTATATGGAAAATAAGGGTGTAGATGTTGAAGGTAAGGAAATATTAATCACAAACGGATTTACAGAAGGTTTTGACATAGTTGTTTCTGCAATTACAAACAAAGGTGATAAAATAATCTGTGAAAATCCAACCCATAATACTGCCATTAAGATTATGAAACTTCATGAGCTTGATATTCATGGTGTTGAAATGGATGATGATGGTATGAATATAAATAAACTTGAAGAAAAACTATACAAAGAAGAATTTAAGTTTGTATATATTGTTCCATCTTACCATAATCCAACGGGAATAGTTACTTCACCAGAAAAAAGAATTGAAATATTTAATGCCTGCAGACAAAGAGGAGTGCCTTTAATTGAGGATGGATTTAATGAAGAGCTAAGGTACAGTGGTTCTCATATAGCACCAATTATATCTTTAAACGGTAAAGGAAATGGTGTAATATATCTAGGAAGTTTTTCAAAGATTTTATTTCCTGGAATGAGAATAGGCTGGATATTAGCAGACAAGGATTTAATTTCAGTCTTAGAAAGTATAAAAAGAAGCAGAAATATACACACATCCTTTTTAGATCAGGCCATTTTATATGAATATCTTAAGGGTGGAAATTTTGAAAAATATTTAAAAAGAGCAAGAAAGGAATACAGAGAAAAGTTTGAAATAGCTTATAAAGCCGCTAAAGAATTGATTCCATGCAGAGATATCAAGGGTGAAGGTGGGCTTCACATTTTTGTTGAACTTAGAGATATCAATGCAAGGGATGTTTTATTTGAATGTTGTAAAAATGGTGTAATATTTACCCCGGGAGATATATTTTATACTGATGGAAAGGGGAAAAATACATTTAGATTAGGATTTTCAAGAGTATCCAAAGATGAAATTATTAAAGGTTTTAAAGTTATTGGAGATGTAGTAAGAAAAATGGAGGGATAACGATGAAAGTTGGCGTTATAATGGGAGGAATATCTGCAGAGAGGGAAGTCTCATTAAATACAGGAAAAGAGATGGTTAAAGCTTTAGATAAGAATAAATATGAAGTAATACCAATTGTAATAAATACAAAAGAGGACTTGCTTGAAAAGGCAAAGGATATTGATATAGCATTATTGGCTTTACATGGAAAATTTGGTGAGGATGGCACAGTACAGGGAGTTCTTGAAACTATGGGTATTCCTTATACTGGGTGTGGGGTATTATCTAGTGCTTTATGTATGGATAAGGATATGACAAAGAGGATTTTAAGATTTGGTGGTATAAATACAGCAGACTGGATAATTGTAAAGGATAAAGACAAAATAAACTATGAATGTATTGAAAAACTTGGATATCCATTAGTTGTAAAACCTAATTCTGGTGGTTCCAGTGTTGCAACATCAATTGTGAATTCAAGAGAAGAACTGGAAACAGCTGTAATAGAAGCATTAAAGTTTGATAATGAAGTCATGGTAGAGGATTATATTAAAGGTGATGAAATAACTTGTCCAGTTTTAAATGGAGTCATGTTACCTATACTTGCAATAAAGCCAAAATCAAACTTTTTTGATTATAACTCTAAATATAGTGATGCAGGAGCAGAAGAATATGTTGTTGAGCTAGATAAGGATTTGCATAAACAAATAGAACAAATGGCAGTTAATTGTTTTAAGTTGCTAAAATGTAAAGTTTATGCTAGAGTCGATTTTATACTAAAGGATGGTGAACCATACCTGTTGGAAATAAATACTTTGCCAGGTATGACAAGAAATAGTCTTTTTCCTAAGAGTGCAAAGGCTGCAGGAATAGAATTCAGTCAGTTATTAGATATGATTATTGAATATTCGTTAAATGAAAAAGTATCCTAGTGTGATAAGGGCTTGTTCTTTGAAAAACTAAAGAATAAGCCTTTAATCGTATTTATTGAAGTAAAAAACAATTTATGGTATAGTTATTTAAGTGGGGGGTGAATAACATTGGAAAGAATCAGAGAGGTCTTTAAAATAGCAATACCTGCAGTTGGAGAAATGTGTTTATATATGCTGGTATGGGTTATAGATACAGCTTTCGTTGGTAAATATGGTGGTGATACTGCGGTTAGTGCTGTTGGTTTCTCATCAGAAATAATGTATACATTGTCAAATATTTTTGTTGCAATAGGGATAAGTGTTGCAATAACCACTCTTGTAGCACAAAGTACTGGAGCAGAAAAAATGGAAAAAGCAGAGGAATATTTTAGTCATGGATTGGTTATTGGAGTAATAATTGCATCCATTATTGCTATAATATTGATTGCTTTTCCCAATAAAATTCTTCAGACAGCAGGGTTAAGAGATGAAGTGTTAGACAATGCTGTTATTTTCATGAGGATTGCTGCAATAGGATTATTTTTCAATATGATTACCAATATGTTAAATGCATCTTTAAGAGGAACAGGAAATACTACGGTGCCATTTGTCATTTCATTAATCATAACTATAATCACAATTTTTCTTGACTCAATACTCATATTTGGAAGATTAGGTTTTAAACCACTGGGGGTAAAAGGATCAGCAATAGCAACAACAACAGCATATATGATTGGATTAATATGTGTTGTAATATACTATATTAAGTGGTCTGAAATAAAGTTTAAAATAAAATATGTGTTAAATTTAAAATATAGTAATTTAAAGAAAATTATCTCACTGGCTATACCATCAGGTCTTCAAGAGGGTGCATTCAGTATCAGCAGGCTGCTGTCACTTTATTTTATAATGCATTTAGGAACAAAGGCTTTTTCAGCAAACCAAATTACAACAACTATTGAATCGATATCCTTTATGCCAGGATGGGGATTTGCAGTAGCTGCTACTGCCTTAGTTGGGCAACGTATAGGAGCAAAGGATTTTAGCGGTGCTAAAAGTTATGCTTATATCTCTATGTTTTTCAGTACTGGTGTAATGTTGATTTGCTCAGTATTGTTTTTACTTATACCTAGACAATTAATGAATTTATTTATAAATGACCTTGAAACTATAAAATTAGGAAGTACCTGCATTATGATTGCAGCAATTGAACAGCCATTTATGGCAATTAGTATGGTTTTAGGAGGGTCACTAAAGGGCGCAGGAGATACACGAACTCCTTTTATTGTTTCTCTTATTTCCAATTGGTGTATAAGGATACCATTGATGTATTATGTAATATTCGTTATGAAGTTAAGTGTTTCATTTGTATGGTTTATAACTGGAATACAATGGTGCTTTGAAGGAATTATATTAATTCTTCTGTTTAAAAGAAAAAGCAGCAGATGGAGAAACATTTTAGAAGAAGTATATTAATGTATTATCAATATAAAAACAAGTTATTTGAATTTTCATTAAATGACTGAATCTACTCACAGCATATACATTTTATTCATATTCTATATAAGAAATTATATGGAGTTGATGCATGTGTATGCTGATTTGGTTTTTGAGGGGGGAGGAGTTAAGGGGATTGGTTTTGCAGGTGCTATATCCTCTCTTGAACAAAGAGGTTACAAGTTCCAAAGAGTTGCAGGAACGTCAGCAGGAGCTATTATAGCATCCTTGATAGCTGTTGGATATACCTCAGAAGAAATAAAAGATATAATTTTTAATTTAGATTATACAAGATTTCTTGATAGGGATTCATTACAGAGTATACCTTTAATTGGTCCAATTGGAGGATTTATCTTTGAAAAAGCTATTTATTCTGGGGATTATTTAGAAAATCTCTTAAGAGATTTATTTATTAAGAAGGGGAAAACCAAGTTCAAAGATGTAAAATTGGATGGAAAATGGAGGCTTAAAATTATAGCAACAGATATAACAAACAAGGAAATGCTTATTCTGCCTGATGATATTACTAAATATGGAATTAATCCTGATGATTTAGATATTGCTTTGGCTGTAAGGATGAGTACGGCTATACCTTTTTACTTTAAGCCAGTTATTTTAAAAAAGGAGAATAAACAATGTTTTATAGTTGATGGAGGAGTTGTAAGTAATTTTCCTGTCTGGATATTTGATATAGAGGGAACACCTAGGTGGCCCACCTTTGGTTTGAAATTTCTTGAATGTAATTTAAGCAACACAGCTAAAGGGAAAAGAAACATTATTCATTATGCTATTGATATCATTGACACTATGGTTGAAGAAAATGAATTAAGGCATATTAGGGAAAGTGATTTTATCAGAACAATAACAATTCCAACCAATGGCATCAGGACTACTGAATTTAATATAACCAGTGAAAAGAGTATGAAACTTTTTGCATCAGGATACAAAAGTGTAGAGGAGTTTTTAGAACATTGGGATTTTGAAAACTATAAAAAAAGATATAGAGAAAGGGGCTGAATAGCCCTTTTAGTTTTTATCGTCTTTTTTTAAAAGTATAACGCAGAATACGATTATTACAATTCCTGAAATTTGATTCAGGGTAAATTTTTCACCCATAATGAAATAGGAAAAAATCGCAGCTGAAGGAATTTCTAAAGTGCTGATAATAGAAGTAATTACTGGACCAATGTACTTTATTGCTCCGTATAATAGGGTTAGTGGTATAATTTCACAGAAAAAAGCAAGTAATGCTGCATTGGATAAAGAGTTTAAAGTAACATATGGAAGCTTTTCAATAAAATTGAAATTAAAAATTATTAAAACCAGCAATGAGAAAATTGTAGTATAAAAAGTTACAACAATAGGTGGAACTTCATCAACTAAATTTTGAGCATAAATATTCATAAATGAGTAAAAAACTGCACTTAATATACCAAATAAAATTCCTTTTAACTCAAAATTAAATTCAAAAGAAAATATATTCAAAACCAGAACACAACCTAGAAAAGTTCCAATTATAGCAGTTGCTTTTCGCCTTGTTATTTTTTCACCAAAAAACAAGAAAGAAAATAGGGCAACCATTGCAGGATAAGTGTAAAGCAGCATTGTGGCAACAGAAACTTCAAGATATTTAAATGATGAATAGAAAAATACTGTCATAAGCGTATTACCTATTGCTCCTTGAATTAATAGTTTTTTTATTGTAGTACTATTAAGAGACAAATCTTTCTTGTATTTAAAAAGACATATAAAAAATAATATTACCCCAGCGATAATGTATTGTAACATTAATAAATCTACAGGAGTGAAGTTATTGCTGTAGCCGTTTTTTACAAAAATACCAGCACTACCAAAAAAAATAGCAGATATTATTGCATAGATATATCCCCTTATGTGCATTTTAAAACCTCCTTTAAATGACAACAAAAATATTATAGCATAATTTAGAAAGTTATAAACTAATCAAAAATAATATAAATTACTTATAATAACAACCTAAATGTGTTAAAATTAAAATAATTCTAAAAATAAAAGTGTTATATCAATTCGTACGAGGTGATAATAATGATAATATACGCTGTATCTGATTCCATTGGAGAAACAGCAGAGCAAGTGGCAAGGGCAACGGCAAGCCAATTTGACTATGAAGTCAGAGTTAAGAGAATTTCTTATCTTAAAACCAGGGAAGAAATAATGAATTTTATTAATAGTATAGACTCTAAAAACTGCATGATAATTTCAACAATAGTTATGGCAGATATAAGAGATTTTTTAGTACAGATATCAGTGGAAAGGGGTATACATATTGTAAACGTACTTGGACCTTGTATAAATTCTGTGGCTAGATTAACTGGAAAAACACCTGCATATAAACCAGGTGCTGTAAGAAAGCTTGATCAGGATTATTTCAAAAAAATTGAGGCAATGGAATTTGCAATTGCCTATGATGACAGTAAGGATGATAGAGGAATAAAGTTTGCAGATGTTGTTTTAATTGGCTTATCAAGAACTTCTAAAACGCCTCTTTGTGTTTATCTGGCTAATAAGGGTATAAAGGCAGCCAATGTTCCTCTTGTACCTGAAGTATCACTTCCAAAGGAACTTTTTGAAATAGATAGAAAAAAAATTATTGGTTTAACAATAGACCCTTTAGAACTCATTGAAATTAGGAAAAACAGGATGTCAAGAATGGGTAATATCGGTCAAATTGAGTATGCAAATACAGAGAGAATATTGTTAGAGTTTGAATATTCTGATATGGTTATGAAAAAACTTAGATGTAAAGTTATCGATGTAACAAGAAAGGCTATAGAAGACACAGCTTCTTTAATACTTCATCATATTGAATGGAATGAATAATAATCATTAAATACCATACTAAACTAACATATAATTTTAATCACAGACAAATAGTATAGCATTATTTAAATAATTGTGTTATAATATTTATGTGATTTATTTTTGTTAGGAGCTGATATTATGAAAGTTGTGACTATATCATGTAGTCCAAGGGTAGGAGGAAATTCTGACTTAATAATAAATAGCGTGTTAGATGGCATAAGGAACGCCCATTCAGATATGGTTGTGGATAAATTTAAATTAAATAACTTAGATATTAAGGGTTGTAAAGGATGCTATCAGTGTAAAAGAACAGGTGAATGTATTCAAAAGGATGACATGCAACAAATATATTCAAAGATGAACGAAGCTGATCTTTTGATTTTTGCTTCACCTATATATATGGGATACATTACTGGAATAGGTAAAAACTTTATAGACAGGCTTTTTGCATTTTCGAGGGGACATTTTGATATCTCATTGCCAGCTGGAAAAAAGTTTATTGTAATATTGACACAAGGCCATGATAGAGAGGATGCATATAGGGTGGTAGCAGATAATCTGATGAATATATTTAATGGTCTTGGAATGGAATCAAAGGGTAAAATAATTGCAGCTGGACTTACATCCAATGTAGCAGATATAAGAAAAGAGATTTTGGAAATTGCTTATAATGTAGGCACTAGAATATAAATATGCAAAGTAAATCAAAATAAATAGAATATATTCGATAATAAAAAGAAGCTGATGTAAAATTATCATTAACAGAATAGTTTTATGTCAGCTTTTTTGGTTGAAAATAATATTTGAAAGGGGAAGTATTAAAGTGAGTTATCTTTGGGGTTATTTAATTATTGTAAACTTCTATGCTTTTTATATGATGTATATAGATAAATTAAGAGCAAAAAAGGGGATATGGAGGATTTCTGAAAGAAAATTTTTTGCTTTAACACTTTTGTTTGGAAGTTTAGGTGTTTTATTAGGCATGAAATTTTTCAGACACAAAACAAGGCACATTAAATTCAGGTTTTTGGTTCCTATGATATTAATAATTCAAATAATACTGATAATATTATTATATAAGCATCGGATTGAATTTTGAAAATTTATATTTGTTAGACTATGATATTGAAGAATAGGGATTATTATATTAAAATTTATATCAAGACTAAGAAATGGAGGTAATTGCGTTAAGATGACAAATATTAGGGTTGATTATTCTAAGACATTAGGGTTAGTTAGTAAAGAAGAAATTCAGGAAATGGTTAGTTTAATTGATGATGCTCACAAGAAAATACATAACAGAACTGGAGAAGGAAGTGATTTTTTAGGCTGGGTTGACCTTCCTGAAAATTATGACAAGGATGAATTTGATAGAATCGTAAAAGCTGCTGAAAAAATAAGATCCAATTCAGATGTTCTTTTAGTCATTGGAATAGGTGGTTCATACTTGGGAGCCAGGGCTGCAATGGAAATGTTAAACCATAGTTTTTATAATTTAGTATCAAAAGAAATCAGAAGGTCTCCAGAGATTTATTTTGTTGGAAACAATATAAGTTCAGTTTATTTAAGGGATTTACTTGATGTAATAGATGGAAAGGAAATATCTGTTAACGTAATTTCCAAATCAGGTACTACCACTGAACCAGCAATAGCATTTAGAATATTTAAAGAGTATATGGAAAATAAATACGGAAAAGATGGAGCCAAGGAAAGAATTTATGCAACAACGGATAAGGAAAAGGGTGCATTAAAAAAACTTGCTGATGCAGAGGGTTATGAAACATTTGTTATTCCTGATGATGTAGGAGGACGTTATTCTGTTTTAACAGCAGTAGGACTATTACCAATTGCTGTTAGTGGTATAGATATAAAGGAGATAATGAAGGGTGCAAAGGATGGATTAAAAGAATATTCAAATATGGATATTGAAAACAACCCAGCATATATTTATGCTGCTGCACGTAATATTCTTTACAAAAAGGGTAAGAAAATTGAATTAATGGTTAACTATGAACCAGCCCTGCATTATTTTTCAGAATGGTGGAAGCAGCTATTTGGAGAAAGTGAGGGAAAAGAAGGAAAAGGTATATTCCCTGCTTCAGTAGATTTCTCAACGGATCTTCATTCAATGGGACAGTATATACAAGAAGGAGAAAGAAGTTTATTTGAAACAGTTATCAATGTTGAGAAAGTTAGAGAAGACATTACTATTAAAGAAGAAAAGGATAATATAGACGGATTGAATTTTCTTTCAGGGAAGACCATGGATTTTGTTAACAAAAAAGCCTTTCAAGGAACAGTTTTAGCGCACAACGACGGTGGAGTACCTAATTTGATTATTAACATACCTGAATTGACACCGTACTATTTTGGTAAATTAGTTTACCTCTTTGAAAAGGCATGTGGAATAAGCGGTTATATGTTGGGTGTCAATCCATTTAATCAGCCAGGAGTTGAAGCTTATAAGAAGAACATGTTTGCTTTACTTGGAAAACCAGGATATGAGGATTTGAAAAAAGAGCTTGAAAATAAGCTGGAGTTATAAAGCAGAAGAGTTTCAATAATTTTAAAGAAAAAATCAGTTTAACCCCATGTATGTTACATATATCATGGGGTTTTTACATGGCCCGGCATAGGCGACAGCTTAGCGGTGAAAGTCCGCAACGGGCTTGGTAATGGAAACCATTATCCAATGGCAAGGGTGTCCATGGTGAGGTGGAATCTTAAGAATGGATGTAAGACAAATTCTTAAGTTAATATAAGAAAAACATAGTGTTAGCTTTTATTTTTCCTCCAGAACTATAATTTCAAATCTATCAAAATCAATTTCTTCAATAAAGTTGTCCTGTTTGAAGGAAGTTTTTTTGAATTTATTAAACTCCTCAAGATTGTTTGGCAGCCAATAGGGCTTTGAAATATCAAATTTATAGCATAACTCATTAATACATTTTTTAAGTTCCTGCTGGTATTCAATTTTCTCGTTGCAAATAACAACTTCATTAAGTAGTATTCTATTTTCTTTAATTATTTTTCCCCAAAGTCTAATCATATTCACCATTCCTTTAAATTAATAATCTTAAGTATATCAGAAAAATTAATTGAGATAAATATCACATTGATTAATTTACCTATAGGGAGTATACTAAGTTTATAGAAAGATTAAGGAGGCAAAAATATGGAAATAAAAGTTTCACAAGTTGCAATTGAAAAGATTTTGGATGCGGTTAAAGAACATAATGAAAAACCAACAGTTAGAATATATGTTGCAGGTGTTGCATGTTCAGGAGCTAAGTTTGGTATAGCATTTGATGATGTAAAAGAAGGAGATGAAACCACAGAAATAAGTGGATTAACTTTTATAACAGATACTGAATACATGCCAGTTTATGCTGATGGCATTAATATTGATTTTGTTACAGAGCCTTCAGAAGGTTTTGTAATAACATCTTTAAGACCTGTTGCACCAAGCTGTGGCGGAGGTTGCAGCGGCTGTGGCCAATAATTATTAATGAGGATATTGACAAATTTAGCTGTTTTGGTATTATAGACATTAAGTAGAATTTTATAAGACACTGTGAAGAGAAGGAGTAGCTAAATGTCTTATTTAAAGCGAGTCGAAGATGGTGTAAGTTCGATAATAAGCTTTAGTGAAGGGCATCTCGGAGTGTTTTTTATAAAGTGGACTTTTATGTCAATAAGGGTGGAACCGCGGAAGAAAACCTTTCGTCCCTTGCTTTGGGATGGAGGTTTTTATTTTTTTAAATTGAATCAAGGAGGTTTATTTATGGCATTTGAAAAAACTATGGATAAGATAGTTGCACTTTGTAAAAGCAGAGGATATATTTTCCCAGGTTCTGAAATCTATGGAGGATTAGCTAACACATGGGATTACGGTCCTTTGGGTGTAGAGTTTAAAAATAATGTAAAAAAGGCATGGTGGAGAAAATTTATACAAGAGTCTCCATACAACGTTGGGGTAGACTGTGCTATTCTTATGAATCCACAGACATGGGTTGCTTCAGGGCATGTTGGTGGTTTTAGTGACCCACTTATGGATTGTAAGGAATGCAAAGCTAGATTTAGAGCTGATAAACTTATTGAAGATTATATGATGAAGACAGGTGAGGCTAATCCTTTAGTGGATGGCTGGAGTAATCAAAGGATGATGGATTACATAAAGGAACATAATATCAGTTGCCCTGAGTGTGGAAAAAACAATTTTACAGATATAAGACAATTTAATCTTATGTTTAAAACTTTTCAAGGTGTTACAGAAGATTCAAAGGCAGTTGTATATTTAAGGCCTGAAACAGCTCAAGGTATATTCGTCAACTTTAAAAATGTATTAAGAACAACTAGAAAAAAGCTTCCCTTTGGAGTAGGTCAAATAGGCAAGTCCTTCAGAAATGAAATTACTCCTGGTAATTTTACCTTTAGAACTAGAGAATTTGAACAGATGGAGCTTGAATTTTTCTGCAAGCCAGGTGAGGAGTTACAGTGGTTTGATTACTGGAGAGGTTATTGTAAGGATTGGCTTTTGAAATTAGGGCTAAATCAAGAAAATATAAGACTTAGGGATCATGATAAGGAAGAACTTTCACATTATAGTAATGCAACAACAGATATAGAATATAAATTCCCATTTGGCTGGGGAGAACTATGGGGTATAGCAAGTAGAACTGATTTTGACCTAAAACAACATATAGAACATTCCGGCGAAGAATTAGTATATATGGATCCACAAACAAACGAAAAATATGTTCCATATTGTATTGAACCTTCTGTTGGAGCAGATAGAGTTGCATTAGCCTTTTTAGTTGATGCTTATGATGAAGAGGATTTAGGTGAAGGAGATTCAAGAATAGTTTTAAGACTTCATCCAGCGCTGGCTCCATATAAGGCTGCAATACTTCCACTTTCAAAGAAATTATCTGAAGGTGCCCAAAGAGTTTATACAGAGCTTGCTAAGAAGTTTATGGTTGATTATGACGAAACAGGAAGTATTGGAAAGAGATATAGAAGACAAGATGAAATAGGTACACCTTTCTGTATAACCTATGATTTTGATTCAGAGACTGATAACTGTGTAACAATTAGAGAAAGGGATTCAATGGAACAAGTCAGAATTCCAATTTCTGAAGTTGTTAGATATATAGAAGAAAAATTAGAATTCTAATGGTTGTTCGCCATGCCCTATGGGCTTGGCGAATAACAATTTTTTATTAAAAAGAATTGAATAATAAATAGATTTTTAAACAAATTAATAGAGGAGGTGTTTTGATGGAATCAAAGGGATTGGTATTAATGGAAAAAGTCGAAGGTATACTTCAGAATGAACTAGGAAGTTATGAGATTGAAGATGATAATGGATTGATTTTTAAGGCGTTTGTTGAAAATAATGTTGTAAATTTATTTTTGACAACTGACAGAGATGTTAGTGATGATGAATATAATGAATTTTATGATTTGTATAACATAGAAGCATTAGAACTAGAGGGTTATGAAGTTGAAGAGGTTGAAGAAGAATACAATCCAGTCTGGTGTATTAAGTTTGACTTCGACAACGATCATCTTAAGACTCAGGAGAGATTAACAGAAGTACTTGAGTTTCATACAAATGAAATAGAGAGAATTAATAGTATTTTAAAACAGTAAAGTTCGGTTATCCGAATTTTACTGTTTTATCTTAAGTGGTAATATTACCTTATATAGGTTTTTAGAAAGAATGTTAAAAGTCTTTATTTTTCCAAATTTTTGAGTTAATTCTGAAAGATTTATAGATTTATTGAAATACTGCCCAGTGGAGTCCAAGGCAATAACCTTTAAGTATAACCACATGTTTCTACGAACGTATTTTTCCAGACTTCGGTTTGTTTCTTTTACAGCAGCTCCAGGATTAGTGATTTCAATTTTGTTTTTGTTAATAAAAACTTCTATGGCAGAATTTATTTCGAAATAATCTCTGTATATAACTGATTTGCCTAAGAAATCTTCAACAATTTCAAAGGGGTAATCCTTGTTATCTATATTATTTCTCAAATAAGAACATGCATCGTTAAGCATTTCTATTATTGTTCCAGAAGCGATATAATGTTCAGGATTTAATTCATTTGTATAGTTATGAATTCTAATAATTGCATGTGGTAAGAAAATCTGAGGATTTTTTCCAAACAGGAGCATACCACCACATGTTGGGTGATATTCATTGTAGTCCTTTTCCTTTGCAATTATACCCATTGATAAAAGAATGGATTTGTTAATATTAAGTGGCAGGCCTGATTTGTGGAAGAAGTTTAATAACTTCTCATGATCCAAATCATCTATGCAGGCTTTATATAAGGGAAGGAGTTCATAATTAATAAGTCCTGTGTCCTGTAGCATAGAAGCTATTTCTTCTTTTCTCATGATATCAGTAGTTGAGCCACGTCTTATATAAAAGGCACCATTATCCCTTAGTTGATGGGGTTTTTGTTCGGTATAATATATAGTTAACACTCCAATTATATGGTTATCAATATTAACTGTATCAACTGATATTGGTACTGGAGGGTCAATACGGGTACTGACAACCTGCTGAATTTGCTCTTCACTAAATTCATCTAGGTTAATACCAATAATTTTTTTTGTTTTATCCTCTATACCGAATAATATATGTCCTCGTCCACCCCTTGAATTTGCTATGGCACAAACATCCTTTGCCAATTCTTTTTTTCCGCTCTCTGTTTCAATATTAAGTTTAAGCTTAAAATCAAGTTTAGTTCCTTCTTCACGGGAAAGCATAGAATTTATTTTTTGAGCATCCATCTTATCACCTTAAAATTTATTGTTATACTTTTATTATATAAAAAAAATAAAATAATACACACAATAAATATGAATAACAATGTTAAATTTGGAGATAATACATTATGTATCCTAAAAGGAAATAATTAAATAAGGAGAGTTATTATGCAAGACAAGGAAATCATTTGTAAAGACTGCGGAAAACCATTTACTTTTACAGTTGGAGAACAGGAATTTTATAGGGAAAAGGGATTTGAAAATGAACCTGTAAGATGTGGAACCTGTCGAAGAGAAAGAAAAAATGCAAGGTCAGGCAGAGGTAGATAAAAAATAAAGGATTGGTAAAAACCAGTCCTTTTTTTGTTGATATAAAATTAAATTAAAATTATAATTAAATAGAATGGTAATTTATCAAGAATTTATATTATTTATTTGGGGGGATACTATGTTTCCTTGGAAAAACAGCAAGAAAGATACAGAGCAATTAAAAAAATTAGAAAATGTAGCTAATGTAGAACAGAACTCTAATGTTGAAACTGATATGTCAACAGTACTTTTAAGGGATAATCAGTATAACATGGTTGATAGAATATACAGAAAAATTGAAGAGACAGGTTTTGCAACAGAGAACCTGATTGACACAATTTCTAGTATATCAAAATATGTTGAATTACAAATGGATTCAATTGATAAGGTTGTTAACGAAATAAATAACTATTCAGCCTTAGCTGAAGAAGTTTTTGCAAGTACAGCGCATTCCCAGCAGACAGCAATTGAAACTTTACATACTGCTACAGAAGGTAGCAAGGCAGTTGAAGATTCACTAAGGGCAATGGGGGAAATAGAAGTATCTTTTAATTACATAAAAGAGGTTGTAAATGAGCTTAACAAAAAGTCTTTACATATAAATGATATGTTGAAAATAATTAAGGACATAGCAGAACAGACAAATTTACTTTCTCTTAATGCTTCAATTGAAGCTGCAAGGCTGGTGAAGCAGGTAGGGGATTTGCTGTTGTTGCTGCAGAGGTAAAAAAGCTTGCCCAAAGAAGCTCAGAATCTGCTGAGAAAATTACCAAAACTGTAGAGGAGATTAATATTAGCATAAAACAGACCATTGAAGCGATAGAAAAAAGTGGTACAAGGGTTAAACAGGGAACAGAAATTGCACATAATACAAAGGAAGTCTTTAATAGGATAATTGAAGCTGTAAATGTTACAACAAACGTAACTGAGGAGATAAACAAGGCTGTTACTGATCAGACGCAGAATCTGGAAAACGTAGTTCAATCAGCTGAAGATATGAATAAAATATCAGAAAAGGTAATGGCAATGATAGAAACAGCTTCAATGGATACTGAATACACAAAAGCATCAATAGATACATTATCAGAAGTATCCAAAAATCTATTAGATGTAACGAAGGGGTTTAAAAGTAAACTGCAAGGTTCAAATACAATTGAATTGAAAATTAGAACCTATATCAATGGGGCACCATCATCCTTTGACCCTGCAATGGCTTTTGATCAACAGAGTGGAAAAATTTTTGCCAATAATCATGCAGGATTACTTATTCAAGGGATGTCTACGGATATTCTACCAGGTGTAGCTAAAAGCTGGTATGTAGAAGAAGATAATGTTACATGGATATTCAATTTAAGAAAGGGTGCTAAATTTCATAATGGAAGGGAAATCACAGCAGATGACGTTAAATATTCTCTTGAGAGGATATTAACACCATCATTGAATTCACCAAACGCCTGGTTCTTATCCTTGATTTATGGAGCTGATGATTTTCAAAAAGGAAAAACAAGGGAAGTTTTGGGGATAAAAGTTTTAGATAAATATAGAGTTTCTATAAAGCTTACCTCACCATATACAGGATTCTTATTAAATTTAGCACAAAGTTGCTGTTCGATAATGGCAAAGGAAGAAGTGGCTAAGGGTAATTTTGTTGGATGTGGACCCTTTTACATTGAAAAAACAGGAGAAAATGAATGTGTATTAGCTGCATTTAAGGAATATTTTGGAGGAAGTCCTTATGTTGATAAAGTAGAGATTGTATATCAGGATGAAAATGCTGCAACTAATTTTATTGAAGGTAGATATGATTTTATAATAATCGACAACATGAGTGCTATGAAAAATATTAAAGAGTCTAAATATGCTAACAAGGTTAGAATGGAAAATGTAATGACAACGTCATATGCAGGATTTAATTTAAGAGGAAATTCTGTATACGCTAGAAATAAAGAAGTAAGAAAGGCAATAAATTATGCAATTGATAGAAAATATATTATAAATGAAATATTAGGCGGCATGGCTGTTGAATCAAAGGGCCCTTTTCCACCAAGCATAGTGGATAATTCTTATCTACCTGGTTTCAGCTACAATCCTCAAAAAGCAAAAGAAATATTGAGAAAGGCAGTTTCAGGTAAATTAGATAAACTTGTCATTTTAGCAAGAGAAGGTTCTGTTAATACTACAAATGACAAGATAACAGACTGCATTGTGAAAAATCTAAAGGAAATAGGTATTGATTGTGTAATTGTGAAAGTACCATCTAATAAATATCTAAGCCCGGAAAGCATAAGTAAATGTGATATATTTATAAGTGGTTGGGTTGCTGACACAGGGGATGCAGACAATTATTTAGAACCTTTATTTAACCCTGATAATTATACTAATTTTACAGGATATAACAACCCAGAGGTTCTTGAGCTTATGAAACAAGCTAGAGAAATGCTTAACCCTGAAAAAAGACTAGAATTGTATAAGAGGATACAGAATATTATTGTAGATGATGCACCTTGGTTATTTTTACATCATCCTCAATCAGGAGTGATAAGCAGAGATGGAATTGCCGGCGTCAGAATGAATTCTCTTGGTAAAATAAAATATGATGATATATTTATAGAAAAAATATAACCGGGAATTCCCGGTTTTTTAAATAATATACGTATTTAATTGAATACTTGAATTATTATCTTATATTTTGGTAAAGTTAGCTTGTAAGACTTATATAAAAAGATTTTAAGGTTTGTAAAAAGTTTATGATTTTGATAGAATAAAGTGTCCTAAAACAGAGGGGAGTAGTATAATATAATTATGGGAATATTCTACCCATGAAAGGGGTTATAGCATGAATATGACTAATAATATAATGGTTTGTGTTACACAACAAAAGACATGTGAAAGATTAATTAAAAACGGTGCTGAAATCAGAAAAAAACTTAGTGGAGATTTATACGTAATACATGTTGCAAGGGAAGGAGTCAATTTTCTAGGAAATAAGCAGGAATCGGAAGCTCTTGAATATTTATTTGAAAAATCAAAGGAGGTAGGAGCAGATTTAACCGTTTTAAGATCAGATAATGTAATTGATACAATTGCTGATTTTGCATACAACAAAAAGATAGGGCATATTGTACTTGGAGAGTCACCAATTGGTAGTAATGAGGACGGAGTTATTTCAGAAATTAAAAATAGACTGCCAAATTCCCAAATACACATAATCCCAGCAGAATAGTATTGAACTGCCCCAGTTTATAAGGGCAGTTTTTGTTTTAAAAAATAGAAATATAAAAAAATTTCAAGTGAAATTCTTACATGAAAATTAAAATATATTGTTCTATCTAGAATGGGTAAAGAAATTGTTTCTTTTTTGATGTAAAATATGAATATTTTGCATTATAAAGTTAATACTACCCAATAGAGTGATAATTTGAGCTAAAATAAATTGCAAAAATATTCAGAATATAGTATCCTTAAATTAGGGGTACAAAATAATTTAATGGGGTGATTAAAATGATTCAGGTGCTGACCGGTGAAAAAGGTTCCGGAAAAACAAAAAAACTTATTTCAATTGCAAATGAACTCATTAATCAAACTAAGGGCAACATAGTTTACATCAGTAATAACCTAGATGGTATTTTTGACTTAAATTCAAAGATTAGACTAATCGATACCTCACAAGTCCCCATTTCAAATCTTGATTCATTTAAGGGTTTCATTTACGGTATTTTAGCCGAGGATTATGATATCGAATCTATAGTTATTGATAATCTCAGTAATATATTAAAAGATAATATGAATGATGTTATTGAGTTTTGTGAGTTTACTAAGGATGTGGCTAATAGTCAGGGAATAAAATTTATTCTAGGTGTAAAATGTTCAAGTGATAAATTATCAATAGATGATGCGGAATATATTGCAGTTTAATATAAAATGGGGGTTCTTACCCCTTTTTTAGTTTTTTGTGGTATAATATATTCCTGCATACATTTTATGGGGAGGGTTG
>NZ_AZQP01000033.1 GCF_000601455.1 Fervidicella metallireducens AeB
GAAATATATTTCTATGCCTTATCGGCATATGTTCACAACAATCCTTGTGATATAAAAGGATATGAAAATTGCCCAGAAAAGTATGAGTTTTCAAGTCTTTCAATATATTTAGGCTTAAGACACGACCCCTATGAACTTGTTGATGATGGCTTTATTATGGGAATGTTCAGCAAAAATCCTAAAAGAGCCAGAGAAAGCTATATGAAATTAGTATATAAATGCTCTGATAAGGTTTTTAAAGAAGAAGTAGAGTTTTTAAATGAAGGAACAGAATACAGAAGTCAAAGAAAGATATTAATAAGAAATATTAAAACTAAAGAAATATTAGAATTTATAGCATCAAAACTTGGGATTGAAAAAATAAAGCTCCATACAAAACACTGTAGAGCAATAGTTGAAGCAAAGGCACTGGCTGTACTTTTAATGAGAAGCCTTTGCAACTTAAAATGCAGTGAAATCTGTCGCGTCCTTGGAAACATAACCCAAAGCAGGGTTTCAAAGCTCAGCAGCCTTGGGGTAAAGCTTTTAGATGATGAGAAATATAAAAATATTACATATGAGTTTATGGAACAGTATGCTTAATTTTTAAAAAGGCAATTTAATAAGTTTATTTTAAAAAGTCAAAGAGATAAATGCTTTTATAAAGCATAAAGATTGGACAAGCATAGTGATAATTGAGCAAAAATATACTAGGGACATATAAATGCAGTTGATAGAATCTAAACAATACTTATATGTCAATTCTATGTAAAGTAAGTTGATTAGAGACGCAAATCACTTTGATTGAGTTTTTGTTTTTTGTCTTTAAGTTATACTTATTATTTTTAAAGTATAAGAGCCACAAGTTAAATGAGTATAAGGTTATAGTACAGATTCCTAAAAAGTGATATAATTATCATATCCCCTATGGGGGGATAATATATTATTAGGAGGGCTGGAAATGGTTCAACATAATCATCCAAATAATAAAGCCGTAATTAATAGATTATCAAGGATTAGCGGGCATGTAGATGCTATTAAGCATATGGTTGAAGATGGCAGGGATTGCAGCGAGGTACTAATTCAGATTTCCGCTGTGATATCTGCACTAAATAACACAGGCAAGGTAATATTAAAGGATCACATAAATCATTGTGTGAAAGATGCAATTAACAATAATGATGACACCGTTTTAGAGAACCTTAATGATGCTATAGACAAGTATTTTAAATAGGATGGTAGGTAGAGATGAATAAAGTGAAGATTTTTCCCATAATTCAGGCATTGCTTGCAGCCCTTCTCTTTGGTGCAAGTGCTCCACTGGCAAAAATGCTATTAGGTCACATAGAACCAGTTCCACTTGCTTCCTTTCTTTACTTGGGAAGCGGAGCTGGATTGCTGTTATATCAGATGATAACTAATTTGATTGGCAAGAAAGGACAATCGGAGGCTCCACTTTCAAAAAAAGATTTTCCTTGGCTTCTTGGTGCTGTATTATTTGGTGGAGTTATTGCGCCTATTATATTGATGTCAAGTCTAAAGATTACGCCGGCATCTACAGCGGCATTACTTCTAAATTTTGAGGGTGTATCAACAACTTTGATTGCTTTATTTTTCTTCAAAGAAAGCGTAGGCAAGAGGGTTTGGATTGCGGTTTCGTGTATTACAATTGCAAGTATTTTACTTTCATGGGATTTTAGCAACCAATGGGGATTTTCTTTAGGAGCTTTGGGAGTAGTTGGTGCCTGTGTTTGCTGGGGAATTGACAATAACTTTACAAGAAATATTTCAGCAAAGAATCCTTTTACTATAGTAATTTTTAAAGGTTTCGGAGCAGGTGCATTTTCATTATTTCTGGCACTTTTATCGAAACAGCATATTCCGGACTTAAAAGTAGTATTATTAGCTATGATTCTTGGATTTTTTAGTTATGGGTTAAGTATCGTCTTGTTTGTCCTTGCTATGAGGGAGCTAGGAAGCGCTAGAACTAGTGCATTCTTTGCAACATCACCGTTTATTGGAGCAATTTTGGCATTTTTATTAAATCATGACGTTCCAAGTTCCATGTTTGTTATCGCATTGCCTGTAATGATATTGGGGACATTCTTTTTGTTAAAAGAGGATCATAACCATATCCATAGCCATGAACATATAGTTCATGAGCATAGGCACAGTCATAATGATAATCATCACATCCATACACATTTACCTGGGGAAGTCCCGCCTAGTGGTTATCATTCTCACATACACGAACATGAAGAAGTGTTGCATGAGCATCCACATACTCCGGATATACACCATAGGCATGCCCATTAAGAGATGAACTATTAAATGAAAATGGTTATCCATAGGGCAGTAGCCAAATACCCTGGATTCATAGTTTTTTTGATATTTTTTAACCAAAGCTAAATAGTTAAGCTTACCCCTATCATCCTTAAACAAATCAACTTAACTTATCCAATGGGGAGCATTGAATTGGGGAGGATGGGATACTCAACACGGATATTGTATTGTGCCAAATGCAACTACCAGAGAAGAAGCTATATATATATTGTCAAAAAATAAAGTTATTCCGTAAACAACATAAATATTTAAAATTGGGCCTTTAAATTTTATTGATAAAATAAGAAATACAAAGAATAAGGATAAGTAAATGACATAAGTGTTGAAAGAATATATTCTAGGAGATACATTGCAGGACACATAAGTCTTGTGTATATTGGCAACAGCATAAGCATCGCCTGATGCAGAGACCGTATTGATAATTGCAACAGAGTATAGAATTTTTTTAATATAGAATAAAACAGATATTAACGTGGTATATTAAAATAAAAATGAACGGAGGTTTATTATTGCAGGTATTAAAAGATGAATTAAGGGAAAAAATATTGATTTCAGCAGTGAAGGAATTCAGTTTAAATGGATTCGAAAAAGCTTCCATGAGGGCTATTGCTAAAAAATCAGGCATGACAGCTGGGAATATGTATAGATATTTTAAAAACAAAGAAGCATTATTTGAGGCAGTTTTAAGTCCGGTATATAGTAAAATAGTTAAACTGATTCTTGAATATAATGATCCTCCAAGGGAAAAAAAGGATATAGAAAAAGTTTTTTTAAATGAACTGGTAAACACAATAGTCGAAATAGAAGAGGAATATAGGGATGAACTTCTTATTTTAATTGAAGGAAGCAAAGGATCGAGATTTGAATTTGCCAAAGATGAACTATTAAGATTAATTGAAGAAAGATTTAGAGATATAATAAAAAACAATGTGGAAAATGAAAATCTTAAGGATGCTAAGATGTGGGCAAAGATAGCAGCTGCTGGTTTAGTTGAAGGGATGGTTATAATTTTAAAGGATAAAAATGGAACAGAAAACAAAAAATCTGTTGTTAACAGCCTTGTAAAGATGTATATTGAGCAGATTGTGGGATTATATTAATTCATAATGGATGGAGTTTAAGCCTAAGGTTTTGCGTAACATAAAAATGAACACATGTTTATTAATGAAAGGGGTATTAGAAGTGAAAAAAGGTGTAATTTTTAATGCTGTAAAATCAAGAAAAATAACATTCTTTTTAACCGTTGCCGTTTTGATATGGGGGCTTTACAGCTATTATATCTTGCCAAAACAAGAGTATCCAGACATCAAAGCTCCTGTAGCATTAGTTTCAGTTGTTTACCCAGGGGCAGCTCCGGAGATTGTAGAGAAGCTTGTTACAAGAAAAATAGAGGATGAAATTGTAAAGGTACCAGGCTTTGATTATATGAATTCTTACTCCAATCACAATGTTTCAGTGGTTTTTGTAAGGCTTGAGCCAGATGCAGATATAGATTCTGCCTGGGAGGATTTAAGACTTAGAATGAATGATTTGCAGGGCAAGCTTCCAAAGGAGTGTAAAAACGTAGAAATTAATACGGATCTTGTGGATACTGCAGGCGTGATATTAAGTCTATCAGGGGAAAATTACACTAATAATGAACTTAATGATATTGCGGAAAATATAAAGAGTGAACTAAGTGAGATTAAAGGGATTTCAAAGTTTGAAGTAAATGGTAAAGAGGAAAACAATATATTTGTAGATGTTGATTATAAAAAACTGAATGTTTACAGGCTTTCAATAGATGAAATCCTTAATAGAATTAAAGCAGAAAATGTAGAAATTCCCTCGGGGAATATAAGTTACAATGGAAATAAAATAAGTCTAAAAACAAAAGGAGCCTATGAGTCAGTTGAGGATATTAAAAATACAATTTTATATGTAATAAAGGAAACAGGAGAAACAATAAAATTAGGTGACATAGCAAAAGTATATATTGGAAGGGATTCAGGAGGAAATAAAATAAAATTCAATAAAAGCAATGCAGTATTGTTATGCGGTTATTTTAAGGAAAATAAAAATATAGTACTTATAGGAAAGGAAATAGATAGAAAGTTATATTCCATAAAAGATAAACTTCCATCTGACATAGAACTTAATAAAGTGCTGTACCAGCCTGAAAGTATTAGAACTTCAATTAACAGTTTTATTATAAATCTTTTAGAAGGCATGATATTTGTAATAATTGTCGTTTTAATAGGAATGGGTATTAGAAACGCCTTAATTATTTCAACAGCAATACCGGTTTCTATAATGATAACCTTTGTGTTTATGAATCTGCTTGGTATAAAGATACATCAGATATCAATATCAGCATTAATAGTTGCACTTGGGATGCTTGTTGATAATGCCATAGTCGTCAGCGATGCAATACAGGCAAGGCTGGATAGTGGTCAGGAGAAAATGGAAGCATGTATTATGGGTATTAAGGAAGTTGCAGTCCCTGTGTTTACCTCAACAATTACTACCGTAGCAGCTTTTTTGCCTCTATTACTTCTTTCATCAATTGCAGGTGAGTATATATCCAGTCTGCCCATAATTGTCAGCATTTCTCTGTTTGCATCATATATTGTAGCTCTTTTTTTAACCCCTGCCATGGCATATATCTTTTTCGACAAAAGAAAAAGCAATTCAAGGCAATGGATAATAAGAACATGGTTTAATAATTTTTTAACCAAAAGCATTAAGAGAAGGGGAATTGTTATTTTAACATCTTTTTTGTTAATTGCCTTAGGATTTTGGCTGTTCTCTGATATTGATCTACAGTTTTTCCCAAAGGCAGATACGGATATAATATACATCGATTTAAAGGCAGACCATAAAAATGATATATCGGAAACAGAGAAGCTTACGGCGGAGGTATCAGATTTATTGTTAAAACAGAAAGAAGTGCAGTGGATTGTATCATCTGTAGGTGATAGTCTTCCCAAGTTTTACAATAGTCTTCCCGCCACAATAGCTTCCTCAGATGTAGCACAGATTATGGTTAAAATTGACTTAAGGAATGGAAAGAGATTTCAAAAGAATAATGAAATTACCGAATACCTGCAGGATATATTTGATAAAAATATTAAAGGTGGAAGGGTTACTGTAAACCAACTTGAACAAGGAGAGCCTATAGGTGCCCCGATACGAATTAGAATAACCGGGGATGATATACAAAAAATTGAAGAGGCAGTAGGGAGAATAGAGGATGAACTGAAAAAAATACCTGGTACAATGAAGGTGGAAGATGATCTTTGGAACAGGCAAAGAGAACTTAATGTTTATTTGGATGATACTAAGTTGAGTTTACATGGTATAACAAAATATGATGTGCAAAATCAGATTAACATTGCCTTATATGGAAGGGAAGCAACTGTATTAAGAAAGGATGGGGATGAAAAGAATATAATAGTCAGGAGTAACGTTAAAACATTGGAAGAGTTAAAATATTTACCGATTAAATCAGAGGTAACCTCAGGAACTATGCTTCTTAAGGATATTGCGGTATTTAAGTCGGAACTACAAAGTCCATCTATTAATAAATATAATAGAAAGATTTCTGCAACTATATTGTGTGATGTAAAATCAGACTACAGGGCAATTGATATTCAAAACGTCATAAGTGATAAACTGGATAAAATTAATTTAAAGGGTGTTGATGTTACCTTTGACGGAGAAAAAGAAAAGATAAGGGAGAATTTTGGCAACGTTGGAGAAACTGCAATATTTGCAATTGTAATAATCTATATAATATTGCTATTTCAGTTTAAGTCCTTTATACAGCCTTTGATTATAATGCTGACAATACCATTTTCAGCTGTAGGTTCAATAATTGGTCTGAGGCTATTTAAACAGCCGCTATCATTTACAGCACTTTTAGGGGTTGTAAGTTTAATTGGAATAGTTGTTAACAATGCAATTGTTCTTTTAGATTATATAAACTACGAAATCAGGATTGGAAAGAATTTAGATGAGGCATGCTCAGATGCAGCAGGTAAGCGTTTTAGACCAATAATGTTGACGACAATAACAACTATAATGGGATTAACACCACTGGCTCTTTCGGGAAGTGAATTCTTCAGGCCTATGGCAATTGCATTGATGGCAGGACTAATGATATCGACTTTTCTAACACTTGTTATTATTCCAGTGGTATACAATATGGTTATTGGAAAATTGAAAACTATAAAAAATAATTAAATAGGCCAGTGATACATTGGCATTTAAATGCTGATGTATCACTAATGGGTTGAAAAATATAATTAATGATGGTTTTAAAGAAACTTTAAATTAATATAGATATTCATACAAATACACCTATTGACCAAGTAAATGGGCAAGGTGTATCATACTTAATGATACTATATGTAGTGACATTGATGGTATTAAAAATTTATTTGTTTATTTGGGACGGTTAACTATGGAAATTTCAATTATAATAGTAAATTATAAAACCAAGGATTTGACAAAACAAACAATTAAATCGGTGATGGATACTACTCATAATGTTCAATATGAGATAATTTTAGTTGATAATGCATCTGGGGACGGTAGTTTAGAGGCAATTATGGAGGAGTATAATGATATTGCATTTATAGCAAATACAGAAAACGTAGGTTTTTCAAAGGCAAACAACAAGGCTATAAAGAAAAGCAGAGGAAAGTATATTCTACTACTTAATTCAGACACTAAAATTTTAGATGGATGTATAGAAAAATGTTTTAAATACATGGAAGAACATGAGGAAATTGGGGCGTTAGGACCTAAAATTTATCTGATGAACGGTGAGCTTGATCATGCCTGTAAAAGAGGATTTCCAACACCATCAGCCTCACTTTGCTACATGCTGAAACTCGACAGGATATTTGCAGGAAAAAAGAAATTTGGTAAATACAAAATGAGTTATCTCCCTGATGATGAGATAAATGAGGTAGATTCATTAACAGGGGCTTTTATGATGGTTAGAAAAGATGTTATAGAAAAAGTAGGAATGTTGGATGAAAATTTTTTTATGTACGGGGAAGATTTAGATTGGTGCTATAGAATAAAAGAAGCAGGGTATAAAGTAGTTTATTATCCGGAAGCTCAAATGATTCATTACAAGGGGCAAAGCAGTAAGAAGAAAAGACTTAAGACTATTTATGAATTTCATAGGGCAATGTATTTGTTTTATAATAAACATTACTACAAGAAGTACAGTTTTGTTGTAACCTTGTTAGTATATATGGGCATAAGTATAAAATTAATTATTGCACTATTTGTTAATTTGTTCAGAAAGAAATGTTAACATAATTGAAAGGGATTACGGCACAAGGTAAATGGTGGGGCTGTTGCATTAGATGTTTTAAAATGGTAATGCAACGGTCCTTTCATTTTGAAAAATAAATACGGTATGAAAGTATCCGTTTATCATCATCACTGTTACTAACTGGCTTTAGAATAATTAAAATCAATAAAGTTTTCCCTAAGTTTAGATAGGAAGGTTAATTTTTTTCAGATACAGGATATGATTTAAGTCGAAGAATATTGGCAAAGGGCTTATTATATTTCTAATTGTCAGAAAATTTTATCATAAGCAGTAGTAATAATTACAAAATTTTCCACATATATTTGATATAATATCCCTACACTAAGGATGTGGGGTGGGATAATGATATATCAACAGGAAATTTTACCTTATAAGAGGGTAACAAAAAATAACAATCAAAAAACTAAGAAGGAGTTAAAATTAATATCGGTTTCTCATATTGCCCTTTATGCCACTGTTTTTTTTGCCTCTAGAGCTGTAATGCTTAAAGGGTTAATGCCCTTTGGAATAGCTATGTTTACAGCGGCAGCAGGGGTATTGGACAGGCAGTTGGCGTTATTAACAGGAATTTTTGGGGTTTTAGGATATATAAGTTTATTAAAAGGATATGTATCTCTTTCAAGGGCAGTCTCCCTTATAATTACAATGATGTTTATATTTTTTATAAAGGAAAAGGATAAAAATAGAATTTATAAAATATCTGCCATTGCTTTTGTTGTAAACATGTGCATTAATCTTTTATTCCATATATACTTTATTTCAGGTGGATTTGTTCTTTATGATGGTTTATTGATATTTTTTGAATCAATAATTATCACTGCGTCATCATATATATTTTCCTATGCCTTACCTTTATACTTTCAAAATAAAAAAAGAAAGGTATTATCAAGGGAAGAAATTGTCTGCTTAGGATTGGTAATATCTTTAGCAATAGCAGGAACGTTGGACATAAAGTATCAATATTTTTCACTGAAAAACATGATTGCATTTATTGTGGTTCTTTTCAGTGGATATATAGAAGGGCCAGGTGCAGGAGCAGCAGTAGGAGTTGCCCTGGGATTGGTTTCAAGTATATCAGATCCTGCAATGCCAGTTGCAATTGGCATATATTCCTTTTGTGGTCTTATCAGTGGTATTTTTAAAGAGGTTGGAAAAATAATTACAGCTTTAGCTTTCGTCCTATCTGCAGTATTACTAAGTATGTACACCACAGAAATATTGAATATAAAGGCGGTTTATATGGATACCTTGCTGCCTGCTTTGATTTTCCTTATTATACCCGGTAGAAAAATTGAAAAAACAGCACTTCTTGTAGATGGAGATAAAAGAGCATTAGAATTTCAAAAATCTTATATTGACAGGGTTAAGGATATGATGTCGGTTAAACTAACCAGACTTTCAGAGGCATTAGTTGGGCTTTCAGAGATTTTAGAGGAAAACGTGAACAATGAATTAAAGAAAAAAAGCGAAATAAATGGAATGGTAGAAAAACTAGCTGACAAGGTTTGTGCCAGCTGTGAGTCAAGGGGACAATGCTGGAAAAAAGAATTGTATTGTACATATGAATCATTTATTGAATTATTAAGGAATGCTGAAAGAATAGGCCGAGTGGGAATAAATGAAATGCCTGAAGATATGAGAAGAAAGTGCTTAAGACCTAACGAAATGGTTAAACAGGTAAATCATGTTATTGAATTATTCAGGTTGAATAATAAATGGAAGAGAAAATTAATAAATTCAAGGGTGATAGTTTCAGAACAAATAAAAGGTATATCTTCACTGATGGAAGATATTGTTGGGGAATTTTCAAGTAATATGGAGTTTAAAAACGATATAGAGGAAGAAATTGCTGTGGCACTGGATAGAAAGGGACTTGAATTCAGTGATATATTGGCAATAAAGAACAATAGACATAAATATGAAGTTACGGTTTATACAAAACCATGTTCAGGACAGCAAAGCTGTACAAAGGATTATATGGGAGTAATATCAAGATGTCTTGGGGTAAAGATGGTTAGGGATAAAAGTAATTGCAAAATAAAAGAGGATTGTTCATTATGTCAGTTCAGAATGATAGAAGCAGAAAATTATAACATAGCAACTGCTGTTTCTAAATGTGCAAAGGAGGATATTTCTGGTGATTGCCATTCTTTTGGGAATATAGGGGAAGGCAGATATATGATTGCTATCAGTGATGGAATGGGCAGCGGTTCTTCGGCTGCAATTGAAAGTAATACTACAATATCTCTTCTTGAAAAATTTATGGAAGCAGGTTTTGAGAGAAATGCAGCCATAAAGGCAATTAACTCAGTACTGGTTTTAAGAAGTTGTGAAGAGAGCTTTGCCACTATTGATATGGGTCTTATAGATATGTATAGTGGAATCGGGGAATTTATAAAGATTGGAGCAGCACCAACCTTTATTAAATCAGGAAGAAATGTGGAGATAATCAAAAGCACAAGTCTGCCAGTAGGAATATTAGATGAGGTGGACATAGAAAGTCAGATAGTGGAATTTAAAAATGGTGACATGATAGTTATGGTTACTGATGGAATAGTTGACGCTAATGAGGATTTAAAGGAAAAATGGATTGTAAATGCTTTAAGAGAGTTTGAAAGCGGAAATCCTAAGGATGTATCTGATTACATATTAAATAAGGCAAGGGAATATTATGGAGGTAAAGTTCAGGATGATATGACTGTTATAGTATCAAAAATATGGAAAGTAATGTAACGGGAGAAAAGCATAGTAAAAAGGATTAGAAGTATATAGTTAAAAACTTCTAATCTTCTTTTATTTTTAATCATTATTTGTTATATTGTATATATATCAAAAACAAGGAAAAACTTAAAATGCATAATATTATTTGTTCTATGCATAAGGTTTTAAAGTGTGGTGTGAATATGAGGGAAAAGGTTTTTGAATATATAAAAAAAATAACATGATAACTAAGGGTGATGGGATAGTGATTGGGCTTTCTGGAGGTCCTGATTCTACAGCCCTTATTCATATTTTAAACAGTTTAAAGGATGTTTTAGAGATAAAGTTATATGCAGTACATATAAATCACATGATCAGGGGTGAAGAAGCCTTTAGAGATGAGGAATACTCAAAGACCCTGGCACAATCCATGGGAATACCTTTTTTTTGTAAAAGAATTAAAATAGAAGACTTTGCAAGAGAAAATAAAATGTCAAGTGAAGAGGCTGGCAGATACGTAAGATACCAATTTTTCGATGAAGTCTTAAATAAGATGGGAGCAGGAAAGATTGCACTGGCACATAATTTAAACGACCAGGTAGAGACAATGCTCATGAGGTTTTTCAGAGGCTCAGGAATTAGCGGTATTGCAGGCATCAGGCCTGTGAGAGATGGAAAATATATAAGGCCTTTGCTTAACTGTAGCAGAGATGAGATAGAGAGATATTGCAGTGAAAATAAATTAAATCCTGTTATAGATAGTACAAATAAAGAATGTATATATACTAGGAATAAAATCAGACTAGAGCTTGTACCATATATAAGGGAAAATTTTAACCCTAGATTCGAAGAGAATATGTTTAAAATGGCTGATTTAGCAAAGGATGAAGACGAGTATTTAAACATAAAGGCACTGGAAGAACTGGAAGGGATAAAAATAAAAGATGGAGTTTTAATTGATAATTTTAATGAATTACATATTGCACTTAAAAGAAGGATTTTAAGAACTTTAATTGAATTGATTAAGGGTAATTTAAATGGTATAGAAGTAAAACATATAGAGGAATGTATAGAACTTATATCTCAAAAGAATACGGGTAAATCAATAAGTTTGCCTGATGATATTGAATGTGTAATTCAATATGATATATTTAAAATTAGGAAAAAAACAGATTATAGTCAATTTCAATATGAAATAATTATAAATGGTGAAACTAAAATACCAGAGTTAGGTATGTCCCTTATAACAAAATTAATAGATTCAAGTGAAATGGTCAGGGAGAGCTTTAATGTTAAATACTTTGATTATGATAAAATAGATGGAGGGCTAATGGTTAGAAACAGGAGGGATGGAGATTATATTTATCCTAAGGGTATGAATGGTAGAAAAAAAATTAAAGATATTTTTATAGACAAAAAAATACCTAAAGAAGATAGAGAAAAATTGCCATTAATAGCTTTAGGCAGTGAAATTTTATGGATATATGGAATAAGAGATACTAAAAATTATAAGGTTGATGGGAATACAAAACGTATCCTTGAAATAAAATTTGAGAGAGGTGTAAATTATGCTGAATGTTAAAGACATGATAAAAGATGTTCTTGTATCAGAAGAACAAATTAAGAAAAGAATAAAAGAAATAGCCCTTGACATTGAGAGGGATTTTCCAGATGGAGATGTAATATTTATTGGAGTTTTAAAGGGTTCTGTAATTTTTGTCTCTGACCTTATGAGGGCAATGAATGTTAATGTTACAATGGACTTTATGGCGGTTTCAAGTTATGGTATGTCATCGGAGTCATCAGGAATAGTTAGAATATTAAAGGATTTGGATTTTGATATAGAAAACAGGGATGTTGTTATCGTTGAGGATATAATAGATACTGGAAATACATTAAAATATCTATATGAGTATCTTAGAGCAAGAAATCCTAGAAATTTAAAGATTTGTTGTCTTCTTGACAAACCAGAAAGAAGAAAGGCTGATATAAAGGCAGACTATGTAGGATTCAGCATACCAGATGAGTTTGTAGTTGGATACGGTCTTGACTATGCCGAAATAGGAAGACATCTGCCTTATGTTGGAGTTCTCAAAGAAGAAGTTTACAAAAAGGTTTAACTATTGAATTGTTTAAAAACACATAATATGTTAAAATTTAAGATATCGTTTTAATATTGAGAGGGGGGCTAAAATGAAAAAGTCATTCTTAAAGAATGCTAGCGTTTGGATACTGATTATATTTGCCTTCTTTGCGGCTATGACTCTGTATGAAACAGGTCCTAAAAAGGATGAAATAAATTATAGTCAGTTGATATCAGCCATAAAAGAAAATAAAGTTAAAAGTATAAAGATTGATTCAGAAACTGGAACAGCAAGGGGAGAATATAAGGATGGTAAGGTGTTCACCGCAAATTCAGGTGATCAAAGACCTTTCCAGGAGTTTATAACCAACCAATTACAAACAGGCAACATAAAGGTGGATGTTGAATTTACTCCTCCAACAAAATTTCCGATATGGATGTCAATACTTCCTAATGTACTTATGTTTATTATGTTAGGAGCAGTATGGTTTATATTCATTCAACAATCCCAGGGTGGCGGCGGCGGAAAAGGAGTAATGAACTTTGGAAAGAGTCGTGCAAAACTTGCTACAAATGACAAGAAAAAGGTAACATTCAATGATGTTGCAGGAGCTGATGAAGAAAAAACAGAGCTTCAGGAGGTTGTTGACTTCCTAAAGCATCCAAGAAAATATATTGAGCTTGGAGCAAGAATTCCAAAGGGTATACTCTTAGTTGGACCTCCAGGAACAGGAAAAACACTTTTAGCAAAGGCAGTTGCTGGTGAGGCAGGAGTTCCATTTTTCAGTATAAGTGGTTCAGACTTTGTTGAGATGTTTGTTGGTGTAGGTGCTTCAAGGGTTAGAGATTTATTTGAGAACGCTAAAAAGAATGCACCATGTATAGTATTTATAGATGAAATAGACGCTGTTGGTAGACAAAGGGGAGCAGGTTTAGGTGGAGGTCATGATGAAAGAGAGCAGACTCTGAATCAACTCCTTGTAGAGATGGATGGTTTTGGAGCAAATGAAGGAATAATTATGATAGCTGCGACTAACAGACCAGATATATTAGATCCTGCTTTATTAAGACCAGGAAGATTTGACAGACAAATAGTTGTAAATACTCCTGACGTAAAGGGAAGAGAAGACATTTTAAGGGTACATTCAAAAAATAAACCTTTAGATGCTGAAGTTAATCTATCTGTACTTGCAAAGCGTACACCAGGATTTACAGGTGCAGATTTAGAGAATCTTATGAATGAAGCAGCGCTTTTAGCTGTTAGAAAAGATAAAAAATTAATCACCATGGAAGAACTAGAAGAAGCAATAACCAGGGTAATTGCTGGGCCTGAAAAGAAGAGCAGGGTTATGAGTGAAAAGGAAAAGAAGTTAACAGCTTATCATGAAGCAGGTCATGCTGTTGTAATGAAGCTTCTTCCTAATGCAGACCCGGTACATCAAATAAGTATAATACCAAGAGGAAGAGCTGGAGGATACACCCTTTCATTGCCACAAGAGGATAGATACTATGCTTCAAAGACTCATCTTGAAGAAGAGATAGTTGGACTTCTTGGAGGAAGGGTAGCAGAAAAACTTATTTTAGATGATATAAGTACAGGTGCTAAGAATGATATTGAAAGAGCATCAAATATCGCAAGAAAAATGGTAATGGAATACGGAATGAGCGAGATCTTAGGACCAATAGAATTTGGAACTGGTCACGATGAAGTATTCTTAGGAAGAGATTTTAACAAATCAAGAAACTTCAGTGAAGAAGTTGCTGCTGTTATAGATAAAGAAATCAAGAGAATAATAGATACTGGATACCACAGAGCAGAAACACTGCTAAAGGAAAACATAAACAAACTTCATAGGGTGGCTGAAGCATTACTGGAAAAGGAAAAACTTGAAGCAGAGGAGTTTGAAGTTTTATTCAATGAGGCCTAATTAAAGCGGAACCAAAGTTCCGCTTTTTTATGAAAAATACAAAGGTGGTGCTAGATATGATGGAAAATGTAAAGGTTGGGCTTAAAGCAAAAATTGAAACAGTTGCAGAGCCAAAGGATTCTGCTGTAAACTATGGAAGTGGTGGAGTTGATGTATATTCAACACCTGCTATGGTAGGGCTTATGGAATCAGCAGCAAAAAAAGCTGTAGATACATTTCTTCCAGATGGCTATACAACAGTAGGTATAAAGCTAGATATTAAGCATTTAGCTGCAACACCAATAGGAATGAAGGTAAAGGCTGAAGCTGAGCTTATTGAGGTTGATGGAAGAAAATTAACTTTTAAAGTAGAGGCCTACGATGAAGCAGAAAAAATCGGAGAAGGGCTTCATGAAAGATTTGTAATAGATTCAGAAAAATTCCTATCAAAGCTGAACAACAAAACTATAAAATAACTATAAAAAAGTCTCTTAATTTGTTGTAACTGACGTAACAAATTAAGAGACTTTTTTATATACAAGGGACATATAAGTACTGTTTGATAGGGTAGAAATTTATTAAAGTTTGCAACAATGGTAGAATTAATAATTTTTAATATTTATTTATTCTATATTAATCCTTATACTATATAATATAGGTACATAAATTAGAATTAAGTATAGTTATGTTTATTTATAAAAGTTCCTGGAGGAAAAAATGAAAAGGTTATTGAGTTGTATTTTGTTGGTCTTCATGTTAGTGCAATTTTCAGGCTGTGGAAATAAAAATCTAAAGGAAAATAGTGAAAAAAATTTAAAGACTCAAACATCAACATTAAAGAATAAATCTAAGGATAATGAGAACTCAAAGTCATCAATTCAAAAACAGGAAAATGATGAGGTTGACAAAATAGGAGATGAAACGAAGGCATTAATAGAGGACATCGACAATATTATTGATTCTTTGGATGAGGCGGAAAGTGTAGATAAGAATTAGCTAGGAGGAATTAAATTGAAGAAGTTTATTGTAGCTTTTGTAGCCATTATATTGTTTATGCCATTTACATCTGCACAGGCACGTACTAGATTTATAAAGTTTAACCATTTTTATAGTGTCAATAGTATACAAAATAAAGATTTAACTAAGCAGATAAATGAGCTAAAAAAGAAATTAAAAGATTTAAATGATGATAATAATGAACTAAAGAAAGTAACAAAAGAAAAGAATCAGAAAGTTATAAAGGAAATCGACAAGATTGACGATGGATTAAAAACTGTTTCAAATAAAAAATTGAAATTGATAAAACTTCAATTAGAAAAAGTAAAAGATATATCAGATGAAATTAAAAAAACAGTAGGTTCAGTAAAAATAGAAAATTACAGCTTTGAAAACAATGAATATAATAATAGTTTAGATGAGGCCGTAGAAAATCTCAAAAATATGATAGAAATACAAGAAAAGAGAAAATTACTGCTTACCAAGCTAAATGATGAGTTGGATATTTTGTTGAATTTGTTAAAATGAGGATGCTTTATAGGCATCCTTATTTTATAATTAAATTAAGATAATTTTTGTAAAGTAAGGAGATGATACTGTGAATGAAAGAATATTAATAGTTGATGATGATAGAGATATAGTTGAATTAATCAGTGATATATTAGAGGAAGAAGGCTATGAAATTCATAAGGAATATAACGGAAAGGGAGCTTTGGAAAAAATAGAAGAAAATAGATATGACTTAATTATTCTAGATATAATGATGCCAGGTATGGACGGACTGGAAGTTTTGAAGAAAGTTCGTGATAAAGTAGAGAGCCCAATTCTTTTTCTTACAGCAAAGTCTAAAAGTATGGATAAAGTAATAGGCTTTGAAATAGGTGCAGACGACTATATAACAAAGCCCTTTGATGATTATGAGCTTATTGCCAGGGTTAAGGCCCATATAAGAAGAAGTAAGAGAGAAGAAAAAATAACATATACTGATGACGGTATATTGAAATTTAAAGGGATAGAGATAAACAAAAATTCCTATGAGGTTTTCCTTGAGGGAGAGAAAATTGAGCTTTCTACTAGAGAGTTTCAAATTTTATGTTATCTAATGGAAAATGCAAATTTAGTTTTAACTCGCGAGCAGATATATAACAGCATATGGGGTTATGAAGAATATGGGGATATAAATACAGTTACAGTCCATATAAAGAAACTTAGAGAAAAGGTAGATAAGGATGATAGGTATATAAAAACCATATGGGGTATAGGGTATAAATTTGTAGGTGAAAGAGAATGAGGAGCATTTATACAAAAATAACTGCTATTTTAATGCTTGGTTTTGTTATACAAATAACAATAGTTGCAGGTCTTTTTAAGTTTATCCTTACTAAAAACATAATAGATGATATAAATAGAAACGAACAGCAAAGACAGGCTAAGCTCCAATTGGCAATAGTAAACTTACAGAAGATGATAAAGGATAATCCAAGTGGAGTTCAAGAATATTTAAATCAATATGCTAAGGATAAAAACATGAATTTCATTATAAAGGATATGTCAGGTAACACAATATATTTCACAAATAACGGTAATGGAGATAAAAGGGAGATTCAGGAAACGGGTTTTATAAAAATAAAAGACACCCCTATTTATATTGTGTATGCTTATTTTCCAACCGGAATAAATAGTTTGGCTAAAGATATAGAAAGAGGTGAAACAAAATACTATTTATTGATATTAGTTGTTTCAGTCTCACTTTTTGTTTCTCTATTGATTTATAGGATTCTTGCTTTACCATTAAAAAAGCTTAGTAAAGCTATGGCTGAAGTTGACTATGGAAATACCACAACAGTTATACCCTATTACGGTAATGATGAAGTAGGATATCTGTGTAGAAATTTTGAGGAAATGGGTAAAAGACTTCAAAAATCAGAAAAAAACCAGTTAGAGCTCATACAGGCAATATCCCATGATTTAAAAACACCTCTTACCTCTATTCTTGGGTATATAAAAAGGTTGGATGATGGAAAAATAACAGACGAAAATAAAAGAAAGGAATATTATAAAACTATATATAGAAAGGCCTTGGATTTGAAGGGCTTGATAGAGGAATTAGATGAATATTCTTTTTTCAATGTTAAAGCTAAATATGAAATACAACAAGTAAATGCAAAGGTTTTTATGGAGGATATATGTCATGAATTAAAACAGGAGGTTATACAAAAGGGTGGAAGGTTGGAATATATAAACAACATAGATAACAAGATGTTTATAATGATTGATGAAGCAAAAATAAAAAGGGTGTTTTCAAATATAGTTGAAAACTCACTAAAATATGCAGGGGAAAAATGTAAAGTTACCATAAGAACAACAGCAATAAACAAAAATCTTCTTTGCGAAATCTATGATAACGGCAAGGGAGTAGAGGAGGAAAAGCTTAGTAAGATTTTTGAAAGGTTTTATAGAGTAGAGGAATCAAGATCAAGGGAGATGGGAGGAACTGGTCTTGGACTGGCAATATGTAAAGAAATTATACAGGGACATGGTGGACAAATAAATGCAAAAAATATGCAGGGAAAAGGGCTTTGTGTATATTTTACCCTCCCTATAAAGACTATGGAAGGGTAATTGAAAAGACTTTATTCCTTAAACCATACAAAGGTTCTAATGTTTTCTAGGTTGAAAATAGTAATAATAGGTTGTATTTTATATAATTAAGCAATATAATTATAGTGAAAATAAAATATACAGACGCTAGGGGAGCCGATGGCTGAGAGGAAGGTAAAACCTTCGACCCTCTGAACCTGAACTGGGTAATGCCAGCGAAGGGAAGCGAAAAGATTACTCCTTTTTGCGTCTGTGAAAAAAGGAGGTTTTTTTATGCAAATATTTGAAGGGCTTTTTAAAATTAAACCATTACTTTGGGCGTTACTTGGAGCTATGGTTTTACTGGCAGTATTTTTAATTAAATCACCAGAAAACAAAAAATTTAACACAAAGAAGATAACGATGGCAAGTCTTTGTATTGCACTATCATTTGTATTATCCTACATTAAAATTTTTAAACTCCCCCAAGGAGGTTCAATAACTCTTGGAAGTTTAATGCCACTATTTATTTTTGCATATATATATGGTGCAAGGGATGGTATTATGGCAGGTGCAGTATATGGAATTATGCAGTTTATACAAGAACCCTATATTGTTCATTGGTCACAGGTAATGATTGATTATCCACTGGCATTTGGAGCCCTAGGACTGGCAGGTCTTTCAAAAAAGAGTCTTCCCCTTGGTATATTGCTAGGTGGGACAGGAAGATTGTTTTTCCATGTAATTTCAGGAGTTGTTTTCTTTGGTTCATATGCACCAGAGGGACAAAATGTTTTAATATACTCATTAGTATATAACTTAACATATCTTTTACCAGATTTATTATTGTGTGTGGTTATTGCCTTTATAACACAGTTTAAAAACGCAATAAACAGGTTAAAGACTCAGAATGTTTAAGGTTTTATCAAACAAAAGAAGGAATTAATTTATTTTAATGTTCTATTAAATCTATTTCAGGCAAAAATAATTCAAATAATTTAATAAAATTATAGTTAAATATAATGAAAGCCCATAACTAAGCTAAAATCATTTATAATTTCAAATGATTTTAAGTCAGATTATGGGCTTTTACCTTTAAAATACTAATTAATGCTAAAATTTAAAATTCAAATATAATAAAAAATGCAAGAAATTATTCAGAACATATTAAAATATTCCGAAATTTGTGATATTATGTTATTAAGTATTCTTATGCATCACCCTAAAATTAGTCATATTTTAAACTTTTCCAAGTAAAATAATAAGGAAAGAAGGACAAGTTTGGGGGGATAAAATGTATAAGGATATTGCAGGAATAGAAGTCGCTAAAAGAAAGTGGGAGGAAAAAAAGTTAAGACCAACAATTGAAAAGGCACAGGAGAGAAAAAAAGAATTTAGAACTACATCTGATATTACAGTAAATACAGTTTATACACCAAAAGATGTAGAGAATACAACCTTTAATGAACTTGGTTTTCCAGGAGAATATCCCTTTACCAGAGGAATACAGCCTAATATGTACAGGGGAAAGTTTTGGACAATGAGACAGTATGCAGGCTATTCAACAGCAGAGGAATCAAATAAAAGATATAAATACCTGTTAAACCAAGGAACAACTGGTCTCTCAGTAGCTTTTGATTTACCAACACAGGTTGGTCTTGATTCAGACTCAGGACTATCCCTTGGGGAAGTAGGAAAGGTTGGAGTTGCTATTGATAGCCTTTATGATATGGAAGTATTGTTTGATGGCATTCCATTAGACAAAATAAGTACATCCATGACAATTAATGCGCCTTCTATTGTATTATTAGCCATGTACCTTGCTGTTGCAAAGAAGCAGGGTGTGCCCTTTGAAAATTTAAGAGGTACAATACAAAACGACATTCTTAAGGAATATGCTGCACGAGGAACATACATATTTCCAGTTAAGCCATCTTTAAGGCTTATTACTGATATATTTGAATATTGTTCAAAAAACGTTCCCAAATGGAACACAATATCCATCTCCGGCTATCATATAAGGGAAGCAGGGGCTACAGCAGTTCAGGAACTTGCCTTTACCTTTGCAAATGCAATTGAATATGTAAGGGCAGCAATAAATAAAGGCTTAGATGTAGATGACTTTGCACCACAGCTTTCATTTTTCTTCAATGCCCATAACAACCTCTTTGAGGAAGTTGCAAAATTCAGGGCAGCAAGGCGTGTTTGGGCAAAAATAATGAAGGAATGGTTTGGAGCTAAAAAGGAAAAATCAATGATGCTAAGGTTCCATACCCAGACAGCTGGTTGCACCCTAACTGCTCAGCAGATAGATAATAACATAGTAAGGGTAACTCTTCAGACCTTAGCGGCAGTACTTGGGGGTACACAATCCCTTCATACAAATTCAAGGGATGAGGCTTTAGCTCTGCCTACTGAGGAATCTGTAAGGATAGCTCTTAGGACACAGCAGATAGTTGCCTATGAAAGCGGTGTATGTGATACTGTTGACCCACTTGGAGGAAGTTTTTATATTGAGAGCTTAACAAATGAAATTGAGAGAAAGGTGTTTGAATATATCAATAAAATTGAGGAAATGGGTGGTGCAGCAAAGGCAATTGAAGTTGGATACATACAAAAGGAGATATCTGACTCGGCATACAAATACCAAAGAGAAATAGAGGATGGAGAAAAAATTGTTGTAGGAGTTAATAAATTCCAAATACAGGAACATGCTAAGAAAGACATACTCAAGGTTAGTCGTGAAGCTGAAGAAAATCAAAAGACCCTCCTTAAAAAGATAAAGAAGGACAGAGATAACGAAAAGGTTAAGGAGTCTTTGGAAAAATTAAGAAATGCAGCTTCAACAGATGAAAACCTTATGCCATATGTTTTAGATGCTGTATTGAATTATGCAACATTAGGAGAAATATGTGGAGTTCTTAGAGATGTTTTTGGTGAATACAGACAAACAATCGTTATTTAGGAGGTATTTGTATGGACAGGAAAATCAGGGTTCTTGTTGCAAAACCAGGATTAGACGGCCATGACAGAGGAGCTAAGGTTATCGCCAGGGCACTAATGGAAGAGGGATTTGAGGTAATATACACAGGACTTAGACAAACTCCTGAAGATATAGTAGAAACTGCAATTCAGGAAGATGTGGACTGTATAGCTATGAGTATATTATCAGGTGCACACAATTATTTATTTCCAAGGGTAATGGAACTTATAAAAGAAAATGAATTAGAAGTTTTGGTTATAGCTGGTGGAGTTATTCCTGAGGAGGATATTCCATTTTTAAAGTCAATTGGAATCTCGGAGGTTTTTACCCCTGGTACTCCAACAAAGGTAACAGTAGATTACATAAAGCAGAACGTTAAGAGGTAATATATGGATATATATAGTGGGGTTTTGTCAGGTGATAAAAAATCCATATCCAGACTCATAACACTGGTAGAGAACAATGACGAAGATGGAATAAAAATCTATGAAAAGCTTTACTGTAAAACAGGAAGGGCAAAAAAAATAGGAATAACAGGGCCGCCAGGTGCAGGCAAAAGTACACTTGTAGATTTAATAGCAAAACAGTATATAGAAAATAATTATAAAACAGCAATTGTTGCTGTTGACCCATCAAGCCCCTTTACAGGGGGAGCAATTCTTGGGGATAGGATCAGAATGAAGGATATTTCCCTTAAGAAAAACTGTTTTATCAGAAGCATGGCAAGCAGAGGACAGCTTGGAGGTGTTTCAAGAGGAACCTCATATGCTGCGAATATTTTAGATGCAGCAGGTTATGAATACATATTTATAGAAACTGTTGGAATAGGACAGTCAGAGATTGAAATAATAAAGTTGACGGATATGGTTATCCTTGTTACAGTACCTGATTTAGGAGATGATATACAAGCTATTAAATCAGGAATTATGGAAATAGGGGATATCATAGTAGTTAATAAGTCAGACAGAGAAGGTGCAGAAAGAACCTGTGCTACTATTAATTCAATACTTGCTTTGAAGAATGGGGAAAGACCAGATGTAATACTTACAAGCTGTATTAACAAATCAGGTCTAAATGATCTTAAGAATAAAATAGATGAAATCCTGAACTACAAAGGTAAAAATGGAGAAATAAGCAAAAGAAGAAAGAGAAATGATTATGAGGAACTTAGGAGAAGTTTGACTGAAGTTTTTATTGATAAAATAAAGGATTCAGAAAAGCTTGAGGGTGTTTTAACGCTGATTCATGAAAGAAAAATAACACCACTAAGTGGAGCCCAATTGCTTATAAAAAACCTGTGTAGTCAGGAGGGAGATTATGATTTGTAAAATAGACCATATTGGAATTGCTGTTGAAAACATTGATAAAGCATTGAATTTCTATAGTGAAAATCTTCAGATACAATGTACTGATGTTGAGTACATACAAAGTCAAGGAGTAAAGGTGGCATTCCTGCCAACTGGAGATAGTGAGGTTGAACTTTTAGAGGCAATAAGTGATGAAAGTGCCATTAAAAAGTTTATTGAGAAAAAGGGACCTGGCATACATCATATAGCCTTTAGAGTTGACTCAATAGAAAATGAAATAGGAAGATTAAAAAAATTAGGCATAACATTCATAAACGATGTTCCAACATATGGAGCAGGGGGAGCAAAAATAGCCTTTCTACACCCAAAGTCAACAGGCGGAGTCCTTGTTGAACTTTGTGAAAGGTAGGTGGCAGCTATGGATAGAATTATGGAATTATGCCAGCGAAAACAGCACATAGATATGGCTGGTGGAGAAGATAAAATTGAAAAACAGCATTCACAGGGAAAATTGACAGCAAGGGAAAGGATAGAATATTTCTTCGATGAAAACAGCTTTGTAGAAATTGATAAATTTGTAAAACACAGATGTACCAACTTTGGTATGGAAAATCAGGATATTCCTAATGAAGGTGTAATAACAGGATATGGTACAGTAGATGGGAGGCTTGTTTTTATTTTCGCCCAGGATTTTACTGTGGTTGGAGGGTCCCTTGGAGAGATGCATGCAAAGAAAATATGCAAGGTAATGGATATGGCAGTAAAAAATGGAGCACCAATTGTTGGACTTAATGATTCAGGTGGAGCCAGGATTCAGGAAGGTGTTGATGCACTTTCGGGCTATGGAAATATATTCTATAGAAATACAAAGGCTTCAGGGGTTGTTCCCCAAATTGCTGCTATTATGGGACCTTGTGCAGGTGGTGCAGTCTATTCTCCAGCCTTAATGGATTTTATTTTCATGGTGGACAGAAAGAGTCAAATGTTTATCACAGGCCCCCAGGTTATAAAATCTGTTACAGGAGAAGAGGTAACCGCTGAGGGCTTAGGTGGTGCAGCTACACACAACTGTAAATCAGGAGTTGCTCATTTTACAGCTAAAGATGACATGGAGTGTCTTGATAAGATAAAGAAGCTACTTAGTTATCTTCCATCTAATAATCTTGAAAGAACTCCAGTATATGAGCAGAAAGACGATGTAAATAGAATATGCAATGAATTAAACTCAATAATTCCCGAAAATTCAAACAAACCTTACGACATGAAGGAAATAATTAAATCAATAGCAGATAATGGGGAATTCTTTGAGGTACAGGAAGAATATGCAAAAAATATAATTACAGGATTTGCCCGTTTTGGGGGAATGTCAGTTGGTATAATAGCCAATCAGCCTAAGGTACTGGCTGGATGCCTGGATATAAATGCTTCAGATAAGGCAGGAAGATTTATAAGGACTTGTGATGCCTTTAATATTCCTATATTAAGTTTAGTTGATGTCCCAGGTTTTCTTCCGGGAACTGCCCAGGAGTTTGGAGGCATTATCAGACATGGAGCTAAAATGTTATATGCATATTCGGAGGCAACTGTTCCCAAAATAACTGTAATATTAAGAAAAGCCTATGGAGGGGCATATCTTGCCATGTGTAGTAAAGATTTAGGTGCTGATGTGGTATATGCATGGCCTAGTGCTGAAATCGCAGTTATGGGACCAGATGGAGCTGCAGGAATAATATTTAAAAAGGAGATATCTTCAGCAGAGAATCCTGAAGAAAAGAGAAAGGAAATGATAGAAAAATACAGACAGGAATTTGCCAATCCATATACTGCTGCTGAAAGAGGTTTTGTAGACGATGTGATTATACCATCAGAAACCAGAAAATATATTATCATATCCTTAATGATGCTATCTTCAAAGAGGGAGAGCAACTTACCAAAGAAACATGGTAACCTACCTGTATAGATTGGGAGGGAAATTAATGAGTTTAGCAGAAAAATTAAGCTTAGGGCTGAATACTACGGTTGTATGTATGCTGATAGTATTTATAGTTCTAATATTATTGTCATTTATTATTGTAATTCAAAACAAGATTTTAAATTTTTTAACTTCTCTAAAAAGCAAGAAGCCTGAGGATACAAAAATTGAGGAAGAAGTAAAACCACAGCTAGAAAGAAATACTGTTGCTATGCCATCTGTGGTTGACAAATCAGGTATTGTTAGAGGAGATGCAAAGCTTTGTGGTATAGCAGATGAAGAAACAGCCGCAGTAATAATGGCAGCTGTAAGTGAAGCTTCAGACATACCATTAAGTAAGTTAAATATTAAGTCCATAAGATTGCTGGATGAAAAAACCTCAGGGGAGATGAAAATTTCAGGGCTGAAGGATTCAGAAGTTGCAGTTGTTGTAGCAGCTGTTAAAGAGGCTTCAGGCATTCCCCTTACAAATTTAAAGATTAAATCTATAAAAAGACTAGATGATAATTGGTCAAATACTGCAAAACAAGACCAAATAAACAAAAGAATGTAAAATAATAAGGAGGGTTCAATATGAGAAAGTATATAGTAACTGTTAATGGAAAAAAATATGAGGTTGAAGTTGAAGAAGTTGGAGCAGTATATCAACCTGTAGAAAAGGTTCAGGAAGTTAGACAGGTACAACCTGCAGTTCAGCAGCCTGTTCAGGAAGTTAAGAAAGAGACTGTTGCAACTGCCCCTGGATCAGCTAAGGAAACAGTTAAGGCACCAATGCCTGGAACAATTTTAGATGTAAAGGTTTCACAGGGTCAGAAGGTAAAAAAAGGAGATGTATTATTTATACTTGAGGCTATGAAAATGGAAAATGAAATAATGTCTGGAGTAGATGGAACTGTTTCAAGTGTTGCAGTAACAAAAGGAGTCTCAGTTAATACAGATGATCTTCTTGCAGTTATTGAATAAGTTTAAGAGGTGATGATGAGATGTCCTTTTTAGATATGTTAATTAAAGCCCTGAAGGATATTTGGCTGACATCAGGTTTTGTGAGTATAGAAGGTGGACAGCTGATAATGATATTTGTATCCTTTGTGTTGATATATTTAGCAATTGTTAAGCAGTTTGAGCCGCTTTTATTATTGCCAATTTCCTTTGGAATGCTTCTGACTAACCTTCCTTTAGCTAATCTTATGAAGCCAGGTGTTGGGGAAGAGGTTGGAGGATTGTTGTACTATCTATATCAGGGTGTTCATTTTGAAATTTATCCACCGCTGATATTTTTAGGTGTTGGAGCCATGACAGATTTTGGTCCGTTAATAGCAAACCCTTCAAGTTTACTTTTAGGTGCAGCAGCTCAGTTTGGAGTTTTTATGGCATTTTTAATAGCATTACTACTTGGATTTACTCCTCAGGAGGCAGCTTCAATAGGTATAATTGGTGGGGCTGACGGTCCAACTGCAATATTCCTTGCCAGCAAGTTATCACCAAAGCTTCTTGGTGCAATAGCGGTATCCGCTTATTCATATATGGCATTGGTACCACTGATTCAGCCGCCTATAATGAGAGCACTGACAACTAAAGAAGAAAGAATGATAAAAATGGATCAGCTGAGACAGGTTTCAAAGGCAGAGAAAATAATATTCCCTATAATAGTAACAATACTTGTTTCAATGCTTCTTCCACCTGTTGCTCCGCTGATTGGTATGTTGATGCTTGGAAATCTTTTCAGAGAAAGCGGCGTAGTGGGAAGACTTTCAGATACTGCCCAAAATGCATTAATTAATATTATTACAATATTCTTAGGTGTTACTGTTGGAGCAACTGCAAGTGCTGAAAACTTTTTACAGGTTAAGACTCTGCAGATTACTGCCTTAGGAATGGTTGCCTTTGGGTTCAGTACAGTTGGGGGAGTATTACTTGGAAAGCTTATGTGTTGGGCTACTAAAGGAAAGGTTAATCCTCTGATTGGTTCTGCAGGTGTTTCTGCTGTTCCTATGGCAGCAAGGGTTTCTCAGGTTGTTGGACAAAAGGAAAACCCAAGTAACTTCCTTTTAATGCACGCAATGGGACCTAACGTTGCAGGGGTTATAGGTACAGCTGTTGCGGCAGGAACATTGCTTACTATATTTGGAAAATAAAACAAAACCATCTCATTTGAGGTGGTTTTTCTTTTGATTTGGTATAATATAAATAAAAGGATAAAGGTGATAAAAGATGAAAAATAAGATACTTGAGTTTTTAAGGCAGAGCAGAGATTTTGTATCAGGAGAGGATATAAGCAGTAGCCTTGGAATATCAAGAACTGCTGTATGGAAATATATACGTGCCTTAAAAGAAGAGGGATATGAAATAGAGGCAGTTTCAAAAAAAGGATATAGACTTGTTAACCGCCCTGATATACTTACCTACAGCGAAATAAAAGATTATTTGCTAACGGAATACATGGGAAGAAAGATATTTTATTATAACTCAGTCACTTCAACAAACATAATAGCTAAGGAACTTGCAGAAAATGGTCTTGAGGAAGGAACTGTTATAATAGCTGAGGAACAGACTTTGGGTAAGGGGAGAATGGGAAGAAAATGGTCAACTCCAAATGGTGAAGCAATTGCAATGACAATAATTTTAAGACCTGAAATAAGTCCTTTTATGGCTCCTTCAATAACCCCTATACTAGCAGTTTCAGCAGTTGAAGCTTTAAGGAAGCTAACGGGTTTTGATGTTAAGATTAAATGGCCTAATGATATAGTGTTAGATTCAAAAAAACTTTGTGGGATTTTAACTGAAATGAACTCTGATATGGATATGATAAATTACATAATCGTTGGAATGGGGCTTAATGTTAATCAGGAAAATTTTGATGATGAAATAAAAGAGGTAGCAGTTTCACTTAAAAGCTTTTCGGGCATTAATTTTAAAAGAAAAATTATTATAGCAGAGATATTAAATGAGTTTGAAAAAAATTATGAGATATTTAAAGTTAAAGGTATATCGGAGTTTTTAGATAAGCTAAAAGAATATTCTGTTCTTTTAGGTAAAAGGGTTAAGGTTATAAGCATTAACAATTCATTTGAAGGAGAAGCCATTGACATAGATAAAGATGGAAGTTTAATAGTAAAGAAGGATAATGGAGAAATAACAAAGGTTTTAAGTGGTGATGTTTCTGTCAGAGGGATGTATGGGTATATATAACAGGTAGCTATAGCGCTTAAAATTAAAACATTTGAATAATTGCTCTTAGGGTTAACTATTATACTTCAATATAACGCATTACAAATATTCTGTAAATTAGGTTTTTATTGAAAGCAATTCTATTAGTTGATAAAATAATTAATAGTTGTCATGAGAAATATAATGAAGCACTAAAGGAGTGTTAATAATGTTATTAGTCTTTGATGCCGGGAATACTAATATTGTGCTTGGGGTTTATGATGGACCAAAGCTTTTAGTAGATTGGAGATTATCAACTACACCCCAGAAAACTGCAGATGAATATGGAATACAAATAATAAATCTATTCGAAAAATCAAACATTAATCACAGGGAAGTTGATGCTGTTATAGTTTCATCAGTAGTACCTAACATAATGTATTCCCTCGAACACAGTATAAGAAAATATTTTAAGGTTGAACCTATAATAGTAGGACCTGGAATAAAAACAGGAATAAATATTAAATACGACAACCCAAAGGAAGTGGGAGCAGACAGAATAGTAAATGCTGTTGCTGCCCATGATATATATAAAAGATCTACAATAATAATAGATTTTGGAACTGCTACAACTTTCTGTGCAGTTGGAAAAAATGGAGATTATTATGGAGGGGCAATAACCCCAGGCCTAAGAATTTCAAGTGAGGCGCTCTTTGAAAGAGCTGCTAAACTTCCTAGAATTGAACTTGTAAAACCTTCATCTGTTATCTGTAAAAACACTGTTCAAAGTATGCAGGCAGGAATAATATATGGATATGCAGGTCAGGTTGATTATATTGTATCTAAAATGAAACAGGAAATGGAAAGGCTAGGAGAGGAAGAACCTTTGGTTGTTGCAACAGGCGGACTTGCAAAGCTTATAGCCAGTGAAACAACAAGTATTAATACAATAAACCCATTTTTAACCCTTGAGGGATTAAGAATAATATATGAGAAAAATAGATAGGTGATTTTTATGTATATAGGCCAATTCAAGCCTCAAAATAAAGTATTCTTGGCACCAATGGCTGGAGTAACGGATAAGGCGTTTAGAATTATATGTAAAGAGTATGATGCAGGACTTGTTTATACGGAAATGGTGAGTTCCAAGGGCTTGTTTTACGGTAGTAAAAATACTGAAGTTTTACTTGATATAGATGATAAGGAGGCACCTAGTGCTGTACAGATTTTTGGTTCAGAACCGGAGATTATGGGTAATATGGCAGAGGTGATAAGCCAAAGTCAAAAGGTAGCCTTGATAGATATAAACATGGGCTGCCCGGCACCTAAGATAATAAAAAACGGTGAGGGTTCAGCCTTGATGAAGGATATAAAAAGAGCTGAGAATATAATAAAAAGCGTTGTCAGTAAATCGAAAAAGCCTGTTACAGTTAAGATAAGAAAGGGCTGGGATGAAAATAGTGTAAATGCAGTTGAATTTGCCAAGATGATTGAAAATGCAGGGGCTGCTGCATTAACGATCCATGGAAGAACCAGAGCCCAGATGTATGAAGGCAAGGCAGATTGGAATATTATAAAAGAAGTTAAAAGGGCGGTAAAAATACCTGTTATAGGCAACGGAGATGTTGTAGATCCATATACAGCCAAGGAGTTATTTGATTTTACCGGTTGTGATGCAATAATGATAGGACGGGGGGCTTTTGGCAATCCGTGGATTTTCAGAAACACAAACCACTATCTAAATACTGGAGAAGTTCCAATGGAACCAACAGCTGAAGAAAAAATTGATATGGCTTTAAGGCATCTGAATTTAGCTATTGAATTTAAGGGTTATAAGGGAATGATAGAAATGAGAAAACATATAGCCTGGTATTTAAAGGGGTTAAAAGGTGCTGCAGCTGTAAGGGATGCTGTCAATAAAATGACAGATGCAGATGAAATAAGAAACATGTTATTAGAATATAAAGGAGAGTTGATGCATTAGCATTGACTCTTTTTCATTATATTTCATTAATTGAATTAGCATGATGTTAATTGAAAATTTTACAATAAAGGTATAAAATGTAATTGAGCACAATTTGTGCACGGGAGGTATTATATGGATTATATTAGAATTGGAGATAAAATAGTAAGTTTATCTAAAATTACTTCAGTTATAAATGAAATTATGGAGTACAGATGCAAGGGATATTCCCAGCAGGAAACAGCAAGGATTTTAGACATAGACAGAACTTTTATTTCAAGACTTGAAAGTATAGGAGAGGTCAGAAAAGGAGGCAATATTGCGGTTATTGGGTTCCCTATAAAAAATAAATTAGAATTATATGAAAGATTAAAGGAAGAGGGAATAGAGTACATACTTTTGATGACAGAAGAGGAGCGTAATGATTTCATTAAAGATAAGGGTGGGGAGGAACTAGTTAATGATATTTTTAAAATTACTTCTGAGGTTAGAAAATATCAACATTGTATTATCATAGGTTCCAGAATGAGAACTAAACTGTTGGCAGACCTTTTGGATAGCCATGTATATACAATCAACATAGGGGAATCTCCATTAAAAAATGATGTCTATGTTGAGCCTGATGAAGTGATTAAAATTATAAAGACTATAAATGCTTAGGAGGTTTATAAAATGAAAAGGATTGTTTCCGTAAGTATAGGTTCCTCAAAAAGAAATCATTCTGTAGAAGTGGAATTATTAAATGAAAAATTCATTATAGAAAGAATAGGTACAGATGGGAGTATAGACAAAGCAATTGAATTAATAAAGGAACTTGACGGAAATGTAGATGCCTTTGGCATGGGGGGAATAGATTTATATCTTTATTGTGCTAATAAAAGATATACAATAAAGGATGCAATTCCAATAAAAGAGGCAGCAAAAACTACTCCTATTGTAGATGGGTCGGGTTTGAAGAATACTTTAGAAAGAAGGGTAATAGAATATATTAATAAAAATATCCTGCCTATTAAGGATAAAAAAGTATTAATGACCAGTGCAGTAGATAGGTTTGGTATGGCAGAGACTTTCTATAGTTTAGGTGCTGATGTTTTGTTTGGAGATGTTATTTTTGCACTTAACATACCTATACCTATCAGATCCTACAAATTGTTATCAAAGGTAGCCTCAGTTGTTGCACCAATTGCAGTTAGAATGCCCTTTGATAAATTATATCCTACTGGAAAAGAACAGGATATAATAATAACAAAATATGAAAAATACTATGAAGAAGCTGAAATAATTGCAGGAGATTTTCTTTTTATTAAAAAGTATATGCCAAAAGATATGGTAGGCAAAATAATAGTTACAAACACTGTAACAAAGGAAGATGTTGAGGATTTAAGGTGTAGAGGAATAAATATGCTTATTACAACAACACCGGAGTTTAACGGGCGTTCCTTTGGTACTAATGTAATGGAAGCTTTAATTGTTTCTATTTTAGGGAAAAATGGAGATGAGGTTACCCCTGGGGAATATGAAGAAGTGTTAGACAGGTTGAAATTTGTGCCAAGAATAGAGTATTTAAATGAAATAAGGGTGAAAGAGGCGAGATAAATGAGGGGCTTTGCCGTATTGGGCGAAGCATATGAAGAAGATGTATCTAAAAAATACCCAGTTTTAAGTAGAATTTGGGGGCTAGACAAAACGATACAACCTTATGTACGGGATGTTTTGATGTTTAATGGAATTCAATGCGGTAAGATTGAAATACCTTCAGGATTTCAAAGGAACAAATTAAAAAGGGCATGTAAAATAGGGACAAAAAGATATGGTCATGTCGTTTCTAGAAGATTTGATATAAATTTTAATCCCTTTTTCTATCACTCCTGTCTAGCCAGAGCATTTGATTTTTATACAGTTAGTTTAGGTTGTGATTTAAGGTTACATGAAGTGGTTATTGCAGATGCGTCTTCCTATGAGGGAAGAAATATGTTCAGGCTTCTTCTGCCTATTGCAAGACGAATAATTTTAGTTACAAATAGAAAAAAGGAGCTTATAGAGGAAGTGGAATATGCCATAACTTACTTTGGTACGTCAGTTGCTTTAATAGAAGATCCAATTAATGCGTGTAAAAATGCAGATGCAGTTATATTAGCTTCCGAATGTCCTGAACATCAATATATTGCTAATCTTGATAGACCCATGCTTTTTCTAAAACATACAAACACTCCAATAACTAAATATTGGTTTAATGAAGTGGATATTTCCTTTAATAAGTATAAAAATCTTGATGTTGACTTTGCCCAGGGTTATATGGAGGTTTCGGGGAAAAGGATATTATGGTTGAATGCTGAGAAGGAAGGTTTTGCAATAAATAATATTAAAAGAGGTAATAATATTGTAATAAACAGACAATAAATACTAATCATAAGAAGATTAAGGTTAATATTTAAAGTATTAGCAGAATTGATAGAAAAATTTTGAAATTATATCAATTAATACTGGATAAAGATGTTGACATTGATATTAGTGTGATTTATAATAACCTCAATGAATTAGGGTAACAAGCACTATAAATGTTGTTTTATGGTGCTTGTTATTAATTATACCCTCAACAATAAAAATGTTTTATTATCAAATTAACAGCATATAATATTCTATAAAATAACATGGAAACCTTATTGCATACATTGTAGTAATAGGATTAGCATTAAAGGCATTTTATGAAATAATATTATAACTTAAAACGTAATATGGTTTTATTTAAGTTGTAATGTGACATAGGACAGTGTATGCAAAATAACGGGGTAAATGTGAAAAACTTATTGAAGGGGAGAAAAGATATGAGCGATAATAAACAGGTTATACTAACTTACGAAGGAGTAAAAAAAATAGAGGAAGAACTAGAATATTTAAAAACCGTTAAAAGAAAAGAGGTTACACAAAAGATAAAGGTTGCAGTGTCATATGGAGATTTAAGTGAAAATTCAGAGTATGATGAGGCAAAAAATGAACAAGCCTTTGTTGAGGGAAGAATTGCAACCCTTGAAAATATGCTAAAAAATGCTAAAGTTATAGATGATGAAGATATAAAAACAGATTCTGTTTCAATAGGATGTGTAGTTAAGGTAAAGGACTTAGAATTTGATGAGGAGCTTGAGTTTACAATCGTTGGTTCAGCTGAAGCGGATCCAATGCAAATGAAGATTTCAAATGAAGCACCAATTGGAAGAGGATTAATGGGTAAAAGAGTGGGAGACAAAGTAGAAATCCAAGTTCCAGACGGAGTTTCTACATATGAAATACTTGAAATCAGAAGACACTAATTTTAAAATTGGAGGTTTGTTACGTATGGCAAATGAGGAAATTACTCAGGTTGAACTAGAACAACTTGAAAACGAGTATAATGAACTAATGAGGCAAAGGCTTGCCAAACTTCAGGAGTTACAGGCAAAGGGTCAGGATCCATTTGAAATAGTTAGATACGACAGGACTCATACTTCAAAGGAAATAAAAGAAAATTATGAAGAATTGGAAAACAAAGATGTAAAAGTTGCGGGAAGATTGATGTCTAAGAGAGTCCATGGTAAGGCAGGTTTTTCAGACATTCATGATAGATATGGAAAACTTCAGCTTTACGTTAAAATAGACGATATAGGTGAAGAAAAGCTGAAGTTTTTCAAAACCCTTGATATTGGAGATATCATAGGTGTTGAAGGTACGGTATTCAAAACAAAGACTGGAGAAATATCTTTACATGTTAAAGATTTTACTCTGTTAACAAAGTCATTAAGACCACTTCCTGAAAAATGGCATGGATTAAAGGATCCAGATTTAAGATATAGACAAAGGTATGTAGATTTAATAGTAAATCAGGATGTAAGAGAGACTTTTTTTAAGAGAACGGAAATTATAAGAGCTATAAGAAGATTTTTAGATGAAAGAGATTTTATAGAAGTGGATACTCCTATTCTTTCTACAATAGCTAGTGGTGCAGCAGCAAGACCATTTACTACCCATAGCAATGCTCTTGATATAGATTTACATTTAAGAATAGCAACGGAACTTTATCTAAAGAGGCTTATAGTAGGTGGTTTTGAGAAAGTATATGAAATGGGTAAAAACTTCAGAAATGAAGGAATTAGTATAAGACATAACCCTGAGTTTACAATGATAGAATTATATCAGGCTTATGCTGACTATAATGATATGATGGAACTTACAGAAAATCTCTGTGCCTATGTATGTAAAGAGGTGAATGGTACTACAAAGGTTACATATCAAGGTACTGAAATTGACTTTATGCCACCTTGGAGAAGAATAACAATGCTTGATGCTGTAAAAGAGTATGCTGGAGTAGATTTTACTCAGATTCATACAGATGAAGAGGCAAGGGATGTTGCTAAGAAGCTAAAACTTGAAGATGAGTTAAAGAAGGATTTAAAGGATTGTTCTAAGGGAGATATTTTAAATGCTGCTTTTGAAGCATATGCAGAACAGCATTTAGTGCAGCCTACCTTTGTAATAGATTATCCTGTAGAAATATCACCTCTGACAAAGAAAAAGAAAAGTGATCCTACGTTAACAGAAAGATTCGAAGCATTTGTTTATGGTAGAGAGCTGGCAAATGCTTACTCAGAACTTAACGATCCAATAGATCAAAAACAGAGATTTGAACAACAGGCAAAGGAAAAAGAGCTTGGTGATGATGAAGCCTATGCAATGGATGATGACTTTGTAAACTCACTGGAAATAGGAATGCCGCCAACAGGTGGATTAGGAATAGGTATAGATAGACTTATAATGTTCTTAACTGATTCATATTCAATCAGAGACGTTATACTATTCCCAACAATGAAGCCAACAAAATAAGCTATAAAAAGAGACAGAAATTTAATACTGCTGAAGGCTCAATTCAGCTTAGCCCCATGAAGGATTTTCTTAGCACTCATTTTATCGCTACGCATTTCCTCTCATGGGGTTTATTTGAAAGAATAAAAAAATTGATAAAAAGTATTGTAAAAAACGGAAAAAGTGATATAATAATATTGTAATCGTTCCGCGATAGCTCAATGGTGGAGCATTCGGCTGTTAACCGAAGGGTTGGAGGTTCGAGTCCTCTTCGCGGAGCCATTTTTATTTTTTTGGATTTTAATCCTGTGTAACATTTATTTGTGGATACACAGGATTTTTTATATCCAATAGAAAGTATATATGGCAACAAATTTAATCTAAGTTCCTTAGCTTTAAGTCTATTAAGCATATATATAAGGGAGATCCCCTTATAAAAAGGGAACAATTCAGGATAATTGAGGGCTCACAAATAATTTGAGAAAAATTTAAAATCACTGTTGACATAATTATTTAATGGTGTATAATAATATATGTCGCTGATGAACGGCGACGAAAAAATAATTAAAAAAACAGTTGACACACGATAAAGAGTGTGATAACATAGTAAATGTCGTTAGTGATGACGGCGATT
>NZ_AZQP01000034.1 GCF_000601455.1 Fervidicella metallireducens AeB
AATAAAAGTAAGCATAAAAAATTTTTTAAAAAAACCCTTGCAAAATTCATAAAGTCCATATATAATAAATTGTGTTGACGGCGATAAGGCAGTTAAGATTTAATACCGGGGTGTGGCGCAGATGGGAGCGCGCGTGGTTTGGGACCATGAGGTCGCAGGTTCAATCCCTGTCACCCCGACCAAAGGTTTAGCAAAGAAGCTGAACCTATTTTTTACATATAACAGGAAAATTTTACCGGGGTGTGGCGCAGATGGGAGCGCGCGTGGTTCGGGACCACGAGGTCGCAGGTTCAAGTCCTGTCGCCCCGACCAACAAAAAAAGCTGTAAATATAACATTTACAGCCTGTAATTTTTATTTTGCTTTTTTAACATATTTATATAACACAAATAAAAGGCATATAATTACTCCAATTAAGCTTACAAGTTGGGCAACTCTAAAGGGTCCTAACATCAAACTGTCTGTTCGAAGACCTTCAATAAAAAATCTTCCCAATGAGTATAATCCGATGTATAAAAATATTATTGTACCATCCTTTAAGTTCTTCCTTAAAAGAATAATTAATAGAATAAATACAGAGAAATCCCAGATTGATTCGTATAAGAAAGTCGGATGGTAGTATGAGCCTCCAATATACATACCTTTCTGAATAAAATCAGGAAAACGGCTAATAAATTCATAACTAACCTGGGAACCATAAGCTTCCTGATTGAAAAAATTTCCCCAACGTCCAACTGCCTGTGCTATAATAATCGATGGAGCTGCAACGTCTGCATATCTTAAAAATTTAAATTTTGTTCTTAGCATATATTAGGGCTGAAATTATGCCAAAGATTATCCCGCCATGAATAGCAAGTCCACCCTGACGAATGTTTATTATCTCCGATAGATGGTTTTTATAGTAATTAAATTCAAATATTACATAATATACTCTTGCACCAATTATCCCAGAAGGAATAGCAATGAGCAATATATCGAGAAATTTTTCATAGTCAATATCTTTTATTTTACAACTATTTTTAGCTATTAAGATACCTAAAACCATCCCACTGGCTATTAAAATTCCATACCATTTTATAGGAATTCCAAAAATATAAAACGCTGTTGAACTCATAGTTTTTCTCCCATACTATTTATTTTTTATATTCTTCTTCTGATATTTTATCACCTTCAAGTTTTTCTTCAGGTTCTTGTTCCTCAGCCTTTTTAACAGGCATAGGCAGGGAATGTCTTGAAAGCATTTTTATTCCCCCGTAGGTCATGATAGAAAATAGTATTAAAGAAATTATCATTTGTATTTTTTCCATTTCAATTCCTCCAATTATGTTTATTGCTTCGGAATTTGCATATACCATTGCTAAAACTATTTAAGATAGTCTTCACCAACTAAATATACATCTCCTGCACCCATCGTTATAAGGAGATCCCCTTCTTTAAGTTCATTACTCAAATCTTCAACAATTTCCTTAAAAGAACTTATATGCACTGCATTGACGCCATAATTTTTAACTGCCTCGCATAACTTATTTGAACTTACAAGTCCTGTGTCCTTTTCTCTAGCTGCATATATGTCTGTTAAGATAAGTTTATCAAGCCCATTAAAGGCTTTAGCAAAATCTTCAAACAGAGTATAGGTTCTAGTATAGGTATGGGGTTGGAATACACAGAAAATTCTTTTGTGTGGATAGTTTTTTGCAGCCTTTATTGTTGCAATAATTTCTGCTGGATGGTGGGCATAATCATCTATAACTACAACTCCATTTTTCTCACCTTTTTTCTCAAACCTTCTATGTGTTCCAGTAAAAGATTTCAGACTAGCTGCAGTAACATCCTTGTCAATTCCTAAAAAATAACTACAGGCTATTGCTGACAAAGCATTTAAAACATTATGTTCACCAGGAACAGAAAGGCTAAATCTACCGTAGTCTTCCCCTTTATAGCAGGCTGTAAAGGAAGGGAAGCCCTTTGAATCATAAACTATGTCTTTAGCAGTAAAATCACCATGTTTTATACCGTATGTCAAAGTATTGCATTTAACCTTTTTACAGATATCAATTACCCTATCATCCTCGGCACAACCAATTAAGAGGCCGTCTTTCGGAATAAGATCTGCAAATGCAAAGAAAGTGTCATGGATTTCCTTTATATCTTTATAATAATCAAGATGATCAGCATCTATGTTTAAAATTATTCCTATATAAGGATAGAACTTAAGGAAACTTCCTTTATATTCACATGCTTCAGTAATAAAATAGGGGCTTTTGCCAGGCTTTACATTGCCGTCAATAGCATCTAATTCTCCGCCAACCATTATAGTAGGATCAAGGTCTGCATTGAGTAAAACTGTTGAAATCATTGAAGTTACAGTAGTTTTACCGTGGGTTCCAGAAACCGCAATGCCCTTTGAAAATTTTTTCATTATAGCGCCTAAAAATTCAGCTCTATCCATCAGGGGAATATCTAAATTTTTTGCTTCTATTAATTCTGGATTATCATCTTTTACAGCAGCTGTGTAAACAACCAAATCAGCTCCATGAACATGACTGGGTTCATGACCTATAAATATATCTGCACCTAATTTTTGCAATTTATCAGTGAATTTAGATTTAGATCTATCAGAACCAGAAACATGATAGCCGTAGTCAATCAATATTTCAGCCAGCCCGCTCATACTGATTCCACCAATGCCAATAAAATGAACTTTTTTATTTTTATCGTTATAAATATCAAACATACAATCACTCCTAGACTTTCCTTATTTAAATTATAGACAAAAATATTATAACATAATACAAAATGAAATAATAATTTTAAATTATAAATATAATTTTACTCAGCTATGAAGAAAACTTAGATACTTGCAATGGTAAAAGGAATACTATAAAATGAAATTTAAGGACGTAAAAACAAAGCAATGTTCGTGTAAACATGTACATTTAAAATTATGTATAGGAATGAAATTTTATGACAAAAATATAGAAGTATGGATAGGAAGTGATTCTATGGAACGTTTACACCGCAAGGAGAGAGTAGCGGCTATATTAAAGGTTTTATCAGATAATCCCAATGTAATCTTTAGTTTGGGATATTTCTCTGAAATATTTGATTCTGCCCGTTCAACTTTAAGTGAAGATATCACAATTGTAAAAAAAGTAGTTGAAAATCTGAAATGTGGAGTTGTAGAAACTCTTCCTGGTGCTGCTGGAGGAGTTAAATATGTACCGGGTATATCCAGAGAAGAAGAAGAGGAATTTATAAGTAGATTATGCGATATGATTAAAACCTCCGACAGAATTATACCAGGTGGCTTTCTATATATGAATGACATCATCTATTCTCCAGAGATATCAAGTAAGATAGGGATTATTATGGCACAATATTTTAGGGACAAGAACCCTGACTATGTTCTTACAATAGAAACCAAAGGAATACCTATAGCCATGATGACAGCCAAGGCATTAAATATTCCTCTTGTTATCATTAGAAGCGATAACAGGGTTACTGAGGGCTCAACAGTTAGCATCAATTATATATCAGGTTCATCAAAGAGAATGAGGACTATGAGTTTATCAAAAAGATCAGTTAAAAAGGGAAGCAGATGTATTTTTATTGATGATTTCATGAGGGCTGGCGGAACTGCAAATGGAGTTATTGAACTTATGAAGGAATTTGATTGCAGTGTAGAAGGTATAGGTGTTCTTGTTGAAAGTCTGCCATATAATAAAAGACTGGTTCAGAATTATGTTTCTTTAATGAATTTAGAAAGTATTGACGAAGAAAAGGGAGAAGTAAAGATACATCCATCTATGAGAAAATAACATTATTAAATTTGGGAAAAATATTTCGAAATTTTCTGTAAGTTTTGCAGGAAAAACCGAATTTGTGAAGAATTATTCAGTAATAGCAACTGGGAAGGTGGTGATACTGTGCAAATCACAGATGTAAGAGTGAGGAAAATTGCTAATGAAGGTAAAATGAAAGCTATAGTCTCAGTAACATTCGACAACGAATTTGTAGTACACGATATCAAGGTAATAGATGGACAAAACGGTCTTTTTATTGCTATGCCAAGCAGAAAAACACCAGATGGAGAATTTAAGGATATCGCTCATCCAATTAACACTGAAACAAGGGAAAAAATTCAAGGGGCAATACTCGCTGAGTATGAAAAAGTTAAAAATAGTGCTGAAGCTGAAATGGCTCAGGAATAAAGAGGAAGTTAAAAACTTCCTTTTTATTTTTTTATATAATTACCATATTTATAACACACATAAAGAAAAAACTAATAAATAATATACAAAAAATAGTTATGATTCTTTTCTATGTAACGAATATTAAACAATGTACAAATCTTAAAATAACGTTTGAATATTACGAAAAAAGTAATTTGATATATTTTTTGGCTGTTTTTCATTGAATTATGTATTCTATTGAAATATAATAAAATAGGTTACAAAATTGCTTTTAATAAAGTAGAGGTGCAAATTATGGAAAAGTGCTATGGTATTATTTTAGCAGCAGGAGAAGGAAAAAGAATGAAATCCAAGCTGCCTAAGGTACTTCATGAAGTATGCGGAAAATCCATGGTAGGACATGTTATAGACGCTGTTGTTTCATCAGGAGTAGATGATTTTATAGTAGTTGTAGGGCACAAAGCAGAAATAGTTAAGACACATCTTGGAGATACTATAAAAACGGCATATCAGGATAGACAACTGGGAACAGGTCATGCAGTAATGTGTTGTGAAGATTTTTTAAGAGATAAAGAGGGAACTGTAATAATTCTTGCAGGAGATGCACCACTTATTACTTCAGACACAATTTCTAAGGTTTTTGAATTTCACAATAGCAATAATTTTTCAGCAACTATTCTTACTGGGGATACTGATTATCCAGATGGTTTCGGAAGAATAATACGAGACGCTTCAGGAGAAGTTGAGAGAATTGTTGAGCATAAGGATGCAACAGAGGAAGAAAGAAAAGTAAAAGAAGTAAATTCAGGAACTTACTGCTTTAATATCAAACATCTTTTAGAGGCTTTAAAAAACATAAATAATAATAATGCTCAGGGAGAATACTACTTAACTGATGCCATAGAGATTTTAAAGAAATCAGGTAAAAAGGTAGGGGCTTTCAAAGCGGATTTTAACGAGTTTATGGGCGTAAACTCAAGGGTTCAGCTTGCAGATGCTAATGAAGTAATGAGAAGAAGGATTTTAGAAAAACATATGAACAATGGTGTTACTATTTTAAATCCTAACTCAACATTCATAGGTGTTGATGTAACAATTGGGGCAGATACTATTATCTATCCAGGAGTTATCATAGAGGGAAAGACAATAATAGGTGAAGATTCTATAATAGGACACAACACAAGAATAGTGGATAGTAATATAGATAATGGGGTTAAGATTCAATCATCGGTTATATTAGAAAGTCATATAATGGAGGGTGCAAATGTAGGACCATTTGCATATATAAGACCGGATAGTGTTATTGGAAGGGATGCTAAGATTGGTGATTTTGTTGAGATAAAAAAATCCACCATAGGAGAAGGAACAAAAGTTTCACATCTTACTTATATAGGAGATGCTGAGGTTGGTGAAAATTGTAATTTTGGCTGCGGAACAGTGTTTGTAAATTATGATGGATCAAAGAAACACAAGACTGTAATTGGAAACAATGTATTTGTAGGATGCAATACAAATTTAGTTGCTCCTGTTACAGTTGAAGACGATAGCTATATTGCTGCAGGTTCAACAATTACTGAGGATGTACCAAAGGGTTCCTTAGCCATAGCAAGAAGTAAGCAGGTAAATAAAGAAGGATGGGTGGAAAAAAAGGGTATCTGGAAAAAATAGCATAGGAGGAATATATAATGATAACACACGGCAAAAATATCAAGATATTTACGGGTAATTCAAACCCTCTATTGGCAAAGGAGATTGCAGAAATAGTAGGAGTTCCAGTAGGTAAGGCTGAAGTAGGCAGATTTAGCGATGGGGAAATTTCAGTAAACATCGGTGAAACAGTAAGAGGAGCAGATGTTTTCGTTATTCAATCAACAAATAATCCTGTAAATGACAACTTAATGGAGCTTTTAATTATGATTGATGCCTTTAAGAGAGCTTCAGCTGGTCGAATAACTGCAGTTATCCCATATTATGGATATGCAAGACAGGACAGAAAAGCAAAGGCAAGAGATCCTATCACAGCTAAATTAGTGGCTGATTTAATTCATACTGCTGGAGCAGACAGAGTTCTTACTATGGACCTTCATGCTGCTCAGATACAAGGATATTTTGATATACCAGTAGACCATCTTTTAGGATTACCATTATTAGCAAAATACTATCAGACATTAAATCTTGATGAAGATGAAGTTGTAGTTGTATCACCAGACCTTGGAAGTGTTACAAGGGCAAGAAAATTTGCAGATAGATTACATGCACCAATTGCAATAATAGATAAGAGAAGACCAAAAGCCAACGTATGCGAAGTAATGAATGTAATTGGAGATATTAAAAATAAGACGGTTATAATGATAGATGATATGATAGATACAGCTGGAACTATATGCAATGCAGCAAATGCCCTTGTTGATTTAGGAGCAAAGGAAGTATTGGCATGCTGTACACATGCAGTTCTATCAGGTCCAGCAGTTGAAAGAATACAAAACTCAGCAATAAAAGAGCTGGTTGTTTTAAACACAATACAGCTTTCAGAACAGAAGAAAATAGATAAGATTAAATCTATTTCAGTAGCACCAATGTTTGCTGAGGCAATAAAGAGAATTTACGAAGACTTATCTGTGAGTATGATATTTGAATAAAAAAGTTGCTCAACAAGGCAATGTCATTAAGCTAAGAAATTGAAGAAATAATTTTGAACAGAGTATGTAAAAATGCATGCCCTGTTCTTTTTTATATAGGGACACATAAGTAGTGTTATATATTAATAAATAACATCTTCCTTAATAGGCAGTTGTAAATCTATAATTAAAATGAGAAAATATATAAATAAAATATGTTATATAGGAGGGTTTTCGTATGGTTGAAACAAAAATTATGATTGTAGATGATGACAATAACATTTGCGATTTAATAGAAATGTATCTTTTGAAGGAAGGCTATAAGATATATAAGGCCCATAATGGAAAGGATGCTATTAAGATATTTAATGATAAGCAGATTGACCTTGTAGTTCTTGATGTAATGATGCCTGTTATGGATGGTTATGAGGTTTTAAGGGAAATAAGAAAAACTTCTCAAATACCTGTTTTAATGCTGACTGCAAAGGGTGAGACCTTTGACAGGGTATTAGGATTAGAGCTTGGTGCAGATGATTATATAGTAAAGCCCTTTGAACCAAAGGAGTTAGTGGCTAGAATCAGGGCGGTTTTAAGAAGATATAAACCACAGACTCAAAAAAGAGCACTAGAATATGACAACATTATAATTGATGCGGATTCCTATATTGTTACCCATAACGGGAATAACATTGAGATGCCGCCTAAGGAATTTGAACTTCTTTATTTTCTAGCTTCTAATCCTAATAAGGTCTTTACAAGGGATCAGCTTTTATATGAAGTGTGGGGATATGACTATCCTGGAGATTCAAGGACTGTTGACGTTCATGTAAAGAGAATAAGAGAGAAATTAGGGGAACAAAATACATGGCAGCTTAAAACTGTTTGGGGAGTTGGATATAAATTTGAGGTGAAATAAATGAAGAAAAGTCTCTTTACAAAGCTTATAAGTACTTATTTTTTAATACTGGTTATATCATACAGTCTTGTGGCTGTATTTCTTTCCCTTTGGTTTTACAATTATTATTACAGCCAAAAAGTTAATGCTCTATTAACAGAGGGTAACAATTTAAGTAAAACTGTTGTCAGTTATTTAAACAAAAAAACCAGTATCTCAAGGCTAAAATATGAATTGTCAGTTGTAGACAGGCTACTTAATGCTAGAATATGGATTGTGGATAAATATGGTTATATTTATGTGTATTCAGGAACAGAAACTGATGAATTTCTTGGTAAACAATTAAAAAATAAAGAGATTGAAGAAGTTATGAAGGGCAACATTGTAAATGAAAAGGGGCTGTTTAAAGAAAAATTTGATGTGAGGATGATGACAGTAGGCCTTCCAATAATGATGAATGACCAGACAATTGGAAGCATTTTTTTACATGCTCCTTTAGGAGAAATTACAGCTGCCCTAAAGAGAATATATTTTGTCATCTGGATGTCTGCTTTCTTCGCAATAATAATATCTGCCATAATAATTTATTATTTTTCAGACAGGATATTAATAAAACCCTTAGGAAAAATAAACGATACTGCAAAATCTATATCAAAGGGGGACTTTGATAAGAGGGTAAAAATCAGTTCCAGTGATGAGATTGGCGATTTAGCCGTTTCTTTTAACTATATGGCAGATTCTCTCCAGAATTTAGAGAGCATGAGGAAAAGCTTTGTTGCTAATGTATCACATGAATTAAGATCTCCAATGACCTCAATCAATGGTTTCATTGTTGGAATGCTTGATGGTACAATTCCAAGGGATAAGTGGGAATATTACTTAAAAATTGTGAACGACGAAATAAAAAGATTAATAAGGCTTATAAACGATTTATTGGATTTAGCAAGATTAGAATCAGCAGAGTTTTCATTAAATATGGGAATCTTCGATATAAATGAACTTATAAGAGAGAGGGTAATTAAATTTGAGGACAAAATAAACAAAAAACAAATAGAAATGGATGTTGTCCTTGTTGACAATAAAATGAATGTTAAGGGAGACAGAGATAGAATAGACCAGGTTATAACTAATCTTTTAGATAACGCCATAAAATTTGTTCATGATGGAGGAAAGATTCAAATTAAAACTGAAATTAAAGATAATAGGCTTTTGGTAAGTGTATTTAACAATGGTACACCGATACCAAAGGAAGAAATAAAATATATCTGGGACAGATTTCATAAGGCTGATAAGGCTAGAACAAAGGGCGGAGGAACAGGATTAGGATTATCAATAGCAAGGCAGATTGTAAACCAGCATAAGCAAACCATCTGGGTAGAGTCTGGAGAAAAGGGTACAAAATTTACTTTTACTTTGAGTTTAGAATAAGTTATTTGTTTTTTCAATCTTTGTTCATACTTTTGTAAAAAAACAGGCATATAATCAAAGGTAGTAGGAGGTGTGAAGATGGATTATAATAATAATTCCTGGGAAAGCGGAATAAAATTTGTAGAAGAAAAAAGAGAAAAAAAAGTATTAAGAGTTTTAGGATTAATATTAGTGGTATTTTTTTCAGCATCTATTGGTGGAATAATTGGAGGATATTATGTTAAGAAAAATTATAGCGAATCCTACTATAATCAAATAAGTGAAAATAAAGATAAAATAAATAATTTTAGTTCAAAGGAGTCTACATCATACTTGCCTAAAAACTCTATAACGAAAGTAGCTGAATTAGTAGGTCCTGCAGTTGTTGGAATAAGTAACAATGATGTTGATTTCTTTGGTCAGGAATCCTTACAGGGAAGTGGTTCGGGAATAATTTTTGACAAATCTGGATACATTGTTACAAATGAACATGTTATAGAAGATGCAGGAAAAATTACGGTAACCTTATCAGGTGGGAAAAGTGTTCCTGCCACCCTTATTGGAAGTGATGCAAAAACGGATTTAGCAGTTTTAAAAATAAATGTAGAAAATCTACCAGTAGCTAAATTTGGAGATTCCTCTAAGGTGAGGGTGGGAGATGTGGCAGTAGCAATAGGTAACCCACTTGGACAAGAGTTTGCAGGCTCAGTTACTGTTGGTGTGGTAAGTGCACTAAATAGAAATATTCAAATGGATGACAGAAGTTATAAAGTTATTCAGACAGATGCTTCTATTAATCCAGGTAATAGTGGTGGTGCATTGTGTAACGAAGCTGGTGAGGTAATTGGAATAAATAGTTTAAAAATTGGTTCGGCAGAGGGAATGGGATTTGCAATTCCTATAAACGAGGCTAAGCCAATAATAGAATCTTTAATAAAGAATGGGTATGTTTCAAGACCTTATCTAGGAATATATTTTCAATTCATTGATGAAGATGCATCAAGGCAATATGGTGTGCCAGTAGGGGTATATGTTCAAAAGGTAGTGCCACAATCAGGGGCAGATGATGCTGGTGTAAGGCCTGGCGATATAATAGTTTCAGCAGGAGGACAGGAAATAACAAGGGAAGAAGCATTGTCAGAAGTACTGGAGAAATATAAGGTAGGAGATACCCTGAAGGTAAAATTGTATAGAAACGGCAGATATAAAGATTTCAGCATAAAACTTGGAGACGCATATAATAGATAACAAAATTGCAGCTTTTGTTTGCATATAATCTATATCAAATAATAAAAAAGCCCTTGGGCTTTTTTATTATTTTTTAGAATAATTTTGTGATATACTATAAATACGCAATATTTACTGAGGAGTGTTTATTATGTTTTTAGTAGTTGGACTAGGAAACCCTGGAAGACAATATGAAGGAACGCGACATAATGTGGGATTTGATGTTATAGATTGGATTGCTGAAAAGGAAAATATAGACATTAGTAGAATAAAATTTAAGGGGTTAGTTGGGGAAAAGGTTATTGCAGGAGAGAAAGTGATTTTTTTAAAACCATCCACATATATGAACTTAAGCGGAGAGAGTGTAAGGGAAGCAGCAGCTTTTTATAAAATTCCTCCTGAAAATATAATAGTTATATATGATGATGTGGCGATTGAGGTTGGAAGATTAAGAATAAGACCTTCAGGAAGTGACGGTGGCCAAAATGGAATGAAAAGCATTATCTATCAGCTTAACAGCAATGAATTTCCCAGAATAAGAATTGGTATAGGAAGGCCAGTTGGTGATATGGCAGATTATGTACTGGGAAGATTTTCACCACAGGATAGAAAATTAGTTGATGAAGTAATAAAGGCAGCAGGGGATGCTGTAATGGAAATCATACAAAATGGAATACAAAGTGGAATGAATAAGTATAATAGCTTTAAAGTAAGTCAAGAATAAGAATATAATATAATCAAAAGCCCGAGAGGTAGCCTCGGGCAATTGTTGTTGTCCTAAGGGGGTATTTTTTTGAAATTTAAAGGGTTAAACATTCTATTTAAAGAATGTGAAGAATATAAAACCATATTAGCGGCATTAAAAAACAATAGAACCCCGTGTCAGGTACATGGTCTTTCTGAATCGCAAAAGGCCTATGTATCTTATTGCCTTTCTGATGATTTTCCCAATCAGACTATAATATTTACACATAATGATATAGAAGCTAGAAAAATTTATGAGGATTTAAGAGTTTTTACAGAAAATTGCTATTACTTCCCAATTAAAGAAATGGTTTTAAACGTAGATGTAACTTCGGGAGATATAAAAACCCAGAGATTAAGCGTTATTAAAAAGATATTAGAAGGGGATAAAGTTATCGTTGTGACATCAATAGATGCTCTCTTTTATAAGATGCCTCCTAAAGATACATTAAAAAACAGTGCAATAAAATTGAAAAGGGAAGAAATTTTAGATGTTTCTCTCCTTGCTGAAAAATTAGTTGACTTAGGTTATGAAAGGGTTGATGTAATAGAAGGAAAGGGGCAGTTTGCACGCAGAGGAGGAATAATAGATATATATTCTCCAATTGATAATGAGCCATACAGAGTAGAATTTTTTGGGGATGAGATAGATACCATAAGAACTTTCGATATAGAAACACAAAGAAGCCTGAATCCTGTAGAGGAGATAGTAATTTATCCTGCAAGGGAAGTTGTAATCAGTAAGGAAATTGTCAGTGGTATTGTTGAAAGAATAGATAATGATTTAAAAGCCAGGCAGAAATTATATTCCAAGAAAAACAAAGAAATGGCTCAGAAGCTGGAGCTTAGAGTAAAGGAAAACATTGAAAAGCTACAGAATTTAAGGTATTTTGATGGAATGGACAGCTATATTCCATATATTTACAAAAACACTGAGAGTTTTATAGACTATTTCAATAACCCATTGGTAATTTTAGATGAATCTGCAAGGATATCACAAAGAATCAGAACGGCATCTGAGGAGTTTCAGGAAACATATAAAACTATGCTTGAAAAGGGAGAACTTCTTCCATTGCAGGGTGAATATATGTTTAGCACAGATTATATGATGGATAATTTAAAATCATATAAAATCATAGCAATGAACATGCTGCCAAGGGTTGTTGAAGAGGTTAGAGCCAATTCTTTGATTAACTTTAATGCAATATCGATTAATCCAATATCAGGAAATATCGATTATTTACTAGAGGAGATTAAAATTAGGGCTAACAGAGGATACAGGGTTTTAATATTGGCAGGAGCAGCTTCAAGAGCAGAGAGGCTAGTTAAGTCCTTAGCAAAAGAGGGATTTAATTGTTCATATAAAGAAATAATTGACGATATAAGACCCGGCTCAATTGTGGTCTCATCAGGTAGTTTAAGCAGGGGTATGGAATTTCCAGACATTAAAATTTCAATTATATCTGACAAGGAAATATATAAAGAAAAAAGAGAAAAGAAGAAGACTTTCACAAAAAAATCAAGGAAAATAGAAAGTTTTACAGATATTAAAGTTGGTGATTTTGTAGTTCATGTTAATCATGGTATCGGAGTATTTAAAGGAATAAAGGAACTACACATAGAAGGAATAAAAAAGGACTATCTTGTCCTTCAATATCATGGCGGTGACACATTGTATGTTCCAGTTGAACAGCTTGATATGGTTCAAAAATATATAGGTTCAGATGAAGTACAGCCTAAACTATATAAGCTTGGAGGTTCAGACTGGACAAAGGCAAAGAAAAAAGTTAAAGAATCCTTAAAGGAAATGGCTGAGGATTTAGTTGAACTTTATGCCTACAGAGCTGCCTTAAAAGGACATGCTTTTTCAAAGGATACCGTATGGCAAAAGCAGTTTGAAGAAGAATTTCCATATGAAGAAACTCCGGATCAGCTTACTGCAATAGAAGAGATAAAAAAAGATATGGAGCAGCCAAGACCTATGGATAGGCTTTTGTGCGGCGATGTTGGATATGGTAAAACTGAAGTGGCTATGAGGGCTGCTTTTAAGGCTGTTATGGATGGAAAGCAGGTGGCGGTATTAGTTCCAACAACTATACTTGCTGAACAACATTATAATAATTTCAGACAAAGATTTTCTGATTTTCCAGTAAATATAGATATGATTAGCAGATTTAGGAGTAAAGAACAGCAGAAAAAAGCCATAAAGGAGCTGGCAGCAGGGAATATTGATATTATAATCGGAACACACAGATTACTACAAAAGGATATTAAATATAAGGATTTAGGATTATTGATTGTAGATGAGGAGCAGAGGTTTGGTGTCAGCCATAAGGAAAAGATTAAGGCCTTCAAAAAAAATATAGATGTTCTAACTTTAACTGCAACACCTATTCCAAGAACACTTCATATGTCCTTGATTGGAGTAAGGGATATGAGTGTTATTGAAACTCCTCCAGAGGAAAGATTTCCTGTTCAGACTTATGTAATGGAATATAATGAAGGTATAATAAGGGATTCAATAATCAGAGAGCTATCGAGGGGAGGACAAGTGTTCTTTGTTTATAACAGGGTAGAGACGATAAAAGATATGCAGATAGCTTTATCAAGGCTGGTCCCAGAAGCAAAGGTTGTAGTTGCTCATGGTCAAATGAATGAAAGCGAGCTTGAAGACGTTATATTAGGATTCATAGCAGGAGAAGGTGATGTGCTTCTTTGTACAACAATAATAGAAACAGGAATTGATATTCCAAATGTTAATACCCTTATTGTCTATGATGCAGATAGAATGGGATTATCACAGCTTTATCAATTAAGGGGTAGAGTTGGTAGAAGCAACAGACTTGCATATGCATATTTTACTTATAGAAAAGATAAGGTATTAACTGAAGTTGCAGAAAAAAGATTAAAGGCAATTAAGGAATTTACTGAGTTTGGTTCAGGGTTTAAAATTGCCATGAGAGATTTGGAGATAAGAGGTGCAGGTAACTTATTAGGTACACAGCAACATGGGCATATGGCTGCAGTAGGATATGATTTATATTGCAGACTTCTTGAAGAGGCAGTCAGGGAACTTAAGGGAGAAATTAAGGAAGAATATATTGAAACAACAATTGAATTAACAGTAAACGCATATATACCTGACAGTTATATTCAGGATGAAATGCTGAAGATTGAAATTTATAAAAAAATCGCAGCTATTGAAAATGTGGAAGATAAAATGGACATAGAAGAAGAGGTAATAGATAGATTTGGTGATATTCCAAAGCCTGTTGAAAATTTAATATCAATTGCATATACAAAAGCCATAGCAAAGAAGTTAAAGATATTGAATATTAAACAAAATGCAAATGAAATTCTCCTTCAATTTAAAAATGGTGAATATATAAGTGTGGAAACACTCAGGGCAATAAATGAGAAGATTGATGGAGTTACGGCAGGGTATGCAAGTACAACACAGCCACTAATAAGAATAAAACTAGGAAAGGACAGGAATAAAGAAGCATTAAAAACATTAAAGGATATTTTGGAATTTATAGGGAGATTGCATAAAAAATAAAAATGGATTATAATAAATTTCAAATGCAAGAGAGAGAGGGATGGAAGTGAAGGGATTAAAAAAATTTATAGCAGCTGCCATTGCTATAGGAATAGTTGGGGGAGCAACTGGTTGTCAGCTTATCAGTAAAACACCTGAAGGTGAAAAGAAAACCGTGGTAGCAAAGGTTAATAATGAAAACATAACAAAAGGAGAATTTCAAAAAAGATGGGATTCAACTCTAGCTCAGCTTGAAGCAATGTATGGCAAAGAAGCCTTACAATCAGCGCAGGCACAGGAAGAATTGAAATCACAAAAATCAGGATTATTAGATTCAATGGTAATGGATAAAATAATGATGCAAAAAGCTAAGGAGCTTAATGTTATTCCAGATGAGAACACATTAAAACAGGAGATAGACAAAAAAATTGATGAAATGATAAAGCTTGCTGGAAGCAAGGATAATTTTAAAAAGTTTTTAGACCAGGTAAAATTAACTGAAGAAGATTATAGAGAGATGGCAAAAACTCAGATAATATTTGATAAATTAGAAGAAAGTCTTACAAAGGATGTAACAGTGTCTGATTCTGAAGTTAAAAAGTACTATGATGAAAATAAATATGAATACACAACGGAACCAAACAAGATGCATGTTGCACATATTCTAGTTAAGGATTTGGCTTTAGCTACAAAAATAAAGGAAGAGTATGATAAAGGGGCAAAATTTGAAGATCTTGCTAAAAAATATGGTACAGATGGAACAAAGGATAGTGGCGGAGATTTAGGTGAGGTTCCATATGTTGATTCAGGATTTGATCAGGATTTTATGGACGCGGCAATAAAAGTTTCAAAGGGACAAGTAAGTCAGCCAGTAAAAACTCAGTTTGGATATCATTTAATTAAAATAATTGACAAAAAAGAATATCCAGTAAAACCATTTGATTCTGTAAAGAATGAGATAAAGAATAAACTTTTAGAAGAAAAGAAATCCAGCATCATAGAACAAAAGGAAACTGAATGGAAGAATAATTCAAAGATTAAAAAATACGAAGATAGAATTTAATTTTTAAGATAAAAATTGAATAATTATAAATAAAAATCCACCCGTTAAGAGTGGATTTTTATTTGCCAAAATCAAAATAATTATACATTTATATGAATAAATAGTAGTATGATTGGATATATATTTAGTGAAGTAAAAAATAAAAATCAGATTGTAAAAGGAGCTGGAGAAAGGTTAAATGGAAAAGTATAAAGAACAAATCAGTTTAAATGAAAGGGATATGGAAAGAACAGAAAGACGATATTTCTCAGAAAAATGCAAAGGATGCGGATATATGTATAGACCCTCAGCAAGCAGTTTTAAGTGTGAACAATGTTTATATAAAGGTAATAATGTAAAAAAATACACCTGATTAACTTAAACACCATTGGTTAAATATTATAGAATATTTAACTTCTAGGTGTTTTATTTTTAAAGATTATGATAAATATAAAATTTTTAGATTAATTACTTATATTTGGGTATAAAATTCTTTTTTTTGTAGAAATTATAAACAAGACAAATAGTAATAGTGAATAAATATTATAGTTTTGTTAGGGAGGGACAATAATGAAAGCAACTGGAATAGTACGTAGAATTGACGATTTAGGAAGAGTTGTTATACCAAAGGAAATAAGAAGAACGCTTAGAATAAGAGAAGGAGATCCTCTTGAAATTTTTACCGATAGAGAAGGTGGAGTTATATTAAAGAAATACTCACCAATTGGTGAGTTAAGCGATTTTGCAAAGGATTATGCAGAAGCAATACAGCAGTCTATCGGTCATTCAGTTTTAATCTGTGACAGAGATTTGATAATTGCAGTGGCAGGTACAGGAAAAAAGGAATATATTGATAAAAAGATAAGTGATGAGGTCGAAAAAGTTCTTGTTGAAAGAAAGCTTTATGTACATAATGCTAAAGAAGGAGGCAAAGGCCTTCCATTGACAGCTGATGAAGATGATGGCTCCATTTATACAGGTCAGGTTATAGCACCAATAGTTGCTGATGGAGACACCATTGGAGCAGTTATAATAATTTCAAAGGAAGATAATGCTCAAATGGGTGAGGTTGAAAATGCACTTGCTCAATCTGCAGCATTATTCTTAGGAAAACAGATGGAATAGATTTATAAGCAGCCTATGGCTGCTTTTTGCATATAATCCTGGAATCTCTAATATGTTAAATAAGGGATGTATTTCTTTAGGGGGATTATCATGCAAAAAAAGAATTTAATAAAGGGAACTCTAATATTGGCTGCAGCAGGAATCATTGCTAAGATTTTTGGATTTTTTTTCAGAATACCAATAATATATATGATAGGAGAAGAAGGGATTGGACTTTATCAGCTTACATATCCTTTATATACATTTCTATTGGCTATTGCTGCTGGGATACCAACTGCTTTGTCTAAAATGATATCAGAACGCATGGCACTTCATAAAAGAGGAGAAGCAAATAAAATATTCAAAATAGCTTTAATCACTATGGCCTTATTTGGAGGCATATCAAGTTGTGTTCTCATTGTTTTTGCAGATTATATAATTGAAGCTTGTAGTTGGAGTAAAGAGGTATATTACTCTCTTATAGGAATAAGTCTGGCTCCATTCTTTACATGTCTTTTATCTGTTTTCCGTGGCTATTTTCAAGGACTACAAAACATGCTTCCTACAGCTGTTTCTCAAGTTCTTGAACAACTAGTACGTGTTATAGTCGGGGTAAGTCTTGTTTATATACTTTTGCCAAGGGGAATAAGCATTTCTGCTGGAGGGGCTGCCTTTGGTGCCACTGCAGGAGCTTTTGCAGCTCTTATGTGGATAGTATATTGCTATATAAAGAATAAAATTAAATTTAATAAAGAAGAAAAATGTAAATCAAGTATAGATATATTTTCTGAGATTTTAAAAATAGCCATTCCCATTTCCATAGGTCAGGCAATAGGGTCAATAATGACTCTCATTGACTCAATGATGGTAACTGGCTTATTAAAGTCCAGCGGGTTTACAGATAAAACAGCTACAATACTGTATGGACAGCTTACTGGTAAAGCATTTGTACTTATAAATGTTCCACTAACTCTATCTATAGCAATAGCACAAAATACTGTTCCTGCAATATCAGAAGCCTTTGCTGGCAGAGATAGAGTTAAGCTTAAACATAATATAAAAATATCATATAAGCTGGCTATGATACTTGCATTACCCTGCTGTGCAGGCCTTTATACACTGTCTAGGCCAATATTAGGACTTGTTTTTCAAGGTATGTCTGATGGGTGGGAGTTGATGCAGATTCTGTCAGTAGCTGCACTTTTTATAATAATTGCTCAGACATCTACAAGTATATTAAATGGAATGGGGAAAACAATTATGCCAGTTGCAGCAATGATTGTAGGAAGTGGTATAAAAATATTAATAAGCATAATTTTTATACCTATGCCCCAGTATAATATTAAGGCAGCTGCCTACGGTACGTTATTTGCATATCTTGCAGTGGCAATTATAGATATTATACTTGTAATAAAATATACAAAAGTATATATTGATATACATGAAGTCTTTATTTTACCTGTGGTATCTACAATTATAATGATAATATCGGTTGTAGCTTCATACGGAAAAATATATAATCTAACTAGAAGTGGAAATCTTTCTACAGTATCGACAATTTTCATAGGTGCATTCGTTTATTTTTTAATGCTTTTCCTTTCTGGAGCTGTGAAAATTTCTGATTTAAAGAATAAAATTAAAAAATAAAGGAACAAAGAGGGGAGACAAATGATAAAAATAGTAGGTCTTGGACCTGGTTCTAATGAGGATTTAACACTAAAAAGTATAAATGTAATGAAAAATGCAAATAATCTTTATCTGAGAACTTATAAACACCCAAATGTTGAATACATAAAAAGTCTGGGTATTAATTTCACAACCTTTGATGACTTATATGAAGAAGGTGAAAGTTTCGATGAAGTATATGAAACCATTGCAGATAAAATAGTTAATCTTAAGGATGTTGTTTATGCTGTTCCAGGACATCCATTAGTAGCAGAAAAATCCGTACAGCTTATAATTGAAAAGGCTGAAAAACAAAATATTGAAGTTGAAATAGTTCCAGCATTAAGTTTTATTGATGCTGTGATAAATGCTATGAAAGCTGATCCTGTTGAAGGACTGAAGATTATTGACGGTTTACAGCTTGACACTCAAGTACCGGATACAAGGGTAGGAAATATAATAACTCAGGTTTACAGCAGGCTTGTAGCCTCAGAAATCAAGTTAAAGTTAATGGAATATTATGATGATGATGTTGAAGTATATTTAATCAGAGCAGCCGGAGTAGAAGGTGAAGAGAAAATTGAAAGGATGCCTCTTTATGAAATAGACAGAGTAAGCTGGGTTGACTATCTTACAAGTCTATATATACCACCTGTAAAAAGCAAAAGCAAATATGATTTTAAAGATTTGCTAGATGTTATGGAAAAACTCAGGGGTGAAGATGGCTGTCCATGGGACAGGGAACAAACACATGAAAGTCTTAAGAGATATTTAATAGAGGAAGCATACGAGGTAATAGATGCCATTGACAAGGATGATATGGATAATTTATGCGAAGAATTAGGAGATGTTCTTTTACAAATTGTCTTCCACAGCCAAATAGCAAAGGAGTTCGGGGAATTCAGCATATCTGAAGTGATAACAGGTATAACAGATAAAATGATAAAAAGACATCCCCATGTTTTTGGTGAAGACGTTTGTAAAAACTCAGATGAGGTATTAAAAAATTGGGAAGAGAGAAAACGTGAAGAAAAGAATTTAAAAACCTATACAGAAGCCCTTAAATCCATACCATCATCATTGCCTGCATTAATGAGAAGTTATAAAGTACAAGAAAAAGCAGCTGAAGTTGGATTCGACTGGGATAAAGTTGAGGATGCTGTAAATAAGATATATGAAGAATTAAAGGAACTTTTGGAGGTATATAAAACCAATGAAAATGGTAAAATAATAGAAGAAATGGGAGATTTACTATTTGCGGTAGTAAATGTTGCTCGTTTTTTAGATATAAATCCAGAGTTTGCCTTGACAAAAACAGCAGAAAAGTTTATAACAAGATTTGAGTACATAGAAAAAACAGCAATTAAAAATGGAATTAAGATGGAAGAAATGACTCTGGAAGAAATGGATATGCTGTGGAATGAGGCAAAAAATCAATAAAATCAACATTTTCAGCAAAAAATACTTTCAAAAAAGAAGGATTTTTTGAACTTATGAAGAATAAACTACTGTAATCTATTAGAGATAATCTAATTAGAGATTAACTAAGGAGGGAAAAATTGTGAATAAAGCAGAACTTATCACATCAATTGCAGAAAAGAGTGGATTAACTAAGAAGGATGCAGAAAAGGCTTTAAAGGCATTTATGGAAAGTGTTGAAGAAACTCTTGCTAAGAACGAAAAAGTTCAATTAGTAGGTTTTGGAACATTTGAAGTTAGGGAAAGAGGAGAAAGAAAGGGTAGAAATCCAAAGACATTAGAAGAAATAACTATTCCAGCTTCAAAGGCTCCAACTTTCAAGGCTGGAAAAGAACTAAAGGAAAAAGTTAATCTATAATAAGGAATCAGGTCTATGACCTGATTTTTTATAACATAGTAAATATTTAGTATTTAAAATGCTAAGAAATAGTCAAAATATTAAAAAGGGTGATGATGTATGAGATTAGACAAATTTTTAAAGGTGTCAAGGATTATTAAAAGGCGTACAGTAGCCAAGGAGGTCTGTGAAACAGGAAGGGTTTTAGTAAATGGTAGAATTGCAAAACCAGGAACGGATATAAAAGTTGGAGATGTAATAGAGATAGGCTATGCAACAGGCAGTGTTAAGGCAGAGGTTTTAAATATCGCTGAGCATGTAACAAAGGATGGAGCAAAGGACTTATATAGAATCATAAGCGGTCAGGAAATTGAATAACTAGAAAAGCTGTTAGTAGGGACAAAACTAGCAGCTTTTTTAGTTATTCACAAGCTGTGGATAACTATGTGAATAAACTGTGCAAATTATGTGGGTTAGTGTTAATAATTGTGTAATAAAAAGATGTTAGTCAGCATATTATGATATAGGAATGGAGGGGGTATTGTGGAAAGTAATAAAAATTTAAAGCAACAATATAATCATGTAATTCATATAGATAGCAGGCAAAGGATTGATATTACTGGTGTTTCAGAGGTTATAACTTTTAATGAAGACAGCGTTTTGTTAGTTACAAATATGGGGACGTTAAATATTAAAGGGAAAAATATGAAGGTTAACAAACTAAATGTTGATAATGGGGATATGTCAATAGAAGGGGAGTTTATATCTTTAACCTATATTAATAAGGACGTTAAAAATAAGGAAAGTATAATGAAGAAATTATTTAAGTGAAAAGAAGATGTTTTGGAGGTCAATAAATGATTTTATCTGTGGATAAACAACTCCAATATTTTTTAAGTACAATAATAGCTGGACTTATGGTAGGTTTAATGTTTGATTTCTATAGAATAAACAGGGGATATAGCTGCCCTAAGAAGCTAGTTACAGCAATTTCAGATATTCTTTTTTGGATATTTGCAGCCCTTATAACATTTGTTTTTCTCCAGAAAACAAATGAAGGGATACTAGGTTATTATAGCTTTGTGGGGATTATATTAGGATTATTTTTTTATTTTAAATTCATAAGCAGATATGTTATAAAATTATTAAGAAAAACATTTTATTATGTGATTAAATTCATCAGGGTATTAATTATTATAATATTTTATCCGATAAAACTAATGAGGTATCTGCTTAAGGAATTATGTTTCAACATAAGGCAGAAAACTAAAAAGGCTTCATCTGTAACATTTAAGAAACTTAAACAAAATAAAAGTGAAATTAAGGAAAATCCCAGCAAAAAAAATAAATCCAGCAAAAAAATTAAGAAGGAAAAAAAGAAATCATAAAGAATATATCCTATAAAAATAAACAAAGGAGAAAATTTCATGAAAAAGAGGAAGATATTCTGGTTGTTAGTAATGGTTTTTTTTGGGGTAATTTTTATAAAACAACAGTTTATATTAAATAGATTGAAGAAACAATATACCCAATGTAATGATCAACTTTCTAAATTAAAGGTTCAGAATCAACAATTGCAGGATGAATTAAAAATGAGTCAAAGAGAAGATTACATAGAAAAAATGGCAAGAAGGAAATTAAATTTAGCAAAGCCTGGTGAAATAATATTAAAGGATGTTAACAATAGAAATTAGATAGCTTGAACAACAACAAATTGACTAAAATTACAAATTAATATATAATAAATCATTATATATAATTTAAGGAGGAATCTTTTTAATATGACCCTGCAGGTAGGAAACATTTTAGAGGGCACAGTGGTAAACATCACAAATTTTGGAGCTTTTGTGGATATATCAGGAAAAACAGGCCTTGTTCATATCTCAGAAGTTTCAGATACTTATGTAAAGGACATAAGAAGTCATTTAAAGGAACAGGATAAGGTTAAAGTAAAGGTTATTTCTATTGATGACAATGGCAAAATAAGCCTTTCGATAAAACAAGCAAATCCTGTTAAAAAATCTTTCAGACCAATTGAAATTGATTGGGAATCAGAAAGAAGAAAAGCAAGTAATCTCTCCTTTGAAGACAGATTATCTAAGTTTTTAAAAGAAAGCGAAGAGAGAATTTCAGACGTAAAGAAGAACCAGGAATCCAAACGCAGTGGTGGATACGCAAGAAGATAGATATCTAGGTGTTTTACCGTATGGTAAGGCACCTTTTTTATGACCTAGTGTTCTTTCGTAAGATAATAAACAAAATTTTGAAATTTATGATATAATAATACAAGGATAAGTTTAATTCGAGGTGTTATTATGGATAGAATTGGTGCAATTGAATTGGGAACTAACTCAACAAGATTATTGATAGCAGATATAAACGAAGATGCAATACATCCACTTGTAAAAAAATCAGTAACTACAAGGCTAGGATATAGGATAGATGAAACAGGATTAATTTGTGAATCAAGTTTAGAGAGAACCCTTAAGGCAATAAAAGAATATCAAAATATCATGAAAGAATATGGGGTAACAAGAGGGGTTATTACTGCAACAAGTGCGGTGAGGGATGCAAAAAATAAAAATGAGGTTATTAAAATCATAGAAAAGGAAAGCGGTATACAGACATTTATATTATCTGGCGAGGAGGAAGCCTATTTAGGATATGTTGGGGTAAGAACAATCGTACATAGCTCAATACCTACCCTTGTCATTGATATAGGGGGAGGCAGCACCGAGTTTATTCTAGGTGTCGACAATAAAATATTGTATAGAAAAAGTGTTAATATAGGCTGTGTAAGATTATCGGAGAAATTTATTTCAGAATATCCAGTTCAAAAGAATATAATAGAATCTATTGGTAATTATACTTTAGAGAAGATTGCATCAATAATAGATGACATAAAAAACATGGCAGCTGAATTTAATCTTTATGCAATTGGTGGTACTGCAACCACCCTGGCTGCTGTAAAATATGGAATTGCTAATATAGAAGGCAGTAAATTATATGAACATAATATAAGCAATTTTATTAATGATTATAGTTTATTAGACAAAATATCAATGGAGAAAGTTGCTGTCATAGAGCAAGGGAGACATGATATAATTCTTGCAGGTGCAATAATATTAGAGGTTATAATGAAAGCATTAGGATATAGCTATGTAACAATAAGTACAAGAGACAGCCTGGAAGGAGCAATCTACTATCTTAAAAACTATATGTAAAAAATAGCAACTAAAAATCACAAAATAATATTGACTTAACTAAAATAACGTTATATAATTAATATTGTCGTTAGACAGATGCCGAAGTGGCGGAACAGGCAGACGCACAGGACTTAAAATCCTGCGATCCTAAAAGATCGTACCGGTTCGACCCCGTCTTCGGCACCAATTTAATATCGCGGGATGGAGCAGCTAGGTAGCTCGTCGGGCTCATAACCCGAAGGTCGGAGGTTCAAATCCTTCTCCCGCAACCAATGGCGGCGTAGCTCAGTTGGCCAGAGCATTCGGTTCATACCCGAAGTGTCAGGGGTTCAAATCCCTTCGCCGCCACCATATTTGAACAAAATATTGATATGATAGATAGAAGCTCTGAGAAATCAGGGCTTTTTTGTTTTGCGGAAACAGATTGCTTATTTTAATAAGCTAAATTAAAATAAAAATGAGAAAATATAATCAATGTAATTAAGAAAATAATTTAATTTAGATTTTATAGGAGGACTTATTGAATATGAAAGCATATCAGATAAAAATAGAACTGATAGAGTCAGATCCTCTAATTTGGAGAAGGGTTATTATCCCTGCAGATGTTACTTTTAGAAGACTGCACGATACAATTCAATTTGCTATGGGCTGGCATGATTATCATCTTTATGAATTTGAATTTGCAGAAGAGAAATTTAGAATTACCAATAATGAAGAAGCATATGAAGATTATAAGTTTTATTCAAAAAAGTATAAAAAGAATAATCCTACAAAAGAAGAAGATTCTTATGGCATAATAGGAAGAATAATCGAAAATAAAATTATAAAGCCACAGTGTGCAAAAATAGATAAATATATTGAAACATATAAAAACTTTGACTATATATATGATTTTGGGGATTATTGGAGGCACAAAATAGAGTTAGAAAACATTATTGAAGATTATAAATTCGGTTATCCAGTTCTTTTAGAAGGAGAAGGAGCATGCCCACCAGAGGATGTAGGAGGAATAGTTGGATACCAAGTATTTCTAGAAGCCTGGAACAACCCAGAACATGAAGAACATGAGTCTATTAAAAAGTGGGGTGAATCCCAACATTACCGAGAATTTAATATAAATTTTGTGAATGATTTGCTTAAAACTTGTTTGAAATTTAAGAAAAATGAGTCTTAAGATATTTTATAAAATGGAGAAATATTTGTTTTCACATACAACACATGTGGAGTGTGTCGTGAAGATAGAGAAGAAATAGCTTGAAATCAAAGGCTTGGGGCAATTTGCCCCTTTTTTTATGTGTGTTTTATGTTTCCGTAGACTAAGGTTTTGAGGGGATTTGAACCCCCGGGGGTGCACTTTTTCGCAAATATATATTGGGAGATAGAAATAGAAGGGTTATTTGAGAGAAGTTGATATGATAAAGGAGTATTCCTTTAATATTTTATTAGTATAGATTATTTAAGAATTAAGTAGATTAAGTACTATTTGTTTTAAGTTGTAACAAATATTATTAGAATACTAAAAAAAAGAAAAAGAAAAACATTTGTTCTGGTAGCATTTTACCCCTGGACTTTTTAAATATATTATGGTATATTTAATAGATAGAAGAAGGAGGTTTTAGTATGCCTTATGCAATAGATTTATTCTGTGGTGCTGGTGGGATGAGTGAAGGTATAATTCAAGCTGGTTTTCACATATTATTTTCTAGTGATATAAATGAGGATGTACAGAAAACTTATATGAATAGACATGAACAATTAGGGTTTATTCAAAATTATAATACATATTTTCATAGAGGAGATATCAGAGAACTTAATGGTGAATTTATTTGGAATGTAATAAGACATTTAAGAATTTTTACTGATGGTGAGCAACAAGAGCCACAGGAAATAGATGCTGTTTTTGGTGGACCTCCTTGCCAAGGATTTAGTAGAGCAGGTAGAAGAGACCCAAATGATCCACGAAATCTTTTATTTAAAGAGTATTTAAGAGTTGTTAGAGAAATAAATCCAAGGTATGTAGTTATGGAAAATGTTGAAGGGTTTAATGATACGAAATTTTATGGATTTGAGGGAGTAACTGGCCAAGTATATGAAAATGGAAGTTTAGCACCTGAAATTTTGAGAAATGAATTTCACTTAATAGGGTATAATACATTAGAACCTAGAGTATTAGATGCTTCTGATTACGGGGTTCCACAAAGAAGGCGAAGAGTAATATTTATAGCATATCGAAATGGGGAGATAGAACCTAGATACCCAGAACCAATATATAATGATTATAATAGACTCACAGTATTAGATGCTATTGGTGATTTAATTAGGGATGAAAATTTAAGAGAAGTTATAAATCCTCAACTTACGGATTATCAAATAGCTTCAAGAAGGGGAAGAACACCAACTATTAATGGAAATACAATAAATAGTAATGGAAATATATATAATAATGATATTTCGAATCATTTGCCTCTAATAGTTGAAAGATTTTCTTTGTTTAGAGAAGGAGAAGACGGAACTTTAGTAAGAAGACGCATCTTGAGCGAGGGAATAGATATCTCAGAAAAAAGTCATTTATTAAATGAATGTTGCAACAAACTTGGCATTAGCAGAGAAGAACTTATTCAACGTTTTAGAACTGGGGAAGTTAACGAAGAGATGTTAGACGTTATTTTAACAAGAAAATCTATAAGAACTAGGTTGAATAGAAATAGACCAGCATTGACCGTAGTAACCTTACCAGATGATTATATATCTCCATTTGAGAATAGAGTGTTTTCGGTAAGAGAGATGGCTAGATTACAATCATTTGATGATAGCTTTATATTTTTAGGCAAAAGAACAACAGGCGGAGATAGAAGAAGAGTAGAAGTACCGCAGTATACACAGGTTGGTAATGCTGTACCACCATTATTAGCAAAAGCTATTGCTTCTGAAATAATGAAAGCTATAACAAGAGGACTGTAGTTGGGAATTCAGTCCTCTTTAAAATTTATAATTTAAAATAGTTATATTCATTCGATAGTTTTGGCAATTCACTATTGAGTGTTGTTAGATGATTACTAGTATGGCCACTTGCTAAATTTCTAGCCAACATTTCTTTTACGGAACTAGCTATATTTGAACGAGTAGGTCTACCCCAATAGTTTCCACCACTGATATTTGATACTCTTTTTACACAGGTAGATGTTGCTTTGATTTTTGTAATATCTACAGTAGGAACAGTAACAAATGAATAAGTAAATCGTAAAATATTATGAATAGAATATCCATTTCTACCGACAGTAATATTATTTCTAAAATTATTAGCAGAGTAAATCATATCCCACAGCATTGGAATCTGTGCATTATCGTTCCAGTTAGTCTTACATTGTATTATATGAATTTCTATGTTTGAAAAGTCCCTATGGGTTAATGCATCTAATACTTGAATGAGATTATATCTTGTCCCTGTTTTTGGAGCTACATTATTTCCATCAGCATCGAAAATGTTTATTAAATCTTTATCAATTATGTATTCATCTTTATGAGGAAATGTTATTGCAATTAAATCAGATTCAGTATTAGAAACAAAGTTTGCATAATTTACAGTTATTGCATCGCTTACAGGATTAGGAATTAATTTTTTACTATGTTTTATTACTACAGTTCTTCTGCCTATTAAGCAGAGATTTAAATACCAACATACAAGAGCTTCCCAACTAGCCCCACCGCCAGATACATCACTTTGAGTTCTTCCTGCTGAACGTGTTGAAGAAAAAATATTTGATAGATTGTCACCTAAATTTAAAATTTGTCTTGCTGTTTTTGATGGTGCTAAATTTTGTATTACTGATTGCCAAGTATTCCAATTATTACAAAAACCTCCAGCAGCAAACAAATTATTAACTGACTGTTCTCTTAAATATTCAATTATAGTTTGTGACATATTATCCCCCCTTTTTTCTCGATAATAATATATTATATCACTTAATATGATATAGGATAAGATAGATTTTTTATGTGTAATATAATGGATAATTAGATGCAATTAGTATAATATACAATTTTTGCACTAAAACACAGTATAATGCAATGCGTGTATAGATTTATTACAAAATGCAAGTTAAAATAATATTAAAGGTATAATTTTTTATTTCTTGACAAGGAATAATATGCCATATTATAATAGTGTTAGCAATGAAGCATACATGCATTTATGAGAGGGGTGGTAGATTGATTCAATTGGATTTTAAAACTAAAAATAACGGGACTCCTGTTCTTAAAAGAGTAGAGATAGATGATTTAGCAGAAAGAGTTTTACAGGATTATAACTTAAAGGTTCTTCAGGAGCCTTGTAGTTTAGATGTTGAGCATTTTTCAGAATGTTATGCCGGATTGGAAATGGATTATCAAGATTTAACACATAATCAATCTATATTAGGAATGACAGTATTTAATGATTGTTATATTCCTGTATATGATGCAGATAATAATAAAGCGAAAAGAATACCAGTAAATGAAGGGACTATATTAATAGACAATAGTCTTCTGAATGAAGAACAATTAAGAAGAGGCCGTTTTACCCATGCACACGAGATAGCACATTGGCTTTTACACAGACATATTTACACAATTAATAAAATGCAGATGACATTATTTGATAGTGAATCCCAAAACGAGCCGGTGATAAAATGTCGTACAACTGATATTGAAAGTACAGGGAAAAGGCAGCTTGTAACTGATGATGATTGGATTGAATGGCAGGCGGATTATATGGCTTCAGCATTATTAATGCCTAAGAAAATCTTTACCAGATATGTAACAGCTAAATTTAAGTCAGCAGGTATGGTGAGAATGTGTTATGAAATAGGAACTGATTTTGAAAAAGATTTATGGGCAGATGTCTTAAGTCGTGAAATTGCAGATACATTTGACGTATCTTTAACAGCTGCAAAGATAAGACTTAAAAATTTGAATTTCATTAAGGAAAAACAGGAATATAAGCAGTTTTCTATTATCTAAGTGTTCAAAACTCAATTTTAAATAAATAATGCTGACAGTGGAAGGAGGTGTATATTATGAGTAGTAAGTTTGGGGATTTTATTGCAGAAAAAAGAAAACAAAAGGATATAAGTCTAAGAAAGATGGCAGAGCTGTTAGATATCTCTCCGGCTTATTGGAGTGATATTGAAAAAGGGAGAAGAAATCCACCTAATATAAATAAGATGGAGGAAATAGCAAAAATATTAGGGCTAACACAAGAAGAAACAGATTATATGATTGATATAGCATCTGAAGATAGGGATGAAATCCCTATGGACTTACCTGATTATATCAAAGAAAGTGGTTTAGCTAGAACTGCCCTTAGAAAAGCACGTAAAATCGAAAGTGAGGGAAAAAGTGATATTACAGAAAAGGCTTGGCTTGAATTTATTAAAGCTTTAGATGAGAAAGAGTAGAGAGGGGGATACTCATGAATGACTATTTTAAAGGTATGATAGAAGAACAGTTTTACCAACAAATTTTTGATACCCTACAAGATGAAATAATGAATAACTATTCTGAGTATGACTTAACATTAAGAGCTAGAGATGTAATAGAAGTTTTAGAAGCTACATTGGATAATATAGAAATACTAAGGGTCAATAACATCAAGCAAGATGATGAAGAAGTAAGTTTTGATATACTTGTTAATTGCGATATAGAAATAGGGGATTATTTTGCTAAAGAAAATATTTCAGAGTCAATACGCCAATGGTTTAAATTAAGCTGCAGTGCAGTATTAGATAATGCTTCATTAAGTGATTTTGTTATAAATGACATAGGTATTAGGGACATATAAGTGTTGTTTAGAGCCAATGAATAACATCTCCCTTCAAAGGAAATACTATTTTCAGAGTAAACTTTGAAGGGAGATGTTTTCTTATGCCAAGGCTAGCAAGGCAAAAGAAGGAAGACGCTATTTTTCATATAATGGCAAGGAGTATAAGTGAAGTTGATTTGTTTAAAGATGATGAGGATAAGCTTAACTATTTATCCTTAGTTAAAAAATATCAAAAGACCTATGAATTCAGAGTATATGGCTACTGCCTTATGGATAATCATCTTCATTTAATAATAGATGCCAACGGAGCTGACATATCAAGAATAATGCACAGCATAAATTTCTCCTACGCACAATATTTTAACCACAGACATAAAAGACATGGACATTTATTCCAAGACAGATTTAAAAGCAAAATGGTAAAGAGTGAAATATACCTCTATGCCTTATCGGCATATGTTCACAACAATCCTTGTGACATAAAAGGATATGAAAAATGCCCGGAGAAATATGAATTTTCAAGCCTTTCAATATATCTAGGTTTAAGACACGACCCCTATGAACTTGTTGATGATGGCTTTATTATGGGCATGTTCAGTAAAAATCCTAAAAAAGCCAGAGAAAGCTATATGAAATTAGTATATAAATGTTCTGATAAGGTTTTTAAAGAGGAAGTAGAATTTTTAAATGAAGGAACAGAATACAGAAGTGAAAGAAAAATATTAATAAGAAACATTAAAACTAAAGAAATATTAGAATTTATCGCATCAAAGCTTGGAATTGAAAAAATAAAGCTACATACAAAACACTGTAGAGAAATAGTAGAAGCAAAGGCACTGGCTGTACTTTTAATGAGAAGCCTTTGCAACTTAAAATGCAGTGAAATCTGCCGCGTTCTGGGAAACATAACCCAAAGCAGAGTTTCAAAGCTCAGCAGCCTTGGGGTAAGGCTTTTAGATGATGAGAAATATAAAAATATTACATATGAGTTTATGGAACAGTATGCTTAATTTTTAAAAAGGCAATTTAATAAGTTTATTTTAAAAAGTCAAAGAGATAAATGCTTTTATAAAGCATAAAGATTGGACAAGTATAGTGATAATTGAGAAAAAAGAGTAAATAAAGTTATATTAAATTCGAAAATTACAAAGCTTTTATTTAAATAAAGTGAAATATGGTGATATTAAAAAACACATTTGGCTAAGCAATTACAGTAAATATATGTCCCATATGGTACCATATGGTATATCGAACCTTTAGCAAGGCCACAAACAGAAGTTAATGAAACTCTTTATAGAGTTATGGCAGGTTATTACTCAGTACGGGAAAATGCTGAAAAGCAAATACAAAAGCTTAAGGCGGCAGGCTTTGATGCTACAATTATGATTTTTAATAAGTAACAGTTACTCATATAGGGAGTAGCGGTTTTTATTTTGAGGAGGACATGAAATGCAGGCAAAAGAAATAACTAGTGTACCATATTTAATAAGCAGGTCTATTTTAAAAGAGCTTCTTGAAGATGGACTTATGACTGAAGAAGAGTTTTCAAAGATAGATGCTGAAAATAAAAAGACCTTTAATAAATAGATTTAGGGCTTGAGGTAGCAATACTTCAGGCCCTTACTTTTTTAGTATTTTTTATATGTTCCCACAGAACAATTAACTTGATGTAAGGCAGTGGTAGAGGTAACATGTGACTACCCTGAAGAGAGGAGGATTTTAAGTGAAGAAAATAACTACGATAGCAGTAAAAAATAAGGGTGATATAGATGATAAAAAGCTAGAAAAGACAAGGGTTTGTGCTTATTGGAGGGTAAGTACAGATAGCTTAAAGCAAGCAGAGTCCTTTGAAATGCAGACTATTTTTTATGAGGACTATATTAAAAAGAAGATAGAGTGGGAGTTTGCAGGGATATACGCAGATCAGGGTACAACGGGAACAAAAACAGATAAAAGGCTTCAGTTTAAAAAGATGATCAAGGACTGCGAGCTTGGAAAGATAGATTTAATAATAACAAAATCAATATCAAGATTTGCAAGAAATACAGCTGATTGCTTAGAAGCAGTAAGGTACTTAAGAAGTCTTAATGTTGGAGTTTATTTTGAGAGGGAAAATATAAATACTTACGGAGCTGATAGTGAACTTATACTCAGCTTTTTAAGCTCTATTGCACAGGATGAAGCAAGGAGTATGTCAGAAAACGTAAGATGGTCCTTCCAGAAGAAGTTTAAGGAAGGAAAGATACAGATTAATACAAAAAGATTTCTTGGATATGACCTTTTAGAGGATGGAAAGCTTGTAGTAAATCCAGAGGAAGCAAAAATAGTAAAGAGAATCTTTAGTGAATACTTAGAGGGCAAAAGTTTAAATGATATTAAGTATGGACTTGAAAAAGATAAGATAAAAACAGCTACAGGAGCTTATACTTGGTATGGCAGTGCAAAAAAGGTATCCTAAGCAATGAAAAATACTACGGTGATTTAATTCTCCAGAAAACTTATACTGTGGATTTTCTGAACAGTAAAAAGAGAAAGAACAAGGGGGAGATTCCACAGTATATTGTTGAAGGACATCATGAAGCAATTGTATCTAAAGAAGATTTTTTAAAGGTACAAGCCATGATGAGTGAGAGGGCGGCACAGTTTGGAAATGTTCCAGAAATAAGACACAAATATAATCAGCGATATGCCTTTAGTGGAAAGCTTATATGTGGTAACTGCGGAGCTACTTTAAAAAGAAGATTGTGGAACAGCAAAGCTAAATCAAAACAAGTAGTATGGTTATGCAAAACATATATTAATGAAGGAAAAAGCTCCTGTAATATGAAGGCATTAGATGATATAACACTAAAGGCTGTATTTGTAAGGGTATTCAATAGGCTATATGAATACAAAGAAGATTTTGCAAAAGCTTTTACTGACAATATAGAGAAGGTTCTAAAGCAAGGTGCAAAATGTGAGGATGCTTTTAAGCTTGATAGAGATATTTCAAATATAAATGAAGAAATAAAAAGCCTTGTGAGGCAGCAGATAAAAGGTGAATTAAGAGAAGATGAATTTGATAAGAAATATATAGTTCTTAAGAAAATGCTTGAAGATTTACAAGTAAGAAAAGAAGCCCTAAATATTGATAGCAACAAGTATGATGAAATTTTAAAGAGAACTGCAGAAATTAAAAGAATAATCAATTTGAGAGAAATTGCTCTTGCAGAGTTTGATGATGATATATTTGAAGGATTAATTGAAAAGGTGGTTGTTATAACACCAACACATTTAGAGTTTCATCTTAAAAATGGGATGAAGGTGGAAGAAGAATTTATAAAGAAGAGAGGCATTAATGGCCTTCAGTAGAGGAGGAGAGTTATGGCAAAGGTTTCAGTAATTCCAACAAGACAACAAGTGCAAGTGATAGACGGAGTCTCTAGGGAGAGAAAGAAAAGAGTGTGTGCATACTGTAGAGTAAGTACCGATACGGAAGAACAGCTGACAAGTTATGAAGCTCAAGTTACCTATTATGAAAATTACATAAGAAGTAAACCAGAGTATGAGTTTGCAGGCATCTTTGCAGGTGAAGGGATAACTGGTACAAACACAAAGCATAGAGTTGAGTTTGATAGAATGATTGAAGCTGCTCTGGCAGGCCAGTTTGATATGATTATTACTAAATCAATTTCAAGGTTTGCACGTAACACCCTTGACTGTCTTAAATATGTGAGGCTTTTAAAAGAAAAAGGAATATGGGTGTACTTTGAAAAAGAAAATATTGATACCTTGGATTCAAAAGGAGAGGTTTTTCTTACAATCTTAAGTTCCCTTGCACAGGATGAATCGAGAAATATTTCAGAGAACAGCAGATTGGGTATAGTTAGAAGATTTCAGCAGGGAAAGGTAAGAGTTAATCCTAAGAGATTCCTTGGATATGATAAGGATGAAAATGGGGAGCTAATAATAAATGAACAAGAAGCAGCGGTTGTTAGAAGAATATATGATGAATACTTGGGTGGCCTAGGATATAAGTCGATTGCATTAAAGCTTGAGGCAGAGGGGATTAGAAACGGTTCAGGAAAAGTTAAATGGCATGATTCTAATATAAAGCAGATACTTACAAATGAAAAATATATGGGTGATGCCCTTCTTCAAAAGACAATAACACTGGATTTTTTAACACATAAAAGAGTGAAGAATAAAGGAGGGGCTCAGCAATACTATGTTGAAGACAGCCATC
>NZ_AZQP01000035.1 GCF_000601455.1 Fervidicella metallireducens AeB
CCTAATAAAATACAATTACATTATAATAAAAATATTTGTTTCTACAAATACTATTTGATGTTACCCTTTAAAAAGATTTTGAAGAACATCCTTTAAGTATAGGGCTTATAACTATTAATCATAAGGGAATTTTGATTATAGTTTAACTTGTCAGTATATCCTTTATATGATAACATATAGAAGTTAATAAATGTATAATCACTTTGTTATTTTTTGGAGGTGTATATATGATAACAAAAGACATGAACATTACAGAAATAGTTGGAAAATACCCACAAACAGCTAATGTTTTAAGGGAATATGGTATGGGCTGCATTGGATGTATGGCTGCAAGATTCGAAACACTTGAACAAGGTGCACAGGCTCATGGCATCGATGTAGATGCACTTGTAAATGCACTTAACGAAGCTATAAAATAGTAATAGGACCGATTTTCGGTCCTGATTTTTTATTTTGCTAATAAATAGATTCTTACACAAACTCCAAATTTTTATAAGAAAGGCACAATACTATTTATATTTACATTTTTTAAATCTGCATATGCCTCCTTCAACAGTTTAATTCCCTGAGCTATCTCTTCACATTCAACCCCTGCAAAGCTTAATCTGAAATAATTGCTATCTCTCTCATCAAGGTAAAATAGTTTTCCCGGAGCAATTAATACTCCCCTCTGACGTGCCATACTGCTTAAAACTGTTGAATCTAAGTCGCTGCTTCCCCATATATGTATACCACCTGAAGGCAGATTAAAATTTATAAATGGTGTTTCCTCCTTTAAAGTTTCAACCATAATATCATATCTTTTTTTGTAAACATCCCACATAATCCTTATATGATCTTCCCATTTTCTCTTCCTTAAATACAGGTCAAAGGCTCTTTGCATTAACCCTGATGTTGATATATCTGTTGTATGTTTTGCATTTAGTATATCCCTTGTCACAAGACTAGGAGTAACAATAAATCCTAACCTTATTCCCGGCATAAATATTTTTGAAAAGCTCTTTAAATAAATTACCCTATCATTTGCATCAAGGGATTTAATTGGCATACTGCCCTTCCCATAAAATCGAAGTTCAGAAAGATAATCATCCTCAAGAATGTATGTATCATATTTTTCAGCAAGATATAGCAGTTGTATTTTTTTATCTTCACTATATGAAATCCCGGTTGGGTTTTGAAAACTTGTCATAACATAAACCAATTTTGGTCTGTGGGTTTTTAAAGCATCTTCCAATTTAGCGGTATCTATTCCATCTTCCATAATTGGAATCTCTATAATATTAGCACCCCTTGACTTAAATGCAGCAATTGCCCCTGTATATGTAGGGCTTTCAACAACAATTGTATCGTTAAAGCCTATTAATGCCTTTGTAACAATATCTATACCCTGCTGGCACCTGAAATGATTTGAATATTACTAATATCCACTGTCATCTGGTTTTCTTCAAGGAAATATTTTATAGATTCACGAAGTGGAAAATATCCTTGGGATTCCTGATATCCAAAGGCAAAGCTCCATCCCTGTCTAAAACTTCATTTAATATTTCCTTAAACTCATTTACCGGGAAAAGCTTTGGATTCGGTGTTGAAGTAGAAAGATTTATTTCACCTTTATTTTTATTTATGCTTTCTTTATCAACTGTGGTAACAACTTGAACAGATATATTAGAAAGATTAGGAGTTCTGTACCCTCTTACAAAGGTACCGCTCCCCATTTTAGAGTATACAAACCCCTTTTGCTCAAGGAGTTTATATGCATTTACAATTGTTACATTATTAACCCCAAGTTTTAAAGCTAAACTTCTAATTGGTGGCAGCTTTTCATTTGGCTTAAAAACACCATTTTCTATCAATCCTTTTATACCTTCATAAACCTGAATGTATAACGGTTCTTCTGAATTTCTATTTATCATAATGGATTCGTATACCTTCATAATATCACCTCAAAAATTGTCTGCATACAATTATAATAACAGATTCTAAATTTTTTATAAAGTATATTCCATTACTCCAAAAAAAGATGCGTACGATAATTCTTACGCATCTTTTTTAAATTAATAAATTTCCTAAATCCTGAAGGTACCCTTAATAATACTGATAATACCTAATAAAGCTATTATCACACCAATTGACTTATTTATTGTATACAAAAATTCTATCCTAAACTTATGCTTAAAGCGATTAATTAAATTTGATGCCATAAACCAAAATACAGTTGAACCTGAAAATATAGAAATTACAAATAATGAATTTCTTCCGATTTCATGTGGTTCAACCTTTATACCTAGTTTTGCAAATACAGTTATAAAAACTAAAAAAGTAATTGGATTAGATAATCCCAACAGAAAGTTGGAAAAGGCTGGATATATAAGTTCCATTTTATCATCTTTCCTTAACTTAACCTCAATAACATTTGTAAAAATATTAATTCCTACAACCAGGAACAATACCCCTGTTACATTATTAATTAAACATCTATGTCTGTGTATTAATTCATCTATAAAACTTATTCCAAATACAGCTGCTGCAGAATACACTATATCCGATGCCGCAGCACCAATCCCTGAAAAAAAGCCTGTTTTCCATCCACAGTTTATACTTCTTTGTATAGATATTATACCCAAAGGGCCAATTGGAAATGAAACAATCATGCCTATAATAATACCCTTTATTATAATTGCCATTCTTACCCTTCACCTCAATATTATGAAGTCGTTAATTAAATTTATTCCATTAAATTTACAAAAATTACATATACAACTATCATATTATTTATATAAATAGCTTTAAATATATTTTGAAACCTTTAAACAAAGTTAACTTATCTGATTTTCTGCATTAAGTCAGGGCTAGAGATAAGAATTTTTCACCGTCTATTTTCTCATGAAAAACACTGAAACTGTACCAGGTCCTGCATGACTGCCTATTGCAGCTCCTATTTCTGAAACTACAAATTCTTTAACATTAAAAGTCTTTTGTATTTCTTCCTTTAAGGCCATACATAATTCAGTGCTCCCAGCAAAATTAAGTCCAATAACCTGTTTTTCTATTTCATGACCTCTTTCCCTCATAGTTTCAATCATTTTCTTTATTACAGATTTTTCCCCTCTTACCTTATCATATGGGATAATATATCCATCATCAAACTGAAGTATAGGCTTTACATTTAAAATCGAACCAACAACAGCTTGAGCAGTTGATATCCTGCCGCCTTTTTTTAACATCTCCAAAGAGCCAACGGCAAAAATATGCTCCATTCTATCCCTCATGTATATAACCCTATCAATAATTTCCTGTCTTGTTTTGCCTTCCTTAACCATTAATGCCGCTTCACGAACAATCAAACCAAACCCAACTGAAGCCGCCTTAGAATCGATTACATCTACTTTATCTGTACCAATCATCTCTTTGGCAACGCATGCTGATTGATATGTCCCGCTTAGTCTTGATGAAAAGCATATAGCTATTACATGATACCCTTCTGCAATTAACTTCTTGAACTTCTCTTCAAAAATCACTGGAGTGGCCTGGGCAGTTTTAGGAACTCCAGGGAAAGTCTTCATTTTTTCATAAAACTCTTTTGTAGTTATAGTTACCCTATCTTCATACTCTTCCTGATCAAAACTTACTTTCAGTGGAATTAACTCAACTTCTAATTCTCTTAAATAATCTAAATCTAAATCACAAGCGCTATCAGTAAGAATTTTAATTTTTTCCATAACCATCCCTCCTGTTTTTAAAAATATATTTTAACCATTAACCATAACCATTCATTACATTAATCAACGTAGTACACAATTTCATCAATTAAATATTCTTCACCATAAGATGAATATACCCTTGTAGTTTCCCTTATTAATCCCATTTGGCTTAATTTGTCAAGTAATTCATTAAAATTTCCACCTATTATCCTGAATTCTTCACTATTCTTTATGTCTTCTGAAGAACAAGGATATTTCTGCTCCCTTAAAAACTCAATTATTGGAGATGCAATCTCTTCCATATTATTTTCTAAGAAATTATCTATAATCTCCAGTGTCTCTTCAATCTTATCTCTTACCCTTTTGTCGCTGTTTATTAATCCATATATATATTCTACCTCACTGCTCATATTCACAGCAAATGATAAAACATCCTTATCTGTAATGTGACCATTCATACTCATAAGCAATCTTGCATAATTGTTTAATGTTTCAACACACCATTCAAAGGAAGTTTCGATTTTACCCGTCACTTTATATTTTTTTGTGTAATGCATACTTCTTAGTAAATTGTACAATATTTCAACGTTTCTAACTTTCTTATCCTTATCACCATAAAATCTGGTAGATTGATAGATTTCTTCTATTTCTCTGTCTTTGCAGTAAACAAGCTTTCCAGTGAAAAAAGCCTTGTGAAGTGTCCCACCTCTTAAAAGGTTTTTAAAGGAATCACCAAATACATCTTTTGATATATAGTTAATATGTATCATAATATTGTTTATTTTAGTATAAATACTTTCAATTTTTCCTTTTTCTTCCGATATTACCATAAGATCGATATCAGATTTCTCCCATATATCACCAGATACCATGCTTCCATAAACAAGTACTGCCGCAATTTGACTGTTTTTTTTCAATTTATTAAGTACCTCTTCATAGGCATCCTGATAAAGTCTTATATTGTTTAACATAAAATTACCCCCATCGACATTCAATAAATTATTACTATATTATAACAGATAATAATTCTGTTATCCATAATTAAAATAAGGGACAGATACTTTAAGTGGTTGAATATCCATATATATTTTCAAAAGCATATTCATATTTTGCTTTCTATAAAATTTCAATATTTTACCATTTTATATAGCTTTATCTTTTTATTCTGAACTATTCTTTACTGTCCCATTAAAAAAAGAGCTTTGCAATAATTAATGCAAGCTCACTCTAATACGTTATTTACTGAGGCTATAATTCTATTTCCGCACCTTTGGCAATAGCATATATGGGAACATATATAGTTTACATCTCCATCGTTCATGTCAGTCATGGAATAATTTAAATAGGGCGAATAATCATCATAGTAGTTTTCAACTCTGTCTAGAATCTCCATTTTTTCCCCACAGACAGGACAGTATTTTATATATTCCACTAACCCGTTGCATACTGGACAAATCAGCATAATCATCATCTCCTGATATTATTTCTTTTCTACTGCCTTAATTATTTTGAAAGCTTATTATAAATAACCTGTTTAACATAATTTCTTTTGACTATTGTTAATATAATCAAAAATATAAAGATTATACTCATTAGTGTCTGCAATGGATTAAAAAAATATTTTATCCTAAGATAAATAAATGGATAAATGATTAAATTAAATGGATTAAATCTATTTTTTTCACCAAGCAAAAGAAGATACTTCCCACCATTATTTTTTGAAAATAATCCGATATAATATTCACCATCCTTTGGCAGTTCACCCCTTATGCTCTGTGCCCTGTAATAATAGGTCTGTGTATAGTTGTCATAAACCTTTTCCATTGGACCAGGCTCTATGTTGATTACTCCATAATTTTTTTTAACCTCAAATGGTAATAAATCTTTATGATATATCCCTTCTCCCATTAGAACTAAATTTGGGGTAAAACCTTTATTCATCTTAATTTGGGGAATCAGCATCTGTATGAAAAATTCATCTCCCTTTGAACCTTTGAACTTAACAAAATCAACGTCCTTTTTATTTTTTATCTCCCCAAAAACTTTGTTAAGACCTTTATTGTTAATAGTTAAGGCATTATCAAAGCTCCAATCCCTACTTTCAATAAAGGGCTTTTTTGAATATATCAATATTAAAACAAGACTTAGAATTAATAATGTTAAAACTATTCCCTTTGTCTTCATTTTTTCCTCCAATTACAACCTTCATTACTATATAAATATGTCCAAACTATATTAAAAATACTAAGGATATCATAAAGAAAACCCCAAACTTATACAGTTTGAGGTTAAATTACCCTAATTACTTTTTGGTATACTTAGCTAAAATATATCCTGTTTTCCCGTTATATGAAATTTGATACCAATCTCCTACTTTTTTGATAACATTTACTTTCTGTCCCTTTTTAATCTCCCCAATAACTTTTCCTTTTGTTGATGCAGTACTTCGCACATTTAAGTTGGTAGTTGCAGTTACTTGATTATTTGTTTGTATCACCTTTGTTTCTTCTAAACTTTTACTTGATACATAACCTATCTTGCCATTAACCTTAACCTTTACCCAACCCTTCTCTGTGCCTAAAATCTCAACCTTTGCTCCTGCAGGCAATTTCGTTAAGGTTTTGCTGTTAGAATTAGTAGATGTTTTTATTTCACAGCCACCTTTTTTAACTACACCTATACTGCTTTGTTTTTGTGTAGTTTTTGTTTCTGGCTTTTTAGATTCTTCTTTTTTTATTACAGTCACAGTAATGCTGTCGGAATGTTTATTGTCATCAGTTCTAACAGTTATTACAGCCTTACCTTCCCCAACAGCAGTTAGCCTGCCTTGAGAATCAACTTCTGCTACTTTAACATTGCTTGAATACCAGCTTACTTCTTTTTGAGTTGCATTCTTTGGCTTAATGTCTTCCCTTAATTGTATTTTCTCTCCAACCTTTAAATTTACAGTCTGAGGTAATATTTTTATACTTTCAACTGGAATTTCTTCCATCTCCCCTTTAACTGTAACATTACACTCAGCTGTAAAACCTCCTTCATTGGTTTTTACAATAACCTTTGCTGCTCCAGCCTTTAATGCTGTTACATTTCCATTAGAAACGCTTATAACTTCACTATTTGTGGAAATCCAAGAAACCGATTTATTCGATGCATTTTCAGGTACTACTGTTTCATTTAATCTTATGCTTTCTCCAACCTTCAGTTCTATATCAGTTTTATCTAACCTTACACCTGTTACATTAACAGTCATTACTGGAGGATAATAAATTACAGGATCTTCTTGCAATTTATATGCAATGGATACTCCATCTTTTGTTGAAAACATAGTTTTATCTAGCATTTTAAAGTTATAATCCCCAAATTTCTTCCTTTCAAATATAACTGAAAGTAATGTTCCTGCACTATTTGTGTTTTCAACCTCACCTATTTTAGTTATACAATAACTGATTAGGCCTTCTTCATTATCATATTTGCTAAAAATCAATTTTACATTTGAATCATTTTCCTTAATGACATTTCCGCTAACTATTTCTTTTACCTGGAGCAAATCCTTATTAAAGCTCAAATAAACTTGTGCACCATAAAGCTCCTTTGCATCATTTACAGTAAGGTTCATCTGAACTTTATTATTATTTAATTCAACATATTGTATTTTATAGGACATATATGATTGAGCATTTGCAGTAAAAACATTACTCATAAACATTATCATAAAAACAAAAATTGAAATTAATTTTTTCAAGTATTATCCCCTCTTTCAGAATAAATACAGGGGGAATCCCCTGTATTTATTCAATTTTTTCACCAAAATGAGCTTTTATAATGTCAGCATCCTTCTCATCTATTTTACCATCACCATTTAAGTCTCTTCCTTTTAACTCTTCCCATTTGTCACTATCCTTATTTATGCCAAATGCCCTTGTAACTAATATTAAGTCAAGTATTGAAACCTTGCCATCCATATTTAAATCAAAAGTTTCACCACATATAGTTACACCGTTTCCCATAGCATACTGTGGTACGTTGTTCTTATCAATGTATAAAATATCACTGAAATACATCTTGCTTCTATTACCATTTAAAGACTTTATTTTGATTTTCATTAATTCACCCAGATTAGTAGCTTCAGAAAAACTTCCTTTAAATATTATTTTACCAATTTCATTACTATCTTCTTTTACTACTTGTACAGTTACACCCATTGTTTTCAGTTCATCCTTTAGTTCTACATTTAACACAGAAACTTCCTGTGGATTATAGATGATTGAAAACTCTATTTCTTTAACATCATTAACTTCTCCCTTGACTGTCAAAACAGATTCATTATCCTTAGGAATTATAGTATTTCCTTCAATCGAAATTGTACCTAAAGTAAAACTGATATTATCTCTAACTGGCTTAAAATAATAAACATACTCTTTATCAAGTGGCGCATTATCCTCTGCTGTTAAATAATCTTTAATCTGTAATTTATATACCCCATTTTCCTTCAGGTATAAGTCTGCAACATCAACAACAACTTTATTTCCTTCAATTGTAACCTTAGCACCCTTTAACAAAGTACCATAGGTTGTTCCATCACAATACCATAACTTAACTGAACCATCATTTACATCCATTCCAAGTAAAGGTTTTTCGCTTAAAATAGTAATTTTCTTCGGATTTAAATTTACCAAAGTTGGTGTTACAGCTGTGGAATCATTCTGCAAAGGAACTCTATCCACATCTACCTTCAATATCTTGTTATATACTATCTCATTTCCTCCAGTTGTAAAACCTAACTCAAATCTGTTTAATGTATTACCATCTACATCCTTTACAGTGTTTGGAATAACTAAATAATATTTAGTTTTTGTCTCTAGAACCAATGGCCAACCAAAGAACCCTCCTATTGTAACTTTTGTTTTTCCATTTACTGTTGTAATTTCTAATGAAGTCATTGTATAATCAGGAGTTTTATCAGCATTTGCTGTTATATATATATACTCAGACCAGCCATTTTTAATTGTCTTCTCGTCCATTAATTTATTAAACAAAATTTCAAACTTTATATCCTCATATGGTACATCAGTTGCCCCTTCTTTTAAATCTGTATAAACACCATCTTTAACAACCTTTATACTTTCAACCATTGGCATTATTTGCTCAACTTCAGTTGAAAATACTGATTGAAATTTCTCAGTCATTTTATTTCCTGCTAAATCTTCAACTGTATTTTCAACAACAATGGTGTACGTGCTATTCTTAAACAATGATGTTTTTGGAGTTATAGTAACCTGGTTTTGAGTATCGTCATAGCTGATACTTGCATCAATTTTGTTACCTTCTTTAAGTAAATAAACCGAATTCTCATTTATTGTTGATAGCTTCATTTTTTCACTGAATTTAACGTTTATTATAGAATCTAAAGCAACATTCTTTGCACCATTAATTGGTTTTGTTTCTATAATGCTTGGAGGAATTAAATCCTGTTCAACCTCCCCAGCAACAAAATAATAATCCGATGGAGTAAATAAGTTATATTGTCTATCCTTTACAGCCAGTGTTAATTTGTACAGTTTTCCAGAAACTAAATTCATTTTTGGCTTCACTGTTAGGACTACATTATTTTTATCTGTTTCATCGCAGGTTACAGTCCATCCGTTTTTGTAACTTGAATCATATAACTTTGAGAATCCACCATAACCATTATCATAATAAATAGCAACTCCGCCATAATCTCCATATGAACCTGGATCTAAAGACTCATTAAATATCGCTGTAAAGGTTGGCAATAAACCAACATTTCTTGTTGGATTAGCTTTATCTGCACTTAAATTTGGAGTTAAACTTTTTAAAACCGGTGGAACAGTGTCATTCTGTATCGTTGTAAAAGTCCAAGTTTTATCCTCTGACATGGTATTACCATACTGATCCTTAATACCCCTCTTTAAAGTAACCTCATATTTTGTACCCTTAGTCCAGATAGTTGTTCCATCTGTTTTATAATTTTTTGAAATATACAGCACATTATTGTCAACAGATACTGTTACATAGGAACTTCCACTTGTTGGAACAACCGTGCCATTCTCTTTAACAACCAAATTTGATAATATATCACTTGTAATGAATGAAAGTTTTTCATCAAAGGTTATCTTTATTCTTTTATCAATTGGTACTTCAACAGCCCCATCCTCTGGATAAATTGCTGTTATTTTTAAAGGCTTTACATTTATCTCTGTCTCAAAATCGCAGTTGTATTCTGCCTCAAGGATGTTTCCTGCTAAGTCCTCAACATTCTTTACAACAAGCATATATGATTTTTTATACTCAAGGTTTGATTTAGGTGTAATTGTTAATACATTTGTAGTTTTATCATATTGCAGATAAGAATCCACCTTAACATACTGATAACTTGAATTCATATATTGAATGTATGCATTATTATTATTTAATGTATCCTCCTTCATAGCCTCAGAGAACTTAACTGTTGCACTCATATTAACAGGTATATTTGTAGCTTTAGGCGATGTCTTCTCAGGATAAGTGCTTACAATGGTTGGCGGTGTAGAGTCTTCATTTGCCTGACCTGAACCAGTTGTAAAGTAGAATTCATATGGATTTAATGAATTATACTGTTCGTCGCTTACCTGAAGCATTATTTTATATTTTCTGTTTTTCAAAAGATCAATTTGTGGAATCATGGTTATTGAAACATTATCCTTATCAGTTTCATCATAAGTTATGGAATATGCAAGAATAGTTTCCCATGAAGCTCCACCTGGTTTTGGCATTTTAACCTTATTCCACAAACCACTTCCAGGAGTTGTTTCTATATATAGCCCTACATTGTCATACTCTCCATATGTCTTCCTAGAAAGTTTTTCATTGAATACAGCTTTAATTACAGGTCTTACCTCTACTCCAGTAGCCCCATCCTGAGGAGTTATACTTTTAAGAACTGGAGGTGTAGTATCGTTCTCAACTGCTGTGAAAGTATACTTGTATTCCTTTCCCATTGGGTTATCAAAATTATCTACTAACCCACCTTTTATAGTTATTTCATATGTTGCTCCCTTTTCCCACTTGGTATTGTTATATCTACCAGGTATATTTAATGTTTTATAGTCAGAGCTTAAATCTATTCCTAATGTCCCACTGTCTAATTCAACTCCATTTTTCTTAACCACAACATTGTCTTGAAGCCTATATCCAAAATTATAGTTTTGTTTTATTGGTTCATTAAATGTAGCTTGGAATTTTGTTTCAGGTAAAACTCCCTTTGCTCCATCTGCAATATTTGTTGAGACAATTTCCGGTCCAGTTACATCAGTTTTATCTGTTTTGAATACAATAAGTTTTTCCTCTATCTTATTTCCCGCAATATCCTTAACACCATTTCTTATATATAATCTATAATCTGCATAAACCTTTAAATTACTTGCTGGCTTTATTGTTGCAGTTCTAGTTTGTGAATCGTAATTAACTGTCACACCCCCTGGAACATCAGTCCAAGTCCATGCATTTATTTTCTCTTGAATAGCTATATTAGAGCTGTTAACTGTATTTGCATCCATATCCTCATTAAATGTTACCCTGCAGGTTACATCAGTTGGTATTGCAGTAGCATTATTCTGTGGATATGAATCAACTAATTCCGGTGGAAATTTATCTCCCGCACCTGGAGTTGAAAAATATATTTTTACATCCTTTTCTAAACCATTTCCCTCAGTATCCTTACAATAATAGGATGATAAGGAAATAAAATAAGCCTTTTCCCTTTGTAGAGGTGATTCAGGTGTTATTGTTAAAGTTTTTGTTGCTGCATCATAGTTTTTAGTCATTTTTACTGATATACCACCTACTTCATAGAGGTAAGTTGAATACTGACTCATCAAACCATCTGAACTTACATCCATATCCTTTGTAAACACAATCGTTGGTTTTATATTAACATCAACATCTGTCTGATAATTAACTGGATTACTGCTTGCAATGCCTGGTTTTACAGTATCAGCCTTAACCTTAGCTGCTGGTATGTACCCCAGCAGCATACTTAAGGTAAGGAATATACTTAACAATCTCTTCCCTATTTTCATTACTCACCCTCCTTAATTCTCAATAAAGCATTTAATGATGAAATTAAAATCTATTAAATCAACCAAACCGTCACCATTTAAATCTAAAGCCAAATCATATCCATCCTGTCCATTTATCTTGCCTAATTTATGGGCTACCTTACAAATATCTCTGATATCTATTACTGAGTCCATTGTTATATCTGGATTAGCAATAGATAAACTACTATCTGTCAGGATGTTTATAGCAATATCATCACCTAAATGATTAACCAGTAATAATTTTTTGAAATTGATTGATACTTTACCAATTTTTTTAGCGTTCAATTTAAGTCTTGCTATATCCCCTGATATTACTCCCATTGAATTTATATCTCCTTCATTATTAACAAAAGCTGCTGCATATATTACTTTATTGTTTTCAACTGTCTTTTCAAGTTCAATAACGTTTGTACCTTCAAAGATGTTACCCTTTACAATATCCAAAACGTTAACTTCATCTGAATTAAATAACAATTCAAACTGAACACCATAAATATTATTTAAATTATTTGTTTCTTTAATGTCACCAGTAAGAACCATATCAAAATTACTATTTACAGAGACTATCTCATCATGTCTTAAATTAACTGAATTATCTGTTCCAGTTGCTAAAGCCTCTACTTTTGCCCTACCTAATACATTTCCATCCTCATCATATGCAAAGATTAATCCCATGTATTTGCCAGATACAGTTGGTACCCTTAATCCTACGTCAACTGATGACAAACTTCTTGACAATTCAATTTCAGAAGTTTTAATATCAATTAAATTCTGACCATTTGAGCTGTTTGCAATTTGGTAAGTCAAATCATATTCTGTATTTTCAGCTGTCTGATAAGCATCAATAACAATAGCGTATTTACCTGGCTTCAAATATTCTAAATATATATCCTCATTACTACCTGAATTAGCAGACATTGCAATTGCATTTCCTAGGATATCATTTCCCTTTTCATCATCTAAAACCTTGTAAAGGTAAAGATCTAAATCATCGCCTTCAAATTTAGTATTTCTGATTTGTATCCTAGTAAAAATATTTGGATCATTATCCTTTATGGTAAATGGAACTATGGTTGAATCATGATTTTTAATATTTTTATGTTCAATTATCTTATTTGAATCTAGACCTACCAGCCTTGTCTTTACTAGCTTAACCTTTAGCTTTTCATTGTTGGTGCTGTTTGATAAATTAAGCTTTAATCCCTTTTCTATATATTCTCCAGATCTGCCGCTGTATTTCACAACATCAGGACCGAATACAATACCCTTAAGCCTTGCAGTTACTTTATGCTTACCCCTTACATTTTTTATATCTGCTACGATCCTTGATAACAAATCAATCTCCCATGTTCCAGGAGTAGGATTGTTTATTATGATAGTTGTCTTTGGGTTTAAATAACTGATTGATACTGTACCTGGCAAATTATTTTCTTCAATTCCTGATGGACCAGCAACTATAGGTAACAAATAAGCTGAATCTGTGAAATCTGTCATTTCTACATCGATTTCAACCTTTTCAACACCAAAAGGAATCCTGATAAAATGCTTGTCAGTCAGACCAGGCTTTATCTCCCTGCTTTCATTTTCATATCTAACTGGATTTTCAGCACTTAAATCCATATAGTTTATAACTGTTACAGGAATAAATCCTTCCTTGAGAACAGTTGATGGATCATCCATTTTTATAATCAGGCTGTTTAATCCTTTTAACAGTTTATCTTTATTTATTTTTAGCGTAATCTCCTTGATTTCACCTTTTTTTAGAGTTATTTCATTTTGTGGTATTGACAGCCAATCATTTGAATAATTATAACTTTCCTTAGTTAAATTAATATTTAAATCTCTGTCCTTGGTATTTGAAATAGTTAGTTTAACCTCATCAGGAATATCCCCACTTCTAACATATAGACCCTCTGGTTTATATGTCAGTTTTTCTGAATAATCAAACTCTGTTTTTAAAACAATTTCATTTCTATCTATATATCCATTTGTATTTTTAAGCTCATCTTGATTTAATCCCTTTAATTTTAAGTTGTTTAAATAATCTAAAGCCTTATCAGGATCAATCAATCCCCCTCCTATTTCAACTGGAGTATGGATTTTACCATCAATTTCCTTGTTTGAAGTTTCAAATATAGCTTCTTTTAAAACTAACGGATGATATGGTATATCCTTTTCCTTTATTGCCTGAATTAAAGCAGCAGAAATTCCTGCTGCGTATGGACTAGCCATACTTGTACCTTCCATTCTTCCATATCCTACAAACATGCCTGAGCCCTGCTGACCTTCTCTGATAACTTCACCATACCACATAGGCATTGCTGAAATCATGCTTCCTGGTGCTACAAAGGTTGGTTTTAGTCTTCCATCTTCAGTTGGTCCTCTACTTGAGAAATACCATAGACCATCTTCAATCTCAGGAGCACCATAATTTAGCCACGCAGCATTATATGCACCAACTGTAAAAGCCCATTCACTAACACCAGGAACCCCTGTAGAATTTAAAGCTGGACCACTGTTACCTGCTGATAGACAAAATACAGTTCCATATTTTTTACTTAAAATATTTATAAGTACAGCTGCTGGTTCATTTCCATCGTTGATATCAGGCAAGCTTCCTATACTCATATTCACTACATCTGCCCCATTTTTTGCTGCATAATCCATAGCCATCATATAGGCAGATTCCGGAGTTCCACCATCACTTTGGAAAACCCTTAGTGCCATTATTTGTGCTCCAGGAGCTGTACCTTTAATTGTTCCATCTGTAACCAGATTACCTTTGGCGTCTTTAACAGTTTTATTTATGAATGGCAAGTCTTTATATCCATTAGCTGCCGCATCACCTGCAACATGAGTTCCATGGCTGTTTCCGTCATAGGATAAATTAACATACCACTCATTATTATCCTTTGTTACCTCTGATACAACGAAGTTAAATGATGTATTTTTCATGTTATATCCAGTTCCTAAATTTGCAAAGGAATTAGTTAATTTATCATATTTTTCTTTGAACTCACTTTTTACAACTGGTTTGTTATTTTCAAGTAATGGCTTTTTGTCCTGAAATTCAAATATTACCTTGTCCCTCAAATCTCTCGCTACTTTTTCATAAACTCCCATTTCCTTTTCGTCATTCATATCATAATTTAAATTTGTATCAACATAGATTTTGCTGTTTTCTGGATTATCAGAATAATTTGCAACAACGACAGGTATTAAATCGTCAGTCTTACCATTGTTATTTACATCATGTCTTCCGTTTCCACCCTCAACCACTAATCTGTCTTCATTGAAATAGCCTGCCAATACATTTTCAGCTTCTATGTTGTTAATTTTTATAGTTCTATTGTTTAACTCTATAAATTTATTGCCATTTTCTGATATTACTTGCTTTTCAACAAGTTTTATATCTCCTTCACTGTCTTCTCCTGTATATTTCCAAAAATCTTTGTAATCAACAATTTTTAATTTTCCTTCAGTTGTCATTGTCAGTAATTCATTTTTAGGTTCAACACCTGTATCTATTACTGCAATTGTAGTATCTCTACCATCATATCCCTTATTCCATAAGCTTGCTATTCCTGTTACTTCATGACAATATTCCATATTAGGATAAGCAATTTTGCCATTTTGTTTTATATTTTCCATTTCTATTGGCTCTGGAATGCTTAAGATTTTATCTCTCCCAATTGCCTTAATTTCCCTGATGTTTGCAAGATTTTGTGCCTTTGAAACAGGTATGTTTATAACATAGACGTTCTTTGTATTATTATTTATTTCCGCACCTAATCTCTGTAGGTCCCTTTTTATATCTCTACCTTCTGATACAACAATAAGCTTTATATCTCTATCTGTTGATTCTGTTTTTATTCCTTCCTCTATGATAGCCTTAGTTATCTGTTTATGCAGAAAATCACTTTGTCCTTGATTTTTTAGCAATTTCCCCTGCAAAATTGGGCTATTGCTATTACTAACAGAAGCAAAGGCTGTTGTGGATGAAATAAAAATGAAAATAACCGCTAACAATAAGCTATATAATTTTTTTAACAAAACCTTTTCCCCCCTTAAAATGAGAAATTAAAATATTTAATTATATACTGTAAATCAGTCTGATTAATTACACCATCCTTATTAACGTCAGCAGAAAGTCTATACCTTACATTACTTGTGTCTGCTCCAAAAGAATATGATACATAAACAAAGTCCTTTACATCTACAACACCGTCATTATTAACATCTGGTGTAGCTGTAACTATACTGTTCTTATTTACCTTAACCATAAGTTCCTTGCCTTCATAGTTACCTACCGTAATGTTGTTTATATTTAACTGTGAAGCACCAGTTTTTAATGACTTGAAAATAACTTTTCCAACATTTCCGGTTGAAATTCCATTTGTATCCATACCCTTAAAAGCAATGGCATATTTAATCAATCCTATTTCTTCCCCTTTTTCATTTTTTACGATTTCAAGGTTTACCTCATAACTATTTATATCAGTAAAAACATCTCCCCTTTGAACATTTACAGCTGAAAGTTCTTCAGGATTATATTGAATCTCATATTCTATACCATAAAGCTTTTCCACATCACTGGAAACTTCGCTAAAATCAGCATCTAAATTAACCTCAAACTCATTTTCTAAAAGCGGTATATTTTTCTGATATAACTTAAATCCTAATTTTGTTTCATCAACTGAAGCATAAATAGGGAAGAATTTAATAACTTTACCCTCATTATCTTCAAAATAAATTCTAGCCATGTAGTTTCCAGAATTTGCTGGTGCTGTTAGACTGTATTGAATTCTTGCTGTTTCACCTTCTGGAAGAATTTGTGTACTTTTAACCTTAACTGTTCCTTTTATTGCATCACTTTCATTAACAACCTGTGTTATTAAATCAAAATCTACAGGTCCATATTCCATCATTCCACCAAATAGAGCATACACATAATAACCTGGCTCTAGGTTATATGTTATCATTTCACTTTCCATTCCATTTCTCTGCACATTGATATATTTGTTAATCATTGGTTTTATTAGGGTATATGTTCCATCTGGATTTAATTTTGCTTTATAAAGGTAAAGCCATACCCTAGCCCCTTCCCCATATGAAGCATTTGTTATTATAACCCTGTGGAAAATATTCTTTTCATTTGCCTTAATTTCAAAACCTCTCTCTAACGTCTGAAATTCTCTAAAGCCTGTTATTCTTTCCTTTACTTTATTTTTGTTAAGTTCTACCAAACCGTTGGATTTTATTTTAACATCCTTACCAGATGTGTTAGATGCAATTAATTCACCTGTATATTCATTGCCTGCATTTAATGACAGGTTCTTCATATCCTCGCTCATTAAAACACCATTGGTTGATAATTTTAAAGTTCCTGTTACACTACTTTGGGATGCATAGGAACAATACATATCAATCTCCCATGTCCCCTCCCATTTCCACAATGAATTTGGATTTGGGGTACGAATATCCATTGAAGCTTTTTCTAAATCTCCTCTGTTTATGATATATTCAACCTTCTTAATATAACTTCCATCATTTTGCAAACCAGCAAATGAATATTGTTTTGTTGGAGTATAAGGTCTTCCATTAGGGAAATAAATAAATGGTCTTATTCTTCCATTCATATTTTCTGGCACTTCAATACTTACTTTAAAGCTTTCTAAATTTCTATCAATAGATATAAAATTTCTTGTAAATGCACCTGGTTTAATAGTTTCAGTTGCCATACTCACTGGCTGTGAGAAATTTAGTTTTTCATAATTTATTATTGTTATAGGAATTACACAATCCATTTGATAAGTATTTAAATCATCAAATTCCAATCTTAAAGTATTCACACCTGTTTGGAGCTTTGTTTTATCTATTGTTACTGTAATCGTTTTTATCTGCTGCTTATTTAGTTCAACTTTTTCTGGAAAAACAATCCAAGAGGTGCTCTGTCCAAGGCCATATGTTACTGCCGTTGAATTTAATACTAAATCTTTTGAAGTATAATTATATAAATCTATCTCTATACTTTCAGGTATTTCCTTATCTCTAACATAAACACCCTGTGCTTCAGCATTTCTCATTCTTTCATCGTTTTTATACTTAACTAATGGATATACATATAAATCATTAAATGAAGTATATTTTAAATTTTTATCATTATAATCATATGGCCAATTATATGATGGCTGCTGACCAGTTGTTAAATCTGGTGTTTTTGATGAATTATTCATTGTCCTTAACTCTGTTAATGCTGCCATTGGATTTATCATTCCGTAGCCAATTTCTAACTGATTATACTTCTTTGAGTTTATAGTGTTTGTTGATGACTTCTTTATAGCTTCTTTAAATAACAATGGGTTGTATTTTAACTCTTCCTTTTTAACTGCCTCCATCAAAGCTGCAGCCACTCCAGCAGCATATGGAGCTGCCATACTAGTTCCTTGTTCTCTTGAATAACCAATATATGCTTTTCCTGTAACGTCCATATCCTTGAAAGTAAAATCCTCACTATATCCTTTCCCAATTACTTCCCACATTGGTGCAGCTGAAACCATTGACCCCGGAGCAACAACTTCAGGTTTTATTCTTCCATCATCACTTGGACCATTTGATGAGAAAATCCATTGCTGATCCTCTGCATTTTTATATTTAGAACCTACCACATAAAAACTTGGACAATATGCACCAACTGTCAAGGCATAGTTACTGTCCCCAGGACTTCCGTTTGAATTTAATCCTGGTCCACTGTTACCATTTGATATTGTAAATAAAGTTCCATACTTCACTGTTAATAAATCAGCATATAAAGAACCTAAAGAAGTTCCATCAGTTATTTCTGGAAGGCTTCCAAGACTCATATTTACAATATCTGCCCCATTAACTGCTGCATACTGCATTGCCTTAATATACCTGTCCTCATATGTTCCACCTGCAGTTTCAAAAACCTTTATTCCCATTACCTGAGCACCCTTGGCTGGCCCAAATAATTTGCCAGTGGATTCTATAGACTTGTCTACAAATTCGTGGCTTAAATATCCATTAGCTGCAGCATCACCAGCAACATGTGTACCATGTCCATTTGTATCATAAGCTATATTTGCATACCAAGTTCCGAAGGTTTCGTCATCAATTCTAGTACATACAAAATTAAAACGTGTCTTGGATAGAATATTGCTAGAATCTGTAATTTTATTTTTTATTGTATTAAAGAGTAATTCAATATCATCTTTGTATTCATCAACAACCTTAGGCAAATCTCCTTCTAAAACAGGTTCTCCATTGTTAAGCTCAAATACAACCTTATCCTTTATGCCTTTTGCAACTTCTTTATAAATTCCAATAGCTTTTTCTCCAATAAAGCTATTATCTAAATCCGTATCCATCATAAGTCTGTCATATTTTCCATCGTTGTCCACATCATAAGCCACCACTGGGAAAATATCCGTAGTTCCATTGTTATTCGTATCAAAGAAAGTACCATCATCCATTAAAAGTCTGTATTCGCTAAAAACACCGCTGAGAATTTTTTTGTCTATTAAATCATCCCTCACTTTAACAGTCTTTGTTCCTTCCTTTGTAACAACATTTCCTGTTGTAGAATCCTTATATGAATAACTATATGGAATAACTATCTCTGAACTGTTAACTGTCATTTCTGAAAGTTTTACATCACCCTCAGCAGGTTGTGGATTATCAAACATAAAGCCAGCACTGTTGAAGTCTTGATAATCAACTATTTTTAATTTGCCATCACTTGTCATCGTTAATAGCTCATTATTTGGTTCAAAACCAGTGTCAATAACAGCAATTAAACTTCCCTTTCCGTCATATCCAGCCTTCCATAAATCCTTTATCGTTGTATCCTGATTTGAATACTCCAATTGTGGCAGTGCTATAGGTGCCTTTTGAGTTTTTGGTAAATTGATTTTATGATTTACACCAACACCAACAATTTGTGAAATATATGAAAGTTTATAAGCGTCCCTTGAATTAATGACAATTTTATAAAATCCTTCACATAAGTTAATAATTTTTTTTGCTCCGTTTTTCTTCAATTTATCCTTTATGTCAGTTTCTAATTGTGAAACAACAAGCAACTCAATATCTTTGTCCTTATCAGTTGATATTTCAAATTCTCCTAAAGATTTTTCAACCTGAGCCGCAATTTTCATTTGGTGAACTTTTTCCATTTCATCATAAACCTTATTAGTTTTACCAAAAGCCTGTGGAGTAAAGGTAGTAAAAACAAAAATCAAAGGCATTATAAAACTAATAAACTTCCTGTAATTCAAATTATAGACCCCCTTTATTTTTTATTTATATAAAGAAAGTAAACCAAGCAAAAACATAAATTTTATCTCTCTTTGGTTTAATTTCTATATAATTAAAATCCAATTATTTTTTCTTGTATTGATCCTGATTCTTTTTCAAAAGCATATATGTCCCTATGCTATATGCATTTGTTCCATCCCTTTTTTCTCCAAACCTATTAATCAATTCTCTTGAAAAATCATTTATTTCTTCTTTTAAAGTCCTTGCCTGGTAATCATCTAAAAAGATAACGCTGCTGAGAAGTGAACTGTCAACAAGTGATCCTGGTGACAAATTATCGATAAGATACTTATAGTCATCTTCAATGCTCTTAAAAATAGATTTGTAAAAGCTTTTTACTTTTTCTTTATATTCCTCTAAATTCACATCATTTTCAATTACTGTAATACTTTTGTCTATTGCAAATTCTTCAGCTGTTGGTAAATAATACTTTTCTATAATTCCCGACTTTACTTTAGTTTCAACAACCTCCACTAACCCCGCCTTTTCCAATAATTTAATGTGATAATTTACCTTAGAATAAGGTTTTTTCAGTTTCTCTGAAATTTCTTTTACTGTTAATGGTCTTTCTAATTCAAAACAATTTAATATACTTATTTTGTTTTCATCAGAAATTACTTTAATCTGCTCAAAGCTAAGATGCAGTTTTTTTATTATTACAACCTCCTCCCTTCATATAAAATTTATTAAACGATTTAAAATTTTATACCATTATAAAGTTTTAAAATGGTATAATTTATTATATCATTACAATATTTTCATAACAATTCTTATTTTGCCAAATTATTGTATATTTTCACTGTTTTTCTTTTTTTTACTCTATTTATAAAGGTAAATCAATTTGTATGAATATTAAAAATTAAATAATAGTAAAACATTTTTTGATAAAAAAATAAACTCCATTTTTCATGGAGTTTTTAATGAAGTTTAATTATTTTATTAATCAAAATACTGTTTTTGATTTTTTCTTTTTAATAAAAATGAAGCAATGTTGTAAGCCTGGGTATTTTCCCTTTTATCTCCATATTTATCAAGGATAACTTTAAAATTTTCTTGAATTTCATTTTTTAACTCCCTGGCTTCTTCCTCAGTTAAAAAAATTGTACTATTTATCATAGCTATATTATCAAAAGTATCACTTGTTATATTTTCAAGCAAACTTTTATAATCTTCCGTTACACCCTTAAATATAGAATCATAAAATTTTTTTATTCTTTTTTTATATTCACCACCATCTGCTCCATCAATAATAGAAATACTCTTGTCTATTCTAAATTCCTCCGCAGTAGGCAAATAATATTTTTCTATTATTCCTGACTTTATTTTAGTATCAACAACTTCTAAAAGACCAACTTTTTCTAGTGTTTTAATTTGATAATTAACCTTAGAATAAGAAATACCAAGTTTCTCTGCTACTTCATTAATGGATAAAGGCTTATCTAATTCAAAGCAGTTAAGGATATTTATTTTGTTCTGATCCGAAATAATTTTCATCTGTTCTAAATTTAAGTTTAATACCTTCTGCATTTTATCCCCCCAAAGTAATAAATGGACATACTATCCTCTATTAATGCAAAATAGAAGCATTGATATTCTAAGTTTACAGAAAATTTTTATTATTATCAAGATATCAATAAAAAATTCAAGGAGGAGTTAAAGTCTCATCCTTGAATTAGGATTTTTTCTCTACATCTTTTCAAACTCTGACTTTGATAAACCACATATTGGGCACACCCAATCCTCTGGTATATCTTCAAATTTTGTTCCTTTAGCAATGCCACCATCTGGATCGCCAATCTCAGGATCATACACGTATCCACATGCAGGACAAACATATCTATCCATTTTTTCACCTCCAACATAACTCTGTTATTCCTTTGGTATATATCTAATTATAACCAATTGAGATGAAAAAATAAATATAATTTATATTAACAGAAAATAATTATTTTCAGATAATATAAGCCTTTAAAAAGTATCTCTATATCTTTCCATAATTTCCCCAAATATTTCTGCAGTTGTCGGTGGTGTATATGAAATTGCATTTGCACCTGCTCTTATTGTTTCCCTTATAGTTTCCTCCGATGGCCCTCCTGTTGCTATAATCGGAATATTAGGAAACTCCTCTCGTATTTTTCTTACTATGTTAGGAGTATTACTTGACCCTGATACATTAAAAATACTTGCTCCCGCTTCTATTCTTTCCTTAAAGTTTTCCTTTTCCGATACCACTGTAACAACAATGGGAATATCAATGGTTTCTCTCATATTTCTTATTGTGTCATTAGAAGTTGGTGCATTAACAACAACTCCAATTGCCCCTTGAAACTCTGCATCTAAAGCAAGGTTTACTACGCGTTTACCAGTGGTAATTCCCCCACCAACCCCACAAAATACGGGAACATCAGCTGACTGCATTATTGCATGGGTAATTACAGGCTGGGGAGTAAATGGATATACCGCAATTACTGCATCTGCATTAGTGTTTCTTATTATAGCAACATCTGTTGTAAAAACTATTGACTTAATTCTTTTTCCAAAAATTAAAATGCCGCTTGCTTCTCTAATAGCTAAAGGCATTTCAACCATATGACTTCTTAAGGTTCCTTTTATTTCAGGTATAAACTTCCCATTCATAGCAAACCCTCCTATCTAAAAAATCATAAACAAATTATCATTTTCCTCATATTAACATTATTTCATTTTTTTATCAACATATTATAACAGTCAAATTTCTGTCACATTCTTCATTTTTATACTTCAACTTACACAATTGCCTTTCATTTTATTAATAAATTATTATTTTGTGCAAAAATTATTAATGGAGATGATTTTATGAAAAACCGGCAGCTGATATTAATATTTGTTTTATACTTACTTCTATTCAATAATAACTTTTATTTCTTTCAAAGCAGTATATATGGGCTTCAGACTCAGCCCCATTTAACTGATAGAAAGCTGTGCCTGATAATACTGGATGGCTTAAGGTTTGATGCAGCTGTTAAAATGCCATTTTTAAATAATATGTATAACTCAGATAAAGCCGTAATCTACAAAGGTTTATGTGAGGTTCCTTCAACATCAAGACCAGGGTATGAAAGAATTTTAACAGGAACTTCAACAAAAATCAACAATATTGATAATAACAACAAACACATACCATCTTTAATTCCAAATTTGTTCAGAATATCAAAAAATAATAGGCTCAAAACTGGATTTTGTGGATATTTCTGGGTAGAGGAGCTGTATCCATTAGATATTGATTACAGCTATTTTTATATAATACGAGATGGTACTACCTTTGAAAAGAGTGTGGAGATGATAGAAAAATACCAGCCAGATTTTATGGTAATACATCCTATGTCCATCGATAACTTTGGTCATAAATACGGAGGTATTTCAAAGGAATATAAAGAAGAAGTAAAAAGAATAGATGATAAAATTAAAAATCTTTGGTACCTAATTGAAAAAATGAATTATACCCTAATGTTAGTTTCTGATCACGGTCATAAAGATGAGGGTGGTCATGGTGATGATAATCCTGATTGTCTTCAGATACCCATATGTATAATAAGCAATGAAATCAATACCTTCTCACCGATAAATAACACAAACACAATAAGCCAAACTGACATTGCCCCTACAATTTGTGATATACTTGGAATTCCAAAAACAATATATATGACTGGAAATTCTTTAGTTAAACACGATAATCAAATTTATTTAATAAGAAAAATTTTTTCAGGAGGTATTGACTGCAATTTTCAGGACTTTTTTAATATGACCTCCATATTAACATATATAATTATTGCTTCTCAAACAGTTATATATTTTGCCTGCATGTTTGTAGCTATTAGATTATTTATTATAAATTAAAAAGCACTATCAAAATTTTATATGATAACTATATTTTGATAGTGCTTTAGGTTATTTATCTAATCTACCAACTGCCTGATGATCCTCCACCACCTGAAGAACCTCCACCAAATCCGCCTCCAGATGAACCACCACCAAATCCGCCTCCACCAAAACCTCCGCGACCGCCTCGACCGCCTCGGCCATTAAACAATAAAATAAATATCGTCCTCAATATTGCACCTTTAAACAAGATTCTATCAGTAAGAAAAAGTATTATAATCAGTAGTATTATTGGTATAGGTGGTATATCTACATTAACATTGTTATCAGTTCTTCCTTGTGGCTTTTCAATATCTGTATTTAAAGAGTCTAAAATGACATTATACTCCTTTGCTGCCTCTCTACACAAGACAGCATAACCATTTAAAACTCCACTGGAGTAATCATTGTCTTTAAAATAAGGTAATATATACTCATCTCTTATTCTTCCTGTTTTACCATCTGGCAATGCTCCCTCAAGACCATAGCCAACTTCAATTCTCATTTTTCTATCCTTAACTGCAACTAGTAATAATACACCATTGTTTTTTTCCTTATTACCTATTCCCCAGCTTCTAAACAATTCATTGGCATATTCCTCAATAGTAGCATCACCAGTCGTTTCAATAACAGCTACAGTAATCTCTGCACCAGTCTTTTTATATAGTTCATCTCCAATTTGAATAATTTTATTTTTTGCTTCTTCTGAAATGATGTTAACATAATCATTGACATATTTGTATTCCGTAGGTTTTGGAATTGTCTCTTTGGCCAACACATTTGTCACCATTAGAATAGAAATGGTTAGAAAAAGGGCAAAAACCCTTTTTGTTAACTTCATTTAGTTGCCCTCCTTAAAAGTTTACTTTAGGAGTTTTTTGTGCATCCTGAGATGCTTCAAAATAAGGTTTTTCTTCAAAACCAAACATATTAGCAAAAATAACTGTTGGGAATTTCTTTATCTTTACATTATAGGCTCTGACAGTATCGTTATAGTCCTTCCTTGCAACAGCTATCCTATTTTCAGTACCAGCTAATTCATCCATAAGTTGCCTGAAATTAGCGTCAGCCTTTAAATTAGGATAATTCTCCACTACAACAAGTAGTCTTGAAAGAGCACCATTTAACTGTTCATTTGCTGCTGCCTGCTCTGGTATACTTTTTGCACCAGCAAGTTTCGCCCTTGCATCAGCTATATTATTAAGTACTTCCTTTTCATGTTTTGCATAACCCTTTACAGTTTCAACAAGATTCGGAATCAAATCTGCCCTTCTTTGAAGATTATTTTGAATCTGCGCATAAGAATTATTTACCTTTTCATTATAGGACACAAGACTATTGTAGGTTCCTCCTACCCAAAGTCCTAAAAAAGCAATTACTGCTAATGTTATTATCAATCCTTTAAATCTTTTCATTTAAACCCCTCCTTAAATAATTAGTACCATTTTAACATAGTAAATATATGTAATCAAACCTCCATTCATATAAACTTTGAATAAATCACTTTAAAAAAAGCCAATTAAAACTAAATTATGATATTAATATATATATTTTAATGATTACTTTAAAATTCTTGACTTTAATAAAGTTGCTGAAATTAGACATTAATTAACTGGAGAATTATTAATGGGTTTATCCTTGGATAAAAAAAAGATGGTAAATACCATCTTTTGGCTGCCGAGGTAGGACTCGAACCCACGAATGCCTGGTCCAGAGCCAGGTGCCTTACCGACTTGGCGACTCGGCATCATAATAAGATTTGGCTGCCGAAGTAGGACTCGAACCCACGAATACCTGGTCCAGAGCCAGGTGCCTTACCAACTTGGCGATTCGGCAACACTAACATCTTATATTATATCATATTTTTTTAAATTTGCAACATCCTCAAATGTAACTCATTTTTTACTGTATTTCATATTCCCTAACCCTGCCGAATATATCTGGCGTTGTTTTAATTTCTACATAAATGCCATCTTCACGATAATCTTCCTTTTCAACACAGTTGTTTTCATGAAGATAAGAAATTACCTTTCCTTCGCTGTATGGGATTAATAAAGAGGCTGAAATAAAATTTTTATAAATTTCTTTTTCTACCATTTCTAATAGAATATCTAGATTGATGTTTTTCAGTGCAGAAACTTCAATAGTGTTATCATATTTGCTTCTTAAAATTGAAAGTCCATCTTCATCAGCCATATCAATCTTATTTAAAACAAGAATAACTTTTTTATCTTCTGCTCCGATTTCCCTTAAAACGCCGTTTACAGTTTCTATCTGAGCAACTGCATTTTTATTTGATGCATCAACAACATGAAGAATTAGATCACTATAAACAACCTCTTCAAGTGTTGATTTAAATGCTTCAATTAAATCATGGGGTAGCTTTCTAATAAAACCTACTGTATCAGAAAACAGTGCATCCTTACCTGATGGCAAAGTAACAAGCCTTGTTGTTGTATCCAAAGTTGCAAATAACATATTGGCTTCTAAAACCTTCTCCTTTTCAACTCCGGCAAGCTCACATAGTTTATTTCTCAAGGTTGATTTACCAGCATTTGTATATCCAGCAAGGGAGACAACAGGAATTTCATTTGACTTTCTTCTTTCTCTTTGTAGACTTCTGGTTTTTTTTATGTCATTAAGTTCCCTCTGAAGATCATAAATTCTCTCCCTTATATGTCTTTTGTCAGTTTCAAGCTTCTTTTCTCCAGGACCTCTGGTTCCAATACCTCCACCTGTTCTTGAAAGACTTCCGCCAATTCCTATAAGCCTAGGAAGCCTATACTTTAGCTGTGCAAGCTCTACCTGAATTTTTCCTTCCCTTGATTTTGCTCTTTGAGCAAAAAATATCTAATATCAAAGTTGTTCTGTCTATTACTTTACAGCCAAGAATTTCTTCTAAGTTTCTTACCTGTGCACCACTTAGCTCATCATCAAAGACAACTGTATTTGCCATAACACTTTGTCTTAAAAGTGAAATTTCGTTTGCCTTACCGCTACCTATATAGGTTGCCGGATCTATCTTTGATTTTTTCTGAATAATTTTATGTACAACCTCTCCACCTGCTGTTTCCACAAGTTCAGCTAATTCATCTATAGATTCTTCCGGAGTATAAAGATCGGTGCTGGCCATTGAAACTAATATAGCTCGTTCATTTTCATCATTATAGACCTGATGAATTCTATCATAAACATCACGCTCTATCTCTTGAACAAGATTTAAAATATTTATTTCATACATGGATTCAATACTGTATGGTCCTGCAAAATATACCTCTTCTAATAATCGACCTTCTTCCGCCTTCAAATATCCAAGTGAAAACTCATTTGCACCATTTTCATTAATACTTACAGCAACCATACAATCAAATTTTAAACTAATCAGAGCTGTAACATCAACAGGAGATAACTTGGCATCTCCCCCTGGATGAGTATGGATACACCTGATACCTGAAAGTCCTGACTCATTTCTTTTTTCAGTAAGGGCTTCAAGACTTACCGTATTGCTGTCTCCAACTGCAATATCAACAACCTTTCCTCTCCTGTTTATATACACAGATATCTCTTTGTTGATGTTGTTTGAAATTCTACATATAATATCTAAGATTTCTCTAGAAATAATATAATTTTTATCACAATTCATCTCATATAATTCTTCAAGAGTTTGAATATATATTTTTTTAATTCCTTCTAAATTGCCCCTTATCATCTTCATTCCTCCCTAATCGACAGCAATATTTAAACATACAAAAATCAACATTCAAAGGTGGGTCAATAATAATATTAACATTACTTCCTGAATTCAACAACATATATATCCAACCTCTCCAATACCTTGACAAATACTTATCATATATTTTATATTAGATTTAATACTTAAGGAAATTATGGAGGTAGTATGATGGAAGGAAAGAAGGAAAATATACTGATTTCTGCTGAAGAAATTGCTGCAAAGGTTTCAGAAATAGGCAAAACTATATCAAAGGACTATGAAGGAAAGAAACTTTATGTTCTATCACTTTTAAGAGGCAGCTTTATCTTTACTGCAGACCTGGTTAGACAAATCGATGTTCCTGTGAAAATTGGTTTTATGGCAACATCAAGCTATGGACACAGTGAGACTTCAACAGGCGTTGTTAAGGTTGTTCAAGACATTGCCGATTATATAGAGGGATACGACGTTTTAATAGTTGATGATATTGTTGACTCTGGAATAACTATGAAATTTGTAAAGGAGCACCTTGAGAAATTTAATCCTGCAAGTATTAAATGTTGTGTACTGCTAGATAAACCATCAAGAAGAAAAGTTGAATTAGTACCTGAATATGCATGCTTTACAATACCTGATCTATTCGTTGTAGGCTATGGTTTAAATTATGGAGATTATTATAGAAACAAACCATATGTGTTTAACTGGGAATCTTAAAAAAGAGCTGTGGCACAAAATCCCTTGTGCCACAGCTCCTTTTTATTTATATTCTATATCATATTTACCCTTTAATTCCTCAATTAAATTCATATAAACATTATTTTGCTTTTCTTGAGTCAGTTGATTTATTATCATTCCCTTAACTTCATCAAATGGTTTTACTGAAGCTTCCTTTTTATCTTCAACAAGTATTATATGATATCCAAATTGAGTTTTAACAGGAGCACTTATAACTCCAACTTCCAACGCAAATGCAGCCTGTTCAAATTCAGGAACCATAACCCCCCTTGAGAAATAACCCAAATCTCCTCCCTGTGCTTTAGAAGGACATGATGAAAATAGTTGAGCTGTTTCTTCAAAAGTCATACCATTATTGATTACCTCAATAACTTGTTTAGCTTTTTCTTCACTTTCAACAAGTATATGCTTTGCCTTCACCTGCTCCATATCCATAAAATACTCTTTATTATCATTATAGTATTTTTCTGCTTCACTCTCTTCAACCTTTATTGACTTAATAGCTTCTTGTATGGCCATTTGAGTTAAAATAGCCTTTCTTGCTTCCTCAAGTTGAAATTTATAATCTTCTCTCTCTTCAAAGTTATTATCAGAAGCAAAGTTATATAGTAATTCCCAGGCTACCAGCTGTTCTAATAATTGCTTTCTACCTTCATCTGTTCTGAAAAAACTTTGTCTGTCTGCTGGAAATCTTGATGCAGCATAATTAAGATGTCCTTCTGTTATTTCTACACCATTGACTACAGCTAAAATCTTTTTTTCCATATTTAGTCTCCTTTTCATATGTATTATATTTTTCTTCATATAATAACACAACTAACCTTGTATAACAACCCAAAACACTGTTATGTAGTTTCTGCAAATAAAAAAATCCTCACAAATTGTGAAGATTGGTGGTGCCCAGAGCCGGAATCGAACCAGCGACACGGGGATTTTCAGTCCCCTGCTCTACCGACTGAGCTATCTGGGCATAAATATAAATGGTGCGGGAGATGGGACTTGAACCCATACGCCTTATTCAGACCCAGGATTTTAAGTCCTGTGCGTCTGCCGATTCCGCCACTCCCGCATGATATAAACTGATATATATTTTAAATGGTCGGGGTGACAGGGATTGAACCTGCGACCTCATGGTCCCAAACCACGCGCGCTCCCATCTGCGCCACACCCCGAAAATGGTGACCCCTAGGGGAATCGAACCCCTGTTACCACCGTGAAAGGGTGGTGTCTTGACCGCTTGACCAAGGGGCCATATATAGTGGTGGCGGCGAAGGGAGTCGAACCCCTGACACTTCGGGTATGAACCGAATGCTCTGGCCATCTGAGCTACGCCGCCATATTGAATTGGTGGGCCTTCAGGGACTCGAACCCCGGACCAACCGGTTATGAGCCGGTTGCTCTAACCAACTGAGCTAAAGGCCCTAATATATGGCGACCCAGAAGGGGCTCGAACCCTCGACCTCCGGCGTGACAGGCCGGCACTCTAACCAACTGAGCTACTACTGGGCCATATAAATCCGGC
>NZ_AZQP01000036.1 GCF_000601455.1 Fervidicella metallireducens AeB
CCATAGTAGTGTTACAATATATTTCGAACATAAAATACAAAACATGACAGGAAATTTGTAATATAAAATTTAAAATTTGTTAATATAAGGGAAAAAATTAATAAAAATTAACAAAATAATTCAAAAAACAACATTCTTGAATATATATTAAGAAATATTTATATTTAAATAAAAAGTGCTGTAGCACTAACATTTTTAGTTGTTAGTGCTACAGCCTTAATAATGATTTTATTTACCTACAACACTGATTTCTTTGAAGAGTACAGCTGGTGAATAGCCAATTGAATAGAATATAGCATCCATTGGTTCTAATCTTGTACCCATAGCGGATATATTTTTAAATGTTTCATAAATATTGCCAGCAACCATTGCATCCATAACCTTGCCGGTAAACCTGCCATTTTCTATCAGATATCCGCATGAAATATTTAATGAGCATTCTCCAGCAACCATATTTCCTGTATGAGCACCCATAACACTATCTACATATATGCCTCTTTCTATTCCTTTAATTAAATCATCATCAGGAACATTTAATCCACTAATTAACATATTGGTAGAATCAATGGAAGGGGCATCCTCAATATCCTGAGAAAAAAGCGTTCTTTTAAAACTGTTTCCAGTAGCTTAAGACCTAATTTCTTGCCATCTGAGTAACCAACAAGGTAGTTTTTCAAGACTCCATTTTCAACAAGTGTTGTGTCATTTGTTGAATATCCTTCATCATCAAATGGACAGCTTCTAAGCCCCATCTCCAATCTGCCATTATCCTTTATGGTAACACCATCAGCAAATATTTGATGGTTTAATTTATCGTGAAGTGGAGAGATTTTTTTAACTATATTTTCTCCCTTTACTCCTGAAAGAAGTCTCAGCATTAAAGAACCCATAGCTTTACCGCTGAAAATAACCGGTATTTTATCTGTTTTAATATGTATCCTGTTTTGTGATATTTTGTGCTCATGTATAATATTTTCAATTTCAGCTTCGGAAAAAGACCTGAAGTCAGCTGCTTCTATATATTTATGAACTTCAGTAAAACCCTTGGAAGTTCTAGTAGAAATGGATAAGGCATAATTAGTACTATCATAGCTGTAATCAAAACCATTTGAGTTAGTAATCTGAGTATTTTTAACGTTTTTTACAATATGTATATCTGGAATTATATCTTGAGATAGTTTAGCAAAAACATTAATAATTTTTTGACCTTCATAAATCATTTCTTCAGTGGTAAGATTTTTAACCCTAGGGTCAAAACAACTGATCTTTTCAGGCTTTTTACTTGCAAATTCTATGGCTTCACATTTTTGATATCTGTTAGAAATCAGTGCCCTGTCTATAATTGATTCATCATTAGTTGATGTTGAAACAGCACTTCCCATATTGTTATCCTTTATAAGTCTTAAGGCTATCTCAGTAGTATTTTTCCCAGTTACTCCCTGAACCTTCCCCTGAATAAGTCCAAGGGATAATTGGTATTCTTCTTTTTTAAACAGTTCAGCAGCATCACATTTTTTTAGGGCTTTATCTAGTAAATTTCTCATTTTATTTACCTCCTATTGCCATGGATTTGATTTTGATTGGAGCAGAGCCTTTACCGGAGGAAACGAGTATTTGACCACTTTTACCGCAGCCTCCAACCCTTGAGAAAGTTACTTCATTTCCAATCATTTCAATGTTATGTAGTGTTTCGAAAAGATTTCCACTAAGAGCAATATCTCTTACCATTTCACATAGCTTACCATTTCGAATAATATATCCACCCTGAACGGCAAAGGTAAATGCCTCACCAGAGGTCTGTCCACCAGCAGAACCAAAGAGATAAATTCCATAATCAATGGATTTTATCATGTCCTCAATATTATCAGTACCTTTATCAATATAAATATTTCCCATTCTTACAATAGGTGTAAAGTTAAAATCCTTAGCCCTTGCATGACCAGTTGGGATTTCATTGGTTTCTTCAGCAGTTTCTCTGGAATGAAGTCTTCCAGAAAGAAATCCATTCTTTATTAAATAAGTTCTAGTACCCTTAACACCTTCATCATCATAAATATAGCTTCCTGGGTTACCTTCCATAGATGGATCATCTATTACGTTTAAAATATCCCTACCAAATCTGGTTCCAAGTGTCATTGTTTTCTTTAGACTTGGGCTTCCAAGGAGGTTATCAGCTTCACTTAAATGTCCAAATGCTTCATGTATAAATAATCCACCAACATCACTATCAAGTATAACGTCGTAGATTCCTCCAGTTACAGGAGCTGCAGATAAAAGATTAACAGTTTCCCTGGCTTTAGCAAGAACAAATTCTTCTTTGTCTAAAAGCTCATGAAAACTTTGATTTCCCCCAAAGGAAAGACGTGTTTGCTGAGTGATATCTCCTTTTTGAGATGTTATGAAAAATTTCATACCACAGATAAGTTCTTCTTGTTCTATTACTGTACCTTCATTGTTTACAAATATTTTATCTGAGAATTGTTCATAGTAATCTGCTGTTACAGTTGCAATACCTTCATAATCCATCAGAATATTACAGTATTTTAAAAGTAATTCCTTTTTATCATCTATGGAAATCTGTCTAGGATCAGTTTTGGGCTCAACAGTGATTTTGTCTTGAATAACAGGAGTTTTTGCTAATTTTTTATTGCCAGGAATGAGTCTACTTGCTCTAATACATTCTTCAAGAGCCATCGAGGCATCATCGATATTATTAAAAGAAAACGTTCCAAAACCTCCTCCTAAAAGGCATCTGGCATGTCCACCGGATTTAGTGATAACACTCACTTCTTTTACATCTCTGTCCTTTACAACTATCGATGTTTTATTCAATTTCTGATATCTTAAATCCTGATAGCCTTCTTTCGTTAAGGCATTCAATAATAGATTTCTGTCCATATTAACCCCCCTTTGAAATATTGATTAAGTTCATACTTAATTTTAAGAATATTAATAAAATTACTAACAATTATATAGTAACATACAAGAAATAAGTAAGCAAAATGAATTTACAGAAATGGAATATAATATATATATTTTAGAAAAATTTTAAGGAGTGAAAGTATTGGCTGTTAAAAAAGGGTTTATTCAGCCAAGTAATCCAACAGATGATGAAAGAAATAATATGTTGAAAATAGCATTGAAAGAGGTTAATAGAGAGGAGGATTTTAACAATATAATAAAAAATTTATCTTTGCCTGAGGAAATAAAAAGTATTAATAGTTTTGGAAATTTTCATGGTATAAAAGTTGCTGTAATAGGAGGAGGGCTTGCAGGTTTAGCTTCTTCCTTTGAACTGAGAAAATTAGGATTTGATATCACTTTATTTGAAGCTAATGAAGACAGAATAGGTGGAAGGGCATATACCTATTACTTTGATAAACAGAAAAAGTTATATGGTGAATTAGGAGCAATGAGAATACCTATAGCCCATGAAAGTGTCTGGCATTATATTAATCTTTTCGGGCTTAAAACAAGACCCTTTGTACAAAATAATCCCAATGCATTTATATATATAAGAAATACAAGGGTAAGAAATGATCCAAAGGGAAAAAATGTAATGGACAAGATTTATCCAAAATTTAAACTCTATCCATGGGAAAGAGCTCTCCCATGGCAAAAATTGCTTAGTTATGGTCTTTTAACACCACTGGAAAAAATGTCCCCAGACATAAGACAAGAAATATTACAGATTAAAAAGAAATATTCATTTCCTATTGAATATTGGACTGGGCTTGGTATCAGGCAGGTTCTTGAACAAATGGGTTTAAGTCAGGGAGCTATTCAATTAATATCAAGTGTAGTTCCATATGCTGGTCAGTTTTATAATAACAGCTATTTTGAAATTCTTCAGGAGGAATACCCTGTTGATTTTTCTTATATGTATGAGATAGTAGGTGGAACATCCAATCTGCCCCAAGCATTTTTAAACTCATTACTTTCAACAAAGCCTAAGGAATATGGCAATATCGATGTCAGCAAGATAGGAAAATTTAATTTTAAAAAAGGCAGCAGGGTAATTGGAATATATGAAATGAATAGTAAGGACAAAGTTGCAATAAAGTATCACTCAAGTTCTTCAAATGAAGTAAAGAGTGAGAACTTTGATTTTGTAATATGTACAATACCTTTTTCAAGTCTTAGAACTGTTGATATTTATCCTATGTTTAGCACAAAAAAAATGCAGGCAATTAAGGAAGTAAGTTATTCTACTGCACAAAAAACTTTGTTTTTATGTAATAGGAGATTCTGGGAAGAGGGAGACGAAAATGAAAGAATTTTAGGTGGTGGTTCTTTTTCGGATTTACCTATAACAAGTATCTGGTATCCCTCAGATCATGCAGAAATTAAAGGTAATAAGGAAATATACTATAAAGAGCCAGGTGTATTATTAGCATCATATGCCTATGCACAGGATGGAATCAGGCTTGGTAATCTGGAGGAGAAACTGCGTATTAAATTGATAAAAAGACAAATTGAAGAAATTCATGGATTACCTGAGGGTTATATGGATAGAATAGTAGAAGAACATGTTACTATAGAATGGAATAAAGAAAGATATTTTTACGGTGGTTTTTGTTATTTTATGCCACATCAGTTAAGGTTATTTATTTACAACTTATCAAAAGCAGAATATAATAACAAAGTTTATTTTGCAGGAGAACACATTTCAACATGCCATGGCTGGATGCAGGGTGCAGTTTATTCTGGAGTTAAGGCAGCACTGGATTTGATAAATTATTGTAAAAAAAGATTTGGCATATAGAAATTTTAAACAGTCTGAATGATTATTAACGATTGACAATCATATCTTCTACTTCTATAATCAAACTGAAAGATGCAAAATAAATTTAAATAGAGTGAATTGTCAGGAGAATTAAAGTATGAACAAAGTGAAAAAATTAAAAAATGCTATTTATGAAGAAATAAATACAAGAAATCTGCAAATTATAAACCAGAAGGAGATAATGCATCCTTTACTTAAGGAACTAATGACATTTAATGTTATTTTTTAAACAATGGTATGAGTGAGACTTGTAATATAACTGGATTTGAGAATGAAGAAAGGGCGTGTTGCTTTATATTGGAAATAACAGGCAACATGAAATTCGATGAAAAATTATGTAAGGATGTCTTAAAGGAATATGCAATAGAATATAAAGATATAAAGGACGGCGAGAAAATAATTAAGATTTCTAGATGGTTTAATGATAATGGAGATATAAGGGTAAAGGATATATTTAATTGCATTATATAATATTTTTATAGGGGTGTCCCATCAGCAGTTAAAAATGCTAATGGGATACAACTTTATGTTTTTATTTAAACATACTAAAGTCCCAAGTTATTTATATGAGCAACTGTATTAACAAGTGAAAAAATGATTAAGGAAGCTAAATCAGCCGTTGTGCTGTCCAGATCAAATCTTGGTGAAACTTCACAGATATCAAAGCTGACAGTTTTGTTTGAACGCAGAATATGTTTCAGGAATTTCAAAACTCTCTCAGGATCAAGACCTAGGGGTTGGGTTGCACTTACACCAGGTGCATAGGATGTAGAAAAAACATCAGTACATATTGTTACATAAATGTGATCCTGGAGTTTTATAAAATCGTCAAGCTTCTCAAGTACACTCCAATTATCGCTGTCTATTATATCCTTAGCCAGTATGTAGTTAACTCCAAGACGATCAGCAGTTTTAAATAAATCAACTGTATTGCTGTGTTTCTGAATACCGATGCAGAAGTAGGAGTAATCTAAATTCTTTTCCTTGCAGATATCAGCGATTTGTCTAAACATTGTTCCAGAATTACCACCCTCTGGATATGGTCTGAGATCAAAATGGGCGTCAAAATTTATAATCCCAATTTTTGGCTTATCTGTTTTCTTTGCTAGATAATTCAGTATACCTGAGTAATTTCCAAAGGCTGTTTCATGCCCACCGCCTAATATAATTGGAAAAAGATTTAGGCTTAAAATTTTTTCAACAGCAGCCGCAAGTAGAGTTTGGCTTTCTTCAAGTGAAATATTTTCACTGAGAATATCTCCAGCATCAAATAGTAGAACATCCTTTGTAAAGTCACAAGGTAGGTTAGCCATTTCCTTTCTGATGCTTTGAGGACCGTTTGCAGCTCCAGTTCTTCCTTTATTTCGTCTAACGCCTTCATCACAGCAGAAACCTAGAAATGCAAAGCCTAGCTTATCCTTTAGAGGTATCAGGTTTTCATCCCTTAAATCAAGGGGTTTTACCCATTGATGCCATCTGAAGGCATCATAATTATCTAAACTGTCAATCCTTCCATACCATGTGGAATCATTTATAGCTCTGTAATTTTTATTAAACATGTTGCCCTCCTAGTTTTGATGTATATTTTATAATAGTATATTATTTTTATACATTTTCTTCAACTTAAGTTAAATACCATAATTTGTTACATTTGTTTAAAATCATTAAATATATTATAATATTAGTGAATTATGTTATTTAATCATAAGTTTCAATCAAAATATAGGTTGTTTTGTAATACATAAATAATGGAGAGGAAGTGACATAAAAATTGGAACATATAGAAACTGATGTATATAAAAATAGGTGGATTATTTTATCTGTGGTTATCATCATGCCTTTTATGGCATGTCTTGATAGTAGCATAGTAAATGTAGCACTGCCAGTTATGGCAAAGCGTCTTTCTGCATCCATGGCATCCATTGAAGAAGTTGTTACAAGTTATTTGATAGTAATATCAGCAACTATACTTTTCTTTGGCAGACTTGGAGATATAAAAGGAAAAACAAATGTGTTTAAATATGGATTTATTTTATTTTCACTGGGGTCCTTATTATGCGGTATATCAACTAACTTAAAGTTCCTAGTGATTTCAAGAATCGTTCAGGGAATAGGTGCTGCTATGACAATGGCTACCAGCCAGGGAATAATAACTCATGTTTTCCCCGTTAATGAAAGGGGGAGGGCGTTGGGAATATCTGCCACATTTGTAGCCTTAGGCACCTTGGTTGGACCTCCATTGGGAGGATATTTAATTACATATTTTAGCTGGCAATATATCTTTTTAATAAATGTACCAATTGGGGTGATTGCTTTTATTTTTGCACTAAAATTTCTCCCAAGAGGGGAAATCAATGAAAATCAAAGCTTAGATATTAAAGGTGCATTGTTATTCTCTATTTTTATAGTTTTATTGTTTTGGGGGCTGATTACAGGTCAAAGAACAGGATATGACGTTAAAGTAAACCTAGGTTTATCTGCAGCACTGATTTCTTTTGTGCTATTTATAATAATAGAGAAGAGAACCGAAACCCCAATGGTTGATTTATCAATTTTTAAAAATAATACATTTTCCATAAATGTATTTTGTGCCTTTGTCTCCTTTTTAGGAATAAGCAGTGTGAATATAATTCAACCATTTTATCTTCAATATGTACTTAAAATAACACCTGCAAAAACTGGTACAATACTTATGGTTTATCCAGTTATACTGAGTATAGTGGCACCCCTCAGCGGATATTTATCTGATAAAATTGGAAGTAAAATTCTTACTCTTGTGGGACTGGCAATAACAACTATTGGACTTTTTTCTTTAACAAGGTTATGGGAGGGAAGTAGAATATCATATATTGTTTTTGTAATAGCTATTCTGGGTTTAGGAAATGGATTATTTCAGTCCCCTAATAATTCACTTGTTATGTCATCAGTTCCAAGAAATAAGCTTGGTATAGCAGGGGGAATAAATGCATTGATTAGAAATCTTGGATTTGTATTTGGTGTTTCCCTTTCAACCTCAATATTGTATAACAGAATGAGCTATAAAATAGGATATAAGGTATTAAATTATGTTGATGGAAGAGAAGATGCCTTTGTATATGGGATGAAATATGTGTATTATACAACAGCCGTAATTTGTTTGGTGGGTTTTTTAACTTCACTTTACAGTAAAATTGAAAGGATAAAAAAATAATAAAATTAAGATTTAAAGATGGATGTATTATAAAACGAAAAGGTGCTGTAGCATTAGTAACAAAAAATTCTAAGCTACAGCCCTTTTCAATGATATTAAATATGAAGGGATTTAATTAGTCTTTTACTATACCGTAGGATTTTGTTTTAGAGTCCATAAAAATTGGGAGCCTAGGAGGATTAAAAGTAAATATTATAAAGGAAGCTAATTGTAATATAATAAAGACTATGCTGATTAGAGAAATTGATTTTGGGAAGCTTTTTCTGCACATGAATTTATAGCTTATTATTTGACATAAAATACAACCTGCAACATAAAGGGAGATATCTAAAATTAAAATAGAATGTCCTGCTATTGATGTATATAAATAGAAAAGAAGTACGATTATTAAATTAAAAACAATAATCCCAGAAGCTTTAGCAATGAAATAATTATTTGCATAATTTTTTAAATTGGGATATTCAAATATAGAAAATATTAAAAGTGATGTAAATCCAAGTTTCAGATGTTCCCAGACACTTTCGTTAACAGGGGTTAATGCTCCAACAATTAAAGAATAATTTGACCATTCAAAGGCAAAATGCAACAGTGATCCTACTAGTATTAAAAAAGCTGTACCCCAAAGATGCCATTTTAAAATTTTTTTATTGTCTACATTATTAATCAATAAAAAACACCTCCCATGGGAATTATATCCTTTATTTTAAAATTTAATCTCATTAATAATTATATGATTAAGAAGATAAATTTAATATTAGGATTTTAACCTATACAGAAAAATTAAAACAGCCCAGATGGAGAATTATTTCCATTTAGACTGTCTTAAAATATCAGATTTATTGAAAGAAATTATTTTTAAGCAAAATTAAATACATGATTTTGTGAATAGTTTGTAATATGTGTTGTTACATTGATTCAAGCCTTTTTTTCAAAACAAAAAGGTGTCCTTTAGAAGCATCTCTTAGCTTAGTAAAAACCTCTCGAACATCATCGGGGATTTCTTCCAACAAAAATCTTTCATACATTTCTATGTTCTCAATCTCTGCTTCAACACCTAGATCAAGGGAATGAATAAAATTTCCAGGTGAATCCAGATGTCTATGGGCTTCATCTACTGGAATTTGGAAGTTATACTTTTCAAAAAGACCTTTTAACCAATTAATATGATTAACTTCGGAATTAATAATATTTGGAAAGGGCTTTTCATCACCAAACTGGCTTATGGCTATTTCATATTCCTGCCTTGCAAGATATTCATCTTCAATAGCATATTTCAGCATTTTCTCTAAGGTCAGGCTGTTATCTGATTTTGCAGCTTTAGCTCCATACAACATAATAAAACCTCCTATACAATGTTAAATGTATTTTTCCTCACAGATTTCTCTGTAATTGCATTGGCAGCATTTAAAATTTCCGGGCTGGACAGGAAACTTGTCAATGGTCATAGGTATGTTTAACTCAGGGTTAATCAGATAGCCTTTCATTTCTTCTATGCTTTTAAAAATTTTATCCTTTATCTTTTCAATTTTAGTTTCGTCTACATTCATAACAAAAGTTTCCCCTGATAACAAATATTCAATCCTAAGTTCAATTTTTTCAAAGGGAACATTATAAATTTTATTAACATAAACTGCATAAATCAATAATTGATCCTCAATTGAATCTGACTCCTGACCTGTTTTCCAGTCAACAACAACCCATTTACCATCATCACTTATAAATAAAAGGTCTATTATAGCAAATATCTTATTTTCTTCCAGTGTCATGTAGTTTAAATTTTCATCCAGTTCTATAATTTTTATGTTCTTTCTATGTATTATTTCTTTAAAGCTTCTTGAGTTTAAAAAATTTGTTATACAGGATTCAATACGACCTTTTATTTCTTCAACCCTGCCAGATGGAAGTGCATTATAATAATACATTTCATGCAGCATAGTTTGTTTTTTAGGAGAGAATATCCATGAACTTTTATTTTTTGAATCTTTGTAAGCAGTGTTAAGGTTGTTCCTTATGGTATTAATCAATACTCCCTTATCAGGGAGTTTATTATTTTCAATGTATTCTGCTATGGAGTTCTTTGCAATTTGGTGTAGAGATTCTCCAAAGATGAGGTATAAATTTTTCATCTGTTTCAATCTATATACAGTTTTAGTAAACTCATCGGAATCATGAAGCCATCCGTTATGAGAAGCATAGTAATTATAATAATACATTCTTGGACAATCTTTAAAAACGTCGTCACGTGTTTTTGACCATGACCATTCAGGGTAAGGTCTGATTTCAAAAGCCATAAATTACCTCCAAAAACTTGTTTTTCTTTTAATGATATCATGTATTCAGGTTTCTATAAATATTTTAATAAATAAAAGTTGTGTTGAATAACATATAGACATTAGTGTAAGATAAAATTAAGATATTTTTTGAAGGGAGAATTATTATGGGGTATGCTCATCAGATCGATTATAAAATTTATGGGGATGATATGCAGTTTGTAGAGATTGAACTAGATCCACAGGAAAGCGTTATTGCAGAGGCTGGAGCAATGATGATGATGTCACAGGGAATACAGATGCAGACAATATTTGGTGATGGTTCAGGTCAGGATAATCAAGGTGGATTTATGGGAAAACTCTTTGGTGCCGGGAAAAGAATACTAACTGGGGAAAGTTTGTTTATGACTATGTTTACTAATATGGGATATGGAAAGCAGCAGGTTTCCTTTGCAGCACCTTATCCTGGGAAAATAATACCACTGGACCTTGCACAGTATGGCGGCAGGGTTATATGTCAAAGAGATGCTTTTTTATGTGCAGCCAAAGGTGTTTCAGTTTCTATAGATTTCAGAAAAAAGCTTGGGGTAGGCTTCTTCGGTGGAGAAGGTTTTATCATGCAGAGGCTTGAAGGCGATGGATTAGCATTTGCCCATGCAGGTGGGACTATAATCAAAAAAGAATTAATGCCAGGAGAAACTTTAAGGGTTGATACAGGTTGTCTTGTTGCTATGACAGGAAGTGTTCATTATGATATACAATATGTTGGCAACGTAAAGACTGCATTTTTCGGCGGAGAAGGTCTGTTTTTTGCAACCTTAACTGGACCAGGTTCTGTTTGGATACAGTCTCTTCCATTTAGCAGATTAGCAGATAGAATATTTCATGCAATGCCTCATACAGGTGGAGTAAGAAAAGATGAGGGCGGAGTATTAGATGTTTTAGGTGGAATTGGAAATCTCTTTGATGGAGATTAATTTAATTCAACAGGAGTTATTTATTTAAATACAATAGTGTATTTTTATGTAAATCTAAACTAAATCCTAATATAATAGAATTTAATGCCCATAATTCTTTATCAGCATAAAATAGATTTTTACTATGTTAAAATAGTTTAAATTTGGCTGAGGAATTATGGGCTTTAAAATTTTATTTAATTTGTTATATAATATATATTTGTAATATGATTTTTTCTGATGATTAGGCAAATAATAACATTATAAATTAAGCAAGAATAAAAAATGCAACAGGAAAGGATGAAATAGATAGTGAAAAAGGCAGTAGTGCTATTATCAGGCGGATTAGATTCAACAACAGCAGTATATTTAGCAAAATCACAGGGATATGAAGTCTATGCAATATCCTTTGATTATGGTCAAAGGCAGAAAAAGGAGCTTGAATCGGCTCAAAAAGTTGCCTTGGCTGCGGGAGTAAAGGAACATATTGTAGTAAAGACAAATATGAATGCATGGGGGGGCTCTGCACTAACAGATACAAATATAGATGTGCCTTTAGGGGATGAAAATAGAAAGGAGATACCAGTTACCTATGTCCCAGCAAGAAACATGATATTTCTATCCTTTGCGGCTTCTTATGCAGAGGTTATTGGAGCACAGGATATTTTTATTGGGGTAAGTGAAGTTGACTATTCTGGATATGTTGATTGCAGAAAAGAATTTATTGTTGCAATGGAAGCAGCGATTAATCTTGGTACTGTCTGTGCTGCAGAGCATGGCAAGAATATAAAGATTCATGCCCCTTTTATGAATATGACAAAGGCAGATGAAATTAGGCTTGGCATGGATTTAGGTGTAGATTACAGCCTTACCTGGACTTGCTATAGAGGAGAAGAATCAGCATGTGGTGAATGTGACAGCTGCATTTTAAGATTAAAAGCTTTTAAAGAAGCAGGCTATATAGATCCAATTCCATATGCTAAGAAAGCTTAAGGAGGCTTTTAAATGGACAATATTTCAGTTACAAAGGAATTTACATGGGATATGGCACATATGCTTGCTCATCATGAGGGAATGTGTCAGAATCTTCATGGGCATACCTATAAGATGCAGGTTGAAATTGTAAGGTTTACTGGAAATTTAATTAAAGGATCAGATCCTTCGAAGGGCATGGTTTTGGATTTTAAAGATTTAAAAGATATTGTAAATGAGAGAATAGTTAAAGAACTGGATCATGCCTTTATGTATTGGGTAAATTCACCAGACAAAACAGAACATGAAATAGCAAGAATACTAATAGAGAGCGGTAAGAAGGTAGTAAAGGTGGATTATAGACCAACTGCTGAAGAAATGGCATTGAATTTTTTAAGAATTTTGAGGGATGAGTTTAAAAAGTTTGATGTTGATGTAAAAAGTGTAAAGGTATGGGAAACGCCTACAAGTTATGCCAAGGCATGGTAGGAGGAAAAAAATGAAACTAAATGATTTTATGAAGGAAAAGATACCAGTTGTTGAGATTTTTACTAGTATATCAGGAGAAGGCATAACTGCAGGAGAGGTTGTGACATTTATAAGGACAGCAGGTTGTAATTTAAGATGCAGTTATTGTGATACAACATACAGCTATGATGAATTTAGCGATGAAAATCAATTATTAACTCCAGTTGAAATATTAGATAGAATTACTGAAATTGGGGTTAAAGAAATTATATGCACAGGCGGCGAACCATTGGAAATAGGTAAATCTAAAAGATATTTACCACTATATTTAGCTGACAAGGGTTTTAAGGTGAGAATAGAAACTAATGGCAGCTGCCCAGTTTACAATAAAACGGAAATAATTAATTTCACAGGTGATAACAAAATACCAAACTTGTTTTATGTATTGGACATTAAATCACCTAGCTCTGGAATGAGCAGGTTTAATATTTTTGAGGATAACTTAAGGAAATTAAGAAAAGGTGATGAGTTGAAGTTTGTTGTTGGTGACAGCAATGATATTGACTATGCTCTTAAGGTAATAGAAAAATATAAAAACTTGTTAGCAAATGGAGAGGTAATTATCAATTTTTCCCCTGTATTTAACAGGATTGAAGCAGGAGAAATTGTTGAAATGTTAAAGAGACATTATAGCTATTTCATACAAAATGGACTAAAGGTTAGACTTAGTCTGCAGATACATAAGTTTATATGGCCTCCTGAAAAGAGGGGGGTATAAACTTTAAGAAAAACTCCTTCCTGGTGATATTAAATTAAATTTAATTATCACGAGAAAGAGTTTTTTTACAGATTTGCTATTAAAAACATTGTTTTAAGTCCCATTGAAGTAAATTTAGTCTCATACTCTGTCATAATGTTATTTTTAAAGTCACTTTTGTGTAAATCATAAGTCAAATAACTTATAGAAAAACCACATTCCTTAAAATATTCCTGGGAGTCATTAAATAGATCTGTATCATCAGTTTTAAACCAGATTTGTGCTCCAGGCTTTAAAAATTTCTTATATCTGTTTAGAAAAACAGTGTGAGTTAATCTTCTTTTGTTATGTCTTAGTTTTGGCCAAGGATTACAGAAATTGATGTAAATTCTTGAAATCTCGTTTTTATCAAATACATTTTCAATAAATGCAATTTCCATTGGAATAAGTTTAATATTATTTACTTCTTTGTTTTCTCTTTTAAATTTTTCTTCAACAGTGCGTTTAGCAGCTACTAAAACCTCATCCTTAAGATCAATACCAATATAATTAATATCAGGATTATTTATGGCGTTTTCTGAAATAAACTTTCCTCTGCCACAACCTAATTCCAAATAAATATCATTATTGTTGCCAAAAACTTGGAGCCATCTGCCCTTAAAATCATACTGGTTTGTAACTACAAAGCTGCAGGCTTCAAGCTCAGGTCTTGCCCAATGTTTTTTCCTAAGTCTCATAATAATCCTCCTAATTTTTTATACCTTAAGATTATATAGCAATTAATGAGAAATTGCTATTATATTTTAATTTTAGTTAAGTGGATTATTATTGGGAAAATTACTTTTATCTTCTTGGAATTTTTTCTTCTTAGTATGTTTCTCCTTTACCTTCTTAGGCGTATTGTTCTTTTTATCTTTAGGTTCTTGTGATTTTTCATTATAATCAATAGATTCTATATAATTATCGTGCTCTTGTTTATTTACAGGTTCTTTTTTGTTAATTTTATTTTCAAAATACTCTTTGGGCTTTTTTTGATTTTCTAAATCCTTTGATTCAGCTTTGTTATCCTTCTCGTTTTCGATTTTTAGCTTAATATTATGTTTATTTACTTCTTCTTTTAGCTTATCGACATTTATTTTATTGTTCTTCTTTTTTGTCTCAATGCTAACTTTTATTTCTTTATTATTATTTGGATTTTTATCAGGTACAGATGCTTTGTTATTCAATTTTTCAGATTCTTGAAGGAGAATTGTAAGGCCATTACTTAATTTTTTATTTTTTATGTCAATAGATTTAACTAATTTTTCCCCTGATTTATCAAGGGGAGTTACTTTTACTATTCTATCCCACCTGTTAGTCTCAAGTTTAATTTTGGTGCTTCCGTTGTATATAATAGAGGTTACTGGCTTATTATAGGCATATGCTCCTGTGCCCAATGTGATTACAAAAAGGAATGAGGCTGCTGCAATTGCATATTTGTATATTGGAACTGCTTGTACAGCTTCACCAGTAAAAATTTCTCCAATCTGTGGAGTAAGATGGCCAATTTTAATTTTTTCAAAGGCACCATCCTTAGTCATTACGTAGGCATGTTTACCCTTTATTTTCATTACTATACCAGTTTTATTTTTCATCTTTCTCACCTACTTTTATATCAAGATAAGATTTAATATATGGATAATTATCACTTGACAATATAATTATCAGAGTTAACAGATATCTTCGCCATTTTTCAATAAATTTTCTATTTGCCCCGGTAAGGAGAAGGATTTCTTTAATAGGTAATATTTTTTTTCTTTCGATTTTTTCAACAATATTTTTTTCAGATGAACATCTGTATGCTATATTTAAAACATTCTCCCTTGTATCTCTATGTGATGGAGATGATTTTACAATATCATCAAAGGTCAATTTATATTTAGAAAGTTCACGTATTAGCATAGCTATTTCTTCAGCTCTTTGTTTATTTTCTTGTTCCTTTTCGTACTCATCAATTGAAATCCGAGTTTCTATTTTATTAAACTCATCATTGTCTTCGTTGCTAAATGTAAGATAAGCATTTTTGCTGCATTTTCTAAAAAAATCTATAAGGGCATTCTTTATTGCAACCTTTGCAAAAACTAAGAAATTTCCCTTTGATTCGTTATATTTATCACAGGCATTATTAAATGCAATTAACGCAATGCTTAATTCATCATCGTTTTCCCAGGAAAGTCTTTTTTTACAAACGTTGCTTGCAGCATTATATATAAATCCTTTATTTTCTTCGATAAATAGATTTCTGTCCTTTTCCAAACGCATTAGAAATGGAGCACCACCTTTCTTAAATGGTATACGTATATTATCACAGGATTAAAGGGGGGGATAAATACAAAATTTTTGGTAATAGAGGAAGTTAATATTTTATTGCAGTCCCCCCTTAAGATTTATTGAAGTTCGTATATATAGATGAAAAGAAAATAAAAGATTTGGAGGTTGAAAAAATGAAGAGAATAGCACTTTTATTAGCAGCGATATTTTTTACAGCAAATATCAATATTAAGGTTTTTGCTGAGGAAACATCAACTTTGAAGGATCAGGCAGGCATAACCCCTGACAGCATTTTGTATCCAATTGACAAGGCATTAGATGATTTAAAGATAAGTATTTCAACAACTGAAGAGAAAAAAGTAGAAGCAATCACAGATGTAGCACAGGAAAGATTAGGAGAAAGTCAGGTGTTGATTGAAAAAGGGAAAGAAGATATTGCAAACACTTCAATTGATGAATATAAGCAGAAAATTAATGAAGCTGTAGAAGTAATAGAAAATGTTAATAATACAACAAATGATGAAAAAGCAGAAAAAGATATTGATAAAATTGGAAGCATAGTATTGAGTAAACAAGAAAAAGCAATAGAAGTTTTAAAGGAAATACAAAATAAAGTAGGAGAAGAAAGTAAGGAATCAATAACAAAGGTAATAGAAATGCAAGTGGCAAAAAAGGAAGCTGTAAAAAATATGGTGCAAAAAAGGCATGAGCTAAACATATCAAGACAAGCTATGCAACAGGCAAAAATTGAGCTTGAAAAAGCAATTAAGACTGGTAATGATGATTTAATAAATAAAGCTCGAGAAAGTTTATTAGCTAAGGAAGAGCTTTTTAATGGGGCAAAGGATGAGTTAAAAAAATCTCAGGAAGCAAAAAAGAATATAAATAATATAAATAAGGAATTAAAGAAAGAAGCCGTAAAAGATATAAAAGAAGAAGCAAAGAAAAAAACAATTACAAAGGAAGAAAAGAAGAGAGCAATTCAAGCAATAAATGTTGTTTCAAAAACAAAAAATGAAAAGAAGGAACATAAGGTAAAGGAAATTAGAAAAACAAAATTGAAAGGAAAGGCAGAAAAGCTTTATAATGATACTGAGGAAAAAATGAATGAAACTTATAATAATTGATCAAACTGGCTGCTTTTAGCAGCCTTAAACTATTTACAAAGATATGTATTATAGAATGTCATGAATAATTGCACAAGTTTTAGGTCATTTCATCAAGTAAGTCTAAATTTTTCTTTATTTTAAAAATCCTTACCCTCGGCAGTCGACATCCGTGTCTCCGGCCTCGGCTCAGCACGTCCATGAGCTGAATTACAGGATTTTTAAAAGCCGAAAAATAAGACTAACTATGATTCATGACAGAGACTATCTGCAATTATTCATGACAATTTTGTAACTTTTGTTTATAAATAATGTGTGTAAATAATCTGAGGCTGCTTTTAGCAGCCTGTTAGTATTTTGAAATATCAGTGATTAATTAGGAAACAGGAGATAAACTTAAATAATGCAAGATTTGTTATAAAAATATTCTAAAAGGAAAAATTACAGGATTATATGAGTTGACATTTAAAATAAAAAATATTTACAATTTTCAGAAATTATGAGATAATACAAAATAAATTAATAAAAAATTTATATGAAATTAATAAATTGTTAAAAAATTTGAATTCTAAAATTTAGAAAATTGCTGCTGAGTATTATTTTATATATAAAATAATTATTATAATACACAAAGCAGTATTTTTATAATTTTTAAAAAGGGGGAACAAAAAATGACAACGAAGCCAAAAGTCAAAAGAGAGGCAAAATTATGGGAAGCACTTATACCAGTAGTATTTACTATTGCACTCTTAATGTATGCTGTTCTGCCATTCTTTAAAGTTGAGCAGGAGGTTCATATTCCTTTAATTTTAGGTGCTTTAGTAGCTGCTTTGGTAGCTGTTACAAGACTAGGTTATACATGGGCAGAGATAGAGGAAGGAATAATCAGCAGTATTTCAGGAACTATGCAAGCCATAATAATACTTGCAATTATTGGTATGATAATAGGAACATGGATATTAGGTGGTATAGTTCCTACACTTATATATTATGGTTTGAAAATAATTTCTCCTGGATTCTTCCTTGTAGCTTCTTGTATATTATGTTGTATTGTATCACTTTCTACAGGAAGTTCTTGGACAACTGCTGGTACAGTAGGTATAGCACTAATGGGTGTTGCAGCAGGACTTGGAATTCCAGCAGCTATGGCAGCAGGTGCAATCATATCAGGTGCTTATTTTGGGGATAAGATGTCACCACTTTCAGATACAACAAACCTTGCACCAGCTATGGCAGGAGCAACACTCTTTGACCACGTAAAACACATGGTTTATACAACAGGAGTAAGTTTGGTTATAGCTTTAATTGGTTTTGCAGTGCTAGGAGCTGGCTTTGCAGGAAAAGAATTAGATACAACAAAAATAAATGCCTTACTTGACTTGATGAGCAAGAATTTTAATATTAGTCCTCTTTTACTTATAGTGCCACTAATAGTTATAATTATGGTTGCTAAAAAGGTTCCAGCTATACCTGGATTATTCACAGGTACCCTTTTAGGTGGAGCTGTTGCAATGATATTCCAGAACAAGACATTTGCTCAGGTTTTAGATGCAATGCAAAATGGGGTTGTTTCAAATACTGGAAATGAAATATTAGACAAATTACTTACTAGAGGCGGATATCAAAGTATGATGTGGACAATCTCACTTATACTTGCAGCTTTAACCTTTGGTGGTATACTCGAAAAAACTGGTATGCTTGAAACGATAGCAAAAAGGGTTTTAGTTTATGCAAAGAGTACAGGCTCCTTAGTAACAGCAACAATATTAACATCTATATTCACAAATGTACTTGCAGGTGATCAATATCTTTCAATAGTTCTTCCTGGTAAAATGTATAAAGAAGAGTTCCATAAGAGAGGTTTAGCACCAAGAAATCTTTCAAGATGTCTTGAAGATGCAGGAACTTTAACATCTCCACTGGTTCCATGGAACACATGTGGTGCTACAATGTCAACTTATTTAGGAATTCCAACTATAGAATATATACCATACTGTTTCTTAAATCTTGTAAACCCAATAGTTTCAATAATATATGGATTTACAGGAATAACGATGATGAAATTAGAGGATGACCCTTCAGCACCAGAATATAAAGGTGTTAAAAAAACATTAAATTCATAAAGTAAAAAGAAACACTGCTTTAAGTAGTGTTTCTTTTTATTTACATATTTTTTAGTATTTCTTTATGTTTATTACTTACATTTGTTAGGATTTGAGTTTTAAGATCATCACTATTTTCAACAAAGGATAAAGGAACTTTTGCTGCCATGTTAAAATTAATATCAAGATTTGTATTTCCTTCATCCTGTGAAACAATCTTGACTATATCCTCAAAACTAAGATTTGCTTTAATCCCTCTTACGCCTTTTTTCTTTGGCCATTTTTTTCTTACAAAAGCATATAGTAGAGATCTTTCATCGTCGATACCGTGGAGAGCACAAAAAGCTATATCTTTAAAGTAAATTGTATTAACATAAAAGGGTTTATAGATTTTGATTTTTTCATCATCCAATGTTATTTTTAGAATAATACCTTTATAAACCATAAATGTAACTGGAATAAAAATAAAAAATAGAACAACCTTTGCTGTTAAATTAGTAATAAAAGTAGTATTTACTATTAATATTAATAAACAAACTATAAAGGTAATACTGAGATTTTTGATTGAGTCTTTTTTACCGTTGTAGATTATCATTGTATTCCCCCGCATATATAAAAGTTATTAAGTATATTATATGAAAATTAAAAAAATTCTGCAATGAATAAAATTAATAATTTATAGACAAACTTATTCTAAATGAAATATAAGTATTGTATAAAAAGTTAACTTATTATTTTCATTTAATTAGGTTGAGAATAAAAATAATTTAGGGTATAATATAACTGGATTACCCATAGGGGGTATATATTTGTAATAGATAAGGAGTGTTATACATGGCAACAGCTAAAGATTTTCATAAAGAAGGGTATAACTGCTGTGAGGCAATGTTGAAATCTGCAAACGTAAATAAGGGACTTGATATTCCAGTAAATTTGGGAAGTCCATTTGGTTCAGGTATGACAGTTGGAAGTACATGTGGAGCTATTACAGGAGCAGCAATTATCCTTGGATATTTAAAGGGTAGAAAGGACTCAACTGAAAAAAACCTGTCTTGGAAGGATACCAAGGCATTGATGAATGCAGTGAAAGAAAAGTATGGGACTCTAGAATGTATACAATTGAAAAAACAAGGGGTTTCCTGCAATGAAATCATTGAGTACGTGGAAGAACTGCTAAATAATCAGCTGTAATTTATAGTTAAACATGGTATAATTTAAGCATACCATTTTAATAATATTATTTTTAAGGTGATTTTGTATGCTTGATAATTATATAAGTTTTATACCAGAATGTATTCTAGATTGTAAAAGAGTTGAGGAAAATGATACATGGCTGATTTTTAGTAATAACAAAATAATGTATAGGTTAAAAAATAACGAAATAATTTTCCCTAAAAGCACTGAAATCAAAAATCTAGAACTGATTAACATATTAGGTATTGGACATAACAGCAAGGAAAGATATTATGTTGCTGAGCTAAAAGATGAATCTTTTGTAAATGAGTTTACCTTTAATGATTTAAAATCCCTAGTTGGTGTTTTAGAGGAGGAACTTTTTTTCATCTGCAGTAGAGCTGCCCAGATGTTGAACTGGAATAAAAATAATGTTTACTGTGGTAGATGTGGAAGTTTAATGGATTTTAAATCAGATGATACGGCGAAGTTTTGCCCTAAATGTGGACAAACTATGTATCCTCGTATTTCCCCAGCTGTTATTGTTGCTATAGTTAAGGAAGATAAAATACTACTGGCCCATAATGTTAACTTTCAACAGAACAGATATAGCACTATTGCAGGTTTTGTTGAAGTAGGTGAAACATTTGAGGAATGTGTAAAAAGGGAAGTTTACGAAGAGGTTGGTGTAAAAGTTAAAAATATAAAATATTTTGCAAGCCAACCTTGGCCATTTCCTGATTCTTTAATGGTAGCCTTTACAGCGGAGTATGATTCGGGAGATATTAAAGTAGATGGAAAAGAGATAAGTCATGCAGATTGGTTCAATAAGGCTAATTTGCCCAATATACCTGTTAGGGGAAGTGTAGCTAGGAAACTAATAGATTGGTTTATTAGTAGTATTTGAGTCAATAAAAAGAACTTTTGAGAGAGATATTTATAATCCTTCTCAAAAGTTCTTATAGTTTATTAGAAAGCTTTTTTAATTAGTTCTTCAATTTCAGATACCAGTGGCATTCTTGGATTTGCAGTTGTACATTGGTCTTCAAAGGCATCATCTGCAAGTTTAGATAGTACTCTATCAAAGTGTTCCTTTTTTACCCCGCATTGTGATAAAGTAGATGGCATGTTGAGCTCATTCATAAGTTTTCTTACAGCATCTGCTAAACTTTTAACACCTTCTTCAGGAGTTGAATGAGGTAATCCTAAATATTTTGCAATTTCCTGGTATTTTTCATGTGCTATATAGTGTTCATATTTAGGGAAAGGAACAAACTTTGAAGGTTTACTTCCGTTATATTCAATAACATGTGGCAGCATAATTGCGTTGGCTCTTCCATGAGGTATATGGAATTCACCGCCAATTTTATGGGCTATACTGTGGTTTACACCTAGAAAAGCATTGGTGAAAGCCATACCTGCCATACAAGAAGCATTGTGCATCTTTTCTCTTGCTATTTTGTCATTTCCGTTTTTATATGCCCTTGGTAAATAATCAAAAACAAGTTGAATAGCTTTAAGTGCTAATGCATCTGTATAATCTGAAGCCATTACTGAAACATATGCTTCTATTGCATGGGTCAAAACATCAAGCCCTGTATCAGCTGTAACAGATGGAGGTACCGTCATTACTAATTCTGGATCAATTATTGCAACATCAGGTGTTAGTTCATAATCAGCAAGAGGATATTTTACATTGTTTTGTTTATCAGTAATTACTGCAAAGGCAGTTACTTCAGAGCCTGTACCAGAAGTTGTTGGGACAGCTACAAGTCTTGCCTTTCTTCCAAGCTTAGGGAATTTAAAGGTTCTTTTTCTAATATCCATAAATCTAAGTTTTAATGCTTCAAAATCAGTTTCTGGATATTCATAGAACAGCCACATACCTTTAGCTGCATCCATTGGAGAACCACCGCCAAGAGCTATTATTACATCAGGCTGAAAGTTTCTCATTTGTTGTGTTCCCCTTAACACAGTTTCAATTGAAGGATCAGGCTCTACCTCAAGGAAGGTGTCAATATGCGTCCCAGCTTTTCTAAGATGATATATAGCTTTTTGAACGAAACCTAGTTTGTCCATCATTCTATCGCTGACAATAAATGCACGTTTTGCATTAAGTTTTTCTAAATATTGAAGTGAACCTGCTTCAAAATAAATTCTTTCAGGAATTCTGAACCATTGCATATTTACTCTCCTTTTTACAACTCTTTTAATGTTAATTAGATTAACAGCACTTACGTTTTGAGTTGTTGAATTTTTTCCCATAGTACCGCAACCAAGGGTTAATGATGGCATGTTTGTGTTGTATAAATTTCCAATTGCCCCTTGTGAGGAAGGAGAGTTAACTATAATTCTTCCAGCCTTTACCTTTGTTGAGAACAGATTAATTACTTCATCATCATTTGAATGTATTACTGCAGAGTGTCCCATTCCGCCGAACTCAACCATTTCTTCTGCACGCTTAATTCCTTCTTCGTATCCATCTACGATATAACATGCAAGTATTGGGCTTAATTTTTCTCTTGAAAGTGGATACTCAGGTCCAACTCCTTCGATTGTAGCTATTATAATCTTTGTATTCTCAGGTATTGTCAGTTCTGCCATTTCAGCAATTTTCTTTGCACTTTGTCCAACTATTGAAGGGTTAATTGAGCATTTACATTCATCAACTACAAGTTTTTCTAACTTTAATCTTTCTGTATCACTTAGAAAATAGCAGCCATTATCCTTCATTAATTGAATCACATCATCAGCTATATCTCTATCAATAATTACAGCCTGTTCAGATGCACATATAGTTCCGTTATCAAAGGTTTTACTCATGATTAAATCATTTACAGCTCTTTTTATATTTGCTGTCTTTTCGATGTAACATGGTACGTTTCCTGCACCAACTCCTAAAGCAGGTTTACCAGTAGAGTAAGCGGCTTTAACCATTCCAGGTCCGCCAGTTGCAAGTATTAAATTTACTTGAGGATGTGACATTAGATGTTGTGAAGCTTCTACTGACGGGGACTCTATCCATTGTATACAATTTTCAGGAGCTCCTGCTTCAATTGCAGCATCTCTGACTATTCTTGCTGCTTCAGCACTGCATTTTTGGGCTCTTGGATGGAAACTAAAAATTATTGGATTTCTAGTTTTAATTGCAATCAGACTTTTAAATATTGTAGTGGAGGTTGGGTTTGTTGTTGGTGTTACCCCTGCAATGACACCAACAGGCTCTGCAACTTCCATATAATCTTCCTCATCAACATCCTTGATTATTCCAACAGTTTTTAACTTTTTGATACTATTATAAACATATTCAGATGCAAATATATTTTTAGTTATTTTATCTTCATAAATTCCCATTCCTGTTTCTTCAACGGCCATTTTCGCCAGTTCTCTATGATTCGCCAGAGCTTTTATTGTCATATTTTTAACAATATCATCTATGGTGTTCTGATCATATTTTAAGAACTTATTGTATGCCTCTTGGGCATTACTTACCAATAAATCTACATGTTCACGAATATCATTCATATTTACCCCTCCAAAGATTGTTATTTATTTAACATTGTCAATTTTATTTTAGCATTTCTTAGAAAAATGTCAATAGATATTGATAAAATATTAACGATTAATATAGGCCACTAATAATCATTGATGAAAAAAATAAATTTAAATGATAAAATCTATTTATGAAGGTATCATAAAATTTTATGTCATTTAAAATTTTAGATTGCTAATTGTGATGTTTGGAGGGGCTAAGAATGATTAATAAGAATCTAATTAAAAATATTAAGGAAAAATTAGTTTATAAAAAAATTGAAAGCCCAGTTGGAGTTCTGACAATAGCTGCAACAGATGAAGCATTAAAATTGCTTTTAATGAATAGGGAATCAGGTCTATATGAGGATGATATATTAAAATTAAGAAAAGTAGATTCACATCCTATTTTAGACAGAACAGAAAGGCAGATAAATTTATATTTTAAGGGGAAGTTAAAGGAGTTTGATATACCTTTAGCTCCTGAAGGTACAGAGTTTCAAAAAAAGGCTTGGCAAGTTTTAAGAACTATTCCTTATGGAGAGGTCTATTATTATCAGCAACAGGCAGAATTAGTTGGTGATTCAAGGAAAGCTAGAGCAGTAGGGCAGGCTAATTCTATGAATCCTATAGCGATAATAATTCCTTGTCACAGGGTTATTGAAAAAAATGGGAAGTTAACGGGCTTTGCAGGTGGGCTTAATGTTAAAGAATATCTATTACAATTAGAAAAAAGATATAGATAAATTTTCAGCTTAGCCCCAGGAATGAGTCCAATTTAATTGATTTTAGAGCTTAAAAAGGAAGTTTTGATATTATTTCTTGGGGCTTTTATAATAAATCCTCTAAAGGTTATCCTGAACCAGATAATAGCTGCAACTTTTCAGTTGCATTAAATTTTAGATGCTTTTAAACATTATTGTTTTTTTAAGGTCGTAATAATTAAAATAATTCCGAATGTAGCAATAAAAATACTGTACAAAATGTCTAATGTGTTTTTTTGCAATACATTTATATAAGGAAAAATTTTAAGATAGTAAACCTTATGACTGCTTTTAATAGAAGGAAGTTTGTTTACATCTTTAATATTACCTATTCGTTGGGTACCAAAAACATTTTTTCCATCTGTGGTAGTGAAACAATAACTTACTTTATAATTGTTTTCTAATATGTCTGAATTCTTGAAATCACGCTGAATATCAACAACATATCCTTTTGTTTCTTCTCCAATTACGGGGAGTACAACGTCTCTTAATCCTAATATAATACAAATCAAACCTAGAATGAATGCTAAAAATCGTTTCATAAGTTTAATCCTCCAACATTTTTATACAATTATATAATATGTGTTTACTTTTATGAGTGTTAAACTAATATAAAATTGTTGCCCTTGTCTATATTCATTTCATAAAGATAGTAATTATATAATTTAAATTCTTATTATTACCCGGGAAATACAACAATTTAATATTTTTACTTAAATGAAAGCAGCAACCTTTTGTAACAGACGATGGAATTTATGTATTACAAAGAATAAAAATATTTTGAGAACAAATAGGGATATATTATTAGGACAAGATTAATATAATTTAGTGATGAAAACAATGAAGTTTGGGAGGTGTCTATATGCGTATTAATGAGCATCCTATATTGTCCTTCACGAAGGGTAAACTCGTAAAATTCACCTTTGATGGAAAAGAATATGAAGGATATGAGGGAGAACCCATAGCAGCAGCATTGCATGCAGCTGGAATAAAGGTTTTAGGTCATACCCATGAGCTAGGCAGACCACGTGGCTTTTACTGTGCAATAGGTAACTGTTCTTCATGTCTTATGACAGTAAATGGTGAGCCAAATGTAAGGGTGTGCGTTGAAAAACTAAAGGAGGGTATGGTTGTGGAAACTCAAAAGGGAAGAGGTGAACTTAAATGATAAAAACAGATATTGCTATTGTAGGTGGAGGACCAGCTGGATTATGTGCAGCTATCAGCGCAGCTTCCCAAGGTGCTAATGTAACAATAATCGAAAAGGCAAGTAATTTAGGTGGACAGCTTATTAAACAGACACATATGTTTTTTGGCTCACAAAAACAATACGCATCTACAAGGGGAATAGATATACCTGATATTTTAATGAACGAGCTTAAAAAATTAGGATCACTTGTTAATGTAATGTTAGATTCTACAGTTTTAGGACTATATGAAGATGGTGTTTTAACAGTAGAACAAAACAATAAATATATAAAAATTAAGCCAGACTCAATTATCATAGCTACTGGAGCATCAGAAAAATTTTTAGCATTTCCTAATAATGATTTACCTGGAATATATGGAGCTGGTGCCGTTCAAACCCTTATGAATGTGCATGGAATAAAACCAGGTAATAAAGTAGTTATGGTTGGTGCTGGAAATATTGGTCTTATTGTTAGTTATCAACTTTTGCAGGCTGGAATTGAAGTAAAGGCTATTATTGATGCAGCACCTAAAATTGGAGGATATTATGTACATGCTTCTAAAGTTAGAAGAATGGGAGTTCCAATTTTGACTTCCCATACAGTTAAATATGCACATGGAAAAGAAGTCTTGAAAAAAGTAACAATTGTGAAATTAGATAATAATTGGCAGGAAGTACCTGGAAGTGAAATAGATATAGACGCTGATGTTATGTGTATATCTGTTGGTTTATCGCCTTTAGCCGAGCTACTCTGGCAGGTTGGTTGTGATATGATATATGTTCCTGAACTTGGGGGACATGTACCTGTTAGAAATCAAGAACTTGAAACAAGTGTAAAAGGTGTTTATGTAGCAGGAGATGTTGCAGGAGTTGAAGAAGCAAGTAGTGCAATGGTAGAGGGGAGACTTGCAGGTCTTTGTGCTGCAAAAAATTTAGGATATGCAAAGGAAAATTTTGAAGAGCTGAAAAATGACTGTATTGAGCAATTATATTCATTAAGATCAGGACCTGTTGGAGAAAAGATAAGGGCTGGTCTAAGTAAAGTTATAGTATAGGAGGTACTAATATGTTAGAAAAGTTTGGTGTACCTACTCAAAGTGATATAGAAAGGATATTGCCTACAAAGGAACGTTTAAAAAGGGCCCCGTTGCAATATTTGAATGTTTTCAAAAGATACCGTGTAATCCATGCCAAACAGCATGTGTTAAAGGAGCTATAAAAACACTTGAAGACATAAATGATTGTCCACAAATTGATTATGATAAATGTACTGGCTGTGGAATTTGTGTAAGCAAATGTCCTGGACTTGCAATTTTTATCGTTGATGAAACCTATTCTGAGAAAGAATCACTGGTTAAAATCCCATATGAGTTTTTACCATTACCAAATGAAGGAAGCTATGTAACTGGTTTAAGTAGAGAAGGAAAACCAATATGCAGAGCTAAAGTTGTTAAGGTTTTAAACACTAAGCTTCAGGACAGGACTCCAATTATTTCATTAGCTGTACCTAAAGAGCTTTCAATGGAAGTAAGAAGTTTAAGGCTTGATGATTATTATAGTGATAACACTATAATATGTAGATGCGAAGAAATTACGCTAGGTGAAATCAGAGAGCTTATAAGAAAGGGGTACAGAAGTGTTGATGAAATAAAGAGAATAAGCAGAGCTGGAATGGGTCCATGTCAGGGAAGAACCTGTAGACAACTGATTATGCAAGAAATTGCACGATTTGAAGGTAAAAGTCTGTCTGAATTAAAGATGCCAACCTTTAGACCTCCGACAAAACCAATAAAAATGGAGATACTTTTAGGAGGTGAGAAAGATGAATAAAAGAGCAAATGTAGTAATTATAGGTGGAGGTATTTCTGGCTGTGCAATAGCATATAATCTCGCTAAAAAGGGAGTTAAGGATGTTATTGTAATTGAAAAGGATTATATATGCAGTGGTTCAACAGGAAGATGTGGAGCGGGTGTACGTATGCAGTGGGGGACAGAAATGAATTGCAGACTTGCAAAATACAGTATAGAGTTTTTTGAAAGGGCCAATGAGGAACTTGAATATGAGTATGATATAGAATTTAAACAGGGTGGTTATTTGATTGTCGCTTCAACAGAGAAGGAGGAAACACAGTTTAAGAAAAATCTGGAATTACAACATAGTCTCGGTATACCGTCAAAATACTTAACTCCTAAGGAAGCAAAAGAGATAGTAAAACATATGGATGAGTCAAAAATAAGGTGTGCAACATTTTGTCCAAAGGATGGACATTTAAATCCATTTCATGCAACACAGGCATATGCTAATGCAGCTAAAAGACTTGGTGTCGAAATTATGACATATACAACAGTAACAGGTATCAAAGTTGAAAATGGTGCTGTTGTGGGCGTAGAAACCAGCAAAGGATTCATTTCAACACCTATGGTTGTTAATGCAGCTGGTGGGTATTCAAAGGCCATAGGTGATATGGCAGGTGTTGATATTCCATTATATCCAGAGAGACATCAAATACTTGTTACAGAACCAGTTGCTCAGATGCAGGGGCCAATGTTTATGTCTTTTTCATTAAATATTTACTGTCAACAGACTCCTCATGGTAGTTTTATCATGGGAAGAGGAGATGCAAATGAACCTAAGGATTTTAATATAAATTCAAGTTGGAGTTTTTTAGAGGAGATGGCAAAAACCTGCTGTGAACTTCTTCCACCATTAAGAAAGTTAAATATTGTAAGGCAGTGGGCAGGGCTTTATGAAATAACTCCAGATAGACAGCCAATATATTGCGAATCCAGTGAGGTTAAGGGATTCTTTATAGCTTGTGGCTTCAGTGGACATGGTTTTATGTTTGCACCAGTTACTGGAGTGGTTATGTCTGAGATTATTCTTGGTGAACCAACATCACTTCCAGTGGAAAAACTTCATAAAGATAGATTCCTAAGAGGAGAAGAGGTTTATGAGCCTTCAGTAGTATAGGATGGAGGGATAGGATGAAAAAAATTAATATAAAATCAGAATATTGTGTTAATTGTCAGCAATGTGAAAATGTATGTTCTAATCTTTGGTTTAAGGAAATAAATAAAGAAAAATCATGTATCAGGATTTTAAATGAAAATGATGGTATTAAAATAACTGTATGTTCACAATGCGGAGAATGCATTGATATTTGTCCAGTTCAGGCAATCTATAGAGATGCCAATGGTGTAGTTAGAATAAATAAAAAAGATTGTGTTGGATGTTTTATGTGTGTAGGATTTTGCCCAGAGGGTGCAATGTTCATGCATCCAGATTATATAGAACCATTTAAATGTGTTGCGTGTGGTCAATGTGTTAAAGTATGTCCTACTGGTACTATTGAAATCATAGATAAAAAAGG
>NZ_AZQP01000037.1 GCF_000601455.1 Fervidicella metallireducens AeB
TGATACAATGGAAGATGTAAAACAACGAATAGAGGAGCTTAGGGAATTAATTGAATATCATAATCACAGGTATTATGTACTTGATAATCCAGAAATCAGTGATTTCGAATATGATAAACTTATGAATGAATTAAAAAAATTAGAAAAGGAGTATCCTCAGTTTCAAAGTGAAACCTCACCTACACAAAGGGTAGGAGGTAAACCTTTAAAGGAGTTTAAACAGGTTCAGCATGTTATCCCAATGCTGAGTCTTCAGGATGTATTCAGCTTTGAGGAGTTAAGAGAATGGGATAACAGGGTTAAAGGTGCTGTTGGGGAGGTTCAATATGTTGTTGAACTTAAAATAGATGGGCTATCTGTTTCTTTATTATACGAAAATGGAGAATTAGTGAGAGGTGCAACAAGGGGAGACGGTAATATTGGGGAAGATGTTACCCAAAACGTAAAGACTATTAAAAGTATCCCATTAAGAATCAAGGATAAGTCCCTGTTAGAAGTAAGGGGAGAGGTATATATGTCAAAGGATACCTTTGAAAAGCTCAATGCACAAAGAGAAGAGCTTGAACAGCCAACATTTGCAAACCCCAGAAATGCGGCAGCAGGTTCACTTAGGCAGCTGGATTCAAGGATTGTTGCTGAAAGGAATTTAGACGCATTTATATTTAATATTCAAAGGTATGAAGGAACTAAAATATCAACCCACAAAGAAGCCCTTGATTATTTAGAGGATATAGGATTTAAGGTGAGTCCAAGGCGAAATGTATGCAAAAATATAGATGATGTTATAAAGGTTATAGAAAATATCGGAGAAACAAGGGGAGAGCTTCCCTTTGAAATAGATGGTGTAGTTATAAAGGTAAATGAACTGGATAAAAGGGAAATACTTGGAACAACCGCAAAAACTCCAAGGTGGGCAGCTGCATATAAATTTCCTGCTGAGAAAAAGAAAACAAAGTTAAAGGATATCATACTTCAGGTTGGCAGAACGGGGGCAGTAACTCCAACTGCAGTTTTAGAACCCGTCAGAATAGCAGGTTCAACTGTATCAAGAGCAACACTTCATAACGAAGATTATATAAGGGAAAAGGACATAAGAATTGGGGATTATGTAGTTATACAAAAGGCTGGTGAAATAATTCCAGAGGTTGTAGAAGTTGTTTTTGAGGAAAGAACAGGGGATGAGGTAGAATTTAAAATGCCTGAAAAGTGTCCAGAATGTGGTGGAGATGTTGTCAGGGAAGATGGAGAGGCAGCGGCAAGGTGTACTAATATTTCATGTCCGGCTCAGCTAAAAAGAAGTATAATTCACTTTGCTTCAAGGGATGCAATGAATATAGAAGGTTTGGGGCCTCAGATAATAAATTTATTGTTAGAGAACAATCTTATTAAAAATGCTGCGGATTTATATTATTTGAAGTTTGAAGATGTTATTAATCTGGAAAGGATGGGCAAAAAATCTGCCCAAAACCTGATAAACTCAATACAAAAAACTAAGGATAATGATATAGATAAATTTATTTTTGGTCTAGGAATCAGATTTATTGGAAGCAAAGGGGCTAAAAATCTGGCAAAGGCTTTTAAGTCAATAGATAATTTAATGAAAGCGTCATATGAGGAACTTATTTCAGTAGATGAAATAGGAAATAAAATGGCAGAGAGCATAGTATCTTTCTTTAAAGAAGTTCACAATATTGAGTTAATAGAGAAGTTCCGTTCTGCTGGTTTAAACTTTGAGTTAAAATCTAAAAATACTGATCAAAGTGAAATATTTAAGGGATTAACCTTTGTTCTTACTGGTACATTATCAAAATATACAAGGAATGAAGCCCAGGAAATAATTGAATCCCTCGGAGGAAAAGTTTCATCAAGTGTCTCAAAGAAAACAAGCTTTGTGTTAGCAGGTGAAGAAGCAGGAAGTAAATTAAAGAAAGCCCAGGAGCTTGGTGTTAAAATCATTTCAGAAGATGAGTTTGAAATAATGGTTAATGAAGGTGATAAAGTATGAAAATTTTAGATTATCTGACATGGATAATGTTTATTTTTTCACTTTTACTTACTTTGTGCACTATAATTGTTTTATTCGGATTGGCATATATGCCTGCATTGTCCAGTTTAAAACCATTACAGATAAGTCTGGCTGTAACCTTTTTTATGTGGGGTGTCAATAATCTTTACAATAACTATGCAGAGGATGGTAAAAAGAATTTTTTCTACTGCACAATTATAGCAGGGATTTTCCTTGTCTTTGTAGTCTTAGGAATATATTGATTATGAAATATGTATTGGAGCTACAATTAAGTGTTATAATTTTATGAATTTTTAACATAACTGTGTTAGTTATATAACCATTTATGTTATAATATTTGCTATTATATATTTTATATAAAAACTGAAGAAAGGCGGGATATAATGGCAGTAACAATCAAAGATGTTGAATATGTTGCAAAGCTTGCAAGATTGGAGTTCAATGAGCAGCAAATGCAGAAATTCACTCAGGATTTAAATGGAATTTTAGGTTATGTTGAAAAGTTATCTGAGGTTGATACTGAAGGAGTTGAAATAAGCATTCATCCCTTCCCAATGTTTAATGCTTTAAGAGAGGATATTGTAAGACCTTCATTAGATAGAGAAGAAGCACTTTTAAATGCACCTGAAAAGGAAGATAATCTGTTTAAAGTACCAAAGGTTATAGAATAGGAGGGATACGATGCATCGAAAAACCATACATGAGATAAGGGACTTGTTAAGAAAAAAAGAGGTTACAGCTGTTGAGGTAACTGAGAATTCACTTAAAAGAATAAATGAAATTGATGATAAACTTGGTGCCTTCGTAAGCATTGAAGCTGATAAAGCTTTGGAGGCGGCAAGGGAAGTTGATAAAAAGCTTCAGGCAGGGGAAACACTTCCAGATCTTGCTGGAATACCTATGGCATTAAAGGATAATATGTGTATGAAGGGAACAATAAGTACATGTTCCTCAAGAATGATGGAGGGTTTCCTTTCACCATATGATGCTACTGTAGTTGAAAGACTTAAGGCAAATGGAGCTGTAATTGTAGGAAAGGCAAATATGGACGAGTTTGCAATGGGGTCTTCAACTGAAACATCAGCATTTAAGCTTACAAAAAATCCATATGACTTGGAAAGAGTTCCTGGTGGTTCATCAGGAGGTTCTGCTGCTTCAGTTGCAGCTGGGGAGGTTTATTATTCATTAGGTTCTGATACAGGTGGCTCAATTAGACAACCTGCTTCACTTTGCGGACTTGTAGGTTTTAAGCCTACATATGGAAGGGTTTCAAGATATGGACTTGTTGCCTTTGCATCATCACTTGATCAGATTGGTCCATTTACAAAGGATGTAGAGGATTGTGCAATAGTTATGAATACCCTTGCAGGACATGATCCAATGGATTCTACAAGTGCAAAGGTTGAAGTGCCTGATTATACGAAATTTTTAACAAAGGATATCAGGGGCATGAGGATAGGTATGCCAAAGGAATACTTTGGTGAAGGTGTGCCTGAGGATATGAGAAAATGTATGATGGAGGCAATAGATGTTTTAAAGAGTTTAGGTGCTGAGATAAAGGAAATAAGCCTTCCCTTATCAGAATATGCACTTGCAGTTTATTACATATTGGCAAGCTCAGAGGCAAGTTCTAATCTCGCAAGATTTGATGGGATAAGATATGGATATAGGGCAAAGGAATTCACTGATGCCATAGATATATATGTAAAGTCAAGAACAGAGGGTTTTGGAGATGAAGTAAAGAGAAGAATAATGCTTGGAACATATGCTTTATCTGCAGGATATTATGATGCATATTATAAAAAGGCATTAAGAGTTAGAACAAGAATAATTAATGAATACAAAGAAGCCTTCAAGGAAGTAGATGTAATAGTTTCACCAACTTCTCCATCAGTTGCATTTAAGTTTGGTGAGAAGACGGCAAATCCTCTTGAAATGTATCTTTCAGATATTTATACAGTTCCTGTGAATATTGCAGGAGTGCCAGGAGTTTCCGTACCAGCAGGTTTTATAAAAGGACTCCCAGCAGGACTTCAATTTATAGGTAACTACTTTGAAGAAGGTACTTTACTAAAAGTTGCACATGCCTTTGAACAGGCAACTGACCACCATAAGGTCAGACCAACAATATAGGAGGTGCAGATATGAAATACGAAGCTATAATTGGGCTAGAAGTTCATGTTGAGCTGGCAACAAAAACAAAGATGTATTGTTCATGTACAACAGAATTCGGAGGAGATACTAATAATCACTGTTGTCCTGTATGTTTAGGACTTCCAGGATCACTTCCGGTTTTAAATAAAGAAGCTGTGAACTATGCAATTAAGGCAGGTCTTGCTTTAAACTGTACTATAAATAAAGAGACATACATGGCTAGAAAAAATTATTTCTATCCTGATTGCCCTAAAAATTACCAGATAACTCAGGATGAAACACCACTTTGCACAGATGGATATATAGAGGTTGCAGGTGAAGATGGAGAAAAGAAAATCAGAATACATAGAATTCATATAGAAGAAGATACAGGAAAGGGATTCCACAGGGTGGATGGTTCATATTATGATTTTAACCGTGCCGGAGTTCCATTGATAGAGATAGTATCATCACCAGACATGAGAACACCTCAGGAAGCTAAGGAATATCTTGAAAAATTAAAGGCTATACTTCAATATGTGGGTGTATCAGACTGTAAAATGGAAGAAGGCTCTTTAAGATGTGATGCCAATGTATCTATAAGACCAGAAGGCTCAGAGGAGTTTGGGGTTAAGGTGGAAATAAAAAATATGAACTCCTTTAGAGCAGTAGAAAAGGCTATAGAATATGAAATAAAAAGACAAATAAAAGCAGTGGAAAATGGAGAAGATATAGTTCAGGAAACAAGAAGATGGGATGAATCCAGGTTAGAGACAGTATCAATGAGAAGTAAGGAACATGCCCATGATTACAGATATTTTCCAGATGCAGATATTATCTCCCTGTCAGTTGATGATGAATGGATAAACAGGGTTAAGGAAAGCCTTCCAGAACTTCCTGAACAGAAAAAGACAAGATACGTTAAAGAACTTGGTCTTCCAGAATATGATGCAATGATTTTAACAATGTCAAAATCACTGGCAGCATTTTTTGAAGCATGTGTTGCTGAAGGTGGAAATCCAAAGGAAGTAAGTAACTGGATGATGGGAGAACTGTTAAGAACACTAAATGATAAAATGCTTGAAATTGATGATGTTAAATTTAGACCTGCTGACTTGGTTAAGCTTATAGAGCTTATAAATAAGGGCACAATCTCAGGAACAATTGCTAAGAAGGTATTTAAAGAAATGTTTGAAACAGGAAACAATCCTGAGAAGATAGTTGAAGAAAAGGGAATGGTTCAGGTTTCAGATGAAGGAGCTATTATTGAGATAATCAATAAAGTTTTAGATGAAAATCCTCAGTCGGTAATTGATTTTAAAAATGGCAAAACTAAGGCTATGGCTTTATAGTTGGCCAGGTTATGAAGGCTTCTAAAGGAAAAGCAAATCCACAGCTGGTAAATCAGCTATTAGAGGCTGAACTTAATAAGAGATAGTAGAAAACAGCTTACATAAGGTAAGCTGTTTTTTTGAAAATCTATCTATATGATTGAAAAACAAGTGAATTTCTTATTACAAGTAAAGAAAGAAAAAAAGCAAAAGAATAACCATAACATTAAGTATATACTCCACATTGCTAATTGTTGAAGTAGAAATATAAAAGTTGTATTATTAATTCTGGATGGTGTTATATTTTGACTGGCAGGTGGTTATAAAAATGAATAACAAAAATAGAATTTTAATTGTTGAAGATGAGGATTATATAAGAAAATTTATAAAAATAAATCTTGAGAGGGAAAATTTTGAAGTCATTGAAGCTTCTAGTGGGGAAGAGGCATTAGAAAAAATAAGAAAAATAAATCTTGATGTGGCTGTTTTGGATGTTATGCTTCCAGGTATTGATGGTTTTCAGGTTTGTAAAACTTTAAGAGAAAAGGACGATAAAACTGGCATAATTATGTTAACAGCAAGGGGACAGGATATAGATAAAATAAATGGATTAAAATCTGGTGCAGATGATTATTTAGTAAAGCCCTTTAATCCTTTGGAACTAATCTTGAGAATAAAAGCAATATTAAGAAGAATGGAAAAAACAAAAGATATCAGTGAAATTATAAATTATGGTATATTCAAATTAGATGGTTATTCAAAAAAGATTTTTAAAAATAACAGTGAAATAGAAATGACTCCAACGGAATATTCCATTATGGAATTGTTTATCAATAATCCAGGAAAAGCATTTTCAAGGGATGATATTTTAAATAATGTCTGGGGCTATGATTTTGTAGGAGACGCAAAAATTGTTGATGTAAATATAAGGCGAATTAGAACTAAGATTGAGGATGACCCAGCTGCACCTGTTTATATAGAAACGGTTTGGGGAGTAGGATACAGGTTTAAAAAAATATAAAATTTGGTGATTTTAATGAAGAGTATAAGAGGTAAACTTCTAGGAAGTTTTTTATTTATTATAATTATAACTGTTTTAACAATAGAAGGATTTTTTATTTTTGCAGTAAGAAATTATTTTTACAGAAGTGTTGAAGAGATTCTTGTTAATAAAATCAATATGTCAACTGAATTATATGAAAATATTTTTCATATACAGATTTAGAACAGAACATACTGGATAGTGTGGATTTTTTCTATAGAGATGAGACAATCCAGGTACAGATTTATGATAAGGATGGAAAGCTCTTAATGGATTCAATTGGAGTTGATAATATTAAGGATTGGCAGAATACAGGGGTTAAAAAGGCCTTTCAGGGGAAATCAATACATATACTGGAACAGTGGATTATGATAATTCAGAAATTATGGCTGTTTATTCACCTTTAAAGAGCAGTGAGAAAATAGAGGGCGTAATTTGCTTTATAACCTCTTTAAGACAGGTAAATAACCAGATATTAAAGATTTCATTGATGATAATATTTATTGGTTTTTTCGTCCTTATTGTATCGGGAATGATAAGTATTAAAATAGCTGATGGTATAGTTAGACCAATTAAGGAGTTAACTTCAGCTGCAGAAAAAATGGCTGGTGGCGATTTTAAAGCGAAAAGTATAAAAAGGTACAATGATGAAATAGGAAAATTAGCTGAAACTTTTAATTATATGTCAGAAGAAATTTTAAAAAGGGATAAAATTAAAGACGAATTTATTTCTTCAGTTTCCCATGAACTTAGAACTCCACTGACATCTATTAAAGGCTGGGCAGTAACTTTGAAAACTGGAGATTTAGAAGACAAAGAGATCTTAACTACCGGTCTTGATATAATTGAGAACGAAAGTGACAGATTAACTTCTATGGTAGAGGAGCTTTTAAACCTTTCAAGCTTCATTTCAAGGGGAAATAAATTATCAAAAACCAGATTTCAGCTTTTAGGTTTTATTAAAAACATAAAGAAACAGCTTGAACCCAGGGTAAATGAAGCAGGAATTAATCTTTTGATAAATACTTTAAATGACGAAGTATACTTATTTGCTGATTTAGATAAAATAAAACAGGTTTTTATAAATATTATAGATAACGCCATCAGGTTTACTAAAAGTGGAGGAAATATAATAGTAGATTATTATGTTGAAGATGATTATATATATATAAAAATTAAAGACAACGGTGCTGGTATACCTGAGGATGAGCTTCCATATGTTAAGGATAAATTTTTTAAAGGAAAGAGCAGTAAATCTAAAAATGGTATAGGCCTTGCTATTTGTGATGAGATAATCAGGCAGCATGGTGGTATACTTGATATAAAAAGTAAAGTTAACCAAGGTACAGAAGTTGTGATAAGACTTCCTTACACGGAGGCTAATTATGAAGAATAAAGTGATACATATAATATTGATTTCAAGTTTAATAGTGCTTTTTTCTTCCTGCAAAGCTCCCAATGATATAAGCAGCAATACAATGCCCCCAGAAAACAATAGAATATCTATAACAGGAGAATGGTTAATCAGTAAGCTTAACTATAGTTACCCCAAAGATAAAGAGTCAGATATTCAGAAATTTAATGGAAAAACAGCAGTATTTAGCAGAGATTTTGTCATAATAGGGGAAGAATATTATTATAATCCACAGTACAGCTTAAAAGTTGTTAATGCAGATGAATACTTTATTTATCAGTATAAAATACTGCCTGGGGATTTGAAGATTGAAAATAAAAAGGTTCAGGTTATAACGGTAAAAGTTGAAAAACAATATCTTTTTGAAGTAATTAAATTGAATGAGGATAGACTGATAGTCAATATAAATGGTATTTTTGTTAACCTTAACAGGTTATCCAAAACTACAGAAAAGGAAATAAGCAGGTATGTTGGAAAAAATCAAAATAAAGAAGATGTAAAAAAAGTAATTAAAGGGAAATCCTCAGTATTAGTATTAGGTGTTGCATACAAAGCTAAGGATAGAAATAAACAAATATATAAAACATTCTTGTTTTCTAGTAAAAATGGAGAAATAGGTGAAATTTTAGTTAGTAATGATTTAATATTTCCAAGGAAAAATGGTTTTTGGAGAGTAGATATTAATGACGAAAATTTAAATATCTATCCATTAAACAATAAGTTACAGGGTATTAAATTGAAAGAATGGCCAATAAACAGAATTGTTTTTTTAGGTAACGATTTTATTTCCTTTGAATTAAAGGACAATGATAGATTCATTTATAGAAATTATCCAATAGATGCAGTAAATGTTCAAAATTCAGTAAAAATATCTGATTTATATAAGGAATATGGCAGGAGAATATTTTATGAAAAGGCTTTAAAATTTTCTGATGGAGAAGTATACAGAGCTATTGATGAAAGTAATTTTACCCTTTCACGTAAAAGTGGTCACTGGATTTTAAAGGGAAGGGTTAACAACAGCAACAGGGAAGTATCAGATTTTAATCTACAGTTAATACCTTCAAATAAAATGGTTTTCTACGATGATTTATGTATGAACTGGGCATATATTAAATCCAAAATACCAGAGGCAAAGGATGCATTTACTTCTCCAAATGGAGATATAGCCGTGGTTTTTACCCCCAAGGAAATACAAATGTACAATATAGAAGGAAAAAAACTTTCAGATAAGCCTAAGAAAATACTAAAGATTAATGGACAGAATGATATTATTATGGCAGAGTGGGCCCTTGGAGAATACTATGTGGAAAATTGGAGGGAAGTATTTTTAAATAATTCAGCAAGAAAGGTAAAATAGATATAAATTTAAATTTAAAAGAACCTCTAAGGAATAATGATATTTCTTAGGGGTTCTTTTAACAAATCGTGTTATTTAATTAAAAAATTACTGTATTCAGCACTTACAGGCTGCAATTTTCCGTTGATAAATGACCAGATAGATATAACATTTGATATTGTATCTGCATTACATGTTCCTGATATTCGTTGATAACCTTCAAGGGAGTATGTGCCATCACCATCATAATCAATTGGTTTTAACAAAGAAAATGGTGTTCCCCATACTGTATAATCAGTTAAAACCTTGCCACTTTCGTCATATAAATAGGATTCTTTTCCGTCCTTTGTGTAAACTTTTGTTTCTGTATATTCTTTTTTGTTTGCACTTACATCAATAATAAATTTTTTGTTTATCAAATTACTAGTGATTTCTGCTTTAAAATCATCGATAAATTTTCCTTCAAGCTTTAGACCTTCATTATTATCTTCAGAAAAAATGATAACAGGTTTATCATTTTTAAAAGTTACTATTGTGTGGTTTACGATACCGCCGCTTCCACCGGTATCAGCAGAAACAAATATATCTTTAACTTTATCCCCTGAGAAATCCCCAATAAATAAGCTGCTGTTGTATCCTGAAAAATCCTTTAAATTTGCATATGTTATCTTATGTGTTTTCCCGTTTTCAATAACAATATCTATATTATCTGAGAAAATATCCTGTTTTTTTTCTTTAACTCCAGTTAATATAAGATGGTCTTTAATTTTATCACCGTTAACATCTTCAAATTTATAATCAATAATGTAGGTGTTATTTTTTAATTTAAGGTTTTTAAAAGAAATTTTGTTACCAACCTGGTATTTTGTTTCATTTTTATTTGAAACAGCAAATGTAAAGGTAGAAAAACTTAAGATTCCAGTGAGGGATAAAAGCAGTATTTTCTTATAGATTTTTTTATTCATCTTACACACTCCTTTAAAAATTCATTAATAAGTATAGATTTATGTTATAAGGGATCCCTGATTAAAATAATCATTACATGAGTAATTATAAAAAAATATCAATTTGTAAGGGTAACAAAAAAATTTCATGGAGGTTACAAAAAAGTTAAAGAATAAAATGTTACTAGATTTATAGTTTAAAAGATAGAGTATATGTCTAATTTTTATAACATATATTTTATTAAAGCATAGGGTTTTAAGAAGGTGATTTAATGAGACTGCTTGATTTAATATATTATAAATTCAATAAAAAAGCTGTTGATGAGGGTATGAAGTATATAAAAAGAATATCTGTTAAAAAATTTACTGCAGTATATATAAAAAGATTAACCTATAAACATGATGATTTTAAAATAATAAAACAATTACCTGAATGTGTAGATATACTTTCCTGGAGAGGTAATAAAAAATATTTGTTCAGATATCATAAAGCTGACATTATTTTTTGATGACTATGAGAATTTAATGAATTTATCTGAAAGGTATGAAGTTAACAGGGTATTTTATCTTACCAGCGGGAATTTTGAAGAAAAAATATTCAGGAATCATAGAAATTTATGGATGTTTACAAGTTTTAAAATGGAGCTTTTAGATTGTTTTCACATAGTTAAAAAATTTTTGGGTTTCAAAAGAAGTTGGATAAGTTTAAATGATAATAATGATAATTTTGACATATTCTCTCCTTAAAAAATATTCTACGACAAATCAAGTAATTTTTTTGTAAATGCAATATTCAGAAAATAAATTCATTTAAGCAAGATATCAGCACATTTTATATTGAATTGTACAAGGTAGAAGATTAGTTAATATTTAGGCAATGTAATAATTTGAAGAAAATTAAAATAAAAAAATTAATTGACTGAATATTACAAAAATACTAAAATTTAAATATACATTTATTGGGACAAACTATTTGTCAGGATGTGAATTAAAGTCAAGGAGCTTTAAAACCTGACTTTAAACAAAATAAAACAAAAGGGGTGTGGTGGATGTTAAATTACATAGTCAAAAGAATCATTTCTGGTGTAATTACACTTTGGGTTGTAATTACTATCACATTTATTTTAATGCATTTAATTCCTGGTGGGCCTTTTGATAAGGAGAAGAAAGTTCCAGACAAAGTAAAAAAAGCTATGGAGGCTAGATATAATCTTGACAAACCTTTATGGTGGCAATATGGTGATTATCTAAAAGGACTTGTCAAATTTGATTTAGGACCATCTTTTAAATATGAAGGCAGGACTGTAAATGAGATTATAAAAACTGGATTTCCAGTATCAGCTCAATTGGGAGGAGTTGCAGTTATATTTTCATTGCTTCTTGGACTACCCTTTGGGATTATTTCAGCGCTGAAACAGGGAAAATGGCAGGATAATTTAGTTATGTTTTTGGCAACTATCGGGATAACGGTACCAAGCTTTGTTCTGGCAACACTTTTACTTTATGTATTCGGCTTGAAATTAGGGTGGTTCCCGACTATGCGATGGGGAACACCTTTACATTACGTGCTGCCGGTAATTGCTTTAGCAGGTTCACCAACAGCTATAATTTCAAGGCTAACAAGATCAAGTCTTTTAGATGTAGTAAGGCAGGATTACATTAGAACAGCCAGAGCTAAAGGTATACCTGAAAAAATAGTTATATATAAACATGCATTGAAAAATGCATTAATACCAGTATTAACATATTTAGGACCCCTGATAGCTGCAGTTCTTACAGGTAGTTTTGTAATTGAAAAGATATTCACAATACCCGGTCTTGGAAAACAGTTTGTAGAGAGTATAACTAATAGAGATTTTACAACTATACTTGGAACAACAGTTTTTTATAGCGTTTTGTTAGTTGTGTGTAATCTAATAGTTGATATTCTGTACGCAGTTGTTGATCCAAGAATAAAATTGGATAATTAGGGGGTGTAAAGATGAGTGAAAGAATAGATAGCAGATTATTTGAACCTCTAACTGTTGATAAGGAAGAAATCAATAAAATTGTAAGACCTAACTTAACATACTGGCAGGATGCCTGGAGAAGGCTTAAACAGAATAAGGTGGCAATAATATCATTGGTCATATTGGTATTAATGATTATAATTGCAGTATTTGGCCCAATGTTCTCTAAATATGATTATAGAACAAATGATTTAGCAGGGGGTAACCAGTTTCCTTCAGCTGAACATTGGTTTGGTACTGACGAGCTTGGAAGGGATTTGTTTGTAAGAAATCTATATGGAACTAGAATTTCATTGGCGGTTGGGATAGGAGCAGCATTTCTTGAATTTTTTATCGGAGTAATATATGGAGGTATTTCAGGATATTATGGTGGGAATGTTGATAACATTATGATGCGTATCGTCGATGTTCTTTTTAGTGTACCAACTGTTCTTTATGTAATTCTTTTAATGGTTGTATTTGGAAGTGGATTAAAAAACATCTTTATTGCTCTTGGAATTTCATATTGGGTTGGAATGGCCAGAATTGTAAGGGGACAAATGCTTGCCTTAAAACAGCAGGAGTTTGTATTAGCAGCAAGGGCCTTAGGAGCAAGTAACAGAAGAATAATTTTAAGACATCTGGTTCCAAACAGCATGGGACCTATCATAGTAACAGCAACAATGGCAATCCCTTCAGCTATATTTACAGAAGCTTTTCTAAGTTTTATAGGTCTTGGAGTATCAGCGCCAATGGCGTCCCTTGGTGTTTTGTGTAATGATGCAATAATCACTTATAGAACGTATTTTTTCCAGTTACTCTTCCCGGCATTAACATTGTGCATCATGATGCTTGCTTTTAACTTATTTGGTGATGGATTAAGGGATGCACTTGATCCGAAGATGAGAAAGTAGGGGGGATAAAATGGAAAAGTTGCTTAAGGTGCAGGATTTACATACATCGTTTTTTACTTATGCAGGGGAGGTTAAGGCTGTTAGGGGTATCAGTTTTGACCTTGATAGAGGCGAAGCTATTGGTATTGTTGGGGAGTCGGGTTGTGGTAAAAGTGTAACAATGATGTCTATATTAAGATTATTAACAGATACGGGGAAAATTAAAAAAGGGAATGCGTATTTTGAAGGTAGGGATCTGACAAAATTAACTAACGAAGAGATGCTGAAAATCAGGGGTAATGAGATTAGCATGATATTTCAAGATCCTATGACTTCTCTGAATCCAGTTTTTACAATTGGAGACCAGTTAAGGGAACCTCTTATCAGACATAAAAAGATGAATAAAGCTGAAGCTAGTAAAAAAGCAATAGAGCTTTTAAGGTTAGTTGGCATTCCTGAGGCTGAGAAAAGATTAAAACAATATCCACATGAGTTCTCCGGTGGAATGAGGCAAAGGGTTATGATAGCTATGGCCCTTGCTTGTGACCCCAAATTAGTTATTGCTGATGAACCAACTACTGCCCTAGATGTTACTATACAGGCGCAAATTCTGGAATTGATGAAGGAATTAAAGAATAAAATTAATACATCAATCATATTAATTACCCATGATCTTGGGGTGGTGGCAGACTTGTGTAATAGAATAAATGTGATGTATGGTGGGATTATTGTAGAGAGTGGTGATAAGAGAGATATTTTTTATAGAACAGCCCATCCTTATACATTAGGGCTACTTAAGAGTGTACCAAATCCTAAAACCCTTGTTAAAGAGAGGTTAAAACCTATAGATGGTCAGCCGCCTGATTTGATACAGCCGCCAATAGGTTGTCCATTCACTCCGAGATGTCAATTCGCCATGAAGATATGTGCAGAAAAACAGCCACCATACTTTGAGATCAATGAAGGTCATAGATCGGCATGTTGGCTCAATCATCCTGATGCACCAAGAACAATACCTTCTCTAGGAAGGGGGAGAGAATAATGGGAAGTGATGGAGCTAAGAATTTAATAGAGATAAAGAACCTGAAAAAATTTTTCCTGTAAAAAAGGGCTTCTTTGCAAAAAGTACAAGTTTTGTAAAAGCAGTTGATGATGTTTCCTTTCAAATAAGAAGGGGTGAAACCCTTGGATTAGTGGGAGAATCCGGCTGTGGAAAAACGACATGCGGAAGAACCGTACTTAAATTATATGAACCCACAGGTGGTAGTATTATTTATGATGGCAAAGATATAACAAAGTTAAATCCAAATGCAATGCTTCATTATAGAAGGAAAATGCAGATAATCTTTCAGGACCCATATGCTTCATTAGATGCAAGAATGACTGTTGGAGATATTATAGGTGAATCTATTGATATACATAAACTTATGAATAAAAAAGAAAGATTGGAAAGAATACATTATTTATTAGATAAAGTAGGATTAAATGCTGAGCATGCAAGTAGATACCCACATGAGTTCTCAGGAGGACAAAGGCAAAGAATTGGTATAGCCAGAGCACTTGCAGTACAGCCAGAATTTATTGTCTGTGATGAGCCTATATCCGCTTTGGATGTTTCAATTCAGGCCCAGGTTGTAAACATGCTTGAAGATCTCCAGGAACAATTAGGACTTACATACTTATTTATTGCCCATGACTTATCTATGGTTAAACATATTTCTAACAGGGTAGGTGTTATGTATCTTGGAAAGATGGTAGAAATGGCTGAAAGTAACGAACTTTACACAAAACCTTTGCATCCATACACCCAGGCTCTGCTATCTGCAATACCAATACCTGATCCAGATGAAAGTGAAGGAAGAAAGAGAATCCTTCTTGAAGGAGAAATACCATCACCAATAGATCCTCCGCCTGGATGCAGATTTAGGGTTAGATGTAAATATGCCAAACCTATATGTGCTGAAAAACAACCTGAGTTTAAAGATATGGGTGGGGAACATTATGTAGCTTGTCATTTATTCAGCTGAATTTAATTATGAAACCTTTTAATTTATATAAAGGTTAAATTTTAAAGGGGGGTTATTATGAAAAAGAAAAACCTTGTCAAAGTTTTAGCAGCATTGCTTGGCGTACTTATGATTGTTTCAATGTTTTCAGGATGCGGTAAGAGTGGCTCCGATGCAAATCAAAAGATAATTTATAATCTTGGTGCTGAGCCAGATACAATCGATCCTGCTTTCAATGAAGCGGTAGATGGTGGAAACGTAATAAACGCAGTTTTTGAAGGACTTACAAGACTTGATGAAAACAGTAAGGTAAAACCTGGTGTTGCAGAAAGCTGGGATGTTTCCGATGACCAATTGGTATATACCTTCCATTTAAGAAAAGATGCAAAATGGTCGGATGGTCAACCTGTAACTGCTAAGGATTTTGAATACGCATGGAAGAGAGTATTAAATCCAGAAACAGCAGCTCCATATGTTTCACAGCTCCTTTATATAAAGAATGCTCAGGCATATTTTGAAGGAAAGGCAAATGTTGAAGATTTAGGAATAGAAGTTGTTGATGATTATACACTAAAGGTAACCCTTGAAGCTCCAACACCATATTTCTTAGAGCTTTGTGCATTCGCAACTTTAATGCCAGTTAGAAAGGATATTGTTGAAGCAAACAAGGACACATGGGCAACAAAACCAGAAACATACATAGGAAACGGCCCATTTGTTTTAAAAACATGGTCTCATAATGATGCAATGGAGTTTGAAAAAAATAAGAATTACTGGGATGAAAAAAATGTAAAATTAACTAGTATGACATGGGTAATGGTTGTAGAGGCATCATCAGCACTAGTATCATATGAAAAAGGGGAAATTGATTTCTTTGAAGCTCCTCCAGCTAGTGATATGGAAAGGTTGAAGAACAGTGGAGATCTACAGACATTCCCATATCTTGGAACATACTATATAATGTTTAACACTAAAAAGGCACCTTTTGATAATCCAAAGGTTAGAAGAGCCTTAGCTCTTGCATTCAGCAGACAACCAATTATAGACGCAGCATTAAAGGGAGGACAAAAGCCTGCAACTGCCTTTGTACCATATGGAATATATGATGCTGATGGAACAACAGAGTTCAGAGTAAAGGGTGGAGATTTCTACCCAGCTGAGGGTAATGTAGAAGAAGCAAAGAAACTTCTTGCAGAAGCTGGATATCCTGATGGAAAGGGATTCCCAGAAGTAACTTATTTATATAACACAAGTGAAGCTCACAAGAAGGTTGCTGAAGCGATTCAAGATATGTGGAAGAAAAATTTAGGAATAAACGTTAAATTGGCTAACCAGGAATGGAAAGTATTCCAGAATACAAGAAAAGCAGGAGATTATCAAATAGCAAGAGGTGGTTGGATAGGTGACTACATGGATCCAATGACATTTATAGATTTATTCTTATCCAAATCAGATCTGAACGATCCAAAATACAATAACCCTGTTTACGATGATTATGTGGCTAAGGCTAAGAAAGAAGCTAATAAAGAAACAAGAATGCAATATCTCCATGAAGCTGAAAAGACTTTAATGACAGATATGCCTATAGCTCCAATTTATTTCTATACAAATAATGTATGTATAAAGCCATACGTTAAAGGGGTTATAAAGACTCCAATGGGTAATGTTTATTTTGACCGTGTATATATAGATGAAAGTTTAAAAAAGTAATAAATTAATTAAAAGTAAACAATAATAAAGAAGGAGAGATGGTTTTTTAAACCAACTTTCCTTCTTTATTATTTTTGATTTATTCGAATGAGAAAATTCAGTTACACGATACAAAAAGAAGATAATAAATTAATTGTAAACAATATTCAAAAAATTAATATATCTAAATTTTCAGTTATATGAATGAATAATTTGTTCATTATATGTCATTGTGTATAAAATACATTAATTACAATCAAAATAAGAAATATAGTGAATAATTATAAACAATATGGATATTGTTAAAAAATAAATTTCACATGTAAAGATATGTAAAAATATGCGATAAAAATGAATGTGAAATTTCAGAAAAATTATAGTATACTTAAAGAAAAATCTACATTTAGTTAAATTTAAATTAAAATAAATTTAAAAAAATGCCTTATTTTCTGCGAAAATCAATGAAATTATCTATTGTATCAACTGTAATTGTCGTAAAATATAAAAAATTTTGTTGCAAATGATAAATAAATAATTTAATATATAAATAACTTATTTTTGAAATTTTCTAATTTTGCTAAGGGGGAACATTATTTAAAAGAAAGTAGGGAGGAGAAAGAATGCTAAATTATATTCTTAAAAGAATTTTTGCAAGTATCATAACCCTTTGGGTGGTTGTTACTGTAACGTTTTTTTTAATGCGTGCAATACCAGGAGGACCATTTGATGGGGAAAAGGCTCTGCCGCCACAAGTTAAGGCAAATTTAGAGGCAAAGTTTGGATTAGACAAACCTGTATCAGAACAATATGCAATGTACATGAAAAATCTTTTAAAAGGACAATTAGGTCCAAGTATGAAATATGAAGGTAGAACAGTTAATGACGTTATTTCATACTCTTTCCCTGCAACAGCAAAATTAGGACTTGTAGCAGTTTCCTTTTCTGTTGTTTTAGGTATCTTATTCGGTATAGCTGCAGCCCTTAATCAGGGTAAGTGGCAGGATAGTGCCAGCTTGGTTGTCTCAACCATAGGTGTTACGGTGCCTAGTTATGTTTTATCTACGTTTTTAATATATATATTTGCTGTTAAGCTAGGTGTTTTACCAGCTATTGGGTTTGATGGACCAGAGTATTACATTATGCCAGCCATAGCAATTGGACTTCACTCACTGGCAGTTGTAACAAGACTGACAAGATCAAGTATTCTTGATGTTATAAGACAGGACTACATTAGAACAGCAAAGGCAAAGGGTATGTCCAGACAGGTAGTAATATATAAACATGCTCTTAGAAACGCACTAATACCAGTTGTAACTTATTTAGGACCATTAATAGCTGGGGTACTTACAGGAAGTTTCGTTGTAGAATCAATCTTTAGTATTCCAGGTCTTGGAAGAGAGTTTGTTACAAGTATTTCAAATAGAGATTATACAACAACTCTGGGGGTAACAGTATTTTACAGTTCACTATTGATTGGAATGAACTTTTTAGTTGACTTGTTATATGCTGTAATTGACCCAAGAATTAAACTTGAAGGCTAAGGAGGGGGACACATGGAAATAACTAAAGATTTATTTGAACGAGTTCCCAAAGATGAAAGGGATTTAAATAAAATCGTTAGACCAAGCCTTACCTATTGGCAGGATGCTTGGAGAAGACTAAAGATGAACAAATTGGCTATGGGTGGTCTTTTCTTCGTAATATTTATAACCTTAGTTGCGATTTTTGGACCAATGCTATCAAAATATAACTATTACTCACAGGATTTTGCCATACAAAATCAAGGTCCTAGCGGAACTCACTGGTTTGGAACTGATAATTTCGGTAGAGATATTTTTGTCAGAATCTTATACGGAGCTAGAATATCACTTACAGTAGGTTATGTTGCTAGTATTCTAAATCTTACCATTGGTGTTCTGTATGGTGGAATAGCAGGATACTTTGGCGGTTGGGTAGACAACGTGATGATGAGAATTATAGATATTCTTTATTCTATACCAACTATGATATACGTTATTTTGCTTATGACAGTTATGGGAGCAGGACTTAAGAGTATAATAATTGCCCTTGCAATATCTTACTGGGTGGGTATGGCAAGAATAGTAAGAGCACAGGTTTTAGCTTTGAAACAACAGGAGTTTGTTCTTGCAGCAAGAACACTGGGGGCTTCTAATACAAGAATACTTTTAAGACATTTAATACCAAACAGTATGGGACCAATAATAGTTACATTAACTTTATCAATACCTTCTGCAATATTTACTGAATCATTCTTAAGCTTTATAGGTCTTGGGGTATCAGCTCCTATGGCTTCATGGGGAACATTAACTTCAGAAGCATTACAGGTGTATTTAATATATCCATATCAGCTGTTCTTCCCAGCAGGAGCAATATGTTTAACATTATTCGCATTCCAGCTATTAGGTGATGGATTAAGAGATGCACTAGATCCTAAGATGCGTAAGTAGTAAGGGGGGAAAGTTCGTGGAAAAACTATTAGAGATAAAGAATCTGGAAACATCATTTTACACACATGCAGGAGAAGTAAAAGCAGTTAGGGGAGTATCCTTCCATTTAGATAAAGGAGAAGCTTTAGGGATAGTTGGTGAGTCAGGTAGTGGAAAGAGTATCACAATGATGTCACTTATGAGACTGCTTTCAGATAATGGAAAAATAAAAAAAGGGGAACTAATCTTCGATGGAAGAGATTTGGCTAAACTTTCAGAAGAGGAGATGCAGAATATCAGAGGAAATGAAATAGGTATGATATTTCAAGATCCAATGACATCTTTAAATCCTGTTCTTACAATAGGCGATCAGCTAACAGAACCCCTTATAAAACACAGAAAAATGACAAAACAACAGGCTTTTGAAAGGGCTGTCAAGATGATGACCTTGGTAGGCATACCAAGTCCTGAGAGCAGAATGAAACAATATCCTCATGAGTTTTCAGGTGGTATGAGACAGAGGGTTATGATTGCTATGTCACTTGTATGCGAACCTAAGCTGATAATAGCTGATGAACCTACAACTGCACTTGACGTTACAATACAGGCACAAATACTTGAATTAATGAAAGATTTAAAGGAAAAAATAAATGCATCAATCATTTTAATAACCCACGACCTAGGTGTTGTTGCTGATGTGTGCAACAGAATAAATGTAATGTACGGGGGAATGATTGTAGAAACAGGAAGTACAAAGGATATATTCTATAATCCAAAACATCCATATACCTGGGGATTGTTAAAGAGTATACCAAATCCTAATGAAGAAGAGAGAGAAAGATTGATTCCTATAGATGGTCAACCACCAGATTTAATTAAACCTCCAGTTGGTTGTCCATTTGCACCAAGATGTGAATATGCTATGAAGATTTGTATGACAGAAAACCTTCCAGTATTTGAAGTTGGTGAGAATCATAAGGCTGCATGCTGGCTGAATCACCAAGATGCACCAAAGGTTGAACCACCAGTAGGAAGGAGGAACTTATAATGGATAAGAACAAAGCTTTAATCGAAATAAAAAACTTGAAAAAATATTTCCCTATAAAAAAGGGATTGCTTAAAAAAACAGTTGCAAATGTAAAAGCAGTTGATGATGTCTCCTTCACTATAAACAAAGGTGAAACCTTAGGATTGGTTGGTGAGTCAGGCTGCGGTAAGACTACTACTGGTAGAACTATAATTAAACTCTATCAGCCAACTTCAGGTCAAATAATCTACGGTGGCAAAGATATTGCTAAACTTAGTGAAAAGGAGATGGCTCCTTACAGAAGAAAAATGCAGATGATATTCCAGGATCCATATGCATCACTGGATGCCAGAATGACAGTTGGAGATATCATAGGTGAAGCAATTGATATTCATAAGCTTATGACTGGAAAGGAAAGAACTGAAAGAATTCAGTACCTTCTTGACAGGGTTGGTCTAAATAGTGAACATGCAAATAGATATCCACATGAGTTTTCAGGTGGACAAAGACAAAGAATTGGAATTGCAAGAGCTCTTGCTGTTCAACCTGAGTTTATAGTTTGTGATGAGCCTATTTCAGCCCTGGATGTGTCAATTCAGGCACAGGTAATTAACATGCTTGAGGATTTACAAAATGATATGGGATTAACATATCTATTCGTAGCTCATGACCTGTCAATGGTTAAACATATATCTAACAGAATTGGGGTTATGTATTTAGGTAAAATGGTTGAGCTTTGTGAAAGTAATGAGCTTTACAAAAAACCTCTACACCCTTACACACAAGCGCTATTATCCGCTATACCTGTTCCAGATCCAGAACAGGCAGCTGCAAGACAAAGAATTGTTCTTGAGGGTGAAATTCCTTCACCAATAGATCCGCCTCCTGGATGCAGATTTAAAGGAAGATGTAGATATGCAAAACCTATATGTTCTCAACAGGAACCGGTATTTAAGGATTTAGGTGGAGGTCACTTTGTAGCTTGTCACTTATATTAATTAAGTAATTATTCGGCGGCAAAGCCGCCGAATAAAATATACATAAAAGGGGAGGAATAAAAATGCTAAAAAGAAAAGCAATAAAGTTTATTGCTCTAACAGTTGCACTTGTAATGTCAATGTCATTACTGGCTGGATGTGGTAAGTCAGGTACATCAGGACAGGTTGTAAGATACAACCTTGGTGCTGAACCAAAGACAATTGACCCAGACTTAACAGTGCTACTGACGGTTCAAATGTTATTTTAAACACATTTGAAGGATTAACAAGACTTGATAACAATGATCAACCAGTTGCTGGTGTAGCTGAAAAATGGGAAGTATCACCAGATCAATTAACTTACAAATTCTTCTTAAGAAAAGATGCTAAATGGTCAGATGGGCAACCTGTAAAAGCTCAAGACTTTGAATATGCATGGAAAAGAGTATTAAATCCAGAAACTGCTGCAGAATATGCTTACATGTTATATTATATAAAGAATGGTGAAGCATATAACTCAGGAAAAGCTACAGAAGATCAAGTAGCAGTAAAGGCTCTTGATGATTATACTCTAGAAGTTACACTTGAAGCACCAACTTCATATTTCCTTTCATTAACAGCATTCCCAACATATTCACCTGTTAGAAAGGACATAGTTGAAGCTAATAAGGATACTTGGGCTACTAAGCCAGAGACTTATGTATCAAACGGACCATTCGTATTAAAAGAATGGAGACCAAAGGATGTAATGGTTCTTGAAAAGAACACTAACTATTGGAAGGCAAATGATGTTAAACTTGCAAAAGTTGAGTTCAAGATGATAGATCAACAAACAAGTGCATTAACTGCATTCCAAACTGGACAATTAGATATGATCGACAACGTTCCACAGGAAGAAATTCCAAGATTAGTAAAGGAAAAGATAGCTACAATAGAGCCAGCATTAGCTACTTACTACTATTTATTTAACTTAACTGACAATGCTGCAAAAATTGACCCAGCTGCTGCAAAGGCACTTAAAGACCCTAAGGTTAGAAAAGCTTTAGCACTTGCAGTAGATAGAAAAGCTATTGTTGATAACGTTACTAAGGGAGGTCAAACTCCAGCTGGCGCAATGGTTCCAGGAGGAATTAAAGAGCCAAATGGACAAGAGTTTAGAAATGTAAATTACTACAAGCCAGAGGGAGACGTAGCTGAAGCTAAAAAACTTTTAGCAGAAGCAGGATATCCAGAAGGCAAAGGATTCCCTAAATTAACAATACTTTACAATACTTCACAAGGACACCAGAATATAGCTCAGGCTATCCAAGATATGTGGAAGAAGAAATTAGGTATAAACGTAGAACTTAAAAATGAAGAGTGGAAGGTTTTCCAAACAACAAGAAGACAAAAGAACTACTTAGTAGCAAGAGCAGGATGGAATGGAGACTATGTTGATCCAATGACATTCTTAGATATGTGGACAACAGGAAACCCACAAAACGATGCAGGATATGCAAATGCAGCATTTGATGCTAAGATAGCTGCTGCAAAGAAGGAAGTTGACCCAGCAAAGAGAATGCAAATATTACATGAAGCTGAAGAAATACTTATGACTGATTTACCAGTTATGCCAATTTACTTCTATACACATATAGTTTGTGTAAAGAGTAATGTTAAGGGAATTCATAAGTCAGTTCTAGGTCATGTATACTTTGATAATGCATATGTAGAAGGTAAGTAAATATAAAATAAGCCCACTTTATGTGGCTTATTTATCGTTAGGAGGAGCTGCTTTTCCTTCTGTTCTTGGGGAATAATAGGCACAATCGGTGCCGTAACCCATAACATTGGCAGTTATACTGATGTGGTTCAGCTTGCACTTACCATTTTCTTCGTGGATGCAATTTGCAGAACAATTTATATTTGTCATAAAATCCCCTCCTTAGTACTTAGTATTGGAAAAATAGGTTTTAAATATTTATCAAATTCTTTCCATATAGTACTCTGAAGAAGGGAGAGTTGACTCAGCATTTGTATTTACATTGTAAATATTTTCACTATTGGCATTCACATCCTTTTCAAAATTAAGTGATTCCTTCTCAATAACTGTTTCTTTTAGTTTTAAATATGGAGAAAAGTATGTCAGGAAGATATAGCTTGAATATAAACTGTAATTTGAATGATAACGTTTAGATTGTGAATAAAGCTTTGTCTCATCCTTGGATATTTTAAAGCCTTTAATAAAAACAGGAGCTTTATTATTTTCATGACTTAAAGGTGAACTTACTGAATAACTGCTATTTGTATTTCCAAAGCTTATGTTAAAATCAGGCAGACTTAACACTATTCCTGAATCTATAATGGAAGATTTATAAAAGTTCTTTAAAATTTTAATTATTTCTTCACTTACGCTATCGTTATATAAAAGCAGCAATAATTTATTAATTTCTGCAATATCTCTTATTGTGTAAGATATATTATCTGTATCCTTCATAATGAACAAACCAGTATTTTCATCTAATAAATCTTTTACATATCCAAATATTGAAAGGGACAATTCTTTAAATTTATCAATATCTGTTTCCATATATCCTTCCATCAGTGCAGAGGCAGTTCTGAAATGCGTTATTAATGTTGCATTATCGTTAGCGTTATAATTTTTATCAACTTCTCCTGTTATTTTTACTCTGGACTCTAACTCAGCGCAAAGAAGTGCAATAAGGTGTCTGTAATTTGTTATATCCTCTTCTTCTTTAGATATAATACAACAGCGGCAAAGTGAAGAGATACAAAGACTCATATCTTTAGAACTCAGGTCAAGGAGTTCATTATAATTTTCAAAAATAAAATTAAATATGTTTTTTACATCATTTGAATAAAAGTTTTTTTGATTTTTAAAATATTTTACATATTCATCCTTTTGACTTATGGATTTTAACATCAATGCAGCCTCATGAACATAAACCTGGGTTAAGATTGATGGGTCTTCTTTTAATGCTTTCAATTTTAAATTATCCTTTATTTCCTTACTTTTATTTTCATAGGAAATAAATAATCCCTCTTCATTCCTCAGGAAGGTACTTAAAAATTCATAATATAACTGAGATATTTTAAAAAGTACTAAAGCAAGGGCTTTGTTATACTCAAATATAAAATCAGCTGACCTTAATGATGCTAAAACTGCAAAGGCTTGTGTAGAGGGGTTTATAGTTTTTTCGAATGTTTTATAATCCCACATGTATTTCCCAGGATCCAGCACACAATCTGGCTGAGGAGAGAAAAAAGGTTTTCCTTTGCTGTAGATGCATTTTGTGAGAACAAGGTTTTCAAGAATATAGAGTTTTTCATTATTCTCTTTAAAGATAGAAGAAAGATGTTTTTTTTCTTTTTCATCTGGAGTATGTATTATACCCAGGCCAGAGTATAAGCACCCCCATTCAATATTATTGATTGATAAGGCCGTCAATTGAAGTGATATATCATACAAATCTTCATTGACCTTTTTAAGATGGTATTGCAAAAAAACTCACCACCTGACTCACTTGTTTTCTTATATATAATGTATGCTTTATGGACATGTAAAGTTACAAAATCAGCAAATTTTAAAGGAATTTTGTTGTATTGCTTTATGAATAATCATTATGAATGTATAATTGATATAGAATGGAGGGATTAAATCATGCAGGCAGGGAAATTATCAAATGAAACTCTTAAAAATATAATTATTTCTAATTTAAAAAAGAACAACAATGACATACTAATTGGACCTGATGTTGGAGAAGATTGTGCAATAATAAAATTTCAGGATGAAGTTTGTGTTTTAACCACAGACCCAATTACCGCAGCAGCGAAAAATGCTGGAACTTTAGGAGTACATATTTGTTGTAATGATATAGCTTCAGCAGGGGTTAGACCCCTTGGGGTTCTTGTTACTATTTTAGCTCCCTTAAGTGCTGAACTTAATGATATAAAAACAGTAATGGATGAAGTTAAGGAAGCCTGTGATATCCTTAATATAGATGTTCTAGGAGGTCATACAGAGGTTACAGATGCAGTAAATAAAATGGTTTTATCTATAACTGCTATTGGAAAGGGTAAAATCGGGGAATATGTTACAACAGGTGGAGCAAAGGTAGATGATGATATAGTTGTAACTGGCTTTGCAGGTCTTGAAGGTACCGTGATAATTGCAAATGACTATTTTGAACACCTAAAGAGAAAACTGGATGAAAAGATTTTGAAGGATGCTCAATCAATGATGGATAATATTAGTGTTGTAAAGGTAGGTCAGATTGCATCAGACTTTGGAGTGAATGCTATGCACGATGCAACTGAGGGTGGTATACTGGGAGCTATATGGGAAACAGCTGAAGCCTCAGGTAAGGGTGTTCATATATTCCAGAACAAAATACCAGTTAAAGATGTAACTTTAAAGATATGTCATGAGTTAAACATTGATCCCTTAAGGCTTATATCAAGTGGATGTATGGTTATTACCTGCAATAATGGAGCGGAACTTTGCAACAAATTAAGGGAAAATGGTATAAATGCAGAAGTTGTAGGTAAAATAACAGAGAGTAGAAAAATAATTACCACTGATAATGGAGATGTTGAAATAATGCCTCCTGAATCAGACGAAATATACAGAATAAAAGTTTAACTGCTCTTTAGAGAGCGTGGGGAGGAATGTAAATGACAAGAATTGATGGACGTGAAAACGGGGAGTTAAGAAACATAAAAATAACAAGGAATTACATAAAGCATCCTGAGGGATCTGTTTTAGTTGAATTTGGTGACACTAAGGTTATATGTACTGCTTCAATAGAAGATAAGGTTCCCCCTTTTTTAAAGGGACTAGGTGAAGGATGGATAACCTGTGAATACGGTATGATACCATGTTCAACTATTACCAGGAAGCCAAGGGATGCAAGTAAAGGAAAAGTAGATGGAAGAACCATGGAAATCCAAAGACTTATAGGAAGAGCATTAAGATCTGTTGTAGATTTAACTAAAATAGGAGAGCGAACAATATGGATAGACTGTGATGTGATACAGGCTGATGGAGGAACAAGAACTGCATCTATAACTGGAGCATTTGTTGCATTAGTTGATGCAATTAATAAACTAAATGAACAGGAAAAATTTCAGATATATCCTATTAAAAACTACATAGCTGCTATCAGTGTTGGAATTTTAAATGAAGAGGTTATAATAGATCTTTGTTATGAAGAGGACTCTAATGCTCAGGTGGATATGAATGTAGTTATGACTGATGCTGGGGAATTTGTTGAAATCCAAGGCACAGGTGAAGAAAATCCATTTACAAAAACCCAAATGGCAAAGATGATGGAACTTGCTGAAGAAGGTATAAACAAGTTAATATCAATTCAGAAAGAAGTATTAGGTGATGATTGTTTACTAATTGGTACAGGGGGAAATTTAACAAATGAATGAGATATTTAATAGAATTATTATAGCCAGTAATAATTCTCACAAAGTAGATGAAATAAAAGAAATATTAAAGGATTTTCCATATGAGGTTGTTTCACTGAAGGAAGCAGGTATTGACGTTGAGGTTGAGGAAAATGGAAAAACCTTCATAGAAAATGCACGAATAAAGGCAAATGCAATTGTTAAGCTTACTGGTGAAGCTGCTTGGCAGATGACTCAGGACTTGAAGTTTATGCTTTAAATGGAGAGCCAGGAGTATATTCAGCAAGATATTCAGGGGAACATGGAAATTACAAGAAAAACAATCTTAAACTCCTGGAGAATATGAAGGATATTCCTAAAGATAAAAGGGGGGCAAGATTTACCTGTGCAATGGTTTTCCTGACTCCAGGAAATGTTGAAGTAATTGCAGAGGGACATGTTGAAGGAATTATAGGATTTGAGGAAAAAGGAAATAATGGTTTCGGATACGATCCTTTATTTATAGTTCCTGAGTTAAATAAAACCTTTGCTGAACTGACAAGTGAAGAAAAAAATGCTATAAGTCATAGAGGAAGGGCTTTAGATAATCTTAAGAAAAAACTTACTGATATTTTATAAGTTAGTGAGGTAGTCAATTAGGGGGAAGGAATAGTGCGTATAGCTGTGGTAAGTGATTCACATGGAAATTTATTAATGCTTGAGAAAGCACTTTCTATGTGTGGAGCTGTTGATATGATAATTCATTTAGGGGATTACTATAAAGATATATTAAAGGTTAGTAGCAATTATAAAGGACAAATAGAATATGTTTTAGGAAACAATGACTATGGTAATGACGTGGGATACGAGAAGATTATTACAGTTAATGGGAAAAGAATTTTTATGACACACGGGCACAGATATGGGGTGTATAATGGTTTAGATAGTTTATACTTTAAAGCTTTAGAATTAAAGGCAGACGTAATTCTTTATGGACATAGTCATATTCAAAGGAAAGATGAAACTCCAAATATGATATTTTTAAATCCTGGAAGTGTTTCCTTGCCTAGAGATCATGCTCCAGGGTGCGCTGTCATAGAAATTAGTGATAAAGGTAATATAGAAGTAAAATTAATTAGATTATAAAACTGTATAATTATTTTGATACCAGTTCCTTGAATATATATACTGGGAACTGGTATTTTGATTGTTTTTTAAGTATACCAAATATTACATTAAAGATAAGAATAAATTTTTTTCATAAAGGGTATTGACGATTAATTTATTCTGTTGTATACTCAATAATGTCCTCGGGAGATGAGGAAAACAAACTAAAATATCGGGGTGTGGCGCAGATGGGAGCGCGCGTGGTTTGGGACCATGAGGTCGCAGGTTCAATCCCTGTCACCCCGACCATTTCTGTTTAAGTTACCTATTGACAAACAGAATGTAAGTGATATAATAATTTTACTTGATAAACG
>NZ_AZQP01000038.1 GCF_000601455.1 Fervidicella metallireducens AeB
CCTTTTTGTGAAGGAGGGGTTTAAAATGACTGTGCGCCAATATAGATATACAAATATCAATGGACATCAGGTTGAATTCGCTCAGGACTTTTTAATACCTCAGGATAGACACACCCATAGAGAAGCTAAATCCCAGAAGGCTCAACTTGAAAGTGTCCATAAACATGGCACTAGTAAACATTTTAAAATCCCACTTAAACACAGATTAACCTGATATGGCTGCCTTAGTGGCAGTCATATTTTTTCCATTAAGTTACTAACATATATTTTCTCTTTTAGTGCAAATTATAAATACAAGATAAAACCCCCCATGGATATAAAATTTACATAGTTAAGGAGGAAATATTATGGCAGCAGGTCAAAGTGGATCTGGAAGAACACAGTTAGTTCCAGAGGCACATAAATACATGGACAATATGAAGTATGAAATAGCATCAGAACTTGGAATTCCTGTATACCAAGGCTCTGAAGATTATTGGGGAGATATTCCTGCTAAAGATTGCGGTAAAGTCGGAGGAACCATGGTAAAGAGAATGATTGCCATGGCAGAGCAGCAGATTGCTCAAGGTCATATGCCAAATAAGATTTAATATATATTTGTGTTTGCTCCTCTAAACTTCGGGTTCTACCCGAAGTTTTTTTACTGTTTTAACTCTCTCATCCTTTTTTCTTGATACTTTCAGTTTTTTATTGTTATAATATTTAATGGACTCCAATCATTCAACAAGGAGGTAAAGTAATGTTCAATAACTATACAGAGTTAGCTGAGAACAAGCTTCTTCTTTTATATATACTAAAGAAAATAGATTCCCCCATAACAAATTCATACCTGACTCAGATAGTTTTAGAGAATAACCTTATTAATTATTTCTCTCTCCAGCAATATCTGTCAGAGCTTATTGAAAGTGGTTTTGTAAACAGCATAAAGGAAAATAGCCGCCATACACTTAAACTTTCACAACGCGGCAGGGATGCTCTTGAACTCTTTGTTAATAGAATTCCTGATAAAAGAATAAAGATTGTAAATGAGTATCTTGATAAGAATATCCCACAAGCTGAAAAAGGAATAGAAGCTGTTTCTGAGTACATTAAATGTCCAAATAACAAATTTTTATCAATATTAAAACTTCAGGATAAAGATGAGGTTTTATTTGAACTTCGCCTGACTTCTGACAGTAATGTTAAGGCTCGTGAGATTTGCGAAAGATGGAAGAAGGATTCTGAAAAGTTATATGAAAATATTATTAATTTATTTAAGGAGTAAAAATTTCGGGAGGTATGTCATGGAAAGAATGTTTAAATTTATACCACAAGGTGTATGTTCCAGCCAGATTGTTTTTGATATTATCGATGGTAAGGTTAAAAATGTTAAGTTTTCAAACGGATGTACTGGTAATCTTCAGGGTATTGCCAGTCTAATTGATGGTATGGAAGTAAATGAAGCTATTTCAAGACTTAAGGGAATTAAATGCAGAAATGCAACTTCATGTCCAGATCAATTAGCAATTGCCCTTGAAGAAGCATTAAATAAATAAAAATAAAAAAGGTGTTATATCTAAATTCACTAGATACAACACCTTTTTATAATTTATAAACAGCTGAATTAACAAAATATAGATATTGCTATTTTAAAATAAGTCTTATTAACTCCTCTTCACTGAGCCTCAAGTCCTTTTCCTTCGCAGCTTTAATATAATTATTGTAAGTTTCCTTTGCAAATAATAAGAAGTTCTGCGGAATCTTCTTTTCATTTTTAACTGCCAGATAATAAAGTCTCTGCGCCATCTTAACCTTATCAAGGAGTTCATTATCCAAGTTACTTCCCCCAATTAAGTTCTTTAGTTCATTATATTCAGGTTACATAAAAAATGTACAACTTCTTTAAAAAAGTTTCAGGTTGTTTACACATTACTGCCAGACAAAAATTTAATAAGGTTATGATAACTTCAGAAAGTGCATGTCATAAATTATAAATATGACAGCTTTAGTAAAGTCTTTTCATTAATATTGAACGGGCCTCTCCTATCATATAAAGTGAGCCGCAGAATAATGCTACCTCATTATCCTTCAACGTGGTTAGTATCAGATTAACAGCCTCATCTACAGATTGTGCTGCAATTGCTTCTTTGGAATATTCTTGAATAACTTTTTTCAATTCCTCAGATGTCAATGAACGTGGACTATTTGGTGTAACCGTTATAAAACTGCTTGATATCTTAAAAAGTTCCTCCAGCATTTCATTATAATTTTTATCCTTAAGCATTCCACATACCACTTTAACAGTTTTATCAGGAAAATATTTTTTTACAGATTTAACCAAAGCTTTAATTCCCTGAATATTGTGGCCTCCATCTAGAACTACATATGGATGCTTTTTTAATACTTCGAACCTTGCAGGCCACTTTGCCTTTTTAAAACCATCATATATTGCACTTTCCTCTATGTTATATCCAAGTCCCCTTGTTACTTCAATTGCTGTTAATGCTGTTAAAGCGTTATAAACCTGATGTTCCCCTAAAAGATTAATTTCTATATCTCTATAAGAATATTTTCCTGTAACATTGAACTTTATGCCTTCTATGCTGTCATTAATTATCTCTACAGTTGAATCCGAAACCATAAAAACCGGTGCATTTTTATCCTTTGCTACCTTTAGTAGCACCTCCATAGCTTCCTCTTCCTGTGGATATATTACAACTGGAGTGTTTTCCTTTATTATTCCAGCCTTCTCATAGGCTATTTTCCCAAGGGTATCGCCTAAGATGTTTACATGATCATAACTTATTGTGGTTATCACAGAAGTTAATGGTTTAATAATATTTGTGGCATCAAATCGCCCACCCAGGCCAACTTCAAGAACAACAAAATCAACATTGTTCTCCTTATAGTATTTAAATGCACATGCTGTTATTAATTCAAACTCTGTAGGATGATCCAGCCCCTCTTCAATCAATTTGTTTATTAAAGGCCTCATCTCCGTAACAAGCCTTGCTACATCTTCCTGGCTTATTTCAGTATCGTTTATTTTTATTCTTTCTGTAAATCTCTCAATATAAGGAGAGGTATATATCCCAACCCTATATCCCTGACTCATTAAAATAGATGAGATAAAGGTTGTTGTAGAACCCTTTCCATTTGTTCCGGCAACATGTATAATTTTTAAATCTGATTGTGGATTACCCATAAGCTCACATAGTCTTTCTATTCTTTTTAAACCTAGGTTAATTCCAAATTTACCTGTGTTTTCAATAAAACTCAAAGCTTCTTTATAGTTCATCTTATCACCCCATATAAATCAACAAAGATTTTCATATTAATTATATCTTAAGAAGCCAAATATTACTATTTATAATTTTTTTAAGCTATTTAAAGGCATAGTATAAGGCTGCAAGAATGATGAGGATTACAATAAAAGACAAGCCAAATGCGAATTTAAACACAGCAACTATAATTGAAACAACAATTCCTATGGCAAAAAGTACTCCAAAAATAGGAATTGCCACTACCCCTATAATTATGGTAACAAGCAGAATTACAATTGCTGCAAAAAGTATGCTTAAAAATGTTAACATTATTATCAACCTCCCTTATATATTTAGACGTATCCAGCCTGAAAAATTACACACAACTACTTTTTATTCTTTAAAATTTTCTAAAAAACGCCGTGCAACTGAGGATAAATATCTGTTTTTCATCCATATTATGGCCGTCTGTGTTTCCAAACTTGACTCCTTAATCTCCTTGTACTTTAAATTTCCATTTTGAATTAATCCAATACCGGCCTTGGGAACGATTGCAACTCCAATTCCTGTACTTGCCCATAACAGGGTTGAACGAACATCATCACTTCTGCAAACTATCTTAGGTTCAAAACCTGCCCTGTTAAAGGCCTTAACAATAAGACTTTCAAACCTTCTATCCACTATCAGTGGTTCTTCCTTAAGTTCTATAGGAAAAATATACTCCTTTTCATCCTTCCAGGGTGGATTAATACTGACAGCTATCATTGGCTCACTTGGAAGGCATATTGATTCGTATACATCTGTATTGAAGGGAGTTCTTATTATTCCTATTTCAACTATTCCACTTTCTAATAATTCAAGTATCCTATGGGAATCACCATCCCACATTTGAAAGTTTATCTCAGGATATTTTTCGTGGAAACTACGTATTCTCCAAGGTAAAAGTGCCGCACCAGATGAAGAAACTGTCCCAATTGACAAAGTTCCTTTTATACCATCGTCTATATCCTTTAATTCCTTTACTGTGGTTTCTACTAAATTCAATATCTGTTCAGCCCTATATTGTAATTTTTTCCCCGCACCAGTCAGTTTAATATTTCTTGTATTTCTCTCTATAAGCTTTACACCCAGCTCTTCTTCTAATAACTTCAGCTGTTGACTTAATGGCGGTTGAGATATATGTAATTTTTCAGCTGCCTTTGTTATATTTTCTTCTTCAGCAATAGCTAGAAAATATTTTAATTGTCTAATTTCCACTTAACCAACCTCCAAATTATATTTATATTTTTTTAATATAAATATAATATTTTATAAATATTTTTTATATGAATCACCCTCTGTTACAATAATATATGAAGATACATTTTTTAGCAATAAATAAACTTAAAGGAAATGCCTAGTGTAAAAAAATTAGTTGAAGGGAGTAAATATTATGACTTACAAATTATTATTCCTATGTACTGCTTGTTTCTTCTCTGCCTTCGTTGATTCAATCGCTGGAGGAGGGGGAATTATTAGCATACCAGCCTTTTTACTAGCAGGTATACCGCCACATATGGCATTAGGTACAAACAAATTCACATCCTGTTTCTCCACCTTTTCAAGTTCTGTTAAGTATATACAATCAAAAAAAGCTGACTTAAGCATCTTAAAACATGTTCTCCCTTATAGTTTTATTGGTGCAATTCTGGGAGTCACAACCGTTCTTAAAATAAACACTAAATATCTGAATACAATAGTATTAACATTGTTATTGTTTGTTGGAATTTACAGTTTGTTTTCTAAGGATATGGGAAAAGAAGATAGATTTCAAGGAATCAATAAAAAAAATAAAATATTAGGTGCTCTTTTAGGTTTAATACTTGGATTTTATGACGGATTTTTAGGAGCTGGTGTAGGTGCATTTTATATCTTTGGTCTCATTAGCATATTCAAAGTTGATTTCGTAAAAGCTGGTGCAAACTGTAGGATTTTAAATTTCGCCGGAAATATCGGTGCCATATTTATCTTTGCTGTAAAAGGTCAAATCGATTATAAAATAGGCATTCCTGTGGCTTTGGTTATGATGATAGGAGCAAGGCTTGGTGCAAAGGCTGCCCTTATAAAAGGTGCCAAACTAATTAAACCTATTTTCGTAACCATGGCCCTTGCCGTAGCCACCAAACTCCTCCTCTAAGGGACATATACTATTTGTCCTAATCTGGTAAGTAATTAAGATCCACCCATTTTTGTTTTAAACCCAAATTTTGATTTAAGTTTTCTCTCGTTTTAGCTTAAACTTCACTTTTATAAATCTTTATTCACTATGCTTGTCCAATTTTATAACACGGATAAGCATTTTTATTTCTAGAAATTTTTTAAGTATGTGTTTTTTTATTTTTTAATATGAATATTGGTTCATAAACTCAAGGGTTATATTTTTATATTTCTCATCATCTAAAAGCTTTACCCCAATACTGCTGAGCTTTGAAACCCTGCTTTGAGTTATGTTCCCAAGGACGTGACAAATTTCACTGCATTTTAAGTTGCAAAGGCTTCTCATTAAAAGTACAGCCAGTGCCTTTGCTTCAACTATTTCTCTGCAGTGTTTTGTATGGAGTTTTATTTCTTTAATTCCAAGTTTTGATGCGATAAATTCTAATATCTCTTTGCTTTTAATGTTCCTTATTAAAATCTTTCTTTCGCTTCTATATTCTGTACCTTCGTTTAGAAATTCCACTTCCTCTTTAAAAACCTTATCAGAGCATTTATATACTAATTTCATATAGCTTTCCCTAGCTTTTTTAGAATTTTTGCTGAACATGCCCATAATAAAGCCATCATCAACAAGTTCATAGGGGTCATGTCTAAGTCCTAGATATATTGAAAGACTTGAAAATTCATATTTCTCCGGGCAATTTTCATAACCCTTTATATCACAAGGGTTGTTGTGAACATATGCCGATAAGGCATAGAGATATATTTCACTCTTTACCATTTTGCTTTTAAATCTGTCTTGAAAAAGATGTCCATGTCTTTTATGTCTGTGGTTGAAATATTGGGCATAGGAGAAATTTATGCTGTGCATTATCCTTGAAATGTCTGCTCCGTTGGCGTCTATTATCAGATGCAGATGGTTATCCATAAGGCAGTAGCCATATACTCTGAATTCATAGGTTTTTTGATATTTTTTGACTAAAGCTAAATAATTAAGCTTATCTTTATCATCTTTAAATAAATCAACTTCGCTAATACTCCTTGCCATTACGTGAAAAATAGCGTCTTCCTTCTTTTGCCTTGCCATTCTTGGCATAAAAACATCTCCCTTCAAAGTTTTTACTTTAAATTAGTATTTCCTTTGAAGGGGGATGTTATTCATTGATTTATGACACTACTTATATGTCCCCATTTATGTCCCCATTTAAAAACAGGGTTTAATTGCCCTGTTAATGACTTAATCTATAATAAATTTATCCAATCTCTTCTATTATATAATATTCTAATAATAGTAACTGTTTTACTCTCCTCAGTCACAATATAAAATACAATATAGTTATCCACCATAATTTTTCGTACACCTTTATTAGCCAGTCTATCATCAGCTACTAATGAATTTCTTAATGGCATATTTTCTAAAGAATTAATCCCTTTAGCTATTTTTGAAATCACTTTCTTTGCTGTTTCAGGTTCTAAAAATTCTTTAGATATATACACTCCAATTTCATATAAATCCCTTTCAGCTGGTTCAGTAATTTGAATATCATAGGCACTCATTTTATAAATCCTTCTCAATATCAGCCAACGCTTCTTTAAAAGGTCTAACTTTTTTCTTTTGCATTGCATCAACACCTTCGTCAAGCAATTTATACAATTCAAATTTACCTACAAGTTTTTCATAAGTTTCAATACTCATAACTGCTAAATCTCCCTGCCCGTTCTTTGTTATATAAACTGGCTCATTATATTTATGGCAGAAATCTGATATCTCAATATATTTATTTCTTAAATCTGAACTTGGTCTTATTACTGGCATGAAAAACACCTCCTGATTAATATATCAATATTATATCACTTTATTGATATATTAATCAATTTTTTGTCGTAAATCAACTTTTTTATTTATGGTGTCACAACTGGCTCTTCTGGTACAGCAGTAAACCATGAACTGATTATACCTGCATCTACTCCTTGAGCATCCTCATCACAAATAAATCTATAATTCCCATCAATTTCTCTTTTATTCTCAAGAACAGAATTTAGTCATCACCGCTATATTCAATAATAATTAAAACTATAAATTGGAATTTTTACCGAGTCATCTTCCAGACAGAACCATCTGCCATTCTTCGTAAATATCCGGGACTCCTCTCAAGAATTTCTCCTGTTTCTACAGCTCTAATGATGATTTCTTCACGGTAATAGGGATCTTCAATCCATTTTGACGTATACAATTTTCCGTCATTCTGGAAATGTAATCCCTCATTTTCTTCAAGTTGAATGTGTATTTCTTTTGGCCACAGAAAATCCACTGCATCACCTTGAACATCATGCTTAACTAATGTAAATGGAGAAGTTATTAATCGAACATTTATCATATCTCCAACTTTTGAAAAAGGCATTTCTGTAAGAACTTCCACACTAGAACACTCTGGTTTAAAGATAAGTACCTGTATAACTTCTTTATTAAAGTCGTAGCGGATGATTCCAAAAGAATTATCTTTGCTCTCATAAACAGGTCTTTCCAGAAACACATTTTTTTCCTGCTTGATTGGTTCTAAAACTTTTCCGGATGGATACTCAATAAAATATAGTCTTGTACCTGGATACTTATTTTCAAAATCTGGTACTTCATAGGCTTCTGAACATGGCGTCCATTGTCCATAATACCAAGAATCTGATTCATCTACTTTTTCTGGATATATGTCTTCAAATCCTTTAAATATCTTAATATCCATTGCCTTTGGTACCTCCACTATAAATTGTGATTTATAGATTTATTCTATAATTAAAACATTCTACAAACAAAATTATACCACAAACATTACCAATTTCATAATTGCTTGTGGCATAAAGAATTAAGGCATATAAACTGCCTTTTGTAAAGAATATAATTCTGATGAAAATCAAAACTGGCTGGTATTTGATATAAAAAACAATTTTGGTAAAACTGAGAAGGATGTTATCAATGTAAGAATGGCAAAAGCTGTTGTTGAAATAAAGCCAGAATTTGATAAAAATCATTTGTTGAATCCTTTAAAGGTGTTATAAACATTATGTTAAATCAGAATATTGTCGATAAAGTTTATTTAACTTATGGTCTACAGTTCTTATAATGTTCTCTAAATTGGAAAGTTTACCGATAATTTCATGTATTCCTTTTTGCTAAGCAATACATTATCAGGGATACGAGTTAATAGTTTAATATCTTTTCTGCTGCTAAACTAAGATTAGTTTCAGAAAAATATGCACTATCAGCAATATAGTAGAAATCATCTTTGTTAACCTTCAAATTAAGCAATGTATCATCAAGTTTTTTCAATGTGCACAAAAGGCACATATACTAGATTTTTAATTTGACTAATAGCGTAAACAGTTAATTTTTCTTTTTTTTTTGCTGAACATTCCCATTATAAAACCATCATCAACAAGTTCATAGTGGGCGTGTCTTAAGCCTAGATATATTGAAAGGCTTGATAATTCGTATTTCTCCAGACATTTTTCATATTCATTTGTTCCTAACACCACTTATATGTCCCATATTACATGTCCCATATTACATATTACAAGTTTTAGATATAGGAAGTTAATGTTATAATAAGAAAATAAATCAATATATACTGGTAAGAGGAATTTCAATTGGTAGAAATAATACTTCTAATATTAGGAATAATATATCTAATTTATAAAATTGCTTTTAATATTCCTAAAGACATATAAAGACTTGAGAGCAAGGTTGATAATTTGCAGTTGCACCTTAGAGAAATAGAATGAAAAATAAGCCAAAAGTAAAAGTTTTTATCTTAAGAAATTCTTAAGATTTTTATCAGTATCTTTTTAAATATTGCCTGCTAATATTTTAACTGAGGTAGGTGATTTTTATTGTTCAATTTTAAAATGATACTCGGGAGGGGCTCATATGGATAGGATTAATGTTTTGGTTTGTGATGATGATAAAGATATAGTAAGTGCCTTGGAAATTTATTTAAAAATGGAAGGATATAATGTTTTTAAGGCGTATAATGGGCTTGAATGTTTAAAGATTATTGAAGATGAAATAATAAATCTTGCTATTATTGATATTATGATGCCTCAGCTTGATGGTTTATCGGCACTTATAAAAATAAGGCAGGAGAAAAATATTCCCGTTATAATATTATCTGCAAAATCAGAGGATACGGACAAAATAACTGGGCTTAACTTTGGAGCGGACGATTACGTTACAAAGCCCTTTAATCCTCTTGAACTTATTGCAAGGGTAAAGTCACAGCTAAGAAGATATACTGTTCTTGGAAGTATGGAGAATAAAAGCGAAGTTATTAAAAATGGCGGCATTGAACTTGATAAAGAGAAGAAAGAGGTCAGGGTTGACGGAGAGGCAGTGAGGCTTACTTTAACCGAATATAAAATATTGTTGCTTCTTATGGAAAATAGGGGGAGGATTTTCTCAATAGACGAAATATATGAAAGGGTATGGAATGAGCCATCCTATTCTCCAGAAAACACTGTGGCAGTTCATATAAGAAGGATTAGGGAGAAAATAGAGATAAATCCGAAAGAACCTAAATATTTAAAGGTGGTGTGGGGAATTGGATACAAAATGGAAAAAATATAAATATATCATTTATACAAAAACAGTAATTTTTATATTAGCCTGTGTTTCCTTTTCAATGTTTTGGGGTTTAAGCTACAAATTATTTGAATTTCACGATGCTTTATACTCTCAAAATTACTATGAAACTATAGATTTTCAATCAACAATAGGAAGATATACCCATAATGTTGTTGAGCTTAATACTAAACTAATAAATGATGAAAAGGTTAAAGAATATTTATCTGGAAAAAATGTAGATGCAGAGAATGTAAGAAGGTACAAAATTATAATTGATAGACTATCAAAGAATAAAAATTTTATTTACTATATAAAGGACAATAAAACAGGAAAAATAGTTACAAATATAGTAGAAAATAAACCCTTAGAAATAATTAAGAACCAGCCTGTTTATATGTATGAAAATCAGTGGAATACTAATTATTATACCAATATTTCAGACATGATTAATAATACCGAGATTAAAGTTTATACAGCGGTTAGATTCCCTTTAAAAAGCGGTGATGAATTTTATGATGATTATACTAAATTTATAAATGACAGGAAGGTAGTTTTAAATTATATAATTGCCATATGTATATGCCTTGCAGTTTTTTTCTCAGCTTTTATTTACTTTTTAATAACAGCAGGGAAAGAAGCTAAAGATGATAATATTAAGCTTTTAGGCATAGATAACATTCCAATAGAAATAAGTACTATATCAGTCTTTGCTTCAGCTTTTCTTTCAGTTTTGATTTTTAGCAGTTTTAACAATGTATATTCTATAACTTTTATTTCCTTTATTGATGCTATAATAGGCATGACCTATGTGTTATCTATAATAAGGCTTTTAAAAGCTAAAAAGATGTGGCAGTACTCTTTTATATACAAAAGCATAAAAACATTAAATAATTTATTTTTCAATAATGGATTTAGGAAAACAAACATAGCCCTATTTGCATTCTATGGAATAATAAATGGAATTTTGTTTTACAGCCTTTGTTATTTTAAAGATGTATTTGTATTATTAACGTTCTTTATTTTTCTAGTAATTGCTTTTAATTTTGCATGCCTTCATTATTTCTCTAAGGTTGTAGTTTCCCTTCAAAATATTATAGATGCAATTGAGGAAATTTCCACTGGGAATATAGATTATGAAAAAAAGGGGGAAATGTTGCCGGAACTTAAATATGTAATGGATGATATTTTAAATATACAAAGGGGATTAAAAAACGCACTAAATGAGGCAGTTAAAGGAGAGAGAATGAAGGCTGAGCTTATTACTAATGTATCCCATGATTTAAAAACTCCATTAACTTCAATAATTAATTACGTTGACTTGCTCAAAAAAGAAGAGTTAGATGAAAAAACTAAAAGGGAATATATTAATATACTTAATGAGAAATCCCAAAGGTTAAAGCAACTTATTGAAGATTTAATTGAGTTTAGCAAGGCTTCAAGTGGAAATTTAAAAGTTGATTTTTCAAATATCAATCTTCATGATTTAGTAGTGCAGTCCTTAGGAGAGTTTGAAGCAAAAATAAAAAAGGCTGATCTTGAAGTAGTAGTAAACTGCACAGATAAAAATATTTTAGTAAGCTCAGATGGAAAGTATCTTTGGAGGATAATTGAAAACCTTCTTTCAAACGCAGTTAAATATTCAATGAAAAATACGAGGATATATATAGATATTTTAAAAGATGATGCTTACGGTATTTTTTCTATTAAGAATATATCTGCATCACCATTAAACATTCCAGCAGAAAAGCTCATTGAAAGATTTGTAAGGGGAGATGTATCAAGAAGCAGCGATGGAAGTGGGCTTGGACTTTCAATTGCAAACAGCCTGACAGAATCTTTAAGAGGGGTTTTTAATGTTGAAATAGATGGAGATTTGTTTAAAGTAACTGTAAAAATACCGCTTATTCTTTAAGCACAAGAATCAACACAAATAGGCATAAAAAACATCTCCCTTCAAAGTTTACTTTCAAGTTAGTATTTTCTTTGAAGGGGGATGTTATTCATTGTCTTAAAACAACACTTATATGTCCCCTGAGATGTCTCTGCCGCAGTTTGGGCAGAAGGTAAAATCCCTTTTTACACTTGCCCCACAGTAAGGACAAAACTTCATCTCATCCGTTGAGTAAGATTTTGTTTTTTCAAAGTCTTGATATGGCTTATCGTGTTTTATATATCGCTCAATGGGATCTTCTTCTTCATATGAATTTGTTATATCATACAGAGACATTCTATTTTTCCCTACAGCATTTGTATAATGAAACACTCCTTGAGCAATTGCTATGATTATAAAAACCACACCAAACATCCATAAGGTCACAGGTGCCCCCATCCTGATAGCTGATATTATCCAAAATAACCCCAAAATTACTGCTGCAATACTCCCAAATAAACCTAAAGCAGATGGCCCTCTTCCTGGCTTTATACTTTTCAAAATACCCACCCCATTTTTTTATTCTTTATTTAAACTTAACTGCTGTTCCGTATACGATAACTTCTGCAGCCCCCTGCATTACTGCACTTGTTGCATATCTTACATTAATGACTGCATCTGCTCCAAGCTTTTCAGCTTCCTGAACCATACGCTTTGTAGCAATTGCTCGAGCCTCTTCCATCATCTCGGTGTAAGCTTTAAGCTCACCCCCAACAATCGTCTTAAACCCGCTTAATATATCCTTACCAATGTGTTTTGAATGAATTGTTGACCCCTTAACAATTGAAATAGTTTCCAATTCTTTTCCTGTTATAAAATCAGTATTTACTAATATCATCTTTGTCCTCCTCCTTAATTTCTTTTATTCTTTCATATGCTGCGAATATAAGTGTTCCAAGTAAAACTAGAAAAATACATACAGCTAAAAATATAAATATTATTGGAATTTTAGTTGCCTGTAGGCCTGTCATAATTCCAAAGGCATATAAACAAATAATAAGCCCCATAATTAAAGTAATAAAAATTACTGTTATTATTCCACTTTTCATTCTCCCTTCTCCTTTTTTCTTTTTAAGTATTAATTTATTATAACATTTTTTTCCATAAACTATCCATAATAAATTTTATTAAAATCTATGCCTTCTATCTTATTACATGAAAAGCTGCCCAATGGCAGCTTTTTTATTTCATACTGTTTATTCTTTCAATTACTTTATCCAGCATTTCCTGGTATTTTGCCTGTTTTTCCTTTTCTTCAGCTATTACGCTTTCTGGAGCTTTACTTATAAATCCAGGGTTTGAAAGCTTTTTAACTACTCTTTCTACTTCCTTTTCAAGTTTTTCCTTTTCCTTTGAAAGTCTTTCTATCTCCTTAGCCTTATCTATTAAGTCATCAAGGGGCATAAAGATTTCTCCTCCTGCAATAACTACTGATACAGCATCCTGAGGTACTTCCTCCCTTGATGGGAAAACAATTTCTGATGCTGAAGCAAGCTTTTCAAAATACATTACACCCTCTTCAAAAGCTTCTTTTGCTTCATCTGTTGATGGAAGAATCATTAACTTAGCCTTTCTTGAGTTTGGAACATTCATTTCTGCCCTTACGTTTCTTATTGCCCTTATTGCATCGATTACATGTTCCATCTTCCTAACTTCAACTTCAAATTCCCTTTCTGCCTTATATTCCGGCCAACAAGCTGTTGTTATTGATGGTGTTTCTTTACTAATATGCTTGTAAATCTCATCAGTAATAAATGGCATAAATGGATGAAGGAGTTTTAAGGTATCTACTAAAACTTCTATCAATGTTATTTGTGCTGCTGCCTTATCAGCTTCTACATCTCCATATAATCTTGGCTTAACTAATTCTATATACCAGTCACAAAGCTCTGACCATGCAAAGTCATAAATTTTCTGTGCAGCAATTCCAAGTTCAAACTTATTAAGGTTTTCAGTTATTTCAGCGATTGCTGTGTTTAGCTTTGATAAAATCCATCTATCAGCAGCATTTCTATAATTATTAACTTCATCTTTATATTTGTTAATTAATTCTTCATCAAGATTCATAAGAACAAATCTTGATGCATTCCATATCTTATTTGCAAAATTTCTTGATGATTCAACTCTTTCCATATAGAATCTCATATCGTTTCCTGGAGTGTTTCCAGTCATCAATGAGAATCTTAAAGCATCTGCACCATATTCCTCAATGACTTCTAGTGGATCAATTCCATTTCCAAGGGACTTTGACATTTTTCTTCCCTGTGAATCTCTAACAATACCATGGATTAACACATGTTCAAATGGCACATCTCCCATTTGTTCAATTCCTGAGAATATCATTCTTGCTACCCAGAAGAAGATAATGTCATAACCGGTTACAAGAACACTTGTAGGATAGAAATATCTTAAATCCTCTGTATTCTCAGGCCAGCCAAGTGTTGAAAATGGCCAAAGTGCTGATGAAAACCATGTATCAAGAACATCCTCATCCTGAATTAAGTTTTTAGAATTACACTTACCGCACTCTGATGGTTCCTCAGACATTACGATTACTTCTCCACAATCCTGACAATACCATACTGGTATCCTATGTCCCCACCATAATTGCCTTGAGATACACCAATCCTGTATATTTTCCATCCAATTGAAATAAACCTTTGAGAATCTTTCTGGAACAAATTTAACCTTACCTTCCTTAACTGCCTTTATAGCAGGCTCTGCCAATGGCTTCATTTTTACAAACCATTGCTTTGAAAGTAATGGTTCAACTACTGTGTTACATCTGTCATGGCAGCCTACATTATGATTATGTTCTTCTATTTTATATAAAAGTCCCATTTCTTCAAGGTCTTTTACTATCTCTTTTCTTGCTGCATATCTGTCCATACCCTGATACTTCCCAGCTAAATGGTTCATGGTTCCATCTTCATTCATAACAACTATCTGCTCAAGATTATGTCTTTTTCCAACTTCATAGTCATTTGGGTCATGGGCTGGAGTTATTTTTACACAACCGGTTCCAAACTCTAAATCAACATATGAATCAGCTATTACTGGTATTTCTCTATTTACAAGAGGAAGTATCAATGTCTTTCCCACTAAATGTTTGTATCTATCATCCTCTGGGTTAACAGCAACTGCAACGTCTCCAAGCATTGTCTCTGGTCTTGTTGTAGCAATTATCAGGTATTCATCACTTCCCTTAACCTGATATTTAATATGCCAGAAGTTACCTGACTTTTCACTGTATTCAATTTCAGCATCTGATATTGCAGTCATACATTTTGGGCACCAGTTAATTATTCTATTTCCTTGATATATAAGGCCTTTATTATATAATCTTACAAAAACTTCTCTAACTGCCTTGTTTAAACCTTCATCCATTGTAAAACGTTCTCTTGTCCAATCACATGAAGTACCTAATTTTTTCAGCTGATCTGCTATTCGCTTTCTGTATGTGTCAGACCATTCCCAAACATGCTCAAGAAATTTTTCCCTGCCTATTTCCTTTTTATATATTCCTCTGCTCTCTAAATCCTTTTCTACCCTGACTTCAGTTGCTATACTTGCATGGTCCTCCCCTGGAAGCCATAAAGCTGAATAGCCCTGCATTCTTTTAAATCTCATCAGCACATCCTGAAGTGTATTATCAAGGGCATGACCTAAATGAAGCTGTCCTGTGATGTTTGGAGGCGGCATCATAATTGTAAATGGCTTTTTCGTGCTGTCTACTTCTGGTGTAAAATACCCATTTTCAACCCATTCACTATACAATCTTTCTTCAAACTCTTTTGGATTATAGTTTTTAGCGATGTTTTTATTGTCTTCCATAAAATCTCCTCCTAAATTACTTCTAATATTCTAAGGAATCCTATACCTGCAATAACAAGTCCAATCAACTTAAATATTATATTTCTCTTGTCTTCAAAATCTACCTTTAGAAGCTTAAAGATATATTTTGATCCATATACCATTATGCTTCCAATCAGAATTAATAAAAAACTCAACAAATCAATTTTTTGGAGCATATTTATCACCTCCAGTATTCCTTAACGTGAAAAAGTCCTTCACCCAGCAAAGGGCGAAGGACCGCGGTACCACCTTTATTCCGACATGTTATCGGCACTTAATTTTTTAACGGAAAACCGTTTCACTCTACTTAATTTCAAGTGAAAAGCTCGGAAGCTACCTTCAACAACCAGTTTCTTAGAAAGTCTTTCAGCCGGTGAACTTTCCTCTCTTAAAGACTTAGTTATTTACTCCTCTTCGTCATGGCTTTTAAATATTAATTTATATTCTATTATAATATTATGTTATTCTTTGTCAATATTTATTTACTGTTACCTTTAAATAACAGGTAAATACCTGTTAAAACTAATAGGGCTGGTACAAATATTGAGCTGATATATGATTTTATAAGCTTGTATATATCGTTTCCTGCAAAGAGCTTATTTAAGATTCCTAATATCCCAATAATTATTAAACCCCATGCTATAACCAATAAAGTCCTTCTGTTTGACTTTAAATTATTCAGGGAATTATGGATGTTTTGGGAATTATAACTATTTGTTATAAAATCTGAGTCATATATAGGTTCACCCATATCCATTCTCTTAGCCAGGCTCAAGGTATCAAAAAATGTGTATACAATAAAAGTAAATTTAACTGGGCCAACTAAAAACCCAAGTCCTATTAAATTAAGTATTGGACTTATCATCAAAAACAATATTAATGCCTGAACACCCTTTCTTAAAAGACCTAGATACATATATCCAACTCCAGGTATCAAGGCAGCTAAAAACGTCAAAAATCCATTTCTTCTTTCCATATTTATCACTCTCCTAAAAAGATTTTGTCTATCTTAAGTATGTTTTCAACTGTTGCAAATTCAGAGCGAAATTTTATCTGAGCATCTATTATCTTTAGCTGAATATCTGATGTGTATAAAAACATCAATAAAATCCCTGCTGTAATCAGACTATATCCTATTATAGGTTTTCCAACCTTGTTTACTTTAATCTTAGCCTTATCCCTCAATCTTTCATTATAATCAGATGTGATTTTAAAATCTTCAAAGGAATTTTTAATTAATTCATCTATATCATCCCACTCTTGCTGCACAGTGAATATCCCTCCCTATCAAGCTCTGATTTTAGTTTAATTTTTGCTCTATATATTCTTCCTTCTACAGTTTTGGAAGATATATTTAGAACTTCTCCTATCTCCTTATGGGTAAGACCTATATAATAATATAGAACAACTGGCGTTTTAAGCTCCTCTGGAAGATTTAAAATACACTGCCTTATATATCTTTTTTCATCTAAATCCTCTATCTCCTGACTTTTATTTTCTAGTTTCAAACCTGTTAAGAAATTTTTTAAACTTTTTTTTCTTTTGTAATCTATACAGCTTGATATTGTAATTCTATATATATATGTGGATAAAGAGGATTCTCCCCTGAATTTATTTATAGTTTTATATAATTTTAGAAAAACCTCCTGGGATAGATCCTCAGCCTCATGATAATCATGGGTGTAGGAATAACATAGTGATACAACTCTTTTTTTATATAAATCTACAAGACTATAAAAACATTCATCATCTCCTCTTTTGAGGCCCTCTATTATTTCATTGTCCCCCAAACTTACCACTCCTGACTTTTAAACTCAACAGTTCCCCTATCAACATTTATATTAACTATACCATTTCCATTGCCTAAAACCTTTCTGATGCCAGAATTAACCCTTCTCTCTTCATTTATTTTGGTAACACCCTGCTCTAAATCAATATTTACATTTACATCCTTGTCCTCTGTTTTCAAGTTTACTACACCATTATCCATATCTATTTTAATGTTTTTACATTTCTTATTATCTATATCTATTTTACCATTGTCCACATCTATATTTATATTTTCTGCCTTTCCTTTAACTGTTACAGTTGCATTGTTGCCATTTATTTTGATATCATTTACATTCTCAGCCAAAATCCTTCCGTTGTTACAATCTATTGAAACCTTTGACTTGTCTTTTATATCAACATTACAATTGTTACTATCTATAAATATTTGTGTATCCAAGGAATTTTCTCCCTGAATGAGATTTAAATTGTTTACATTGAGCTTTATTTTTATATCTTTTGGAAGATATAGTGTAATTTCAACCTTCTTTATATAACTTTCTTTAAAATTAAGTTTAGTTTCTCCTTCAATGTCCATTTTGTTGATTCGATAATTAATTCCTTCTTTCTTTTTATCAGCGTATATTTTTGCCTCTACCCTGATGTTATTATCCTGTGACTCTTCTAAAATAACCTTTCCATTGTCTGCATTTAAATTTAATACATCCTTTGTTCTTTGAAAAGTACTAGAAGCATTTATAACAGCATAATTTTTTATATCCACATCATTTACCCAATCAACAAAATCATTTAACGAAAAATTTCCTTCTATATTTTTTAAATTATACTTTACCGTCTTGGATATACCTTGAAATGCATTTACAGTAACAAATGCAATTAAAACAAGTATTATTAATGGATTAAAACCTATTTTTTCATGATTTTTTACTGCTAATTGAAAAAGTATTTCAAGACCAACTCCAACAATTAATACTGGCCAGAATTTAAAAATAAGCTCTCCAAGCTGTGGATCAGATTTATTTATTATCATCCACACCCCAAGATAAATAAAACCTATAGCAGAAGTAAAAGTTCCTATTTTCTTCAATTTAATAACCTCCCTGTTTTGTATTCACTTATTTAGACGTAAACAATACTGAAGATCCCCCATATTAACTTGTTAATTTTTTGTATTGATTCTTAATTTTCAAACATTTATTACGTATTTTTATTCTATTGACAAATATATTATTCGCATTTACCTCAAAAAACTACAAAAAACTACAAAAAACTATGTCAATATATATTATACTACATATTTAACGATTTAACGTGATTATTTATGTATATTCAATGATTTTCTTAATTTTTCAACATTTTTCTTGCTTTTATGTAATTTTTAAATTATTATAATATTGTGATAACGCAATGGCCATTGTACAGTAATTGTGAAAAAAACGATAATGGAGGTATTACCATGACACTTAAATTAGATATGGTACAAACGGCAGCACTAGCTGTGGTAGTTTTGTTTATTGGACAAGCTATCAAGAACAAAGCAAAATTCCTCGATAAATATTGTATTCCAGCTCCAGTTGTTGGAGGTCTACTTTTCGCAATATTAGCACTTATATTAAAATCAAGTAACGTTTTAACATTTGAAATGGACGTTACACTACAAAAATTATTTATGACAATGTTCTTTACAACTGTTGGTTATACAGCAAGCTTTAAACTTCTTAAAAAAGGTGGTTTACAAGTTTTTATATTCCTTGCACTTGCAGTAATACTTGTTATTCTACAGGACGTTGTAGGTGTTGCTTTAGCTAAGGTATTTGGATTACATCCATATATAGGTCTTTCAACTGCTTCAGTACCAATGACTGGTGGACATGGAACTTCAGGAGCATTCGGTCCTAAGTTCGAAGAAGCTGGTGTTGTTGGAGCTACAACAGTTGCAATGGCATCTGCAACATTTGGTTTAGTTATGGGTAGTATGATAGGTGGACCACTAGCTAAGAGACTTATTGAAAAGAACAAGCTTGATACAAAGGCTTCATCAAGTGCATACTCAAATGCTGAAGTTGCAGCTACAGCTGAAGCTAAGAAGTTAGATGGAAACGAATTATTAACAGGAACTGCTCAAATATTTATAGCAATGGGTCTTGGAACAATTATATCAATGCTTCTTGAAAAGACAGGTATGACATTCCCTCCATACATTGGAGCGATGTTCGCAGCTGCTATAATAAGAAACTTTGCAGATTCAACAAATATGTTCAAAGTTCGTTTAGAAGAAATAGATGCTATGGGTAATGTTTCATTATCAATATTCCTTTCTATAGCTCTTATTGGATTAAAGTTATGGCAATTAGCAGACCTTGCTGTTCCACTAGTAATAATGTTAATCGCTCAAACAGTATTAATGGCAGTATTTGCTTACTTCGTTGTATTTAACGTTATGGGTAGAGATTATGAAGCGGCTGTTATGGCTTCAGGACACTGTGGATTCGGTATGGGGGCTACTCCAAACGCTATGGCTAACATGGGAGCAATAGCTTCTAAATACGGTCCAGCACCAAAGGCATTCTTTATTTTACCTCTTGTAGGAAGCTTATTTATAGACTTCTTTAATGCAGGTATAATAACAACATTCATGAACTTCTTCAAGTAATATATATGATAATCAAGGGAGCATCTTTAGATGCTCCCTTGATTTTTGCCTGAAATCTTTAATTTTATAATGGACAGCAATAGGATTGTCATGAATAAACTGATGGGAATTAAGTAAAATGTCTTATACACACCAAATATATCATTTAAATAACCTACTATTAGATTAATAATCATATTTATCGTTGATGCTGCAGAAATCACTATTCCTAGAATATATGAGGTATTTTCTTTAAAGGTATTGTTAACAATAAGAACAATTGTTGGAAAGCCGATTGAAAAGAAAAATCCTGATATAGAAATCAATATAACTGTTCCCTTTCCTCCAATAAGACCTGCTAAAAATATTATCATAGCACACATCAGAGAAACTATTAGTGCCTTAATATGTCCAACTTTCTCAACTATAAATCCTCCTACAAGCCTTCCAATGGTAAATACAAAATAAAAGATTGCCAGATATATAGATGTTTTATCCTGACTGAAACCGTATCCTGTCTTTAACAGATTAGCAAACCAATTGGCAACTCCAAGTTCTGAAAATACGTAAAAACCTAGTGCAAACATAAATAAAACAGCCAGTTTATTATTTAATACACTTTTTAATGAAGTTCTTTCCTTTCTACTCTCAACGTGAACACTTGGAAATTTAATGAAGAAAAAAACTAACAAGAGTATTGTAAATATTATACCATCTAAAAGATACAGCTCCCTCCACATAATCCCCTTATCAAGCATAAGTCCTGTCAACCTTTGCCCTAGGGAAGTTCCAAATCCATAACAACAGTGTGTAAGGTTCATAAGAACCGCTTGAAAACCAATAAACATTACTGGAATTAGAGAATTCGTAGCTATGGAATACAGAGAAAATCCTGCGTTTAAAACAAACATTGCACCAAGCAGCATACCAAAGGTTTTAGAGAAGTATATCATTACAAAGGCTGATATTGTTGTCACTAAAGCAATTAAATAGACTCTTTTATGATCAAGCTTTTGTATGATAGCTCCGCCTATGTATTGAAATAAAATGTACCCTATTGATGATATAAGAAGCAGATAACCAATGTAACTGTCGTTGATGTTAAACTCATTTTTTATTATTGGTATAAAAAGCCCTCTCATATTTTCTGAAAAACCTAAAGCTATCATGTAGATGAATAGATATATTGTTGGCACCACATGTCTTTTCATTTACCCCATCCTTTCAATATATTTTATACTTTTAATTAAATTTATTTAATAATTGTATTGTTTAACAAAAACTCTTCTGAAACCTTATCTTAAAAAGTCCCATAAAAAGTATACCATAAATGTAAACAGACATGGTATAAACATATAAAAATAAGCCTGATATTTTTATGCATTCAATGCATAATTAAGTATACAAGCCTATTCTAGAGTGTATATTAAAAAAACTCAGCCTATCAACTTTTACGACTTTTTTTGACATTTGCTGATTTGCAATTTTTCAATTAGAATGAAAAAACAGATATTTTTAAAAATTCATTTTAAGGAGGATAAACATGGAAACAACAAAAAAACTTGGCCTTTGGACGCTGGTTATGTTAATTTTCGTTCCAACCTTTGGATTTGGAAATATAACTACTAATGCAGTTGCGTTAGGACCAGCAGCTATACCATCATGGCTTGCGGTATCATTACTATTCTTTTTACCATTATCCGGTATGATTGCAGAGTTAGCTTCAGCTAATAACGGCAAAGGTGGGGGAATCTATACTTGGATAGAATCAACCCTTGGACCAAAATGGGCTTATATTGGAACTTGGTCATATTTTATTGCAAACCTTTTCTATTTACAGATGGTATTTTCAAGAATACCAGTTATGGTGTCTTGGGCAATATTTGGGGAAAACAGATTTAATGATTCTAATGCATATCTGCTTCCTTATATTGCACTAGCCCTTGCATTAATCTTAACATGGGTTGCTACTAAGGGTGTAAAAACCTTTTCAAAACTAAGTGACTTTGGTGGTAAATTTACTCTTGCAGCCACAATTATTTTTATTGTATTTGCAATTTTAGGATACTTTACAGGTACTCCTTCAGCTACTGAATTTACTGCTTCAACAGTAATACCAGAGTTAAATACATCATATTTCAGTACTTTCTCCTGGTTATTATTTGCCGTTGCTGGTGCTGAAGTTGCAGGTACTTATATATCTGAAGTAGAAAATCCTAAGAAAAATTTCCCTAAGGCAGTTATCATTGCAACAGCTTTAGTTGCTGTATCATACATTATAGGTTCAGTTTCTGTATGCTTAATCGCTTCACCTGAAGTTTTAGAAAATGCAGGTTTAAAGGATGCTGGATATGTAGTTTATAAGATACTTGCTGAAAACTGGGGCATAAGTGGCAAACTAATAGTTCAGCTATATGCAGCTATATTGACATTAACATCTATTGCAGCATATATATTATGGATGGAATCACCAATTAGAGCTATGTTCTCTGAGGTTCCTGAAGGAACATTTCCAAGCTTCCTAACTAAAAAGGCTGAGGATGGTACTTTAAAAAATGCATTATGGACACAATGTGTTATAGTGTTAATTCTAATTGCTGTTCCATTAATGGGATTGAATTCAATTGATTCTTTCTTTAAGTTATTAACAGATTTATCTTCACTTTCATTAGTTATACCATACATTGTACTAATCGCAGCATATTTAGTATTTAGACTTAAGGATAATCAGGCTCCTTTTACAATGTTTAAATCAAAGGCATTAGCACTTTCTGTTTCTGTACTTGCTTTAGTTTTAAGTATAGCTGGATTCTTCGGAGCTGGTCTTGATTACATTGTAGGTGCAGAATCAACAGCAGAAGCAGTTAAGTCTATAACTATGACATATGGCGGTCCAGTTATTTTAATTATACTTGGATACGTTTTAACATTATTAACAAAGGCTGCACACAAGAAAAAGAACAATAACGACATTTCAAAGGCTTCATAACACAATGTGGGACACATAGAGTGGGACATATAAGTAGTGTTATAACCCAATAAAAATATCTCCCTTCAAAGAAAAAAGTAATTTTAAGTCAACTTTGAAGGGAGATATTTTTATTCACATTATTGTATGACTGAAAAAATATGATGCCATTCTTAATGACTAAAAAAGAAATAAATAGGGACAGTTAATATAACTTTAAAAATAAATTCATATTAACTATCCCTATTCCCATTAACTATCCCTATATCCATGCTACATATATATTATTCATATATATCCGAAAACTCAATATTTATTTTTTCAACTCTTTGCTCACATAAATTAGAAAAATAGTCCTCCTCACAGCTGCTTTCAATTATCTTATCCGGCAGATCAAAAATAAATTCACTACCTTTTCCCAAAGTGCTCCTTACTTCAATGTTTCCATCATGCAATTCCACTAAGGATTTTACTAACGCAAGGCCTATTCCACTGCCCTCTCTATTTCTAGATATGGATTTATCTACTTGTATAAATCTATCGAATATTAATTCCTTCATATTTTCATCTATGCCAATCCCATTATCCTTTACTGATATATAAACTCTATCATTTTTCAAGTATATATTTACATAAATCTGACCATGTTTAGATGTAAACTTTACTGCATTGGATAATAGATTTAGTACTATTCTTTCAATTTTATCTGGGTCACAAGCTATAATTTTTTCCTCTACTTCAGTATCAAATACTAATTCAATTCCTTTGCTCTCAATGTAATCAGCAGCAGACAGGGTTATATTCTCAACAATTTTAACAATATCACAATTAATTGGCCTTATTTCAAATAAGGTAGCATCTATTTTGGTAATATCAATCAAATTATTTATAAGCCTTATCAATCTAAATGAATTTTGTTTCATAATCTTTAAGTATTTATCTACTCTAGTTTTTTCAAATTTATCACTCTTTAATATTAACTCCATCATTTGTTGTGAACTATATATTATATTAAGTGGTGTTCGGAGCTCATGAGATATATTGGCAAAAAAATCTGTTCTTAACTTTTCATATTCCCTTAACTTTAAATTAGTGGCTTCAAGCTCAGCTTTACTATCTAATATAGCTTTATTGTTTACAAAGTCCTTTAAAAAACTTGAATAAATTATATCTGACCCGATAAATGAACAAAGAACTACAAACCCTGAATTAATTATGTGACTATATAACATTTTGGAATCAGGTACTAAAAAAAGTAAACCTACTATAAATACAATAAATGATGATAGATATATGAATATACTTTCCATTGGTGATAGGTAAAAAAATAATGATACCCCCAAAACACCTATAATATATGCAGAAATCTGACCGCTAATATTTATGCTATTTAAACCCATGAAGACACACCAATAAATTATAACATTTATAAATATATATTGCATTATCCTATGATTAATGTTCTTAATGAATCTTAAAGCTGCCAACCATAAAGAAATTAAAATAACTATAATAATATGAGAATAGTAAAGATATGTATACGCATTTATATTTTTTCTCAGGGGTTTATATACTAATAAATCCACTAATATTAAAATAAAATTTAAAAACAATAAAATCCTGCCTGTATTTCTGCATCTATTGATATCTATTTCTATCCTTAATCCCTCAAATTCTTTTTTGTCCTCATCAACGTTAAACTTTGTTTTATTTAAAAATACACTCTTTAGCATATCTGACACCCTTTTCATTTGTTTTTGTATATTTTTGTAATTTATGTATATTTTATCATATTTTTTGATAAATAGAAATTAATTTTCTTCAAAATTTCCCCAAAAGTCTCCATTAAAATCTTTTCTGCTTTATTGATTTTAAAAGCATTGTCTTCATCGTATTTTCTACTTGATAAATTTAAAAATAAATAAAACACAGGGACACATACTTATTGTGGTTGTATATCCTTGTATCTTTTTTAATATTGGTGTTAATATATTAATGTAGACACAAAAATCCCAACACCTTAAAATATAAGAAGGTAAGGAAGTGTCTACAATAATCCTGTCCTAAGTTATACTTTTTTATTGACATTAATAAGTCTTCGCGGTAAAATGAACATAGTTCAGTTTGGAGGTTAATATGAATAAAACGTATATTTCAAAAGAAATACTTATTTTAACAGCAAAAGAAATAGTAGCTCAATCAAGCATTCAGGCTTTGAATATGAGAGAAGTCGCCCAAAGGTGCGGCATTGCAGTAGGTTCAATCTATAATTACTTTCCATCAAAGGAGGATTTTATAATTGCAACAATTGAATCTATTTGGCAGGAAATAATGCATGACTTAACAAACTGCAGCCTTTCACTTAATTTTGCAGAAAACGTATTTTTACTGTTTAACAATATTCATAAAGGCTGCCAAAAATACCCCTCATTTTTTCAGCTTCATTCTATGAGTCTTAATAATTTAGATAAAAATAAGGGGCGTCAGGCAATGCAACAATATTTTAATACTATTAAAGCTTTGCTGCTAAAAAATCTTGAGAAAGATCCTGATGTCAGAGAAAATGTTTTTTGTAATGAATTCACAAAGCCTGATTTTGTAGACTTTATTTTTTCAAATATACTCACATTGCTTATGAATGAAGAACAATCATGTGATTTTCTGCTACAAATTATAAAACATATAATCTATAAATAAGCCCCACCAAAGAGTGGGGTTTTGCAGAAGCCAAACTGAACAATGTTCATTATAAGGAGGTTAAATCATGCAGGCAATTATGGAAACTTTATTTGATGCGGCATATCTAAGTACAGTAATAACTTTAGGAATTCTTATGATTAAAAAATCTAAAACAAACAAGCAATACTATTTATTTGGTATTATGGCAATCATTCTTGGAGCAGGAGACTCCTTTCATCTTGTTCCACGTGCAATAGCATTATGCACAACTGGACTTGAAAATTATACTGTTCTTCTCGGTATAGGAAAATTGATAACTTCTATTACAATGACAATTTTTTACATACTACTGTACTATGTCTGGAGAAAACGTTATAACATTGAAGAAAGGCAAGGACTTACAATAATCATATATTTATTAGCTGCCCTTAGAATAATACTTTGCTTGTTTCCTCAAAATGCATGGACAAGTGCAAAGCAGCCTTTATCCTGGGGAATATATCGCAACATCCCCTTTGCACTTATAGGGCTTATCATCATAATATTATTTTACAAAAGTGCAAAGAGTAAAAATGACCATTCTTTTAATTTTATGTGGCTAACTATTGTACTTAGTTTTGCTTTTTACATTCCAGTAGTTTTATGGGCAGATCTTGCTCCTCTTATCGGAATGTTAATGATTCCAAAAACCTGTGCTTATGTCTGGACAGTATGGATTGGATATAATGATATGAAAAAAAAGTGGGATAAAAATATGAAAATATGGGACATATAAGTAGTGTTGTAGCCTAATAAATAACATCTCCTTTCAAAGATGAAAGTATTTTAAAGTAAACTTTGAAGGGAGATATTTTTATGCCCATGATTGCAAGAATGAAAAAATGATACTATTTTTCATGACCAAAAAAGAAAAACTTTTAGAAATTAATATTTAGAAGACTGATTAAAATTAATAGTTTTTAAATTTTAGATGATATAAAAGTAAATATTATACTATAACAGTTAGTATGTGTCCCTAATTTGTAAGTTGTTTATCGTTAGCATGACTGCAAGAATAGATTTCTTTTTTCTCATTTTTTGTTCCCCCTTGTATTAAATTTATGTTATAATCAATATATTACAATACAATTACATATTTTCTAATATTTTGTATTAAATTAAATATATTCCAGTTTGACTGTATTTTTAATATAATTGAACTAGAGAGGTGAAATTTAATGAGAGTAAATGTAAAAAAAGTATCTATCTTATCATTGCTAATATTAGTAAGTATCTATTTATTATTTTCTTTCTGGATTTATATTAGTGTTAGAAAATCTCTAAGTATAGCATTTTTGACCGATGGAACTTATACCAATCAATATTCCAAGTATATAGATAAGAATATATATTTAAGATTGAATCCAAAGTACGCATATGCTAAAAATGATATTAAACGCAAAAAATTAAGTATAGGATTAGGTGTGCCCATTCATAATTTCCATAAAGGAATCGTATGGATTAAATATACCTATATAGGAATAGATAAAGAAAGTTCCACACCTCACGGTTGTCGTAGAGTTCCTATCAAAATAACAGTTAAATTTGAAAATGGGTCATGGAAAATAATAGATATATATCAGGAAGCTTAGGTCTACATGATCTAAGTTTATATGCATGGAGACAGTTAATATTAGTTTGTAAATTATCCTATTCTATTTTTTTAATTTAAGGTATTGTAGTGCCCTTTGCAGTGGTG
>NZ_AZQP01000039.1 GCF_000601455.1 Fervidicella metallireducens AeB
CCGTATTTTACAAGGAGGTATACATATGAAAAAATACTTATCAATACTTCTGTTATTTATTTTTATTACAATTCCAATAGGAGAAGTAAAAGCAAAGGATACAAAGATAGAGGGGTTAGATTTAAATTGCAAGTCTGCACTTTTGATGGAGTTCAGCTCTGGTAAAATTATTTTTGAAAAAAATCCCCATGAAAAGCTGGCACCAGCAAGTGTTACAAAGATTATGACTATGCTTTTAGTTATGGAAGCAGTAGATAGTGGTAAAATAAAATTAACTGATAAGGTTACTGTAAGTGCAAATGCTAAAAGTCTTGGCGGAAGCACTATGTGTCTTGATGAAGGTGAAATAAGAACAGTTGAAGAATTACTTAAAGGGGTAGCCATTGCATCTGCCAATGATGGAGCTCTAGCTCTAGGAGAGTTTATAGGGGGTACAGAAGAAGAATTTACAAAATTAATGAACGAAAGGGCTAAACAGCTTGGTATGAATGATACTCATTTTGTAAATTGTTATGGATTCTATGATCCTAATCATTATACTTCGGCATATGATATAGCAATTATGTCAAGGGAGTTATTAAAACATAAAAAGATACTTAATTATACGACTATTTGGATGGAAACTATTTCTGAAGGCAGAAAGGAACCAATAACCTTAGCTAATAGAAATAAATTGGTAAGGTTTTATAAAGGATGTGACGGACTAAAAACTGGTTATACAAGTGAGGCAAAATACTGCATTTCAGCTACTGCAAAACGAGGAGATATTAGATTTATCTCTGTTATATTAGGAGCCGACACCTTAAAAAATAGAAATTATCAGGCATCAAAGCTTTTAGATTATGGTTTTGCTAAATATGAGAGTGCCAAATTTGTTACTGCAGGGGAAGCTATACAGGATTTAAAACTGTCAAAGGCAAAGCCAGACGCTGCAAAGGCAATTGCAAAGGATGATATTAATTTAATTTATGAAAAGGGTAATAAGCCTAATGTGCAGAAAAGAGTTGAGGTATTTCAGGATGTTAAGCTGCCTCTGAAAAAAGGCGATGTTGTAGGTATAGTAAAGGTTGTGGATGGAGAAAAAATATTAGGAAAAACTGAATTAGTTATTGATAGGGATGTTAACAAGATGAGTTTAGCTGACTCAATCAAAAAAGTTGTAAAAAATTGGTTGAATTTAAAATAAAAGATATAGAGGGGCTGTCGTACTAGCAACAAGAATTGCTAAGATGACAGCCTTTTTAATATTGCAACTAAAACTTTGGAATTTTAAAAAGTAATGGTATAATATTATTCGCAGGAAGGTGATTAAATGCCTTGGATAGATGACTATGAGATAATAAAAAAAATAAGCAGGATTTGCAACTCATTAGGTGTTGAGGTATATCTGGTAGGTGGAGCTGTAAGGGATTTATTACTTGGAATAAATCCAGTTGATTTTGATTTTTCATGTGTAGTCTCTGAAGAAAAGCATAGGGAAGTTACTGAAAAATTGTCACAGGCGCTATCATGTGAGCTGATTTATAACAGCCATTACTGTACAGGAAAGTTGTTGTGTGAGTGGGATGTTGATTTTGTAATGGCAAGAGATGAGGTTTATAAAAAGGCAGCCAGTGTACCAGAAATTAAATCATCAACTATATTTGATGATTTAAAAAGAAGAGATTTTTCAATCAATTCAATTGCAGTTTCATTACAAAACAAGACATATGGCGATATTATAGATCCCTTTCAAGGTGTAGAAGACTTAAAGAAAAAGAAAATAAGAGTTCTTCATAATCAGAGTTTCAGGGATGATCCAACCAGAATATTCAGAGGGATAAAATATGCATCGAGGTTTGGTTTTGAATTTGATGAAAAAACAAGGTGTTTAATATGTAATGCTGTTGAAAACGGTTTTATTAATCACTTAAGTGGAGAAAGAATAAAACAGGAACTCATTAGTTTACTTAACGAAAAGAATTTACGTGCAGCAATTAAATTTGTGGATGAGTTTAAAATATTAGATTCAGTAACAGGTTGTAGTGTTAGTATAAATTTAGATATATCTCAAGATATATTTAAGGAGTTAAAGGATAATGAAAAATTTGCAGCAATTCTTTTTGATAACAATGAAGGGTTTTTAATAGAAATACAAAAAAAGCTCTCTTTAGGAATGGAATTTTTAAACTATTCAGGGAAACTTAATGGATTGAAAAATTGTCTGCAGGAGAAAGATGAAGTCCTGTATAGATATATCTTAAAGAATTTAAAAGGTGTAAACAAAAAGTTAATAGAAGCAGTTTTTCAAAGGGAGCCAAGGGTTGGAGTATTTTTAGAAAATATAGATAAGATAAAAATTGATATTAAAGATATTATGAAAATAGCAGAAGCTCAACGAGATGAATTTATTCTGAATAAAAAGATAGAAAGTTTGATAATTTTATCAAAGGGAGGAAAAAATGGATTTATTTGATTTTAATATAAGTGAAGTGATTACAAGGGCAATTGTTGTAATTATCTCTCTGACAGTTCATGAATTTTCCCATGGACTGGCATCGAAGATTCAGGGAGATAAAACACCAGAGGAATATGGAAGACTGACTTTAAATCCCGCTGCACATATAGATCCTGCAGGACTTATATCTTTGATGATATTTAAGTTTGGATGGGCCAAGCCAGTTCCAATTAGTTCATATAATTACAAAAATAAAAAAGCAGGTATTATTATAACATCCATAGCTGGACCAATATCCAATTTATTATTGGCTTTTTTTACAGTAATTACAATTGGAAAAGCAAATCCACAGGATCAATTTATACAGTCATTTTTATTAGAATTATTCTGGATAAATATCAACCTTGCAGTGTTTAATTTATTACCAATTCCACCACTAGATGGGTCAAAGATTTTTGCAGAAATTTTTGGTGGTAAGATAGCAGAGTTTATATATAAAATTGAAGGAAAAGGTACAATTATATTGTTTCTTTTGTTGTGGCTGGAACCTGTAAGGAATATACTTTTGATTATGATGATATATGTAAATAATATAATTGTTGATTTAGCAAAAATTTTTATATAAACAGGTGAAAATATGGGATTAGAAATAAAAATTGATATATTTGAAGGTCCGTTAGACCTTCTTTTACATTTAATAAAAAAAGCGGAAGTTGATATATATGATATACCTATATCCGAGATAACAAATCAGTACATTGAGTATTTAAAAGCAATGGAAGAACTTGATCTTGAAATTGCCAGTGAATTTTTAGTTATGGCAGCAACCTTATTAGAGATAAAATCAAAGATGCTTCTTCCAAGGAAAAAAAGCGAGGACGAAACTGCAATAGATGAGGATCCAAGGAAAGAACTTGTGGAAAAGCTTGTAGAATACAAAAAATATAAAGAATTTGCTGAGACTCTAAAAAGTATAGAAAATAACAATACGATATACTTTAAACCGCCGGATATTATTGATGATATTGATAATGACGAAATATTTTTTAAAAATATTACCTTAGATAATTTAATGAGTGCTTTCAAGAAGGTTGTCACTTCCTATGAAAATAAATTTAACAACAGAAGTGATATTCCTAAAATAATTGACCATGATAAATATAAAATTGAGGAAAAGATGGAAGAAATAAAAGAGATATTACGTAAAAAAGGTAGAATAACCTTTGAGGTGTTTTTTGAAAAAGCTGAATGTAAGCTAGAATTAATCGTAATTTTCCTTGCTATGTTGGAGCTGATTAAAGAAAAAGTTATAAGAATATATCAACTAGAAAATTTTGGAGAGATAATTTTAGAAGGGCAGGAAGAGTTATGGAGGATTTCTTAAAGGAGCTTGGTTTGATTGAAAATAATGAAAGAATAAAGGGGATTATTGAAGCAGTTCTTTTTGCTTCTGGAGACCCGATTTCAATAAAGCTTTTAGCTGAAATATTAGATTTAAATGAAAAAAAGGTAAAGAAAATAATAGAAGAAATGGTTGAAGAATACTCAAAAGACTCCAGAGGTTTATATTTAATTGAATTCAACGACAAAGTTCAAATTTCAACAAAGCCTGAATATGGAGAATACATTAAAAGATTAATTAAGCCAGGGGGAAGGCAGAATCTTTCTCAGGCGGCAATTGAAACACTTGCAATAATTGCATATAAACAGCCTATTACTAAAATGGAAATTGATGAAATCAGAGGTGTCAGAAGTGATAGGGCTATCACCACTCTCTTAGAAAGAGGGTTGATAAAAGAAGGTGGAAGACTGGAAACCACAGGAAGGCCAATATTGTACTGTACAACAGATGACTTTCTGAAATACTTTGGATTTAAAAATATTGATGAATTACCAGAATTAATTGAATTTAATATTGATTATGAGGAAGAATAAAATACGTAAGTGTATTTTATTCTTTTTTTTGAGGTGTAACAGATGACCATTATTTTGGTAATATTAATAATTATTGTCTTGTTTTGTGTGATGAATATTAGAATAGTAGTTGAATTTCAAAGAAAGAGGCTGGACTTTCTATTAATACTTTATGGTTTTATCAAAATAAAAATTAAGACAATAGATTTTAACAAGCCCTCTAAGAAGGGGAAAAAAATCCGAAAAAAATTAAATTTTCAAAGGGATAAATTCATTGAATTTATTAAATTAACTTTGCAAAATTTTAAATATTTTATTTCTAAGTGTGAACTTAGAACAAATATTAAATTAGATTTGGGTCTTTCTTCTCCAGATAAAACTGCTTATGTTTTTGGATTAATAAATTTTTTTGTTTACGGAAGTGAAAATATCCTAAGATATTATTTTAAAAACTACAGTGGTAAATATGAAATATATCCAGATTTTAAGAATAAAAAATTGACCTATGCGGGAAATATAACTATATCGGTATATTTTATTCCTTTATTGTTTTTTGTGTTTAGACAATCAAAAATAATCTTCAAATACAGAAATTATTTATTTAAAAAGGAGGAAAAGAACTATGTCAAATCATCCAATAGAGGGCTTAATGAAAACAACAATGGATAGCTTAAAAGAAATGATTGATGTCAATACAATAGTTGGGGATCCAGTAAAACTTGGAGATGATGGAGTAATAATTCCAATATCAAAGGTTAGTATAGGCTTTGCATCAGGTGGTACTGAATTTTCAAATACCAACAGTCAATCAGAGGAAGACTATAGCAGTAAATTCCCATTTGGAGGAGGAAGTGGAGCTGGTGTTTCTGTTCAGCCAGTAGCCTTCTTGGTAGTAAATAAAGATCAGGTGAAGCTTCTCCCAGTGGACGAGGTAAATTCAATTGAGAGAATTATTGATTCAATACCTGATTTTGTTGAAACTATTGCAAAAATGTTTAAAAAGAACAATGAAAATAAGGAAGATAAAATTGAAAATACAATAAAAGCTGATGAATTTTAATATTTTAGCCTGTAGAATTTAATTGATAAATATAATTCTGCAGGCTAAAATATTTTTATAGGACTAAAGAAGGGAAGATATTTATGGAACTTAAGGAAGCTGTTGAAAAAATATGGGAAAATAGAAAATATACTCCTAAGGATATAAAGGAGGCTGTCAGCCATTTAAATGAAGAAGTTGCTGAGGCTATGAAAGCACTTATGAAGGGTGAAAAGGAAAAAGCAAAAAGGGAACTGGAAGATGCTTTATCCTGTATGTTCATAGCGATAAAGATGTATGATATGGATATTGATGAGGCTGTTAAAAACCAGCTTCATATGATGAAAATAAAGACTGAAAAAGTTATGGTCTTTAAAAAGGATAAGGTTGAGATTTTTGTCAACGGTAAGTTAAAGGGTGGATGGACAATATGGGGAGAAGAAGATTTGAGGGAAGCAGAAAAAATGGCAAAGGATTTTAATTGTACAGTGATTTATGAGGATTAGATTTTAAAAAACTGCTCATAATATCTTTAGATTTATTATGAGTGGGTGATGAAATGAAAAGATGTTTTGTTATTATTTTATCCTTTTTTATTTTATTTTCAGGGATAGCTTATGCAAGTAAGGGCAGTAATGTTAATCTAAAATGTGTTTCAGGTGTTGTAATTGATCAAAATTCCGGAAGGGTACTGTACTCAAAAAATGGAAACAAGATATTACCAATGGCAAGTACAACAAAGATAATAACTGCAATAGTGGCATTAGAAAGAGGAAATATTAATGATGTTGTGATTGTCTCAGGTAAGGCTGCATCTGTATCAGGTTCACAGGCAGGTCTTAAAGCAGGTGAAAAAGTAAAGCTTGAAGAACTCCTGTATGGTCTTATGCTTCGCTCAGGGAATGATGCTGCTGTTGCCATAGCTGAACATATAGCAGGAAGTACAGAGGATTTTGCAAAGCTTATGAATGATAAAGCTATGGAGCTTGGTGCATATAGTACCAGTTTTATAACACCACATGGTCTGGATGCAGAAAACCATTTTACAACAGCAGAGGATTTAGCAAGAATAACAGCCTATGCAATGAAAAATGAGTTTTTTGCAAAAATATCTTCAACAAAGGAAATTTCATCAGGGGTAACAGGAAAGTTTAATAGAAGTTATTCTAACATCAATAAATTTTTATATAGGATTGAGAATTCCGATGGAGTTAAAACTGGTTTTACTGGTAAAGCTGGAAAGTGTCTTGTTGCATCGGTGAAACATAATTATGGAAGATATATATGTGTAGTTTTAAACAGTGATGACAGATGGAAGGATGCAGAAAAACTTATAAGGTATGCAGAGGATAATTATAAGTTTGTCAAAATCATGGATAAAGGGGAACCAATAAAGCGATTTAGAGTTTACGGAGGAAATGAGAGATACGTCTTAGGCAATGTGGAGTCAGATTTATATTTACCTTTACTTCCAAGTGAATATAACAGTTTTAAGACTGATATTTATGCACCATCTGTTCTTTTTTCTCCAACTAGAAAAGGAGAGGTAATAGGGAACATAGTCGTTGAATTAGACGATAAAATAATTGCAAAATATCATATTTATAGTGATAGAACTGTAAAGAGAAAAAATTTTATGGAGCTTTTGAGGGATATAATGATTAAGTAGGTATACCATTTTGGTATACTATTTTTTTTGTAACAAAAAAGTATTTTGCTGAATAGTCTAAATATATGGGGAAAGGAGGTTTACACAAGTGTTTAGGTATATAGATTGTGCTGATTATGGAAGTGAATTTTGTCCTTGCTCATTAGCAGAAAGAGGAGAATGTATTATATGTTCACAGCTTAAAAATCAAAAGTTCTGTGATTGTCTTAACTGGAAGGGAACCTGTGTCTACCAGGAATTTATATGGAACAATGAAAAAAGTAAAAAAAGCAGAGAGTACAGAAAGTTCAGGATAGTTGAGAAGAGGTACCTCAGGGAAGATTTAATTCTTTTGAAGATAAAAGTTAATCAGGGACTTGCAAGGGAGTTATGTAACATAGGAGCCTTTGTATTTTTAAAACCTGAAAGAGACATAGAGGCATATAGTACACCAATATCAATTATGGAAAGCGATATTATAAACAATATTATTACAGTGGTATTTAAAATAGAAGGAGTAAAAACAAAGGCATTAAAAGAGTGTGATAAAGAGATTATGGTAAAAGGGCCATATTGGAATGGAATTCAAGGAAAAAAATATATAGAAGATTTAAAAAACAAAAGCTGTTTAATTATTGGCAGAGGAGTTGCTTTAGCACCGGCAGTGCTGGCTGCAAAAAAAATGATAAACAACAAAAATAACGTATATGTAGTTTTAGACAGAGGTAGAAGTGAAGAACATTTTACAGAAAGTTATTTTAAATCCTATGGTTGTGTAGTAAAACCAACAAAAATCTGTAATATGAACAAGTATATTTTAGATGATACCCGGGAACTTTTACAGCATTTATTAAAGAAATGGAATTATGAAGTTGTACTAAGTGCTGGAAATGATGATTTTCACAGACTTATTTTAAATTATATTCACAATCTGGATCCTTATATAAAATTTGCCACGGTAAACAATAGCACAATGTGTTGTGGGGAAGGAGTTTGTGGAAGTTGTCAATTAAGAGGAAAAAATAATGAGATTATAAAAACCTGCAAACAGCAATTCAATCCATTAGAAGTATTCGGTGAGGAGTTGAATAGTAAATGAAGGTTATTGTTATAGGTGGGGGATGGGCAGGATGTGCAGCTGCTCTTCAGGCAAAAAAATCTGGAGCAGATGTTATGCTTCTGGAAAGGACAGATATGCTTCTAGGACTTGGTAATGTCGGCGGTATAATGAGAAATAATGGGCGTTTTACTGCTGCAGAAGAATTAATTGACCTTGGAGCAGGGGATTTAATTGATATAACAGATAGATGTTCCAGACATAAAAACATTGATTTTCCTGGCCATAAACATGCCAGTTTATATGATGTTACGAAGGTTGAACCAGAAGTTAGAAGATATCTTCATAATAAGGGTATAGAAATAGTGCTTCAGGCAAGAGTTGTGGATGTTGATATGGAAAATAAGTCAATAAAAGGGATATACCTTCATGATGGAACACTTGTTGATGGAGATGTGTTTGTTGAAACTACTGGCTCTACTGGACCTATGGGCAATTGTTTAAGATATGGAAAAGGTTGTTCTATGTGTATATTAAGATGTCCTTCCTTTGGGCCGAGAATTAGTATTAGTCAAAGAGCAGGTGTTGAAGATCAGCTTGGTATGAAGGGAGACGACAGCTTTGGAGCAATGAGTGGATCCTGCAAATTAAATAAGGATTCATTATCTGAGGAAATAAGGGATATTTTAAATAGAGATGGAGTATTTGTTACAAGCATACCACCTGAGGACGTTAATATGGATAAATTGAATATTAAGGTTTGTCAGCAATATGCACTTAAGGAGTTTGCAGAAAATATCATTTTACTTGATACAGGTCATGCAAAATTAATGACAAGTTATTACCCATTAGAAAAATTAAGAAAGATTCCTGGTTTTGAAAATGCAAGGTATGAAGACCCATATTCCGGAGGAAAATCCAATTCAATAAGGTATTTATCTGTGGCACCTAGAGATAATGCTTTAAAAGTAGATGGAATCGATAACCTCCTTTGTGGCGGTGAAAAAAGTGGTCTTTTTGTTGGGCATACTGAGGCTATTACAACAGGAACTCTGGCAGGATTCAATGCAGTAAGGATAGGTATAGGATTAAGACCTGTTGAACTACCGGTATCACTTGCAGTTGGAGATATAATAAATTATGAAAAGGAAATGCGAAAAACTCCAGAGGGATTAAAAAATAGATATACATTTGCAGGTGCTAACTATTTTGCAAGAATGAAGGATTTAGGTTTGTACACAACAAACATTTCTGAGATAAAGGAAAGGGTTAAAAATCTTAATTTAACTGATTTTTTTAATGAGAAACTAATTTAAAAAATAAATCTCACATAATGGGCTGTGCACAAATTAATTAGTGCACAGCCCTCTTTTGCATAAATAAATATATAAAAATTTTATAAATAACTTTTTTGTTATTTTGTTGATGATATTTATTTGTTCTATATCTATTATTTGATGAATATATTTAGTATGGCCAAAAAACAATTCAGAAAAATATTTGTGAGGGGTACATATGGGGGAAAAATTTTTAGAAATGGGTATAAGCAAAAGAGATGTGAATTTATTTCACAAAGGAAGAAATTACAGCTGTTATAAATTTATGGGTGCACATCATACCAATGAAAATGGAGTGGAAGGCTATAGATTTACAGTATGGGCACCTAATGCACTAAATGTAAGTGTGTTAGGGGATTTTAACAGTTGGAATGGAAAAAATCATAGGATGAAAAAAATAAATGCCAGTGGGATATGGAGTATATTCATCCCAGAATTAAGTTTTGGAGAAATATATAAATATGAAGTAGTAACAAAAAATGGAGATAAAAAATTAAAGTCGGATCCATATGCTTTTTTCTCAGAAAAAAGACCTAATACAGCATCAATTACTTTTAACTTTAAAAAATATGTCTGGAGAGACGAAGCCTGGATTGATAAGCGGCGTAAAGCAAACATTAAACAAAGTCCCCTTAATATTTATGAGCTGCATTTAGGCTCATGGAAAAGAAACAAAAAAGGGGAATTTTTAAATTATAAGGATTATGCCAGATTAATACCAAGATATGTTAAATATATGGGATTCAGCCATATTGAAATTATGCCTTTAATGGAGCACCCGCTAGATGATTCATGGGGTTATCAGGTTACAGGCTATTATTCACCTACAAGTAGATTTGGAAATCCTGATTCTTTAAAGTATTTTATTGATTGTTGTCATAGAGAGGGTATTGGAGTAATACTGGATTGGGTTCCAGGACATTTTTGTAAAGATGAACATGGACTATACAGATTTGATGGTACACCTCTATACGAATACAAGGAAGAAAATAGATGTGAAAATCGTGGCTGGGGAGCAGCTAATTTTGATTTAGGCAAACCAGAAGTAATAAGCTTTCTAATTTCCAACGCATTATTTTGGTTAAAGGAATATCATATAGATGGACTTAGGGTAGATGCAGTAGCAAATATGTTGTATTTAGACTATGATAAAGGCCCAATGGAGTGGACTCCTAATGAATATGGTGGCAATGAGAATATAGAGGCAATAAAGTTTTTACAGCATTTAAATGAAGTTGTTTCAAAGGAGTGTCCTGATGTTTTTATAATTGCGGAAGAGTCAACAGCTTGGCCAAAGGTAACTGGAAAAGTAAGTCAAGGAGCTTTGGGCTTCAGTTTCAAATGGAATATGGGCTGGATGAATGATATGTTGAACTATATACAAATAGATCCTATCTATAGAAAGTATAATCATAAGCTGGTAACCTTTTCGATGATGTATTCATATTCTGAAAATTTTATCCTTCCTATATCCCATGATGAAGTTGTACATGGTAAAAAATCCCTCATTGATAAAATGTGGGGAGATTATTGGAATAAATTTGCAGGTCTCAGGGCTTTTCTTGCATATATGTACTGTCATCCAGGGAAGAAAACTTTGTTTATGGGATGTGAATTTGCCCAGTTTATTGAGTGGCGCTTCAATGAAGGTCTTGAGTGGCATTTATTAAGATTTGAAATGCACAAAAAAATTCATTATTATGTGAAAACATTAAACGATTTTTACAAAAATCATAGAGCTTTATGGGAATTAGATTTTGATGTAAAAGGATTTCAATGGATAGATGCAGATAATCAAAATCAGAGCATAATAATTTTTATGAGAAAAGCAAGAAATATAAAAGATACACTAATTATAGTCTGTAACTTTACACCAAAGGTCTATTACGATTACAAAATAGGAGTACCATTTTTAGGAACATATAGAGAAGTACTAAATACTGATAGTAGGGAATTTGGTGGCTCTGGTCAAATAATGGGGGAAATATTATTTTCCCAAAAGGAGAGATGGCACAATCAGGAGCATTTTATAAAAATAAAGGTTCCGCCAATGGCTACATTAGTTTTAGGTATTGAAAATATAGATGAAGATTAATAAAGTGGGGGTAATTACAAAATGAAGAAGGAAATTATAGCTATGCTGCTTGCGGGCGGTAAGGGAACACGTTTAGGCCCTTTAACTAAAAAACTGGCAAAGCCTGCAGTTTATTTTGGGGGAAAATATAGAATTATTGATTTTCCATTAAGTAATTGTGCAAATTCACATATAGATATCGTTGGAGTTCTTACACAGTATGAATCAATATTGTTAAATTCCCATATAGGCGTTGGTGCCAACTGGGGGTTAAATACGTTGAAAGGTGGAGTGACTATATTACCACCAAGGGAAACGGAGCAAGGTGGTCAATGGTATAGGGGTACTGCTGATGCTATATATCAAAATATAGATTTTATAGATAATCATAATCCGGAAAATGTACTTATTTTGTCAGGAGATCATATATACAAAATGGATTATTCATTAATGCTGGACTTTCATACTGAAAAAGAAGGAGATGCAACAATAGCTGTTATCGAAGTACCAATAAAAGAGGCATCAAGATTTGGAATAATGAATACTGATGAAACCAACAGAATATGTGAGTTTGAAGAAAAACCTCAATATCCCCAAAATAATCTAGCTTCAATGGGAATCTATATATTCAAGTGGAGTGTATTGCGGGATTTTTTGTGTGAGGATGCAAAGGATAGCCAATCAGAACATGATTTTGGAAAAAATATTATTCCAAAGATGTTGCATGAGGGAAAAAGAATGTTTGCTTATAAATTCAACGGTTATTGGAAGGATGTAGGAACTATTGAAAGTCTTTGGGAAGCAAATATGGATTTATTAAAGGATGATAACAGTTTAAACTTATATGATAATAATTGGAAAATATATACTGATAATGTAGAGTGTTTACCTCAATATGTATCTAATGATGCAGTGATTAAAAACTCCATAATAAGTCAGGGAAGCATGATATACGGTGAGGTTCACAATTCAATAATATTTTCAGAAGTATACATCGGAAAGGGCACAAAAGTTGTGGATTCTGTAATAATGCCTAAGTCTAGAATTGAAGACGGAGCAATTATTGAAAAATCTATAGTGGACAGTGAAGTAGTTATAAATAAGAACTCAAAGATAGGCAATAAAGATGGTAAAGAAATATTTTTAATAAGCCAGTGTGAAACAGAGGAAATATAAGTTTTTGGGGGAAGAAAAAAATGAGGGATGCAATGGGAATTATAAATTTACATGATACAAGTAATGGACTTTTAGAGTTGACAAATCATAGACCAGTTGCAGCTATACCCTTTTTAGGAAGGTATAGAATAATCGACTTTGCATTATCTAACATGGTAAACTCGGGTATTGTTAACATTGGAATATTCATACAGGAAAAACCTAGACCATTGACGGAGCATCTTGGTACAGGAGCTGCCTGGAATTTAGATAGAAAAAAAGATGGGTTGTTCGTTTTTTATCCTTATTATAATTCCGCAAACAGTATGTATATGACTGAGATGCGAAGCTTTAGAGAAAATATAGAATATATAAAGAAAAGCAATCAAAAATATGTGATAATATCTCCTAGTTACATGATTTGTAATATAAATTATAGCGATGCCTTAAATTATCATAGAAAAACTGGGGCAGACATAACAATAATCTATAAAAAAATAAATGATGCCAATGTTAATTTTTTAAATTGTCAAAGCTTAGAAATAAACAATGAAGGCAGAGTAATTGGGTTTTCAACTAACATGGGAGAGAAGAGTGAAAAAAATATCTCTATGGAAATGTATATTATGAAAAGAGAATTCCTTCTCCAGTTAATAAATAAGTCCTCCCAATTAAGCATCTTATATTCATTAAAAGATACAATAAATTGCTTCTGCAAAGAAATTAACATAAATGTCTTTGAACATAGTGGATATTTGGAATGTATAAACTCTATAAAGACATATTTTCATAAGAGTATAGAACTGCTGGATGTAGAAAAGACCAAACAATTGTTTAAGAAAGAATCACCAATTTACACAGTTACAAAGGATAATCCACCAACAAAATATGGAAAGAATGCTATAGTTAAGAATTCATTTATTGCAAATGGGGCTGTCATCGAAGGTGTTGTAAAAAATAGTATTATTTTCAGAGGGGTAAAGATAGGAACAGGAGCAGTTGTTAAAAACTGCATAATTATGGGAAAATGTGTTATTGCAGAAGGGGTATATATGGAGAATACTATAGCAGATAAACATACGGTGATATCCCGGGTTAAGAAAATCATTGGTTATTATGATGAACCAATAGTGCTTGAAAAGAATAGTATAGTTTAGGAAGGGGAGAAGGAGAAATGAAAGTTTTATTTGTTGCTTCTGAATGTGAACCCTTTATTAAGACAGGTGGACTTGGTGATGTGGTTGGAGCCCTTCCAAGATATCTTTGCAGGTTAGGAATTGATGCCAGGGTTGTAGTTCCCTTTTATAAGGATATTGAGAAAGAGTATGTATCTAAATTAAGCTTTGTTAAGAGCTTTAATGTAAATATGAATTGGCGAAATCAATATTGTGGTTTATATGAATATGTGCTGGATGGGGTTATTTATTATTTTATAGATAATAAATACTATTTTGATAGAGATAGAATATATGGTTTCTATGATGATGGAGAGCGCTTTTCTTTTTTTGACAGGGCAGTTTTGGGAATGCTTAAGGAAATAGAATATAAACCTGATGTTATACATTGTAATGATTGGCATACAGGTATGATTCCTGTGTTATATAAAAATGAATTTTCAACAGATGATTTTTATAAAGATATAAAAACTGTTTTTACAATACATAACATAGCTTATCAGGGAATATTTCCACCAGAGATATTAAAAGACTTGCTAAATCTTAATGAAGACTTATTTTATAATGGCAGTCTTGAATTTTATGGCTGCAGTAGCTTTATGAAGGGTGGAATAAATTATTCTGATTGTGTTACTACGGTAAGTAAAACCTATGCAGAAGAGATTAGAACCCCTGTCTTTGGAGAGAAACTAGATGGATTATTGCGAACTAAAGGTGACAATCTTAAAGGAATTATAAATGGGATTGACTATAGTGTATATAATCCAGAGGAAGATAGCTTTATTTATAAAAAATTTGGGTTAATCTCATTAGAAAAAAAGAAGGAAAATAAACTTATGCTTCAGAGGGAGTTAGATCTTCCAATAGATAGTGAAATTCCCTTATTTGCAATGGTTTCAAGATTAGTCAGGCAAAAAGGCATCAATCTTTTAATACAAATAATTGATAAACTTATGGAAAAACAAATTCAATTGGTTATATTAGGTACTGGTGAAAAGGAATATGAAGATCATTTTAGAAATCTGGAAATACGCTATCCAGATAAAGTATCAGCAAATATCTATTTTGATGATATATTAGCACATAAAATTTATGCTGGTTCTGATATATTCTTAATGCCCTCATTATTTGAACCATGTGGTTTAGGACAGTTAATTGCCCTAAGATATGGAAGTATACCTATTGTCAGGGAAACAGGAGGGTTAAAAGATACAATTATTTCATATGATGAGACTACAGGTGTGGGAAATGGTTTTAGCTTTGGACCATACAATGCCCATGACTTTTTATATACAATTGAAAGAGCTTTAAGCTTTTATAATGACAAGAGAGTATGGAACAAAATTATCTATCAGGCTATGACTACTGATAACAGCTGGGAAAAATCGGCATCAGAGTATTTAAATATATATAAGAGCTTATTAAACATTAAATGAAAATGACTTAATAGAGAATTGGGGGTTGGTCTTGTTTTGTGCTTCTTAGATAAAGAAAGTTTTAAAAAGGATTATGAAGAGAAGTTCTCAGAATTATTTGGTATAGAACTTAGTGAAGGTACTGAATACAATAAATATGAGGCATTAGGGAGTTTAATAAGGGATTATATTGCTAAAATGTGGATTAATACTGAGAAAATATATCAAAAGAGTGGGGTTAAGCAAATATACTATTTTTCAATGGAGTTCCTCCTGGGGAGACTTTTAGTTTCAAATTTAATAAACTTAGGTATAAGAGAAATTTGCCAGGAAGCACTTAATGACATAGGTATAGATTTAAAGGAGCTTGAGGAATTAGAGCATGACCAAGGGCTAGGAAATGGAGGGTTAGGGAGGCTTGCAGCATGTTTTTTGGATTCAATGGCATCCTTAGGAATCCCAGGCCACGGATGTGGAATAAGGTTTAAATATGGTTTTTTTGAACAGAAAATAATTGGTGGTAATCAGGTTGAATATCCTGATAATTGGCTAAAGGACAATAATGTCTGGGAAATCAGGAGGGCAGATAAAGCTGTAGTTGTAAAGTTTGGTGGGACAGTTAATATGGAGAAAAGTGAAGGAAGGCTTATTTTCACCCATGTTAACTATGAACCAGTGCTGGCAGTTCCATATGACACGCCTATTGTTGGGTATAAAAATGGTGTTGTTAACAATTTAAGACTTTGGAGTGCAGAACCTCTAGGAAAGGAAATTGATTTTTCATATTTCAGAAAAGGTGACTTTTTAAAGGCAATGGAGTATAAAAATTCTATTGAAGCCATATCTCAAGTCTTATATCCAGATGATAGTTTTGAGGAGGGGAGAATTCTAAGACTTAAGCAGGAGTATTTTCTTGTTTCTGCTGGGATACAGAGAATAGTTAAAAATTATAAAAAAGCAGGTCATAATATAAGGGATTTTCATGAAAAAATTGCCATACACATCAATGATACACATCCAGCCCTGGCAATTCCAGAACTTATGAGAATCTTAATGGATGAAGAAGGATTAGGATGGGATGAGGCTTTTATGATTACAGAGCATACTATATCCTATACTAATCATACAATCCTTTCTGAGGCAATGGAAAAATGGCCTGTGGATACATTTAAAAGCCTTCTTCCCAGAATATATATGATAGTAGAAGAACTAAACGAAAGATTCTGCAGAGGCCTTTGGAATGAGTATACAGGTCAGTGGGATAAGATTTCTAGAATGGCAATAATATCTGATGGGTATGTAAGGATGGATCGCCTGGCTATTGTAGGTAGTCACAGTGTAAATGGGGTAGCAAAAATCCATACAGAAATATTGAAGAAAAAAGTTATGGCGGATTTTTACTATTATACTCCCCATAAATTCAACAATAAGACTAATGGTATATCTCATAGAAGGTGGCTTATACAAGCTAATCCTGATTTAACTTCACTTTTAAAGGAAACAATAGGGGATAGTTTTATTAATCATCCAACTGATATAAATTATTTTCAAAAATATGCAGATGATCCTACAATTCATCAAAGGCTTTATGATATTAAAAGAAGTAATAAATTAAAACTTTGTGATTATATTATGAAAACGTGCAATATTAAAGTTGATCCAGATTCACTTTTTGATGTTCAAATTAAGAGGATTCATGCATATAAAAGACAGACCTTAAACGCATTTCATATTATGGATTTATATAATAGGTTAATTGAAAATCCAGATTTAGATATTCAGCCTAGAACATTTATTTTTGCAGGGAAGGCTGCACCATCTTATTATCTGGCAAAAAAAATAATCACATTGATTAATAGATTGGCTGAAAAAATAAACAATGATGCTAGAGTTAAAGATAAAATAAAAGTGGTATTTTTAGATAACTACAGAGTTTCTTTAGCTGAAAAAATCATACCCGCAGCTGACCTAAGTGAACAGATTTCCACTGCAACTAAGGAGGCTTCAGGAACTGGAAACATGAAATTTATGATGAATGGAGCATTAACAATAGCAACATTAGATGGTGCCAACATAGAAATAAAGGATTTAGTTGGGGAAAACAATATGTTTATCTTTGGTTTAAAATCAGAAGAAGTATTGAAGTATAGTCAATATGGAGGATATAGCCCTGTAGAAATTATGAAAGAAGATGACAGAATAAGAAGGATATCACAGGATTTAATAAATGGAATGTATTCCAGTGATTTTAGTGACTTTTTAGCCATATATGATTCATTGTATAAGTATAATGATGAATATTTTGTCTTAAAGGATTTCAGTTCTTATGTTGATGCCCAAGCTGAAGTGGATAAAGTGTATAGAGATTTTAATAAATGGTACAAAATGGTTGTTATTAATATTGCTAACTCTGGAACTTTCTCCAGTGATAGAACAATAAAAGAGTATGCCACTGGTATCTGGGGATTAAGGTACCCTGACAATATATTAAATGAAGGGTGAGATTATATGGATGAATTTTATGTTTTCCATAATTCTCAGGACATATATTATAGAAATCCCTTTGGAGCCGTAAAATGCGGCTCCAAGGTTTTTATAAGGATAGAGGCAGAAGGGTGTAGCGAAGCTACTCTGGTAATTTCAGATATAAATGAAAATTTAGTTGCCATTCCTATGGATTTCTCTAAAGGGAAAGAATTTATTAAGGGGGAAAATCCAAGTACAGTTAAGGAATTTTGTGTGGAATTAAATTTGAAAGAGATAGGAATATATAATTACTATTTTATTTTAAAGAAAAACACCAGTTATTTTTATTATGGCAACAATAAAGATAAACTTGGTGGTGTTGGAGAGTTGTATCCTTCAAACCCTAAAGCCTATCAAATTACTGTTTATAAGGATTTTAAAGTTCCAGAATGGTATAAAGAAGGAATTATGTATCAAATATTTCCGGATAGTTTTTATAGGGGTGAACCTTCATCTGGTACATTGTTTAATAAGAAAAATGCTTTAATTTATAGTAATTGGTTTGATGAACCTATATATATAAGGGACGAAAAGGGCGAAGTAATCAGGTGGGCTTTTTATGGTGGAAACTTAAAGGGTATTATTTTAAAACTCCCCTATCTGAAATCATTAGGGGTAAGTATACTGTATTTAAATCCTGTTTTTGAGTCTTCCAGTGTTCATAGATATAATACTGGAGATTATTTAAAGATAGACTCAATTTTAGGTGATGATGATGATTTTAAGGAATTGTGTAAAGTTGCATTAGATAATGGAATTCGTATTATTCTGGATGGAGTTTTTAATCATACAGGTGATGACAGCATATATTTTAACAAATATTTAAATTATGATAATGTTGGTGCATATCAGGGACATGAATCGGTATATTTTAAATGGTATAATTTTAATAATTTTCCTGATGAATATGACTGCTGGTGGGGGATAAAATCTTTGCCAAGTGTCAATGAGCTTGAACCAAGTTATATGGATTTTATATTATACTCTGATAAATCCGTTATAAAAAAATGGATGAAATTAGGTGTCAGCGGTTGGCGACTTGATGTGGCAGATGAATTGCCAGATGAATTTATAGAAGCTTTAAATAAAAAGATAAAGGAATTAAAAAGTGATGGAGTAATTATAGGTGAAATATGGGAGGATGCATCAAATAAAGTCAGTTATAATGTTAAAAGAAGATATCTACTAGGAAATGAATTAGATTCAGTTATGAATTATCCATTCAGGGAAGGGGTAATAGATTTTTTCACAGGAAAAATAGATTCTTTTATGTTTAGAAGAAAAATGATGAGTTTATACGAGAATTATCCAAAGGAATCCTTTTATTCCAATATGAACTTACTTGGAAGTCATGATACAGAGAGAATATTTACTATTTTATATAATTATACATGTAATAAAGAAGTAGCGATAGGATTATTAAAATTAGCATCCTTATTGCAGATGTGTTTTCCAGGAGTTCCATGTATATATTATGGGGATGAAGCAGCTTTAGAAGGAGGGAAGGATCCTCATAACCGAAAGGCTTTTCCATGGGGTAAGGAAAATTTAAATCTATTAGAATGGTATAAAGCTATCACTTCATTGAGGAACAGATTCCTTGTTTTTAAAAGGGGAGATTTTCAATTTATAGATTTACATGAGGATATAATTTGCTTTGAGAGGAAGTATTTAGATGAGAAGGTAATAGTATTACTAAATAGAAACGTAACAGAATCCGTTGATATAGAATTTAAACCTTGCTTTAAGGGATTACGGGAAATAGAAGATATATTATTTAATAACAAAAACTTTATCATAAATGATGGCTATATTAAATTGAGTATAAAGCTTACAGGGAATGATATTAAGATTGATAAAATAAATTAATTTTGTATGAAATATATGAAAAATAGAGTTAAATTACCAAAAATGTGCTATAATTGATTTGAATTAACTAGGTTTTTATATTCAATTTTCTAGATGCAAAGGGGTGGAAAGATGAGAAAAAATATCTTAACAGGTGTTATAGTTATATTCCTGGTTATGATATTTGGAACGATTATAACTTTTAACAATATTAAAGCAAAGGGTATTTACGATGTCATTTTAGAACCCTTCAGGGCAGAAACTGAAAATATTTATAATCAATCATTAGAAGCAGCAAAGAATAAAAGTGATGGTAAAATTGATGAATCTATTTTGGTTAAAGTAGCTGATAGAGAATTTAAAAGGATTTACGAAAACAACCCTAAAATGAAGGATTATTGCAGCATTAAAGAAGTTTCCCTTAATCCTAAGATTAAAGAAAAAGACAAGGATGCTTTGCAGGTACAGTTAGTTTTAAAAATAAATTCAAATGCTAAGAAATATTTACGTAAAGAAGAGGTAACTTTCAACTTACCTGCTGTAAGTACAAATCAATAAAAAACTAAAGGACCAACTCGTAACACCTTATAGATGTTCTGAGTTGGTCCTTTAAAGTACGATTATTTTATTGTGTGTTTAACATATTTGAGCCCAGACTTCCGATAAAAGATGAAAGTAGTTGCAGAAGACGGTTTATCTGTGCAGGGGATAGAGTAGTTGTTGAAGTCAATTTAAGATTCTGTAATTCAAGTTGCAGGTTGACACCAAGAAGGGTAATGTTTATTGGGGTAGGTATTGAAAGTGAAAGTATTTCATTTGTAGTTGGATTTTCGCTGAGGTTTTGTATTGGTTGTTGCAACAGATGCTGTTGAATCTGTTGAAGTTGTTGCTGAAGTTGTTGATTTGGATCACTCTGGGCGTTTATTCCATTGAAATTATTTAAGTTCATATTATCCCTCCTAAAGGCACTTATAATATAGAATATGTACAATGTTTTTTTAAAGTGCAATTATGGTAACAAATTTTAAATTTCATTATATCATATTAGAAACAGTTACATTTGTAGTTCTAAATGCTATGATGTATAATCTAAAAAGTAAATATAAATAACGTTGAGGTGAAAATATGCAGGAAAGACTACAAAAATATATGGCAAGATGTGGTGTTGCATCAAGGAGAAAATCTGAAGAGCTTATTACTGAAGGTAAAGTTAAAATAAACGGAGTAGTAGTAAAGGATGTTGTACTTATCGATACAGATAAGGATGTTATTGAAGTAAATGGAAAAATCATAAGACCTGAGGAAAACAAAGTTTACATAATGCTAAATAAGCCAACAGAGGTGATTACATCAGTTAAAGATCAGTTTAATAGAAAAACTGTTTTAGATATTGTAAAAGCGGATGAAAGATTATTTCCAGTTGGAAGGCTTGATTATGATACCTCTGGGTTACTAATATTAACAAACGATGGAGAGGTAACCTACAGAATGACTCATCCTTCACACGAAATAGATAAGGTTTATGTTGCAGAAGTACTTGGTATACCTACAGATGAGGAGATGGAGTTATTTCGAAGGGGACTTAAAATTGAAGATTATATAACATCCCCTGCAGAAATTAAGATAATTAAATTTTCTTTGGACCGAAAGAAAGCAACTCTTGAGATAACTATACATGAGGGAAGAAATAGACAAGTCAGAAAAATGTGTGAAAAAATCAATCATCCTGTATTAAAGTTAAAGAGGGTGAAAATTGGACAGTTGTCATTAGGTGATCTAAAAGAGGGCGAATGGAGATACCTTAGTAAAGCTGAAGTTGAATATTTAAAGTCTATTTAATTGGGATTTGTATAAATTTAAATGGTTACTTATAGAAGTATTGTTCATTTAATTGTTTTTTATTGAATAATTATAAATAATGGTAGAACATTGATTTTAAAAAGGGGGGTATTGCTGATATGCTCTATATACAGCTCCTTGAAAGGATGTCTTTAATAGCTCTTGTAGCATATATTTTTAGTCACACAAAGCTATTCAGGGTTATCATAAAAGAAAAGGTTCCATTAAAAGATAAGATTCTTATTATAATATTTTTCAGCATTTTTGCTATTATCGGCACTTACACTGGAATTAACATTAAATATGAAGCTTTAGCTAACACCAGGCCAATTGGAGCCATTATGGCTGGATATTTAGGGGGACCAATTGTTGGAATGATTGTTGGAGCAATAGCAGGATTTCATAGATATACCTTAGGAGGATTCACAGCATTAGCCTGTGGTGTTGCAACCGTCTTAGAAGGTCTTATAGGAGGCAGTGTTAAAAAATTTTTCAATAAAGGCCAGTATAATATGTTAATAGGCTTCTTCTCAGGAGTATTGGCAGAAGTTTCACAGATGATAGTTATATTATTGTTATCAAAGCCATATGAAAGGGCAGTGGAGTTAGTAAAATTGATTGGACTGCCGATGATTTTGATTAATTCACTTGGTGTTGTAGTATTTATAAACATAATAAAAAATACAAATGAACAATTTAATAGGATTCGAGCAAATTATTCACAGAAGGCATTATCAATAGCAAGACAGACAATAAGCTATATGAGAAAAGGTTTTAATAAGGATACGGCTGATAGTGTTGCAGGGATTGTATATGAAGTATCTAATCTGCCAGGTGTCTTCATTGGTGATAATGAAAAGATTTTAACATATTATGGAGACACTGAGGTTGACTTAAATGTATTAAATTCAGGTTTAATTGAGTATTTTAAAAAGCCTTATAGCGGAGTTATAGAGATTCAAGGCATGAATTTTTATTGTTCTCCTCTTTACATCAGGGATAATGATTTTCAAGGGGTTATAGGTGTTAAATTCTATGAGAACAGCGAGAGTAAAAGCTACTTTATAGAGTTTTGCAGGGAGATGGCTGAGCTTCTGTCTACTCAGATTGAACTTTATAAGCTTAATAAGATTGCTAATGCTGCTTCTATAGCTGAATTAAGGGCATTAAGAGCACAGATTCATCCACATTTTCTCTTCAATGCACTAAATACTATATCCTCATTTTGCAGGACTAATCCTTTAAGAGCCAGAGAACTAATTCTTGATTTATCTAATTATTTTAGAAAAACTCTGAATAGAACTGATGATTTTATTCAGTTGTCTGAGGAAATAGATTTAATAAATTCCTATTTATCAATTGAAAAGGCGAGATTTGGAGATAGACTTAAACTATACATTGACATTCCTGAAAAACTATTAACAATGAAGGTACCAATTTTTGTGATACAACCCTTGGTTGAAAATGCGATTAAGCATGGTATTTCTCCAAAGGCTTTAGGAGGTACAATACTTATTAAAGCACAGGAAAGTGGGAATGAAGTTGTTTTTTCTGTTGAAGATACAGGAATAGGTATGTCAAGGGATAGGTACGATGAGGTTGTTTCAACTTGGCCAGGGGTAGGATTAAAAAATGTTAACGATAGGTTGAAATTACTCTATGGTGAACAAAGTATACTAAATATAGAAAGTTCAATAGAAGAGGGGACAAGGGTTATATTCAAGATTCCAATGGAGGTGCACAATGGGATTAATAACATGTATGATAATTGAAGATGAAGTTCCAGCAATTGAAGAATTAAAGTATTTGCTTTCAAAACATGAAAATATTAAGCTTTTAGGAACAGCACTAGATGGTGAATCAGGTCTTCAGATGGCAAAAAAATTGTTACCTGATGTGGTTTTCCTTGATATTAATATGCCTGTTAAAAATGGAATTGAGGTTTCAAAAGAGCTTAAGGAAAACTATGATACTGATATTGTTTTTATAACTGCATATGAGGAACATGCAGTTAAGGCCTTTGAAATAGATGTTGTTGATTATGTGTTAAAACCTTTTAGTGAGGAAAGAATAAACAAAACAGTTGCAAGACTACAGGAAAGATTGAGATTTAAAAAGGAAAATAATGAGGATTTTAAAAAACAGGTAAAAAACATAATTAAAGAACTCCATACTAATGAAAATACTATTAAAAAAATTCCTTGTGAATTAAATGGAAAGACTATTTTAATTGATGTTAAGGATATTTGTTTATGTTTTACTGAGAATGAAAAAACCTATGTCAAGACTAAAGAAAAGCAGTTTCTGACAAATTATATGCTTCATGAATTAGAGGGAAAAACGGGTTTTTTTAGGGCACATAGAAGTTATATTGTTAATTTAAACAATATAAAGGAATTATACCCATGGTTTCATGGCACATATAAGCTTATTATTAATGATGATAACAATACTGAAGTACCTGTAAGCAGGAGTAATGTAAAAAGAATGAAGGAACTTCTTGGATTATGACAATGCAATTCAGGATTTAAAATTTGCAATACAACTGCTAAAAAACGCATTTCACCCATCGAGAATAGTCAGAAAATTATAAAAATGATATTATAAGGACAAACATTATCATATACAAAGGAGAGGGTGAATATGTATTCATTTTTAGGTGGAATTCTTGTTCTCATCTTAGGTTATTTTATTTATGGAAAGTATATTGAGAAGAATTTCGGTGTTGAGGAAAATAGGCAGACCCCAGCTTATGAACTTCAAGATGGTGTTGATTACGTACCTATGGCAACATGGAAGGTTTTTCTTATTCAACTTTTGAACATAGCAGGGTTAGGCCCAATTTTTGGAGCAATACAGGGGGTATTGTTTGGACCTGCTGCCTTTATATGGATAGCTCTTGGAAGCGTCTTTGCAGGTGCTGTACACGACTATCTATCAGGAATGATTTCTGTAAGACACAAAGGTGCAAGTCTTTCTGAAATTCAAGGGATTTATTTAGGGAAAAAAGTACAAGCTGTTATGAGGGTATTTTCAATAGTTTTATTGGTCTTAGTCGGTGTAGTTTTTGTTACTGGTCCAGCTAAATTAATAGCTTCATTGACACCAGATGCTTTAAATTTAACTTTTTGGGTAGTGGTGATATTTATATATTATTTTCTTGCTACAATTCTTCCAATTGATGTTTTAATAGGAAACTTATATCCTTTATTCGGTATATCATTGGTTATTATGGCACTGGGAGTTGGTGGAGGAATTCTTTTCGGTGGATATCACATACCAGAAATAACTTTTACAAATATGCATCCTAAAAATCTACCTATATGGCCAATAATGTTTATAACAATTGCCTGTGGAGCTATTTCTGGCTTTCATGCTACACAATCACCTCTTATGGCAAGGTGTATGAAAAATGAAAAACTAGGTAGAAGAGTTTTTTATGGGGCAATGATTTCAGAAGGTCTTATCGCCATGGTATGGGCAGCAGCAGGAATTGCATTCTACAATGGGGTTCCAGGTTTAGCAGCTGTTCTTGCTAAAGCAGGCCCAGGAGGTGTAGTTTTAGAAATTACTAAATCACTTTTAGGACCTGTTGGTGGTGTATTGGCAATGTTAGGGGTTATTGCTTGTCCAATAACATCAGGTGATACGGCCTTCAGAGGAGCAAGATTAATGCTTGGAGATATGATAAGGTATAAGCAGGATAAGGTATCAAAAAGACTTATTCTTGCAGCTCCTTTATTCGCTGTAGGTATTGGACTTACATTTATAAATTTCGATATTATATGGAGATATTTTGCATGGGCTAACCAGACTTTATCAGTAGTTACACTTTGGGCAGCATCAGTTTATTTGTTAAAATATAAGAAAAACCACTGGGTATCTACTATCCCAGCTGTGTTTATGACGGCTGTTTCAGTAAGCTATATTTTACAAGCAAAGGAAGGTTTAAAGCTGGCAGGTTCAATATCTAACACTGCAGGTATTTTAGTAGCCCTTGGATTATTTGGATTATTTTTATCAAAGGGACAAAGCTACGCAGACAATATCGATATAAGTTGTTAGAAAAAATTCTAAATGTAACATTAAAAAAGTACTCATAAGAAAAATAAGCTAATCCAGTCAGCAGGATTAGCTTATTTTCTTGTTAGTATTTGGAGTTTTTCCTTTTATCTGTTTATCAATCAAGTCGCATGCGTGCCCCATAGGACAAACTTGGCACCAGCTTCTAGGTTTATAAATTATACCAATTATTATACCTACAATAAGAGAAAGAGTCATAAATCTAAATAATGAAAAAGCGATTTTATTAATATTACCACCTGAATGTATCATAGCAAACGTCAGCATTGTCGCCATTAGTGTTAACAAAATATTTTTAGCTGTCTTGGATCTAAGTGCATTAGGCAGTGGTCGATTTAATGATATATATTTCAGGAATTTACCTAGCAGGGATCCCCTAGGACAGTATTTTGAACAATGAATTTTACCTCTTCCCCTTAGTGCATGATATATTGGTGCTGTCATACAGACAATACCGAATAACCCAAAAATATGATTATAAAAAGATACAATTATAAATGTAACTAAAATAATCCAAGACCATCCTTGATGGCTTTTCTTACTCATAATCAACACCTCCATAAAAACTTTACATAAAAGAGTATACCCCATGGGGTATATAAGTCAATACCCGCAAAAAAATACAAAAATTTAGAATATACAGTTAATAAGGTCTAAAACAATGAAGAAAATTTATATAAATGGAATTGTAAAAAATATAATATTAGTGTATAATAACTATGTTTACGGGGTGTGGCGCAGATGGGAGCGCGCGTGGTTTGGGACCATGAGGTCGCAGGTTCAATCCCTGTCACCCCGACCAGAAGCTTAGCGTTTGCTAAGCTTTTTTTCATAATAAAGTTTTTGAGGTGTTTTTGATTAAATAACTTGTAAAATAGTACATGAGTGGAGGGTTG
>NZ_AZQP01000040.1 GCF_000601455.1 Fervidicella metallireducens AeB
CCACTACTATGAAAGGGGTCTTTATATGAAAATAAAGAGCAGTCTTAAAACACAACTGGTATTTTTACTGGTAATTTCTATACTTATTCCAATAAGTATAATTTCGGTTTTCAGCTATAATTCATCAAAAAAGAGTTATTCCAAGATGTTTGATCAATCAACGAGATCCAGTTTAGACAGAGTTTCAGACATTATAAATAATATTTATACAGTTAATACAGAAAACATTAACATGCTGTCAAATGATCCAAATGCAAAAAATATGATGACAGGAGCTGATTCTTCTGAACCATGGCTGTTAAAAGCATTTGAAGCCTTTATCACTTCCCATAAGGACATTCCTTCTGTGTACGAAGGTTTGGCAAATGGAAAAATGTATTTAGCGCCTTCAACAATAAAACTTCCTTCAGATTATGATCCAAGAATTAGACCTTGGTATACTGCAGCAATAAATAAAGACGGTGAGGCAATTGTTTCTGAACCTTACGAAGATGCTGGAAATAAAGGTACTATGGTTGTGACCTTTGCTAAAACTGTAAAAGATATGAATACAAATCAAACAATAGGTGTAGTTGGACTGGATATTAAGCTAGATGTCTTATCTGCAACGGTTAATAAAATAAGTATCGGACAAAATGGTTTTGTTGCTGTACTTGATACAACTGGCAAAATAATTGCTCATAAAAATCCTGATTTGATAAATAAATCTTCAAAAGATGAGCCTTGGATTGAAACGGTATTAAAATCTTCTTCTGATAAATTAACTTTAAAATTAGATAAAGAAAAATTTCAAGCCTTTAAAATAAAAAATGAAAATACAGGTTGGATAATTGTAGGTTTTGTGCCTGAAAAGGAATTATTGAGTCAAATAAATGCATCAAGAAATATCACAATTATTATTTCAATTGTGTGTTTACTCTTTGCTGCAGCATTTGGTTTAATATTCTCCCAAAGAATAGTTACTTCAATAAACAAACTTGTAAAAGTTTTAACAAAAATTAAAGATGGTGACTTCACAGAGAAAATAGATATCCCTAAAAATGCAACCAGTGAAATTGTTGCCATTGCTGATGCGGTTAACAATATGGTAGATGGAACTATCTCAATTATTTCAAGAGTTTTAGAAAGTACCAAGGAAGTTAAAGAATCCTGTTCTGACCTTGTTACAATCTGTAAAGAATCAAGTTTAGTTGGGGAAGAAGTAGCTAAGGCTGTACAACAGATAGCAATAGGAGCAACTGATCAGGCATCAAAGATTGAAGATGGCCTTAATGTTACTAATAGGCTAAGTGAGGAAATTGAAAATTCAATTAATGAATCGGAAATAATGATAAATGCATCAAAGGATGTTGTTAAATCAACTGAGGAAGGTATTGTTACTTTAAACTTATTAAACGAAATTTTTGCTGATACCTCGCAGGCAAACCTTCAGCTGGAATCTCAAGTTCAAATACTTGCAGATAAATCAAATAAAATTGGTGCAATAACAGACACAATAAAAGCTATCACTGAACAAACCAATCTTCTTGCACTTAACGCAAGTATTGAAGCTGCAAGGGCAGGAGAAGCAGGAAAGGGCTTTGCAGTTGTTGCTGATGAAGTAAGAAAACTAGCAGAACAATCAGCACGCTCAGCTTCTGAAATAAATATTCTATTGACAGAAATAAAACAAAGCGTAAGTGACGTTTATGAAAAAATAAACTACGTAACAAAACTGAATGAAAAAACTAAAGGAAACGTTGAAACAACAAACGAAAGCTTCAATAATATTGAAAAGGCAATAAAACTATTAGATGAAAGCATGGGTAATGTATCAAAATCCCTTGAGCAGATTGAAAGCAGCAAGGCTGCAATGATCGATATGTTCTCAGAAATTGCCTCTGTTTCCCAGGAAACAGCTGCAACTACTGAAGAAGTTAGTGCTTCTTCTGAAGAGCAGGCCTCTGGTTTACAGGAGGTTCTAACTTCAACTGAGAAACTTTCTTCCTTGGCAGTTGACTTAGAAAACGTAGTTAACAGATTTAAAATAAAATAAATATTAGAGACCAGGTGACTAAAATTGCCTGGTCTTTTTTTAGCTTGTGCCTAAAAATGGAGACATGCCCTCCTTTTCACTAATGGCTTTGTAATCTTCCTTTGATATAATAAGTTTAATTATAAGTGAGATTGGAGGGAGATTATGATAAAGAAAATTGTATCAATAGTCGTAGCATTGATGATTTTTAGCTATGGATTTACAGTTAACGCTCAAATAACTCAACCCCTATATTATGGATACTCAAATTCTTCAGTATCCGAATTACAATCAAATCTTAAAACCCTTGGGCTTTATAATGGGGCTGTAAATGGTGTCTATGATTATAACACGTATATTGCTGTAAAGAATTTTCAGAGCAAATACTCACTAAATGTTACAGGTAACCTTGATTTAACAACTTTAAATAAGTTAAATAAAGTGTTGCATGGTGAGCCAGAAATACTTTCTTATGGCATTACCCACGATAGAGTAAAAGAACTTCAGACATATCTTTACAGTCTTGGATATTTAACTGTTCAGCCTACCGGTTTTTATGGTTCATTGACAACTACAGCCGTAACAAACTTTCAAAAAAACAACGGTCTTTCTGTTACAGGTAAAGCAGATAAAACTACCTTTGAAAAGCTTTTTCAAGCAATAGATAATAAATTTGTTCCCTATACAACATATTCAAATTATACAGTTGCATCAGGGGATACTCTTTGGGCTATTTCTCAAAAAACCGGCGTCAGTCAAAATGATTTAATTAAGGCAAATTGCTTTACAACTTCAACAACCCTTCAGATTGGACAAGTTATAAAAATTCCAAAAATAAACGTTCCAGTCAAACCTTATTTTTCTAAATATGCTGAATATCAGGATTGGTTCAGTGCTGCAACATACATTTTTCCAATTGGAACTGAGGCAACAGTAATAGATTTTTTCAGCGGCAAAAACTTTAAAGTTAAAAGAACTATAGGTTCTGGCCATGCTGACTGCGAAACATTAACAGCCTCTGATACTGAAATAATGAAAGAAATTTTCGGTGGAAAATGGACATGGGCAGTAAGACCTATAATACTAGTGGTAAATGGTAGAAGACTTGCTGCATCAATATCAGGCATGCCCCATGCTGGACTAGATGCTTACCCTGCCAATGTTAATGTGGCAAATCGTTCTGATAACTATGGATATGGACCTAACTATGATTATATAAAAGGCAATAATATGGACGGTCACTTTGATATTCATTTTCCTGGTAGTTTAAGACATAAAGACTGGCAGATAGATCCTAATCATCAGGCTATGATAAAAATATCTGCAAACAGATAAAAATAAGGATATAGCTAAGGGTTGGTTTTTCCAGCCCTTTTCTTTTATTATTTCAAAAATAATTAATATTGTTGCTTTTTTGTCAATTTTCCTTGACCGCATATAGAACCTATTGATATAGTTATTATATAATCATATTTAAATATAGGAATTTCTAAAAAAGCAATAATAAATTATAAAGAAATTGATTTTTTTGGGGGGATTTATATGGTGGTAACTATTACAAAAAACAATAAAATCTATTCCAATGGTTCAATAAAATCTTCAATTAAATATTATATTTGCACTTTCTATGCTTCACTTCTAGTAATTTTTGGTTTTATTATGGATACAGCCAAAAATATATTCTTTGGACTGTTAAATATTGTTACCCAGCCAGATATATTAATAACAGATTATATTGAAGTTGGAGGGTTAGGAGGTGCCTTTGTTAATTCAGGTATACTGACTTTGATTACCATTTTAATATTCAGAATATTAAAAATCGACATCTCTGGTCCTGGTATATCTACACTTTGGCTGACTTCAGGTTTCTCGTTGTTTGGAAAAAACATATTTAACATATGGTTTATAATATTAGGTGTATATCTGTATTCGAAGTCACAAAGAGAAAGCTTCAATAAATATGTTTACACTGCTATGCTTGGTACCTGTCTTTCTCCCTTAGTTACACAATTTACCTTTAACCTTGGGACGGTTAACATTAAATCAATTATCCTCGGCGCCATTGTTGGAGTTTTAACAGGTTTTCTACTTCCACCATTATCTTCATATTTACTAAAAATTCACAGAGGATATAATCTTTATAATACAGGCTTTGCAGCTGGTATTATCGGAATGGTATTTGCATCTATAATTAAATCATATGGTTTCGCGTTAGAAACCAGATTAATTTGGACAAAGGGAAACAATTCAATACTTTTTCCATTTCTGCTATTTATGTTTCTTTCAATGGTTGTTTTAGGATTTTGTTTAAATGACTTTTCCTTTAAAGGATATACCAATTTATTTAGATATTCAGGAAAATTAAGTACTGACTTTGTAGAGTTAGTGGGTTTTCCTGTTGTTCTTATAAATATGGGCATCAATGGTATTCTTGCTTCTTTGTTTGTTATACTTGTTAATGGTGATTTAAACGGTCCAACACTAGGTGGAATATTTACAATAGTAGGCTTTAGTGCCTTTGGAAAACATCTGAAGAACATGTTTCCAGTAATTCTAGGAGTTTATATAGGTAGTTTGACAAAAATATGGTATATAAATGATCCATCTGTTATTCTTGCTGCTCTATTCTGCACAACCCTTGCTCCAATTGCTGGGGAGTATGGATTTATCGCCGGTACTATTGCAGGGTTTCTCCATTCTTCAGTTGTTTTGAACGTAACATTCCTTCATCAAGGATTTAATTTATATAACAATGGTTTTTCTGGTGGATTTGTTGCTATAATTTTAATTCCAATTATAGAATCCTTAAGAAATACAAGACTCAAAAAGGATGTTAATTCCAATAAAATGGAAGATTAAAGGCCTGCAGTGCAGGCCTTTAAATTATTATAAAATTTATAAAATTTGCTTCGTCATAATAATGAAATTCAATGTTCATCTATTTTTTCTTATCCTTTTGAACGGTTTTTTTGTTAGAACCACTTTTTGGCTTAGGCTGTTTCTTTGTTTCTTTTCCCCTTGCCACATTACTTCCCCCTTTCTAAACTTCTGTACATTATATGAAAATCTCTCATAATAATGTATCTATAAAATACTATGTAAATGATTTATTATTAATGACTTATAATTTCAATGAATTTAGAAAAATATTGAAAAAAATTCAAAAAAATCTTTATTTTACTTTTTCGAAATATTATTATATATATTAGGCAATATATTAAAGAAAGGATTGTTGATATGAACAAAGACGAACTTTTAAAAAGGTATGCACGCCTTGCTGTTAAAACTGGAATCAATATTCAGAAAGGACAAAAACTTGTAATATCTTCTCCTATAGAATGTGCATCATTTGCCAGAATGATTGCTGAAACTGCCTTTGACGAAGGTGCTGGAGATGTAATTATCTCTTGGGGAGATGAGCTATTTTCTAAAATACGTTTTATGAAAGCACCTGATGAAGCCTTCCTTGAAATGCCTGAGTGGCAGAAACTGTTTTTTAATTCCTACGCCAAAGAGGGAGCTGCTTTTCTTAGTATAAGTGCCTCAGATCCTGGGCTTATGAGGGAGGTAAATCCTGAAAGAATAGCTAAATCTCAAAAAGTAAGACAACTTGCATTGAAGGAATATTATGAAAGACTTATGAGTAATAAAAACGCTTGGTCTATAATTTCTATTCCAACAGCAGGCTGGGCAACAAAAGTTTTCCCCGGTCTTTCTGAGGATGAGGCTGTAGAAAAGCTTTGGGAAGCTATATTTAAAATTGTAAGGGTTGACCAGGAAGACCCTGTATCTGCATGGAATGAACATAAAGAAAATCTAAAGAAAAATATGAATTTCTTAAATTCACACAATTTCAGATATCTGCACTTCAAAAATTCATTGGGTACAGATTTAAGAATTGAGCTTCCTGAAAATCATCTTTGGGTAGGTGGAGCCGAAGAGACAGCTGCTGGGTATGATTTCATAGCCAATATGCCTACAGAAGAAGTTTTCACAATGCCTTTAAAAACTGGTGTTAATGGTAAAGTTGTAAGCTCACTACCATTAAATTATGGCGGTAATTTAATTGAAAATTTCTCTCTTACCTTCAAAAATGGAAGAATTGTTGATTTTTCCGCAGAGAAGGGCTATGATACGTTAAAGCATCTTATAGAAACCGACGAAGGTTCACACTATCTAGGAGAAGTTGCCCTTGTACCATATGATTCGCCTATTTCAAATTCTGGAATAATATTCTTTAATACTTTGTATGATGAAAATGCTTCATGTCATTTGGCAATAGGTCGAGCATATTCCCTATGTTTAAAAAATGGGGAAAACATGTCATCTGAAGAACTGGAAAAAGCAGGAGCTAACCAGTCTTTGGCACATGTTGATTTCATGATAGGAACCTCTGATCTTGATGTTACGGGAACTACATATGACAGCTTAGAAATACCTGTATTCAAAAATGGAAATTGGGCTGTATAAAACTTAAAGGGACGAAATAATTCGTCCCTTTTATATACACCCACATCTTTTGTGCATTCTCTTATCAGAATACATATTATTGTCAGCAGTAATTATTATATCCTCTAAATTCATTCCCCTTCTATACTGACAAACACCTGAACTAAACTTAATTTCAATGCCATTAAACAAGTTTTCCTTTAACTTCTGTTTTATGAGTCTTATAATTTCATCTGTTTCCTGTTCATCACTATCAAAAATAGCTAATACAAACTCATCCCCTGCATATCTGGCTGTAATATCTGAGTCTTTTAGTGTTTCCTTCAAAATCTTCGAGAAATACCTAAGTACCTCATCCCCCGTTTTATGTCCCATGGTGTCGTTTATAATTTTAAAATCATCCAAGTCTATCATTACAAGGCAAAAGGCTGTGTTGTCAAAATAGGCTTTATTTATTTTTTCCTCCATTATTTCTTCAAAATATCTCTTATTATACAAACCAGTTAAATCATCTATTCTCAAAGCCCTTATTAAGTCGTTCATCAAAAGTACATTTTTTATTGCTATTTCCAGATGAGCACTTATGTATTTTGTTAAACGCACGTCGTATTTATTAAATGCATTTTCCTTTGTTTTACTATCTACATTTAAAATTCCGTATAATTCACCATTTACATAAATGGGTGTACTTAGTACTGCTTTTATATCAAGTGAATTAGACCTGATAAACTTATCATAAGATTCAATATTAACTATTTCTTTATCAAAAATCACCGGATTTCTTATTATGCTGGGATATTTAAGCTGCGTTTTGTTATATAAAAATAGCTCCTCTTTTTTCAATGAAACACTTTTAAGTTTATCCAAATCAAAACCAACAGCAGTCTTAAATTCAAATAAATCCTTTTCCTTATTATATATTAAAATACTTCCTGCCTCAGCATCCTTTATTAAACTTATAGTATCAATCAGAATCTGTCGATATAATATCTCTATATCATAATACTCCTGCATATCCTCAGTCATTTTCAACATGATATTGTTAATCTCAGTTGTTCTTTTATATAAATATTCAAGTTTTGAATACTTTGTTATATGATATAGATAAAGTGCAACAACCATCAATAAAGGAATAGTAAAACAATAGTGCAATCAAACTAACCCCCCAGCCGTTAATAAAGTCAGTATATTTTAAATATTAATAATTTTTAATCTTTACCCTATATAGAAAATATAATTTATTTATTCTTTATTGTCAATAAAAAAAATTAAGAACAAACCATTATAATTGGTTTGTTCCTAAGATTGCCACTTATCTTAACTTATGTCTTATCTTTCTTTATCTAATACCATTTGGGCAATATTGTTTGAGTGGTCACCTACCCTTTCAAGGTTACTTATAACATCTAGGTATATAGCACCGCTTGCAGGGTAACAGATTCCTTTATTTAATCTGTCAATATGAATATTTCTATAATTCTTCTCTATATTATCAATTTTTCCCTCTGTTTCTATTACTTTTCTTGCTAATTGCATATCGCCATTTTCTAAGGAAGTAATAGCCGCTTCAACAGCATATTTAACTGATTCGTACAAATATTTTAACTCAGTCAGAGCTTCATCTGAGAATTCCAGAGCATTCTGTTTCTTATATTCAGAAAGCTCTGCTAAATTTTTAGCATGATCTCCTATTCTTTCAATGTCGTTCACAACATGGAACAAGGAAGTAATAACCTCAGACTGCTCTTCTGATAGTGAAGTATTTGAAAGGGATACCATAAATCCTGTTATTTCTCTTTCTAAATAATTAATTACTTCTTCAGTCTTATATAACTTATTTAAATCTTCACCACTGTTCTGTAAAAATGATTTTATTGATATATCAAGGTTTGAAGCTGAAAGTTTACCCATTCTTATAATCTCTTTTACTACTTGTCCAACTGCAATTGATGGAGTTTCCAATAGCCTCTTATCAAGATACTCAAGAGACATTGCTCCCTCTTTTACATCTTCACCTGGTATAATTTTATTTACAAAGGCAACTAAAAATGAGGCAAAAGGCAACTGTATTATTGTATTTGTAACATTAAACAGAGTATGTGCATTTGCAATCTGTCTTTGCACGTCCCCACCTAGTCCCTTTACGATTGGTAAAACAACATTTAAACCAAGCATAAATATAATTGTTCCTATTACGTTAAAGGTTAAATGCATAAGAGCTGCTCGCTTTGCATTTTTCGTTGTTCCTATACTTGATAATAAAGCAGTTACACAGGTTCCTATGTTGTCTCCAAATAATATTGGTAATGCGACGTTTATGTCTATTGCTCCACCGCCAGCCAGAGCCATAAGTATCCCTATTGTTGCACTACTGCTTTGAACAACAGCAGTCATACCAAGACCTACAAAAACTCCTAAAATCGGATGATGTCCTAATGATGTTATTAAGCTTATAAACTCAGGCATTTTTCTAAGGGGTTTCATTGAAGCTTCCATCATTGACATACCCACAAAAAGTATACCAAAACCAAGCACTATTTCTCCAATATCCTTAACTTTTTTCTTCTTTGAGAACAATACCATAGCTGCACCTATACCTAAAACCAAAGGTGCTACATCTGTCAGTTTAAATGCTATTAGCTGGGCTGTCATTGTAGTTCCTATGTTAGCCCCCATAATAACACCAACAGCCTGTTTTAAAGACATTAATCCTGCATTAACAAAACCAACTGTCATAACCGTAGTAGCACTACTACTTTGAATTATGGCAGTAACCCCTGCTCCAACAAGAACAGCCAGTATTCTGTTTGATGTAAGCACTTCAAGAATTTTTTTCAGTTTTTCTCCTGCAGCTTTTTGAAGTCCTTCTCCCATCAGGCTCATTCCATAGATAAATAGTCCAAGACCACCTAATAATTGAAAAATCATTTTAAAGTCCATATTTTCTCCTCCGTTATATAATGTAACGCAACGTTTCTATATTAACCTGTTAATGTTAATTCTGTGTTAAGTTCATGTGAACATAATATTACATTATTTTAATATTTATTCTATTATATATTGAATTATCTAAAAATTACAATCTAACATCAGAGTTGCTCCGTTAAGTTTTTGTTATATTTATCTTAATAAAAGTGGCTATTACACAGGATTACATTATAAACTAAATTAAAATAAAAAATCATTAACAATTATAAAGATTTTTGATATAAACATCAGAAACCCCTGTAGTTTTTCCATTGATAAGACTTTGTACAAAAACTTAAGAAAAACTGTGGGTTTCTTTTGAAATATAACAATACTTCGTAATTGTTAATGACTCTTATTTTGTGAAGGGTAAAATACAATCCCTTCAAAAATTAATTTTCTTTATTAAATTCTACCTTTACTTCAGTATCAGAATTTCCAGTCTCTTTATTATCAGTTTTCTTAGCTAAAAGCTCAGAAAGTTTAACACCTGTCAATGTTTCAACAACTTCAGGAACAGTTGCCATTATGTCAGTTATATAACCCGAAACCTTTGCTGCACCCTTTCCCTGTCCCTGTCCAGAATCAACTATAACAATTTTTTCAGTTTTTGATAGTGGTTCTGCAACTGCCCTTGCTATTTCAGGTAGCTTTTCGATAATCATCTGAGTTATTGCTGCATCATTATATTGTTTAAATGCCTCTGCTTTTTTAAGCATAGCCTCTGCCTTTTTTTTAATTCCATATTTATCTGCATCTGCTTGTTTTTTAATTGTAGCTTCAAGCAAAATCAACATTCCTATCTAATCCAATGAAATCAAAAAACTGACCTAACAAGAAAGAAATTACCGCAAACAAGGTCCCAGTCCAAAAGCAGGTTTGAAAAAACTTAAACATAGATTCACCTCAAAGGTATTTCATAAATAATCCAACACAATTTAATTATATATCTATTTTTACAAAATATAAATATTTTTCTAATTTTTGTATTAAATAATTTGAATGATAATCAACAATTTTAAAATTCTCTAATATATTAATATATAACATAACTTTAATTTAAATATTTTTATGCAGAATTTTATATGGGGTGTTTGAAATTGAACTTAGAAAATTATTTTAAAGAAATGCGCCAAAACACCATTGGCTATAACCACGAATTTAATACTTGTTACGGATTGCAGCGAATGCATTACTTCGACTACACTGCAAGTGGAAGATTATATAGACCCATTGAAAATAAGCTCACCAACATATTTGGCCCTTTAGTTGGAAATACCCACTCTGAATCAAATGAAACCGGAACAACCATGACACTGGCATATAACTATGCTAAAAGCCTTATAAAAAAGCATGTCAATGCTTCCTCTGATGATATTCTGATTCCAGTAGGATATGGAATGACAGCAGGGATTAACAAACTACAAAGGCTGTTAGGCCTCAGATATTTTAACCTGTATTTTAATAATGCCAGCGAAAGACCAATAGTCTTCTTAACACATATGGAGCACCATTCAAATCATATTTCCTGGCTGGAAACAGTAGCTGACGTTGTTTGTCTAAAACCCGGCAGAAACTGCCTTGTTGACCTTAATATCTTAGAAAGTGAACTAAAAAAACACAAAAACAGAAGATATAAAATTGGTTCATTTACTGCCTGCTCAAACGTTACAGGAATTGAAACTCCCTATCATCAGATGGCTGAGCTTATGCATTTATATAATGGTATTTGTTTCGTTGACTTTGCTGCATCTGCCCCATATGTTGAAATAAATATGCACCCTTCTAATCCATATCAGCAACTGGACGGAATATTTTTTTCTCCCCATAAATTTTTAGGTGGCCCAGGCTCTTCAGGCATTCTGATATTTAATTCCAATTTATATAACAACAGTGTTCCTGATTCTCCTGGTGGAGGAACTGTTGACTGGACTAATCCATGGGGAGGAAGGAAATACGTTAACGACGTAGAATTAAGAGAAGATGGGGGTACTCCTGGCTTTCTACAGACTATAAAGGCTGCCCTTTGTATAGAACTTAAGGAAAAAATGAAAATTGAGAATATATATAAGCGGGAAAGAGAGCTTTTAAAAATTTTCTTTGAAGAAGTAAATAAAATCGATAAAGTCCACATTTTACTTGGAAATATAACTGAACGTCTTGGAATCGTATCATTGTATACAGAGGATATACATTATAATCTCCTTGTTAAAATATTAAACGACAGATTTGGCATACAAGTTAGAGGTGGATGCTCCTGTGCTGGTACCTATGGACATTATTTATTGCATATCGACCGAGAAGAATCAAAATTTATAACCGATTATATTAACAAGGGAGATTTCTCCTATAAACCTGGCTGGGTAAGATTTTCACTGCACCCTATTATGAGGATGATGAAATTCGCTATGCTGCATACGCAATTAAGGAAAGCATTGCAAATATTGATAAATGGAAGAGAGACTATGAATATGACCCACATAACAATCAATTTTATAATGTTAAAGAAAACAATTTGAAATTTACTAAGATTTACGATATGTTCAAATTATAAATATAAATTCATAAAAAACGCGGCAGCTTAAAAGCTGCCGCCTATACAACCTAGAATTTTGTTATACCGTCCTTAGTAACTATTCCTTTAATTAATTTCCTTTTCTCAACCTTTTCTGCTTTAAAAGTGTAAGCCTTAAGAATTACTTCCTCTGCTTGTTTTTGCTTGTCTGGGTTATTTGCATAGATAGTTGCAATAGCTTCGCCTTTCTTTACAAAATCCCCTATTTTCTTGTGAAGAACAACTCCTACTGATAGATCTATTTTGCTTTCCTTTGTTTCCCTTCCAGCTCCTAATAGCAGAGCAGCTCTTCCAATTGACTCAGCCTCTATTCCTTCAACATATCCTTCTGCCTCTGATAATACTGGCTCTATTATTGCAGGAGTTTCAAAAAGCTCTGGATTATCAATGCAGCTTGCATCTCCGCCTTGGGCTATAACTAATTCTTTTAGTTTTTCTAATCCTTTGCCGGTCTTAATTATATCTTCAAGAATTTTTCTTGCCTCTTCTACATTTTCAGCTTTTTTACCTAAAACCAGCATATGTGACCCTAAGGTCAGACACAGCTCTGTTAAGTCTTCTGGACCTTCTCCCCTTAATGTATCTATTGCTTCTTTAACTTCAAGTATATTTCCAACTGCAAATCCTAAAGGCTGATCCATATCTGTTATAACACCAATTGTGTTTCTTCCAACATGGGTTCCAATATCAACCATTTCCTTTGCCAATTCAAAGGCATCATCTTCGGTTTTCATAAATGCTCCGCTTCCTGTTTTTACGTCTAAAACTATTGCATCAGCACCTGAAGCAATTTTTTTACTCATTATGCTGCCTGCAATCAATGATATATTATCAACAGTTGCTGTAACGTCTCTAAGAGCATAGAGTTTTTTATCAGCAGGTGCTAAATCAGCTGTCTGTCCACCTATTGCAATTTTTCTTTCACTTACATTTTTTATAAAATCCTCTATTGACATATCAACAGAAAATCCTTTAAAAGATTCTAACTTATCGATTGTACCGCCAGTATGACCAAGGCCTCTTCCTGACATCTTAGCTACTGGAACACCAGCTGCTGCAACTATTGGTCCTAGTATAAGAGTTGTAGTATCTCCAACCCCTCCTGTACTATGTTTATCAACCTTTATTCCTTCTATTGCAGATAAATCAATAATCTCACCACTATTAACCATTGCAGTTGTTAAATCAGCTGTTTCTCTCTTATTCATTTTATTGAAATAAATAGCCATTAAAAGTGCTGATGCCTGATAGTCAGGGATAGTACCATTTGTATATCCCTCAACAAAAAATTCAATTTCTTCTTTAGTCAATTCATGTCCATCTCTTTTTTTCTTTATAATTTCATACATTGTCATAATAACACACCCCTTATATAACCCTATTTTATTAATAACCTGAACCTATATCCTTTGAACCCTTAGCAATTGCAATGGAAGCACTGGCACCTATTCTATTTGCTCCTGCAGCAATTACAGCTTCTGCATCTTCCCTTGTTCTTACACCGCCAGATGCCTTAACTCCCATTTCCTCTCCAACTGTTTCTCTCATAAGTTTTACATCCTCAACTGTAGCTCCACCTGTTGAAAAACCTGTTGACGTCTTAACGAAATCTGCTCCAGCTTCCTTAGCTAAGGTACACACTTTTACCTTTTCTTCATCTGTTAGCAGACATGTTTCAATTATTACTTTAACAAGTGCCTTTCCCTTTGCTGCATCTACAACAGCCTTTATATCATCAAGAACTACATCATATTTTTTTGATTTTAGAGCCCCAATATTTATTACCATATCAATTTCCTGTGCTCCCTTTTCAATTGCCTGTTTTGTTTCAAATGCTTTAACTTCCTTTGTTGTTGCACCTAAAGGGAAGCCAACAACAACACAGGTTTTTACATCTGTACCCTCAAGTTCTTTTCTTACAAGCGAAGTGTAATAAGCATTAACGCATACTGATGCAAAGCCGTATTCTCTAGCTTCTCTGCAGATATTTTTTATTTCTTCTTCAGTTGCCTGTGGTTTTAAAAGTGTATGATCGATATACTTTTCAATATTCATTTAATCATCTCCCTTTGAAATTTTATAACTTTAATTTATTTAAAATCAATGTGGTAACGGTTCCACATTGTAAAACAAACAGGATAAAACTTTTAAATTCCTTTCCCTTTATACCTTTCAGAACCTTTAAGCACAATCTGGGGGCTTAGTGTAACTCTTTTAACAATTCCGTTGTTTTTGCCCCTCAGTAAATCCATAAGCATATCTATTGCTGTCTCGCCTAATTCTTCAGTGGGACCATTAACAAAACTGATGTTCATACCCAAGATATTTAAAGCATCAATTTTATCAAAACCAATCACAGATATGTCATCTGGAACCTTTAATTTTTCCTCAATAAGGGCTTTTATGCAACCTAGCATCATAATATTGCTTAAAACAAATATAGCAGTAGGTCTATCATGTGCCGTAAGTATTTTCTTTGTTGCCTCATAGGCACTTTCATAAGTATAATCTCCAAAAAAAATATTGTCTTCTTTTACTGTTATTCCATGATGCTCTAATGCCTTTTTATAACCTGACAATCTGTCTACTGATGGTCGTGATTTCATGTTCCCAGTGATAATTGCTATATTTTCATGACCTTCTTTTATTAGAGTTTCTGTTGCCTTAAAGGCACCTTCAACATGGTCTATGAAACGCCGTTAAGCCCAGAATATTTTATATGACCATCAGTTAAAACAAGTGGTATCCCCATCTTATGTATCTCCAGAAGTTTCTCTCTGTTTCTGTTATCTTCTGCCAGACATGGTGTTATTATAATTCCTTCTATTCTTTGCTGTAGCAACACATCAAGGGCTTTAAGCTCCTTCTCTGCACTTTCATTGGTATCGCAAAGAAGAATGTTCAGTTCCTCCTCTGCCGCTAAACTACTTATACCTTTTATCATCTCCCCAAAAAACGGGTTATCTATCTCTGGAACTATTACACCAATTGTGTTTGTTTTGTTTGTAGACAGACTTTTGGCAATGGCACTAGGAGTATAATTTAGCTCATTAATAACACTTAAAACCTTATTTTTTGTGTTTTCATTTACATAACCAGAATTATTTAATACTCTGGAAACTGTACTCCTTGATACTCCTGCCATCTTTGCAATATCCTTAATAGTAACAGCCATGAAGTTTCCTCCAGATATTTATAGCTTTAATATTATTTTGAAAACTTACAAAACCCTTTCTTGTGGAACCGGTTTCATATATTTATATTCTATATTAACCTAAGTACTATTTCAATATTTTTCTGAAGACTTTTAATCTTTATTTATTCTACCAACCAATTGTATTTTTACCACAATGTCTTGTGAATATTCCTGCTTTATTAATACTTTTATTTAACAGCGGCTTCAATTATCTCAAGTGTACAGTTATCAGCATCAATAACAGCCTCTGCCCCTAAAGGAATGGTTATTTTAGGTTTACAATGCCCAGCCATAAGATTATATATTGTAGGTTTTTTCTCCTTTGCAATTATATCCTTAAAAACTTCCATCAAGGTACAATCATATCCCTCATATTGAGGAAAACAATTTTTAAAATCTCCAATTACTATTCCAAGGCAATCTTTAAGTTTTCCAGATAATCTTAGTTGAGTCAGCATCCTGTCTATTGAGTAAGTGAACTCATCAATTTCTTCCAGAAACAAGATTTTATTATTAGTATCTATTTCGTAAGGTGTACCGATAGTTGCAGCAATTAAAGATAAATTTCCTCCAACAATCCTTCCCTTGGCTTTACCTGAAACTAGAGACATTATCTTTATATTTTCAGGATTTTTAACTATACCAATTGGTTCAGCTACAGTTACAGCCTTTGAATAACTTTTCATTGAAAACTCATCAAATTCATCTATCATATCTGAAGCAACCATTGGGCCATGGAAAGTTATTAATTTACATTTCCTGTATAATGCAATATGAATTGCTGTAATATCACTATATCCTAAAAAAACCTTTGGATTCTTCCTTATTAAATCATAGTCTAATCTATCTAAAATCCTTGGGGAACCGTATCCACCACGTAAACAGAAAATTCCCCTGATGTTTTTATCAGAAAACATCTGATTAATATCCTTTGCACGTATTTCATCAGTGCCAGCAAGGTATCCTTCTTGCTTATAACAGCTTTCTCCAATGATAACCTTAAATCCCTGTTTTTCAAGTATCGTTTTTGCTTTTTCAACAACATCTAAAATATTTTTTGTTGGGCTGGCTGGTGCAACAACACCTATTGTATCACCTTTTTTAAGTGCATAAGGTTTAATCATTTTAACCCACCTTTACTTAATTATTAAACTACTGTTTATAACTTTGATGTTTTAATACCTTCTATCCCTAGTCCTGGCTTATTTTCTAATTTAATTAAACTTTCAGTGAAAACTGCTCCGCCAGTTACAGGATCCTCTTTGCAGAGTACTGGGCCATCTAAGTCCACCTTCGTTATAACACTTTTTGCAGCTGCAAGATGAGCTGCAGCTGTTACGCTAACCTTTGCCTCAAGCATACATCCAATCATGCACTGGATTCCATATATTTCAGCCAGTGAACAAATTTTAAGTGCGTTATAAATACCACCAGTTTTCATAAGTTTTATGTTTATAAAATCTGCCGCTCTTTTTTGCATTATCGTCAATGCGTCCTTTGGAGAGAAAACACTCTCATCTGCCATTACAGGAATATATACATTATCTGTAACGAATTTTAATCCATCAATATCATAGGCATTAACAGGTTGTTCCACAAATTCTATATCAATACCCGAATCCTCCATTTTCCTCAGAATTCTAACACCTTCCTTTGGCGTCCATCCCTGATTGGCATCTATTCTTAGCTTAATTTCTTCACCAACTGCCTCTCTAACTGCCTTTAGCCTTTTTATATCCATTTCACTATCTTTACCAACCTTTATCTTTAGAGTTGTATATCCTTTTTTAACTGCTTCTAGACTATCTAAAGCCATTTGCTCTGGAGTATTTACACTAATTGTAATATCCGTTACTAACTCCTTTTTTCCTCCACCAAGAATTTTATATAAAGGTGCACCATAAAGCTGCCCAAATAAATCATAAAGAGCAATATCCACAGCCGCCTTGGCACTAGTATTTTTAATCATACATTTATCCAATTTAATAAGAATTTCCTCAAAATCTTCGATTTTCATGCCAATGATGTTTTTTGAAATAACCTCTTTTATAGCTCCAACAATAGAACCGATAGTATCTCCTGTAATTACCGGAGTAGGTGGTGCTTCACCATAACCTATGTTCCCAGTATCTGTAATAATCTTAACTATTACATCTTCCACACTATCAACAGTTCTTAATGCAGTTTTAAAGGGTCTAATTAGAGGGACTGAAATTCTTTCCATTTCTATTGCAGTAATTTTCATAACTTCACCTCCATGGTTTATAATACCAATTTTACCATATATTAATTTTAACTTAAATATAATTATCTCAACAAAAAACACAAAAACAGTCTCTGCCATACGGCTTTGACTGTTTCTCTTGAAATTAACTATTTCATTATTTTACATATATTATTTGTGAATTCCACTGGATCTGCTATTGGTAGACCTTCTATTAACAATGCCTGGTTATATAGTAAATTTGTGTAAAGGTTAAATTTTTCTTTATCACTGTCAAAGGCTTCCTTTAAAGCTTTAAAAACATCATGATTAATGTTTATTTCCAATATTTTATCTGCCTTTATGTTTTCATTGTTTGGCATAGCATTTAATATTTTCTCCATCTCAATGGAAATTTCACCCTCATTGGATAAGCACACTGGATGACTCTTTAATCTCTTAGAAGCCCTTACATCCTTTACTTTGTCTTTTAAAACATCTTTCATATACTGGAACAACTCTTTATTTTCATTTTCTTCTACATCATTCTTTTTGTCATCATCCTGAGTGTTTATTCCTAAATCTCCACTTGAAACAGATTTAAATTCCTTTTCCTTATAGGACATTAACATTTTTATTGCAAATTCATCTATATCTTCAGTGAAGTACAGTATTTCATATCCCTTATCTGCAACTAATTCTGCCTGTGGAAGCTTTTCTATTCTTTCAACTGATTCCCCTGAAGCATAGTAAATATATTTCTGTTCCTCAGGCATCCTTGATACATATTCTTCAAGTGTTACTAATTTCTTCTCTTTAGAAGAATAGAACATCAATAAATCCTGAAGCATTTCCTTTTCACTGCCAAAATCACTATATATTCCAAACTTTAACTGTCTGCCAAAGGATTTATAAAAACTTTCATATTTTTCTCTTTCATCCTTTAACAGTGATATTAATTCTGTCTTTATCTTATTCTTAATGTTTTTTGCTATTAGTTTAAGCTGTCTATCATGCTGTAGCATTTCCCTGGATATATTCAGTGATAAATCTTCAGAGTCTACCATTCCCTTTACAAAGCTAAAGTAATCTGGAAGCAAGTCTCCACATTTATTCATTATAAGTACACCGTTTGAGTAAAGTTCCAATCCTTTTTCATATTCCTTTGTATAATAATCAAATGGTATTTTTTCAGGAATAAATAAAATTGACTTATAACTAACTGTTCCTTCAGCACTTATATGAATATGTTTAACCGGCTTATCAAATCCATAGTGTTTTTCAAAATAAAAATTATTATAATCCTCTTCTGTAAGTTCATTTTTGTTTTTCTTCCAGATTGGAACCATGCTGTTTATTGTTTCTTCTTCTGTATATTCTTCGTATTCATTTTCGCTGCCTTCTTTTAATTTTCTTCTGGTTACATCCATTTTAATTGGGTATCTGATAAAATCCGAATACTTCTTTATTATATTTTTTAATCTATATTCTTCTAAATAGTCCTCATACTTCTCATCTTCAGTATTTGATTTTATTTTTAAAATGATTTCTGTTCCAACCATGTCTTTTTCACATGGCTCTATTGTGTAACCCTCAGCCCCATCTGATTCCCATTTGTATGCCTCTGTGCTTCCTAAAGCTTTGCTTATTACTGTAACCTTGTCAGCTACCATAAAGGCAGAATAAAAACCAACTCCAAATTGACCAATAATGTCATATCCATCCTTCATCTCGTTTTCATTTTTAAATGCTAAGGAACCACTCTTTGCTATTGTACCAAGATTTGTTTCAAGTTCCTCCTTAGTCATACCAATTCCTGTATCAAGGATTCTCAAGGTTTTTTCACTCTTATTAGGAATAACTTTTATGTAATAATCATCTCTGTTGAAACTAATGGATTTGTCAGTTAAAGCTTTGTAGTAAATTTTATCAATTGCATCACTGGCATTTGAGATAAGCTCCCTTAAAAATATCTCTTTGTGGGTATAAATAGAATTAATCATTAAATCTAATAACCTTTTGGACTCTGCCTTAAATTCCTTTTTCTCCATTTTAAACCCTCCCATGTTTTTATAAATTTAAATTTTTAAAACATATACCTTGTCAACTAATACACAATTTTATTAGCACTCTAATTTAGTGAGTGCTAATACATATTTTATATACCACATTATCCTTATTATGTCAATATAAAAAGGACCGCCGCATCGGCAATTAAAATGCACAAGTGCGACAGCCTCCTTGTTTTAGTGAATATCAATCTTCTTTTTCTTGTCTCTACCCTTTGTTAATTTAGGAAGGATAATTTTAAGAACACCATCTTTAAAAGTTGCATTAATTTTGTCTTCATCTACATTATCAACATAAAACTGTCTTTTAAATTCTCCATAATGTCTTTCTCTTCTGACATAGTCTCCCTTTTCATCCTCTAGAGTTTCTTCACGCTTAGCGCTTATTGTTAAATGGTTATTTTCATAGTCGATGTCAATTGCTTCTCTTTTTACCCCTGGCAATTCTGCTTCAACTAAGTAGTTGTTTTCAGTTTCTTTCAGATCTACTCTGAAATTTCCCTGAATATCTTTCATTGCTGTAAAAAAATCATCATCAAAGAAGGTTTTTAAAAATGGTGTGAAAAACTCATCATTTCTCGTTAAATTGTTTCTTCTAAATGGAACTAAATCAAACATTTTTAAATTCCTCCTTTTCAAATATCTCTCTACATTATTTTTTCCGGAAATTAAAAATTTATTAGATTTCAGTTTAAAAACTTATACTTAATTTTACTTAGATTATTTAACTTTGGCGTCTGTTATCATGTATTACCTGATCAATTACAATTACCAAGGATAACAGAAAGCCATGATTTTCCCTATCATCAATTTCAACACCATAGGTATCAGAAAAGGATAACCATTTTTTATCTACAAGGGCTACTGTTTCTCCGTTTTTAATTATTTCAAAATTATATCCAAATATATCTCCAACCATGTCAAAGGTTCCATATGTACTTTCAATATAGAATTTTGGTTTAAAAAAACTGAATTCTCTTTTTACCTTAGCTACCAGAATACCATTTTGAAAAATATGATACTCAGGCAGAAACTTAAATAATTTCTGTTCAATATAAAAAAGCTCATTGCCATATAAATCTTCCACAGATAATTTATCCCCTAAGCTGAAAACCTTTCCCTTTACAATAAACTTAGGTTCATCATCTTCTCCTTTTATTGTAAAATTATCCCCTAAACTAAAAATTCTCTGTCTTATTTGATACCTCATATTCCCACCTCTTAAAATTCTATTAATCATATACTATTTTATTTTTTTGTCTATTTCATTCAGTCTAATTTCAATTTCCTGCATATGCAGCCTTAAGATGTCAATTTTTTCTTCAAGCTTGACAATACTCTTTGGTATAACAAAAACAACCTGATAAATCAGCAATAAAATAACAAGCAGTATTAAAAACCAAAAAGCCATTAAACCCCCTCCTGAAATTGCATTTATCCCTCAATTAAATTATAACCATTTATATATACTAAGTATATCTTTATTAATGGATGAATGCTTAAGTAATTGAATAATCTGGTATTATTTATTATAATATATAGGTAATATAATTATAATATGTTTAAATATGTTTATTAAGGAGGGAATATTATGGGTGGCTTTTTCTCATCAATAGTTACATATCAAGGGATTATTTCTTTAATTTTAGTTGTTTTGGCTTCCTTTATTTTATTTAAAAAAGGTAAAAAGGGAATTTCCACAAGGGATGTTGTTGCCATTGGTATAGGTGCTGCATTATATGGTGCACTGTCTTACATTTCAATACCTATAGGACCTAATACCTCTTTCAGAATTGCAGTGGCATTACTTCCAATTTTTGGAGCTATTTTCGGTCCAATAGTAGGTTTTTTAGTTGGCTTTGTAGGACATGCTCTAAACGACGCATTGATGAATGGTTCCGTTTGGTGGAGCTGGGTATTTTTATCTGCATTTATGGGTATGTTTGGAGGACTAGTAACATTTGATAAAAATTTTGATGTTCTATCTGGAATGATACAGAAAAAACACTATGTCAAGATGTATATATATGCTCTTTTAGGAATGCTTGTTGGAAGTTTAGTAGCTTATGGTGGAGATGTATTTTTATATGGCGAACCTGCTGCTAAAGTATGGCTGCAAATATTGCTTGCCAACATTTCAAATTTCATTGTAATTGCTGTACTTGGCATTCCAGTGGTAATACTTCTTGGTAATATGAAAGGAAAAAATAACAATCTTGACCTTGAAGAATAGAAAGGAGTAAAAAAGTGGCATTAATTTCTTTTAAAAATTTTACTTTTCGATACAGTAACTTAAAAACACCAACACTTAAAAATATAAACCTTGATATCGAGGCAGGTCAAAAGATTTTAATTGCTGGTCCTTCTGGAAGTGGTAAATCGACATTAGCCCATTGTATTAATGGGCTAATTCCTTTTAGATATAAAGGTGATTTTTCTGGAAGCCTTGAAGTTAAAGGTATGAAGCCATATGAAAGTAGTATTCATGAGATCAGGAGACATGTTGGAACAATACTTCAGGACCAGGACGGTCAGTTTGTAGGATTAAGTGTAGGTGAAGATGTAGCTTTTTCCTATGAAAACGATAATGTACCAATTGATATTATGAAAATCGGTGTAGAAAATGCTTTGCAGGAAGTTGAAATGCTGAATTTCATAAAAGAAGTTCCTCATAACTTAAGCGGGGGACAAAAACAGAAGGTTTCTGTTGCTGGAATACTTACAACTAACTCTGATATCTTATTGTTTGATGAACCCCTTGCAAATCTTGATCCTTACAGCAGTAAAAAAGCTATGGATATAATAGACAGCCTGCATAAAAATCAAAATAAAACTATAATCATAGTTGAGCACAGAATTGAAGACGTTTTAGAGCATGATGTTGATAGAATAATTTTAATGCATAATGGCGAAATTGTTGCCGATGGCAGCCCCGATGAAATTTTATCTAAAAATATATTATCCCGTTATGGATTAAGGGAGCCATTATACATTGAAGCATTAAAAAGCTGTAACATTCAGCTGCGACCTGAGGATAAGATTTCAAAAATAGAAAATACTATAAAATTCAAAGATAAGCTTAAGGAAGATTTTGAAACTAACTTTGAAAATAACAGGAATACAGAAAAAAATCCAATAATTTCACTTGAAAATATAAGTTATAAGTATTTTAAGGATTCAGATTATATTATTAAAGATATATCATTTACAGTAGCTTCTGGCGAGATGGTTGCTGTACTTGGAAACAACGGAGCCGGTAAGTCTACATTGTTAAAGGTTATTTCCGGTATAGCTAGACACCAACAAGGGACTATAAGGTTCATGGATGATGTTATAGATAAATGGTCTGTCAAAAAAAGAGGCCAAATAATCGGTTATGTAATGCAAAATCCAAATCATATGATTACGAAAAATATAGTTTTTGATGAGGTAGCTTCTGGACTTAAGAATAATGGATATGACGAAAAGTTTATAAAGGAACGGGTTGAGGAAACCTTGCAGATATGCGGACTATATCAATATAGAAATTGGCCTGTAATGTCTTTATCATATGGACAGAAAAAAAGGGTAACTATTGCATCTATTTTAGCTATGCAACCTAAAGTAGTTATACTTGATGAACCCACTGCAGGTCAGGATTATAAAAATTACAGAGAGTTTATGTCTTTTTTAGAGAAAATTAAACATACAGGAATATCGATTATTCTTATTACTCATGATATGCACCTTGCCCTGGAGTATGCAGAGAGAGCCATTGTTATGTCACAGGGACAGTTAATTGCAAATGACACTGTTTACAATGTTCTATCTGATAGAAATATAATAGAAAAAGCAAATCTTAGAGAGACTTCCATTTCAAAGCTGGGGGATATATGTGAAGTCAAAGATAAGAGCAAGTTTTTATCATATTTTACTAATAAAATTAAGGGTGGTGCTGATATTTGAGTAGAACAGGTTCTCTTTATATAGATAAAGATACAGTTTTTCACAACATTGATGGAAGTATAAAACTGCTTTTATGGATATGTTGGACTGCTTTTATTTTTATGTTTATGGACATAAGAATTTTTATTTTTATGACCCTTATTGCTTTTTTATGTTAAAAATAGCCAAAATTCCTTTTAGTACAATAAAACCATTGCTTATCTTTATAATAATATTTACACTGTTTAACTCTGCACTGCTTTTAATTGTTACTCCTGAGTATGGTTCACAGATAACAGGTAAATACACTGTTATTTTAAAATTATATGGATTTAAGCTTACAGCGGAAACTCTTTTTTATGCGTTTACTCTTTCTTTAAAATATATTTCTTTATTACCTGTTACTCTGCTTTTTATTTTTACTACCAACCCCAGTGAGTTTGCAAGCAGCTTAAACAGACTAGGAGTTTCATACAAAATTGCATATTCTATAAGCATTGCCTTAAGGTATATACCTGATGTAAAGGACGAAATGACAAATATTATTAATGCTCAGGAGGCAAGGGGAGTAGCCTTTAAAAAGGGAGATGCAGGACTTTTAAAAAGATTGAAAAACTATTTATCAATCCTCCTTCCCCTTTTAATTTCTTCTCTTCAGAGAATTGAAGTAATATCTAACGCAATGGATTTAAGAGGATTTGGAAAGCATAAAACAAGAACGTGGTATACTAGAAAACCTTTAAAATCAGCTGATTACATTTTTATTATTGTTTCAATATCTTTAGTTTTAATTGGTATTTATTTGAAAAATACTTATTTTACAAAATTTTTTTGTTTGTCCTTAAAGTAACATGAAAATAACTTTACTCGTTTTTTCTTGATATTCCATGAATAAAAAACATCTTCCTCCAAAGTTTACTTTTTAATTGGTATTTACTTTGAAGGGAGATGTTATTCTTTGTTCAAAACATTACTTATATGTCCCCTATGGGTTATTTTTGTTAGTGTTTATTTTCTAATCTTTGCATAAAAATAATAGAGAGGGATAAATTGAGGATTTAATTATAAAGATAATACAATTTAAAATATAAAATAACACTTTGCATGGAGGTGAAGCCTGAGTTTATTATATAAGCTCAATAAAATAATGGATAATAAAAGAAAAGCAATAATTTTAATACTACTTTCTTCTTTTTCATTTGCCATGATGCAGACAATGGTAAAATTAGCTGGCAATCTACCAACTTTTGAGAAGGTTTTTGTAAGAAATCTCATCAGCCTATTTATAGCCTTTTCTATAATTTATAAAAATAAAGCAAGTGTTTTTGGAAAAAAAGAAAATCAAAAATATCTCCTTTTACGTTCCATACTTGGGCTTTTAGGTGTGATATTTTATTTCTATTCTATTAATCACTTAATAATGGCTGATGCTGCAATGCTTAATAAATTATCACCCTTCTTTGTTGTAATTTTTGCCTGGATTTTCTTAAAGGAAAAGCTTACAAAACGAAATATCATATCCCTTTTTATTGTAATAATTGGAGCAATGCTTGTAATTAAACCCAAATTTAGCTTAGAGATTATACCTGCTGCAGCGGGATTTTTTGCAGCTGTATGTGCAGGAGCTGCATACACCCTTGTTAGATTTCTTGGAAATAGAGAAAATCCTTCAACAATAGTTTTCTATTTTTCACTAGTATCTGTGATTGGTGTTTTCCCTTTGATGCTGCTTGATTTTGTCTTTCCTACAAAAATGCAATTTCTATATCTTTTAGGCATAGGCATTTTTGCAGCCCTAGGTCAGTTCTCCTTAACCTTTGCCTATAAATATGGGAAAGCAGCAGAGGTTGCAATTTTTGATTATACCAACATTATATTTGCAGCTATTTTGGGATTTACGTTATGGGGTGAAATACCTGATATGTATAGCTTTATTGGTGGTATTCTGATTTTAGGTACAGCTTTGTTTAATTATTTATATAATAGTAAATCAGCTTAATAATAAAAAAGTAGCTTAGTATTAAGCTACTTTTTATGCACCAAGGGTATCTCTATTCATTATTATTATTTCTTCTAGTTCAGGAAAGTTATATTCCATTAAATCTACCTTCTTCAATAATTCAAATACTTCATATAAATTATCTTTTAACGTTAAATTTTTCTCTTTTAGTAAATATTCAAGGGATTTGTTTTCCCAACTGACCCATCTGGAATATTTCTCACGTTCTCTTAAATAATATTTAAATCTGTCATCCTTTGCAGCCATTGAAATTATTTCTTCACAAATAAAAAAATTACATACATGGGTTCTAAACTGTGGCGGAATGGTGCAGCCTTTACCATCTACTACAAATGGACATGCTCTAAAAAAAATACTTTTATCCTCTATGTTACCATGGAGTTTTTTATTGTCAGACTTTATGTATCTATCATACCCATCCTTATCAAAATACCCCAGTGAATGTATATAATAATTATATATTTTTGTTCCTGGATTGTTTAAAATTTTATTAAGCACCTCAAAACCCTCTGTAAATTTAGCCATTTTATGTAGTTCAAATAATGTAAATTTAGGATAGTAATAACAGCATCCCCTGCTTTTATACTTACTTAAGCTAATTCCTGCTTCACTCTTACAATTAATACATGAATCACATACAATCCTTGGACAATTAAAATCTAACTCTAAAAAAAGCTTCATTTAACATCCCCCTCTTGCAAGTAAACATATTAATGCAGTTTAACATATAATTAATTTTCTAAATACAGTAAATGTTTTGGATATAAAATTTTCAACACTTTTATTTTATATTAAAATTTCCTTACTTTTCAATGACTGGAATTGCTTTTTTTCATAAAT
>NZ_AZQP01000041.1 GCF_000601455.1 Fervidicella metallireducens AeB
TAAATATTGATTATGGGAAGGTGATTACCTTCCCATAATTTTGATAAAAAATACCACATTTAAACAAACAAAAGTAAGATTTTTTTAATAAAAATTTTATATTACTATTGATATTTTTACAAAAATATTGTAGAATATAAGAGTTGTAATGTGTTTGGACTGCGATGATGCAAGAGGTTGCCGGTATCCGGGGGAATTCTTGCTGAGAATGTCCTGATCAAGAATCGGGCGACGGGGGTCCTGTACTTGTTTTTGTCTTTTAAAAAGACGAAACACCCGGAATAGTGTACAGAACAACCGCTGTCGTGCGTAGGAAAAACAAAGCGTACGATGAAAAGGAGGGAATTTTTATGGCAAAGCAAAAAATAAGAATCAAGTTAAAGGCTTTTGATCACAATTTACTTGATTCATCAGCTCAAAAAATAGTTGAAACAGCAAAGAAGACAGGTGCTACAGTTTCTGGTCCAGTACCACTTCCAACAGAAAAGGATGTTGTAACAATCCTAAGAGCTGTTCACAAGTATAAGGATTCAAGAGAGCAATTTGAAATCAGAACTCATAAGAGACTAATAGACATATTAAACCCAACACAAAAGACAGTTGATTCTCTAATGAGACTTGATTTACCAGCTGGTGTAGATATTGAAATAAAGCTTTAATTTGGACTATTATGAATGCTTATGCATTCCGCTAATTAGTTGAGGAGGTGCAAGTAATGAAAAAAGCAATACTTGGAAGAAAAGTTGGAATGACTCAGATTTTCGACGAAACAGGAAGAGTGATTCCAGTAACTGTAATAGAAGCAGGCCCATGTGTGGTTATACAAAAGAAAACTGTTGAAACTGACGGATACAACGCAATAAAGGTTGGTTTCGGTGATATTAGAGAAAAACTTGTTAACAAACCAGTTAAGGGTCAATTTGCTAAAGCAAACGTAAAGTTAAGAAGATTCGTAAAGGAATTAAGACTTGAAGATATTACTGGATATGAAGTAGGTAGCGAGTTAAAAGCTGATGTTTTTTCAGCTGGAGACAAAGTTGACGTTACAGGAACTTCAAAGGGTAAAGGATTTGCTGGTGGAATTAAGAGATGGAATTTCAACAGAGGACCTATGTCCCACGGTTCAAAGTACCACAGAGGAGTAGGTTCAATGGGAGCTTCATCATACCCATCAAGAACTTTCAAGGGCAAGAGAATGCCAGGACATTTAGGAAATGTTAAGTCAACAATTCAAAATCTAGAAGTTGTAAGAGTTGACGCTGAAAGAAACCTTATCCTTGTTAGAGGAGCGGTTCCAGGACCAAAGAAGGGTCTAGTAATAATAAAAGACTCAGTTAAGGCTTAATTTTCTAAGGAAAGGAGGAAGTACAATGCCTAAAGTAGCTTTATATAATATGAATGCTGAACAAGTTGGAGAAATCGAGCTTTGTGATGCTGTTTTCGGAGTTGAAATAAATAAGGAAGCTGTGCATCAAGTTGTTAAGATGCAACTAGCTAATAAGAGACAGGGAACTCAATCAGCACTAACTAGAGCTGAAGTTTCCGGAGGTGGCATTAAGCCATGGAGACAAAAAGGAACAGGAAGAGCTAGACATGGTTCAATAAGATCACCACAATGGACACACGGTGGTATCGTATTTGCACCAAAGCCAAGAGATTACAGCTACACTGTACCTAAGAAGATAAAGAGATTAGCTCTTAAGTCAGCTATGACTTCAAAAGTAGTTGGAAATAACATAATTGTACTTGATGAACTTAAATTAGATGCTCCAAAAACTAAAACAATTGTAGAAATGTTAAAGAAGTTTGAAGCAAAGAAGACTCTTATAGTTGTTGAGGAAGCTTGCGATACAATCTACAAGTCAGTAAGAAACATAGAAGGAGCTCACGTACTTCCAGTAAACAACTTAAATGTTTACGATATAATTAAGTACGAAAAGTTCATAATTACAAAGGGTGCAGTTGCAAAAGTTGAGGAGGTGTATGCATAATGAAACTAACAAGTTATGATATAATCCTAAAGCCAGTGATAACTGAAAAATCAATGGCACAAATGGCTGACAGACAATACACCTTCATGGTTCATGTTGACGCTAACAAGTCAATGATAAAGAGAGCAGTTGAAGAAATTTTCGGAGTTAAGGTTGAAGATGTAAAAACTCTTAACTATGATGGTAAAGTAAAGAGACTTGGTGTTCATGTTGGAAGAAGAGCTGATTATAAAAAAGCAATCATTAAGTTAACTGCTGACAGCAAGTCAATTGAATTCTTTGAAGGATTCAACGCTTAATCAATAGATAATTAAGCATGTATTGACCACCATGGTCAGAAAAGCGGAAAAAAGGAGGGAACACAAATGGCAGTAAAGCAATACAATCCGACTTCACCTGGTAGAAGAAATATGTCAGTTTTAGCTTACGACGAAGTTACAAAAGCTGAGCCAGAGAAGTCATTGCTTGTAACATTAAAGAAGAATTCCGGAAGAAACTCATACGGAAGAATCACTGTTCGTCATAGAGGTGGCGGCGCAAAAATAAAGTACAGAATAATTGACTTTAAGAGAAATAAAGACAACGTACCTGCAAAGGTAGTTGCAATAGAATACGATCCAAACAGAACATGTTTTATTGCTCTATTAACATATGCTGATGGAGAAAAGAGATATATCATAGCTCCAGAAGGATTAAAGGTTGGAGATACAGTTGTATCAGGACCTGAAGCAGATATCAAAGTTGGAAATGCTCTTCCAATAAGAAACATTCCAGTTGGTACTATGATTCACAATATAGAGCTTGCACCAGGAAAAGGTGGTCAATTAGTTAGATCAGCAGGGGCAGCAGCTCAGCTAATGGCTAAAGAAGGTGAATATTCACAAGTTAGACTACCAAGTGGTGAAGTTAGATATATAAGAATGGACTGTAGAGCAACAGTAGGTATGGTTGGTAACAGTGCTCATGAGCTTGTTAATATCGGTAAAGCTGGTAGAAAGAGACACATGGGTATAAGACCAACAGTTAGAGGTTCTGTAATGAACCCATGTGACCATCCACACGGTGGTGGAGAAGGTAGATCACCAATTGGACGTCCAAGTCCAGTTACTCCATGGGGTAAACCAACTCTTGGTTACAAGACAAGAAAACATAAGAAATACTCAGATGCATTCATTGTTAAGAAGAGAAATAAGTAATAGGATAGGAGTCATAAGATATTATCTTATGAACTCCGCATCCTAATGAACTAACCTTTGTGAAGGGAGGCCCGTAAATGAGTAGATCAGTAAAAAAAGGACCATTTGTAGATGAAAGACTTCTTAAGAGAATAGTTGATATGAATAAAACTGGAGAAAAGAAGGTTTTAAAGACTTGGTCAAGAAGTTCAACAATATTTCCTCAGATGGCAGGACACACAATAGCAGTTTATGATGGAAGAAAGCACGTTCCAGTATACGTAACAGAGGATATGATAGGACATAAGCTTGGTGAATTCGCACCAACTAGAACATTCAAAGGTCATGATGATGACGAAAGAAAATCAAAGGTAAGATAAGAAAGGAGGGCGCTTAAATGGAAGCAAAAGCATATGCTAAATACATTAGAATGTCTCCAAGAAAGGTAAAAGTTGTATTAGACCTGATAAGAGGCAAAAACGCTGGAGAGGCATTAGCAATACTTAAGCACACACCAAGAGCAGCTGCTCCTGTTGTAGAAAAACTTTTAAAGTCAGCAATAGCTAATGCAGAAAATAATAACGGAATGGATGTTTCAAAACTTTATGTAGCTGAAACATATGTAGGTCAAGGTCCAACTCTTAAGAGATTTAGACCAAGAGCTCAAGGTAGAGCATACAGAATATTAAAGAGAACAAGTCATATAACTATGGTAGTTAGAGAAAGAGCATAACCAGAAGGAGGGTCAAAGCGTGGGACAAAAAGTAAATCCACATGGATTAAGAGTAGGTGTAATTAAGGACTGGGATGCTAAATGGTATGCAAATGATAAAAATTTCGCAGATCTTCTTGTAGAAGATAACATGGTTAGAGAATATATAAAGAACAAATACTTTTTAGCTGGAGTTTCAAAGGTTGTTATCGAAAGAACTGCAAACAGAGTTAAAGTTAACATCCACACTGCTAAGCCTGGTATAATAATAGGCAAAGGCGGAGCTGGAGTTGAAGTTCTAAAGAAAGACCTTGAAAAGATGACAAAGAAAAATCTTGTTATCAATATAGTTGAAATTAAAAACCCTGAAACTGATGCTCAACTTGTTGCTGAAAACATAGCAGCTCAACTTGAAAAGAGAGTTTCTTTCAGAAAGGCTATGAAGCAATCAATACAAAGATCAATGAGATTTGGAATTAAGGGTATTAAGACAGCTGTATCAGGAAGACTTGGCGGAGCTGAAATGGCGAGAACAGAAGGATACCATGAAGGTACAATCCCACTACAAACATTAAGAGCAGATATAGACTACGGTTTTGCAGAAGCAAACACAACATATGGAAAAATTGGTGTTAAAGTTTGGATATACAAAGGCGAGATTTTAGGAAAGAAAAGAGAAGTTGTAGCTACAGAGACTAATGAAGTAGCAGCGCAATAACTCTTACAGGAAGGAGGAAATATACCATGTTAATGCCTAAGAGAGTAAAGCATCGTAAAGTTATGCGTGGAAAAATGAACGGTAAGGCAACAAGAGGTAACTTTATAGCATACGGAGACTACGCTATAATGGCAATGGAACCAGCATGGATTACAAGTAATCAAATTGAAGCTGCCAGAATAGCAATTAACAGATATATAAGAAGAGGCGGAAAGCTTTGGATAAAGATATTCCCAGATAAGCCAGTTACAAAGAAACCAGCTGAAACTCGTATGGGTTCAGGTAAGGGTTCACCAGAATACTGGGTAGCAGTAGTTAAGCCAGGTAGAGTATTATTTGAGCTTAAGGGCGTATCTGAGGAAGTAGCAAGAGAGGCTATGAGACTTGCTTCACACAAACTTCCTATAAAGACAAAGTTTGTAACAAGAAGAGACTTTGAAGAAATGGGTGGTGAAGTAAATGAAGGCTAATGAATTAAAGACGTTACGTGAAAATAGTGCAGCTGAACTTCAGAAGAAGGTAATGGAACTTAAGGCTGAACTTTTCAACTTAAGATTCAACTTGCAACTGGACAGCTTGAAAACCCAATGAGAATAAAGGACGTTAAGAAGTCAATAGCTCAATTAAAAACCATCCTAAGGGAGAAAGAGCTTACGGCTATCGAGAAGTAATGAAGGGAGGTATATCCTGTGGAAAGAGGACTTAGAAAAGTTAGAATAGGCAAGGTTGTTTCTGATAAAATGGAAAAGACAATCGTAGTAGCTGTAGAAACTAAGGTACGTCACCCACTTTACGGAAAAACTGTTAATAGAACAACTAAATTTAAGGCTCATGATGAAAATAACGATGCTCACATTGGTGATATTGTTAAAATAATGGAAACAAGACCACTTAGCAAGGATAAGAGATGGAGACTTGTTGAAATTATGGAAAGAGCTAAGTAATTAAGCTTTGAAAGGAGGTAACTTTCATGATTCAGCAACAAACTATGTTAAAAATTGCTGACAACTCAGGTGCTAAAGAAATAATGTGTATCAGAGTTTTAGGCGGTTCAACTAGAAGATATGGCAATATTGGTGATATAATAGTTGCTAGCGTTAAGAGTGCAACACCCGGAGGTGTTGTTAAAAAGGGAGATGTTGTAAAGGCTGTTATTGTTAGATCAGTAAAAGGTGTTAGAAGAGCAGATGGTTCTTACATCAAATTTGATGAAAATGCAGCTGTTATAATAAAAGACGACAAGACTCCAAGGGGTACAAGAATATTTGGACCTGTTGCAAGAGAGCTAAGAGAAAAGGAATTTACAAAAATCCTTTCACTAGCCCCTGAAGTACTATAATGTTAGGAGGTGGCTTGAGTGTCAATGGCTAAAGTTCATGTTAAAAGAGGAGATACAGTTGTAGTAATCTCAGGAAAAGACAAAGGTAAAAAGGGCGAAGTTCTTAAGGTAATACCAAAATCAAATAGAGTAATAGTTAAGGGTGCAAACATGGTGACTAAGCATGTTAAGCCTAACGTAGCTAACAGACAAGGTGGAATAGTTCATCAAGAAGCTCCAATGCATGCTTCAAACGTTATGTTATACTGCACTAAGTGTAACAAGGCTACAAGAATAGCACACAAGATTCTTGAAGATGGAAGCAAGGTTAGAGTTTGTAAGAAGTGTAACGAAACATTCTAATTTCTCGAAAGGAGGTTCACTAAATGATACCAAGACTTAAAGAAAAGTACGAAAATGAAGTGGTACCAGCATTACGCGAAAAGTTCCAATACAAAAGCATAATGGAAGTACCAAGACTTGAAAAGATAGTTTTAAATATGGGTGTTGGCGACGCTAAAGATAACTCAAAGTTACTAGACGCAGCAGTTAATGATTTAACATTAATAGCTGGTCAAAAACCAGTAGTAACAAGAGCTAGAAAATCAGTTGCTAACTTTAAGATAAGACAAGGAATGCCAATCGGATGTAAAGTTACTTTAAGAGGGGCAAAGATGTTCGAATTTGCTGATAAACTTATGAATGTAGCGCTTCCAAGAGTAAGGGACTTCAAAGGAGTTTCAAACAAGGCATTTGACGGAAGAGGAAACTACTCATTAGGAGTTAAAGAACAACTTATATTCCCTGAAATAGAATATGATAAGGTAGAAAAACTTAGAGGAATGGATATTATATTTGTAACAACTGCAAAGACAGACGAAGAAGCAAGAGAATTATTAAGGCTTCTTGGAATGCCATTCGCTCAATAAATAAGGAGGGAATAGTATGGCACGTAAAGCAATGATTGAAAAATGGAAGAAAGAACCTAAGTTCTCAACAAGAGCATACACAAGATGCAGAATATGTGGAAGACCACATGCTGTATTAAGAAAATATGGTATCTGCAGAATATGCTTTAGAGAACTTGCATATAAAGGAGAAATCCCAGGTTGCAGAAAAGCAAGCTGGTAATTAGATGTAGTGAAAGGAGGCAGTAATTATGGTTATGACGGACCCAATTGCTGATATGCTAACTCGTATCAGAAACGCAAATATAGTTAGGCATGAAATAGTAGAGCTACCAGCCTCAAAGATAAAGAAGACCATTGCTGAAATAATGGTTGAAGAAGGTTACATCAGCTCTGTTGAAGAATATATGGATGGCTCAGTACCAATGTTAAAGTTAACATTAAAGTACGGCCAAGGAAATGAAAGGGTAATTACTGGACTTAGAAGAATATCAAAGCCAGGATTAAGAGTTTACGCACAAAAGGATAATATACCAAAAGTTCTTGGAGGACTAGGAACTGCTATATTATCAACTTCAAAGGGAATAATGACTGATAAAAACGCAAGAAAGAATGGAATAGGTGGAGAAGTTATCTGCTACATCTGGTAATTCAATTGAATAGGAGGTGCGATTATGTCAAGAGTAGGAAGACTTCCAATTGCTCTTCCTCAGGGAGTTACTGTTACAGTTGACGGAAACAATGTTGTAACAGCTAAAGGTCCAAAGGGAACACTTACTAAGGAAATGAGCAAACTTATAAATATAAAAGTTGAAGGTAATACAGTTGTTGTAACTAGACCAAATGACGAAAAGGAAGTAAGAGCTTTACATGGTTTAACAAGAGCTCTTATAAACAACATGGTAACAGGAGTTAATGTTGGTTACCAAAAGAATCTTGAGCTTGTTGGAGTTGGTTACAAGGCTTCAAAGCAAGGAAAGAATTTAGTACTTAACGTTGGATATTCACATCCAGTTGAAATAAAGCCTGAAGAAGGAATAGAATTCGAAGTTCCTGCTGCTACACAAATTATAGTAAAGGGTATCGACAAAGAAGTTGTTGGTCAGGTTGCAGCAGTAGTTAGAGACGTTAGAAGACCTGAGCCATATAAGGGCAAGGGAATTAAGTACGCTAATGAAGTAATCAGACGTAAAGAAGGTAAGACTGGTAAGAAGTAATAGAAAGGAGTGAGCTTGAATGATCAATAAGCCATCCAGAAACGAACAAAGAGAAAAAAGACACTTAAGAGTTCGTAAGAAGGTTTATGGAACTGCAGAACGTCCAAGATTAAACGTTTTCAGAAGTAATAAGCATATGTATGCTCAAATCATAAATGATGATCTAGGAGTTACTGTTGTAGCAGCATCAACACTTGACAAAGAAATCGCTGGTAACATTGCTAACGGTGGAAACAAGGAAGCTGCTAAGCTTGTTGGACAATTAGTTGCTAAAAAAGCTATAGAAAAGGGAATAAAAGAAGTAGTTTTTGATAGAGGCGGATATATTTATCACGGAAGAGTTAAGGAGCTTGCAGACGCTGCAAGAGAAGCAGGCCTTGACTTCTAATTGAAGAAGGAGGGAAATAGATGAGAATCGATCCTAGCAAGTTAAACCTTAAAGAAAAGGTTGTTAAGATATACAGAGTTGCTAAGGTTGTTAAGGGTGGTAGAAACTTCAGATTCAGCGCATTAGTTGTTGTTGGAGATGAAAACGGACACGTTGGTGTTGGTATGGGAAAAGCTACAGAAGTACCTGAAGCAATCAGAAAAGCAGTAGAAGATGCTAAAAAACATCTTATTGAAGTTGCAGTTGTTGGAACAACTATTCCACACGACGTAATTGGAGAATTTGGTGCTGGTAAAGTTCTTTTAATGCCAGCTAAAGAAGGTACAGGAGTTATAGCAGGTGGCCCTGTGCGTGCCGTACTTGAACTTGCAGGTATTAAGGATGTAAGATCAAAGTCATTAGGATCAAATAATTCAAAGAATATGGTAAATGCAACTATAAACGGACTTTCCAGATTAAGAACAGCTGAGGAAATAGCTAAACTTAGAGGAAAGACTGTTGAAGAAATATTAGGTTAGGAGGGAAGTACGGTGGCTAAAGTTAAAGTTACATTAGCAAAGAGTTTAATCGGAAAAAAACCTGACCATATAGCAACAGTTAAGGCCCTCGGCTTAAAGAAAATCGGTAGCGTAGTTGAGCACGAAGCTACTCCTCAAATAAGAGGAATGATTGAAAAAGTAAAATATATGGTTAAGATAGAAGAAGTATAATAAGAGGGAGGTGCCGATATGAAGCTACATGAATTAAGACCAGCTCCTGGAACAGTTAGACCAGCTAAGAGAAAAGGTAGAGGTACTGCTTCAGGTCTTGGTAAGACTGCAGGTAGAGGACAAAAGGGTCAAGGTTCACGTTCAGGTGGTGGCGTAAGACCAGGATTCGAAGGAGGTCAAATGCCATTACACAGAAGACTTCCAAAAAGAGGATTCACTAATATATTTGCTAAAGAATATGCAGAAGTTAATATCGAACTTTTAAATAGATTCGAGAACGGAACAGAAGTTACACCAGAACTTCTAAAGGAAGCAAAAGTAGTTAAGAATTTACTAGATGGTGTAAAAATTCTTGGTAACGGAGAATTAACTAAGAGCCTAACTGTAAAGGCTAGCAAGTTCACAAAGTCAGCAATAGAAAAGATAGAAGCTGCCGGAGGCAAAATAGAGGTGATTTAATATGTTAAAAACCTTACGTAATGCATGGAGAGTTGCCGATATTAGATCGAAACTCTTGATAACCTTGGCTCTATTAATGGTATACAGGGCAGGAGTTTTTATTCCTGTTCCTGGTATTAACAGAACCGCCCTTGAACAATTAATGAGTGGCGGTATGCTGTTTGGATTCTTGGATGTGATTTCAGGTGGTGCTTTTAAAGATTTCAGTATTTTTGCATTAGGTGTTGTTCCTTACATCAACTCATCCATCGTAATGAGCTTGTTGACTATTGCTATTCCTGCCCTTGAAGAACTTCAAAAAGAAGGAGAAGAGGGCAGAAAGAAAATCGCTGAATATACCAGATATGGTACAATTGTGTTCTGTTTAATCCAAGCAGTTAGTATAAGCCTGTATTTAAGAAATAACGGAGCTCTTATAGATAACTCTTGGACACAGATATTTATAATCATTCTGACATTAACAGCAGGTACAACTTTTGTAATGTGGTTAGGTGAAAAGATTACAGAGTACGGATTAGGAAATGGAACTTCTTTAATCATTTTTGCAGGTATACTTGCTAGAATACCTTCAATGGGAATGCAAGTAGGAATTCTTCTTAAGGGAGGAACTGTAAATATTGTTCAAGTTATTCTCTTTGCTGCCTTTGCACTTCTTGTTATTGCAGGTGTAGTTGCAATGGACTTAGCAGAAAGAAGAATACCAGTTCAGTATGCACAAAGAAGAGTAGGGATGAAAACCTATGGAGGACAGAGTACACACATTCCAATAAATGTTAACTCTGCGGGAGTAATAGCAATTATTTTTGCTATGTCAGTAATGCAATTTCCGATGATTATAACTCAAATGACACTTGATCCAACAAATAAGTTATATATCTTATTTAATTCTGGATGGTTAAGCGCAAAGAAACCGTTATATCCAATTATATATGTAATTCTAATAGTATTTTTTACATGGTTCTATACATCTGTAACATTTAAACCAGATGAGGTTGCAAAAAATCTGCAAAAGAGTGGTGGCTTTGTTCCAGGTTTTAGACCAGGAAAGCCAACAGAAGAATATCTTGCAAGGATACTAAATAGAATGACTATTATTGGTGGTTTGTTTGCTTCTATAGTGGCAACGATGCCTATTATATTAGCTCAATACAGCGATTTCGGTCAGTTGCAATTTGGAGGAACAGCAATATTAATCGTAGTAGGGGTAGCACTTGAAATGAAAAAACAACTTCAAGCACAACTAGTAATGAGACATTACGAGGGTTTCTTGAAATAGTTTCGCACGGAGATGATATTTATGAAATTAGTACTTCTTGGACCTCCTGGTGCAGGAAAAGGAACGCAGGCAAAATATATAGTTGAAAAGTTAGGAATACCTCACATTTCAACTGGTGACATATTCAGAAAAAACATAAAGGAACAGACACCACTTGGACTTAAGGCAAAGGAATATATTGATAAAGGCCAACTTGTTCCAGATGAAGTGACTGTTGGAATAGTTGAAGATAGAATAAAGCAAGAAGACTGCAATGCAGGATTTTTACTTGATGGCTTCCCAAGAACTGTAGCCCAGGCAGATGCTCTAGATGAAGTATTAAGTTCAATGGGTTCAGCTCTTGATCATGTTATCAATATAAAGGTTCCTACTGAAAGACTTGTAGAAAGACTTACAGGAAGAAGAGTTTGCCCTAAGTGTGGAGCAAGTTTTCATGTAATATTCAATCCTCCTAAACAGGATGGCATATGTGATTACTGCAGTGGAAGTCTTGTTCAGAGAGCAGATGACAGTGCTGAAACAGTTGAAAGTAGACTAAATGTTTATGAAAAACAAACTCAGCCACTGATTGAATATTATCAGGAAAAGGGTCTTCTTAGAGATATAGATGGTGAACAGGATATTGACAAAGTCTTTGAAGATATCTGCACTGTTATAGGGAGCGATAATAAATGATTTATCTAAAATCTAGCAATGAAATAGCAAATATGCGTAAAGCAGGAAGAATAGTTGCTGAAACTTTGGCAAAAATAGAAGAGGTAATTAGACCTGGGATCACCACTAAAGAACTAGACAGAATTGCTGAAGATTATATAAGAAGCTGTGGAGCCCGCCCATCGTTTAAGGGATATTATGGGTTCCCAGCAACACTTTGTACATCAATAAATGAACAGGTTGTTCACGGGATACCGGGAGACGTAGTTTTAAAAGAAGGAGATATAATAAGCGTTGACTGTGGAGCATTTTTTGAAGGTTTCCATGGTGATGCTGCAAGAACCTTTCCGGTAGGCAGAATTACTCCCGAGGCACAGAAATTGATTGATGTTACCAGGGAAAGTTTTTTTGAAGGATTAAAAAAAGCAGTGATTGGCAATAGAATAGGTGATATTTCCCACGCAATACAGACTTTTGTTGAAGAAAAAGGTATGTCTGTGGTTAGGGATTATGTTGGGCATGGTATAGGCAAGGAAATGCACGAGGAGCCTCCAGTACCTAATTTTGGGAAAGCAGGCAGAGGGCCAAAACTTGCCAAAGGAATGACCTTGGCAATTGAGCCAATGGTTAATCTAGGAACCTATGCTGTTGATGAACTCAATGATGGGTGGACTGTTATTACTTATGATGGTAAGTTATCAGCTCATTATGAGAATACTATTGTCATACTGGAAAATGGGCCTGAAATATTGACAATGATTTAAAGAGGTGGATTATATGGAAGGCATTACCCTGGGACAGATAGTTCATTCCAAAGCTGGAAGGGACAAAGACAGATACTTTATTGTAGTCGGTATAGTTGATAATGATTATGTATTAATAGCCGATGGGGACTTAAGAAAAATTGACAACCCAAAGAAGAAAAAAATAAAGCATCTTGTTTTCCACAAGAAAATAGCTGAAAATATTTCAGCTAGCCTAAAGGAAAAAAAGCACATCACAGATGCAGACCTGAGAAAAAGTTTAACGTCAATGGATTTATTATAAGGAGGTTTGATTACCTTATGTCAAAGGACGATGTAATTGAATTACAAGGTACCGTATTAGAGGCTTTACCAAATGCGATGTTTCAGGTAGAATTAGAGAATGGTCATAAAATACTCGCTCACATTTCAGGTAAACTAAGAATGAATTTTATTAGAATACTTCCAGGAGATAAGGTGACTGTTGAACTTTCACCATATGATCTTACTAGGGGTAGAATTACATGGAGAGCAAAGTAGTAAGGAGGGGTAGCCATGAAGGTTAGACCATCAGTAAAACCAATATGCGAAAAGTGCAAGATAATCAAAAGAGAAGGTCGAGTAATGGTTATATGCGAAAACCCAAAGCATAAGCAAAAGCAAGGCTAATTTTGAAGCGGCTGCACTGAAGGCACTTCAGTGATAATATATATTTTAACTTAATGTCAGGTAATCAGTTAATGTAGAATACAGGAGGTGTAAAAACTCAATGGCAAGAATAGCAGGTGTTGACATACCAAGAGAAAAAAGAGTTGAAATAGCACTAACTTACATTTACGGTATAGGAAAGCCAAGTGCTCAGAAGATTCTTTCAGAAACAGGTATAAATCCAGATACAAGAGTTAAAGATTTAAACGACGAAGAAGTTAACAAGATAAGAGAATATATTGATAAGAACTTTGTAGTTGAGGGTGATCTAAGAAGAGAAATTGCTCTTAACATCAAGAGACTTATGGAAATTGGATGCTTCAGAGGAATGAGACATAGAAGAGGTCTTCCAGTAAGAGGACAAAGAACTAAGACAAACGCTAGAACAAGAAAAGGTCCAAAGAGAACTGTTGGCGGTAAAAAGAAGAAGTAATTAAGGAGGGACGATGAATGGCGGCTCAGACTAAAGGCAAAAAGGTTAGAAAGAGAAAAGAGCGTAAAAATGTTGATCGCGGTCAAGCACATATCCAATCAACATTTAACAATACAATAGTAACTTTGACAGACGCAGTTGGAAATGCTATATCATGGTCAAGTGCTGGTGCTCTTGGATTTAGAGGATCAAGAAAGAGTACTCCATTTGCTGCCCAAATGGCAGCTGAAACTGCAGCTAAGATTGCAGTTGACCATGGAATGAAGACTGTAGAAGTATATGTAAAGGGACCAGGAGCAGGAAGAGAAGCAGCAATTAGAGCTCTTCAAGCTGTAGGACTTGAAGTTAGTCTTATAAAGGACGTTACTCCAATTCCTCATAATGGTTGTAGACCACCAAAGAGAAGAAGAGTCTAATGATAGGAGGTGTAAATTAAATGGCAAGATATACAGGACCATCATGTAAATTGTGTAGAAGAGAAGGCGTTAAGCTTTATCTTAAAGGTGATAGATGTTATACAGATAAGTGTGCTATAACTAGAAGAAATTATGCACCAGGACAACATGGACAAAACAAGAAGAAATTAACAAACTACGGACTTCAGCTTAGAGAAAAGCAAAAGGCTAAGAGAATATACGGAGTTCTAGAAACTCAATTTAGAGCTTACTATGAAGAAGCTGACAGACAAAAGGGAATCACAGGTGAAAACTTACTAAGGATTCTAGAAACAAGATTAGACAATGTTGTTTTCAGACTAGGTTTCGCTTCATCAAGAGTAGAAGCAAGACAATTAGTAAGACATAACCACTTTACTGTAAATGGACAGAGAGTAAATATTCCTTCATATCAAGTTAGTGTTGGCGATGTTATAGCTGTAAAGGAAAAGAGCAGAACTAGCAATAAGTTCAAGGCATTAGCTGAAGTTGCAACAAATGTACCAAAGTGGCTAGTTACTGATAAGGATAAGATGGAAGGTAAAGTTGTTGCACTTCCACAAAGAGAGGATATAGAAATCCCAGTTAATGAAACTCTTATCGTTGAGCTTTACAGTAAGTAATTTTGGTGTAGAATCAGTTGCCCTCGCCAGTTAAGGTTACTTTTTGTAAAAGGAGGGTTAAAATATGTTAGAAATAGAAAAGCCAAGGGTAGAATGTGTGGAAAAAACGGAAGATGGTTCATATGGAAAATTTGTTGTTGAACCATTAGAGAGAGGTTACGGTACGACTCTAGGTAATGCAATGAGGAGAATACTTCTTTCATCATTACCTGGAGCTGCGATTACCTCTGTTAAAATAGAAGGTGTACTTCATGAATTTTCAACAGTTCCAAATGTAAAGGAAGATGTTGTTGAAATTATACTTAATCTAAAGGGTCTGGCTATTAAAGCAGTTGGAGATGTACCAACAACAGCTGTTATAGACGTTGTAGGACCTGCTAAGGTTACAGGAGCTGACATAAAGTCAGATGGAAGTGTTGAAGTAGTAAGTAAGGACCACCATATTGCTACAGTTAGTGAAGGTGGAAGACTTTATATGGAGTTGACTATTGATAAGGGTAGAGGCTATGTTACTGCAGAAAAGAACAAGAGTGCTAACCTTGCAATAGGAGTTCTTCCAATTGACTCAATCTACACTCCTATAAAGAGAATAAATTACTATGTAGAAAACACTCGTGTTGGACAGATTACTGACTACGATAAGCTAACTCTTGAAGTTTGGACTAATGGTACAATTACGCCAGAGGAAGCAGTTAGTTTATCAAGTAAGATATTAATTGAACACTTCAAGCTTTTCTTAACTCTTACTGATCATGCTGATAAGGTAGAGATTATGGTTGAAAAGGAAGAGGATAAGAAGGATAAGGTTCTTGAGATGACAATAGAGGAGCTTGATTTATCAGTTAGATCCTATAACTGCTTAAAGAGGGCTGGAATTAACACCGTTCAAGAGCTTATTACAAAGAGTGAAGAAGATATGATGAAAGTTAGAAACCTTGGAAAGAAGTCCCTTGAAGAGGTTGAACAAAAACTAAATGCATTAGGATTAAGTTTAAGACAAGGCGATGAATAGGAGGGGATTTTAGTGGCAGGATATCGCAAGCTTGGCCGTCCAAGTGACCAAAGAAGAGCTATGTTAAGAAATCTAGTAACTAGCTTCTTTAAGTCAGAAGATGGTAGAATGATGACAACTGAAACAAGAGCTAAAGAAGTAAGAAGCATAGCTGAGAAAATGATAACTCTTGCTAAAAGAGGAGATCTACACTCAAGAAGACAAGTTCTTTCATATGTAACTGAAGAAGCTGTTGTTAATAAGTTATTTACTGATATAGCACCAAAGTATGCTGAAAGAAATGGTGGATACACTAGAATTATAAAGATGGGACCTAGAAGAGGAGACGCAGCTGAAGTTGTAATCCTTGAATTAGTGTAACTTTAACTGGGGATTAAGTTAAGTATTATCTGTACTTAATCCCTTTTTATCATGTTTACAAATAACAACTACCAATTAGAAGGTGTACTAAATGGAAAGCAATATGTTAAATGCAGATAATGTTTATTTTTATTATCATAAAGATGGTCATGATGAGAATAGCATAGCACTACAAGGTGTAGACTTAAAAGTAAAAAAAGGTGAGTTTTTAGTAATAATAGGTCATAACGGCTCTGGTAAATCCACAATTGCAAAACATTTTAATTCAATCTTGTTACCATCTCAGGGTGATGTCTATGTTGATGGTATAAATACAAAAGAAGAAGATAGATTATGGGATATTAGACAAAGAGCTGGTATGGTTTTTCAAAATCCTGACAATCAAATAGTTGCTACAATTGTTGAAGAGGATGTAGCATTTGGTCCTGAGAACCTTGGCGTTGAACCAGCAGAGATTAGAAAAAGAGTGGATGAAGCACTAGCGGCTGTAAATATGCAGGACTATGCACATCATGGACCACATTTGCTTTCAGGTGGTCAAAAACAGAGGGTAGCCATTGCTGGTGTACTTGCTATGAAGCCGGACTGTATCATACTTGATGAGCCAACCGCAATGCTTGATCCATCAGGCAGACATGAGGTTATTGAAACCATAAAAAGGCTTAATAAAGAAGATGGTATAACGATAGTCTTATTACACATTTTATGGAAGAGGCAGTTGATGCAGATAGAGTTGTTGTTATGGAAAAGGGAAAAATCATCCTGGAAGGTACACCAAGAGAGGTATTTTCAAAAGTTAGAGAGCTTAAAGAAATAGGTTTAGATGTTCCACAGGTTACTGAACTTGCCTATGAACTTAGGAAAAGTGGAATAGATATAGATAATGATATACTTACCATAGAAGAGATGGTGGATGAACTATGTCAATTAAGATAGAGAATCTTACTTATAAATATATGATAGGAACCCCTTTTGAAAAGACGGCTTTAAATGATGTATCTCTGGAAATAAAAAAAGGTGAATTTATTGGACTTATAGGTCATACAGGTTCAGGTAAATCCACTTTAATTCAACAGCTTAATGGGCTGCTTAAACCTACCTCAGGGGAAATATATATTGATGGAGAATCTATTACATCAAAGGGTGCAAATCTAAAACAGATAAGACAGAAGGTGGGATTGGTTTTTCAGTATCCTGAGCATCAGCTTTTTGAGGAAACTGTATATAAAGACATTGCCTTTGGTCCTAAAAATTTAGGTTTGACTGATGATGAAATTGAAAAAAGAATTAAAAGAGCTATGAAGGTTGTAAGTCTAGACTATGACAAGTACAAAGATCGTTCACCCTTTGATTTAAGTGGCGGACAAAGAAGAAGAGTTGCTATTGCCGGCGTATTGGCAATGGAACCGGAGGTATTGATACTTGACGAGCCAACAGCTGGTTTAGATCCTAGAGGACGTGATGAAATTCTTTATGAGATAAAAAATCTTCATAAAGAATATAAAATGACAATTATATTGGTATCCCATAGTATGGAAGATGTTGCAAAATTGGCAGATAGACTTATTGTCATGTATAAGGGGAAAAATATCCTTAGTGGTACTCCAAAAGAAGTTTTTACCCATGTAGAAACTTTAGAAAATATAGGTCTTGCAGTTCCGCAGGTAACATATGTTGTCAAAAGGCTCCGTGAAAAGGGTTTTGACATACGAGAGGATGTAATAACTGTGGATGAAGCAAAGCAAGAACTTTTAAAGGTAATAAGGAGTGGAAAAAAATGATTAAGGATATTACCATAGGTCAGTATCTGCCAGGAGATTCATTTGTTCATAAATTGGATCCAAGGGTAAAAATATTAATATCCTTTGCCTATATAATTACACTTTTTATAGTTAAAAATTATGTTGGCTATGGGTTCATTATTGCATTCACATTAATTGCAATTCTAACATCAAAGATACCAGTTAAATATATTTTTAATGGATTAAAGCCTATTTTATGGATTATTATATTTACAGCTATTTTCAACGCAATATTAACCCCAGGGGATGTAATATATAGAGTTGGACCTGTCAAATTTACAGATAAAGGTATATATTTAGCAATATTTATGGTTATAAGGCTTATATTCTTAATAATAGGAACATCCCTGTTGACACTTACAACTTCGCCAATAGCGTTAACTGATGGGATTGAAAGACTGCTTAATCCATTTAAAAGATTGGGAGTTCCAGCCCATGAATTAGCAATGATGATGACAATTGCTTTAAGATTTATACCTACCTTGCTTGACGAAACTGATAAAATTATGAAGGCTCAAAAGGCGAGGGGTGCAGATTTTGAATCTGGAAATGTTATAAACAGGGCAAAGAATTTAATACCAATTCTTGTTCCTCTTTTTATAAGCTCATTTAGAAGAGCAGATGAGCTTGCAATGGCTATGGAAGCAAGATGTTACAGAGGTGGAGAAGGAAGAACAAGACTAAAACAATTAAAAATTGCAAATCGAGATTATATTGCAGTTTTAGCAACATTAACACTTATTATAACTTGTATTTTAAGTAGGCGATGGTAAAATGAGGAATATAAAATTGACAATTGAATATGATGGAAGCAGCTATTTTGGATGGCAAAGGCAACCCAATAAGATTTCAATTGAAGCAATAATTGAGGAAACTATTCAAGACTTAACAAAAGAAGATATTAAGCTTATAGGCTCAAGCAGGACTGACTCAGGCGTTCATGCTAAAGGTCAGGTTGCCAATTTTATAACTGAGTGTAAAATACCAGTTTTTAAAATTCCAAGTGCATTAAACTCAAAATTGCCTATTGATATAGTTATTCTTGATGCAGAGGAAGTTCCACTTGACTTTCATGCAAGGTATTCAAGTGTAGGTAAAAGATACAGCTATACTATTCTTAATAGGATAACACCTCCTGCGCTATATAAAAACTATGTTGCACATTGTAAATATGATTTAGATTTTGAAAAGATGAAGAAAGCTTCAAAGTATTTTTTAGGCACCCATGATTTTTCTGCCTTTAAAAGTACTGGAAGTTCAGTGAAAACAAGCATAAGAACTATTTCAGATATAGAGCTTATTAAAGATGAAGAAATCATTAAACTCTATATTGAAGGGGATGGTTTCTTATATAACATGGTTAGGATTATTGCAGGTACCTTAATTGATGTTGGAAGAGGTCGAATAAGCTGTGATAGCATAGAAGATATAATAAGAAGTAAAGATAGGAAAAGAGCTGGGCAAACTGCTCCAGCATCTGGTTTATGTCTTGAGAGGGTGTATTATTAATACTTGACACACCCGGCTCATTGGATTAAAATATAATATGTGTGAAAATGCTTAATAAGATCCACTAGCCCCGGATCTTTAGACATATACACTATTACAGGTCAGATTACAGATTAGAGTTCAGATGAGTTCAGTTCAGGGAGGGAAAAAAATGAAAACATACATGGCAAATGCCCAAGATGTACAAAGAAAATGGTACGTTGTAGATGCAACAGATAAGACTCTTGGAAGATTAGCAAGCCAAGTTGCAGCAATTTTAAGAGGTAAGAACAAAGCTACATTTACACCACATGTTGATACTGGAGATTACGTTATAATAATAAACGCTGAGAAGGTAGCTTTAACAGGAAAGAAGCTTGATCAAAAGCTTTACAGAAAGCACTCACTTTATCCAGGCGGATTAAAGGAAACTCCATACAGAAAGATGCTTGAAACTAAGCCAGAATTAGTAGTAGAAGAAGCAGTTAGAAGAATGCTTCCAAAGGGACCACTTGGAAGTAAAATGTTCAAGAAACTAAAGGTTTACGCTGGAGCTCAACACGAACATGAAGCTCAAAAGCCAGAAGTTCTTGAACTTAAGTACTAATGTGGTGTGAAGGGAGGATATCATAATGGAAAGAATACAATATTATGGTACTGGTAGAAGAAAGACATCAGTTGCAAGAGTTAGACTTGTACCAGGAGAAGGAAAAGTTACAATAAATAAGAGAGATATAGATAACTACTTTGGACTTGAAACACTAAAGGTTATAGTAAGACAGCCACTTACTTTAACTGGAACTGTTGACAAGTACGATGTAATTGTAAACGTTCATGGTGGTGGATTTACAGGTCAAGCTGGAGCTATCAGACACGGTATCGCTAGAGCACTTGTTAAGGCAGATTCAGAGCTTAAGACAGTTTTAAAGAGAGCTGGATTCTTAACAAGAGACCCAAGAATGGTAGAAAGAAAGAAGTACGGTTTAAAGAAAGCAAGAAGAGCACCACAATTCTCAAAGAGATAATTTCAGAGTTTACAAAATCCCGAAACGAAAAGTTTCGGGATTTTTTCATCTTAAAATTAACTTATAAAAAGGTTTCTTTTGAAAATTCACGCTAAATGCAACAACGATAACAATACCAAAGTGTCCCTTATACTCAGAACAATACATAACTGTCCCGTACATAACTGTCCCGTAAATTATAAATTATATTGTCTTTCCGTCTACTGATTTTGAAACACTTTGAAGTCTATCAAGGTTGTCGTAGACATAGTTTGTTTCATTACCCTTTGCATCAGTTAACTTGTCTAGGGTTCCCTTAGTACTGTTATAGCTGTAAAGTACTTTATTTCCCTCTGAGTCTTCAACTTCACTAATATAGTTACCATCTGTTGTATATGTTGCCTTTGAGTTTATAACTGTTGTTCCTGCGGCATCCTTTATTTTTGATGTAACTGGATTCCCGTAGGAATCGTAGGTAAATGCATAAACAACATTTTCAGCTGATGTTGCATCAAGTATATTATGCTTGGTATAATAATTATACTTAAAGTTATTACCCTTGGGGTCAACCATCTTTGTCATGTCATTATTTGTGTAAGCAAAGCTTGTTGTCTGCTTTTGAAGATCCTTTGTTGAAACTACATTACCATTCTCATCGTAGGTGTAGCTCTGTGAGTAAAAATGGGGACATTTAATAATTTTTCTGTTTATAAAATAGGAGGAGGCGAGGATATTATAACTAATATCCCCTTCCTTCCGAACTATTGTTGACCGTCCCTATAAACATTCTTAAATGTCCCCATTGATTCCCGTTGATTTTGTTAGTTGTGTAACAGCCTCTTTCTTCTAAACTCTTATTAACATCTCCCAATTTATTGCGTAAATAAGTCATATGTCATATGACTACCACATCATATCTAGAAAATATACAAGTCAATATCAATTTTACCTTTAATATCATTCATAAATTGAATAACTTCATTTTCAAAATATATTGCAGGCTTTTCATTCTCCTCTATATTTATGATTATTAATAATATATACTCAAGATTAAAATATTCTCCTAGTTCACATAAATTGCTTTTCTTATCCTGTATTTTATTTAATACTTTAATTATTTGATTATTAATATCAGAGGACTCCTCATATTCAGTTCCAATAATCCAACAACTATCTTTTCTTTTTATATTTCTACCTTTTATGTCATCTCCTTTAACCCAGTATTCGTTAGGATTAATTTGTAGTTTCTCAGTTACTAAACCCGGATTAAATTCATCCCCAACTATTACAAACTCAACTTTTACTTTCGTCTTATTCAATTTATTCACCTCTTTATTTTATATATTCACCTGTACGTATTCCTTCTCCTATTCCTTTTTTTCTATAAACCCAAAGTTGCCCTGTATCTTTATCAACATATATATCGTATTTTGATACATTATTTTTGCCAACAACCTCAGCCTTTAGCTTATGAGCATCTATACCATTTTTCTTTAGATAATTATCTTTAACCATCTTTATACTTGTTGGTTGATATTGAGCTGCTCCAACTGATTTCTTACCAAAAGAGCTTTTGGAGGTTCCAATTTTCGGAAACTTTATATTACTCACTTTTCTGAGAATTATATGATCAATATATGGTTTATAGAACATATACGTAACCATAAATGTAGCTGCAATAGCCCATTTCATATTTTTATATGAATTTTTATTCCATTTTACAAATCTATCCCATGTATGTTTAGCCCACTTTGGTACATCTCCATCGGAATCTTCCATATTTACAGGATTATTTAAGCAATATGCAAACATATTATGAGATAATAATTGTCCCGTCTCACCAACCAACGCATCCGCATTAATAAACCTACCCCATTCAGGACTATAATATCGGCTTTGTAGATAATACATACCCGTCTCGTTATCATACCTATACCCCTTGTATCTATAAGGATTCTTATACCCTATATGCCAAGTAGTATTAGTTACATCATTTCCATTCTGATCCTTAATGCTTATCAGCTTACCCCAAGAATCATATGTGTATGATGCCACCTGAGTTCCTGTACCATCTAACAACCCTAATATATCACCCTGAGCGTTCCTTATATAATAGTACTCCACCCCATTTAGCTTCATGCTAATTAGGTTATCACTACTGTCGTAGGAGTAGTCGATTGTGTCGCATCCATTTGATTCTAAAGTTACCTTATCCCCAACAAGATGATATTTTGTTGTTACTGTTCCTACTGTTTTTTGTGTTCTTATTCCCTCTGCGTTGTATTTAAAGGAGGCATTTATTCCATTCCCTGAGATACCAGCTAATTGGCGTCCCATTTCCCATGTGTAGGTATATCCATTATATGTTAATGGATTTCCTATTGCGTCATAGGTTATATCATAAATCTGTGGGTTACCTTCACCTATCCTTACAGTGATTGAAGTAAATTTATCCTTCCAGTTCGCATCACCATAATTATAGGTTACTGTTTTTAATGCTGTTCCTAATACATCGCCTGTTGTATAAGCATATTCAATTTTACTTAATATGG